>NZ_CP175562.1:1226471-1839706 GCF_046097105.1 Natroniella sp. ANB-PHB2 | reverse complement strand
TTCTCAGTTTGAAGCTAACTTTATTTCGTTGGCCCATAGTGATAAAGAGTTGGAGGCTACAATTGAAGCTAATTACAATGCATTACAGGAAGTAAAGAAAGAGCAACCCTAAAACAGGCTGGTTTTTAGTGAATTAAAGGTGAAAGTGGAACTGTATTACAATAGTGTGCACTTTTTTGCCACATAGCGAACGGTTTTTGTTACGGAGAGTTCTTGGAATTTTAGAACTCGTAGGGTCAGCGGTCAGTCCCCAGCTATCAGTTAAGAGCATTTAAAACCAATAAAAATTAAAACATCTAGAAACCATTATATTTCCTGGGTTTAGATGGTTTTACTTGTTGTTTTTTTTAATAGGTTTTGATTGGGCTGACGACTCATAGCTGATAGCTGACGGCTGTGTCAGGAAGTGACACATTATATCAATAAACAATAAGATAATCAGAGGAATATCTACTAAGTTGATGTAAACATCTTCCAAATAAAAGGTAAGTCCTTTAAGGGGCTACCTTTTATTTCTTTGAAATGAAAAATTAAAAGGGTTGTCTTTGCTCTTTAAAAATGATAAACTAAATAATGTGGGTTTTGCTCTTAATCACTATTAGTATAGAGGTTATCAATAATTGAAAGTAGTTGATCTAAAAATATAAATTAAAGTTGAATTTAGTGTTTATAAAATAGGTAAGTTTGTTATAATAATGAAAGAGAGGTTCAGTATGAAATTAAAAAAGCAGTTAACTTTATCATTACTAGTAGCAGGAGCAATTGTTTTACATATTGTAGAGGTAATGTTGCCTACTTTTTTAGTTGTTCCTGGGGCCAAACTTGGATTAGCAAATATAATCACATTGTTCGTTTTACTTTACTTTGGATTCAAAAGTGCTTTTGTAGTTATAACTTTAAGAATATTTCTATCGTCATTATTAATTGGTACTTTTTTCAGTATCAGTTTTTTTTTAAGCCTAACAGGAGGAATACTTAGCCTTCTAGTTATGGGTTTTGTTTATTATTTTTATTCGCATAAATTTAGTGTTATAGGGATCAGTGTTTTCGGTGCAGCATTTCATAATCTTGGACAAGTAGTAATGGCCAGTATTATAATTAATAATTGGGGCTTAATACTTTATCTACCTTATTTATTATTATTATCTTTACCGACAGGAATCTTTGTGGGAGTGGTTGTAATTAAATTGAGTAATTATCTAGAATTTGACTTGATTAAAAATTAGAACTTGGAAATTATTTAGTGAAGAGATTAGATTTTTATTACAAATTATTTTGGATTGGAGGAATTATTTAATGAAAAAGGTTATCTTAGCCTCCTCTTCTCCACGCCGACGAAAATTATTGAATAAGTTAGGAATTAAATTTGAAGTTAGACCGAGTAAGATAAATGAAAAAAAGGTTAAAGAAGATAAACCAAATAAATTAGTACAAAAATTATCATTTTTAAAGGCGAAAGATGTGATTGATAGTCAGGATGAACTAGTTATTGCTGCTGATACAGTAGTCAGTATAGATAATAAAATTTTAGGTAAACCTAAAGGTTTTGATGAGGCTTACCAAATGCTAACTAAGTTAAGTGGGCGACAGCATCAGGTCTTGACTGGAATTACAGTTATGACTGCTCAAAAAAGTTTGACTGATTATCAAATAACAACTGTAAACTTTAAAGAGTTAGCTGCTCAAGAGATTAAAGAATATATAGCTACTGGAGAGCCTTTTGATAAAGCAGGAAGCTATGGGATTCAAGGTATAGGAGCAGTATTTGTCAAAGAGATTAATGGTTGTTTTTATAATGTAGTAGGGCTATCATTGTATAGTCTAAGAATTATGTTAACAGAGTTGGGAGTGAAGTTAAGTTTTAATGAATAACTATTTAACAATTAAGGATATGCCTAGTGAGGAGCGACCACGAGAAAAACTGGCTAAGTATGGAGCAACTACTCTATCTACTGCTGAATTGTTGGCCCTGATCTTAAGAACAGGTTCTAAAAAGAGAACAGCACTGGATTTAGCTAATAAATTACTGACTGCTTGTGAAGGTGTCAAATGTCTGGTAGATTTGAGTATTGAAGAATTACAGCAAATAAAAGGGATTGGCTTGGCCAAAGCTAGTCAGCTGAAAGCTGTAGCAGAATTGAGTAAAAGATTGCTCAGTGTCCACTCTGATTTGACTAAGATCAGTTCACCTGAAGATATTGCTCAGTTTATGATACCTAAATTAAAAGATTTTCATCAGGAAAGCTTCCAGATTGTCTTATTAAATACTAAAAACGAAATTATTGGAGTTAGAGAAATCTTTAGAGGAAGTTTGAACAATTCAATTGTACATCCGAGAGAAGTTTTTCGTCTTGCAATAAAAAAAAGTAGTGCAGCAATTATATTAGCTCATAATCATCCTAGTGGAGATGTAACACCAAGTCAAGAAGATATAGAAGTTACAAAAAGATTATTTCAAGTAGGAGAATTAGTTGGGATTGAAGTATTAGATCATTTAATTATTGGTTTTGATGATTATTTTAGTTTGAAAGCTAAAAATTTATTTTAAAATTGTTATTGAAAGGGGAAATATATCATGGTATTAAATTTTTTAACTGCACCATTTTCCAGAGATATGGGAATAGATTTAGGAACTGCAAATACATTAGTTTATATTAGAGGCAAGGGGGTTTTAATTCGAGAACCATCAGTGGTGGCGATTCAAAATAACAATAACTCTAAAGAAGGAGTTTTAGCTGTAGGAAATGATGCTAAAAATATGATTGGAAGGACTCCAGGTAATATTATGGCTGTTCGTCCTATGAAAGATGGAGTTATTGCTGATTTTGAAGTAACAGAGAAAATGTTGAAGTACTTTATTACTAAAGCTCATAAAAGAAAAAGGTTGGTAAGACCTAGAATTGTAGTTTGTGTTCCTTCTGGAGTTACAGAGGTAGAAAAAAGAGCAGTCATAGATGCGGCTTTACATGCTGGAGCTAGAGAGGCTTATTTGATTGAGGAACCAATGGCTGCTGCAATAGGGGCCAACTTGCCTGTTCATGAACCAACAGGAAATATGATTGTTGATATTGGTGGTGGAACAACAGAAGTAGCAGTAATCTCTTTAGGTGGAATTGTAACTAAAGCCTCAATTAGGGTTGGGGGAGATGACATGGATGGAGCAATAGTTCATTATATTAAAAATAATTATAATTTAATGGTAGGAGAAAGAACTGCAGAAGAGATAAAGACTGAAATTGGTTCTGCTTATTTTGCTCCTGAGAGTGATAAAAAAGCAGAAGAAACTTATGAGATTAGAGGTCGGGACTTAGTTAATGGATTACCTAAAACAATTGAAGTTAGTGCTGGAGAGATTCAAGATGCATTGAAAGAGCCGGTTAATGATATTGTACGCTCAGTAAAAGGTACGCTAGAGAATACTCCTCCTGAGTTATCGGCTGATATTATGGATCGAGGAATTGTAATGGCTGGTGGAGGTTCTTTATTAACAGGGTTAGATCAATTGATTTCTGAGGAAACAGGTATGCCTGTTTATTTGGCTGATGATCCACTAGATTGTGTCGTTTATGGAACAGGAAAAGTATTGGAGGAACTGAATAACTTAAAAGATGTTTTAATTACCCCTAAGCGTTTATCTTAAGAAAAAATGTAAGAGAAGTAATTTAATAAATTGGGTGGTAAAAGTGTTAAACTTCTTAAAGAAGCATCAAAAACTATTTGTGTTATGTGTACTTCTGTTAATTTTGATTAGAATTATTAATTTAGCCAGTTTAGATAAAGATTATAATTTAGTTGAAGGAGCAATAATTGATTTAATCAGTCCTAGTTTTAGAATAATCAATTCTGTTCAAAATTGGCTTAAAGATTCAACTAAAATGGTCTTAAATTATCAGCAAGTAAAAGATGAAAATGAAAAGTTAAGAAAAAAAATTAAAAATTTAGATTATCATCGGAATAAATTGCAAAAGATAATGGCTCAAAATCAAAAGTTTAGGGAGCTTTTGAACTTCAAGGAATATGTACCTTATGATTTAGTAGGAGCAAGTGTGATCAGTTATGGGACTGATAATTGGTCAAAGATTGTGATGATTGATCAAGGAAAGAAAGACGGTATTGGGCGCAATATGCCTGTAATAGCTGAAAATGGTTATTTAGTAGGACGAGTTAATCGGGTTACTAATCGTACTGCTCAGGTTTTATTATTAAACGATCCTACTTTTGTAATCGGTGGTATAGTAAAAAGGGAGAACTCTAGAGATTTAGGGGTTGTTAAAGGTCAACTTGAAGATGGAAAATTAATTATGGAAGATTTAGTTTGGGATGCAGATGTTAAGGAAGGTGATATAATTGTTACCTCAGGCTTATCTGAACATTACCCAAGAGGATTGCCACTTGGAAAAGTTATGTCAGTTAGCCCTGATAATTATGGTTTGACCCAAAAAGCAGAAATTGATAGTTTTGCAGATTTAGATAAACTTGAAAAGTTATTGGTAATTACCGATTTTAGTACAAAAACTGATTTGTTAGCACCTACTCCTGATGACTATCCTGAATTGAATGAGGAGGAGCTAGATTGATGATTTATCTGTTTTATATAATTTTTGGATTGTTTTTTTTCGTTTGTCAAGCTTTATTCTTTTCAAGAGGAGTATTGGGCCAAATAACTCCTGATTTTTTATTAATTGTGGTGATGATTTTATCTATTAATTATGGGAAAACGGCTGGCGGGATAGCTGGTTTTTTAGCTGGTTTTTTGCAGGATTTGTTTTCGGGAGGGTTATTTGGAATTAATATTATTTCCAAAACTTTAGTTGGTTTTTTAGTTGGTTTTTTCAAAAAGAAGGTGTATCAAGATAGTTTCTCATTGCCTCCCTTAATATTATTTTTTGCAACTGTTATTAATCAAGTGCTCGTCATCTTATTTACCAATTATCTATTCAGTTTTGTGACTTTAGAGCAGGCAATAGAGGGAGTAATTCTCCCTCTAGCTACTTTAAATGCTGGAGTAACCTTAGTCATTTATCCGTTTGTTTATAAGATTGACTCTTATCTAACTGATATCAATTCATAAACGGAAGGCCATTTTCAACATCTGGAATTATATTCTTAATTAGTAATAACAGGAGGAAAATTAAGTGAAAAATGACAGTGAACGAAGATTGTTTCACTTTACAATAATAATAGCTTTGATCTTTCTAGTTTTAGTGGCTCAGTTATATTATCTTCAAATTCATAACGGAGAAAAATATAAAAAGTTATCAGAAGGAAACAGAACTTCTATTCTTCCGATCAGTGCCCCGCGAGGAAAGATTTATGATCAGACTGGGGAAGTTTTAGTTTCTAATGAATTAACTTATACTGTCTCTTTAATTCCTGATGAAGTTGATGAGCTTGATTATGCTTTAGGGATGTTAGAACGGATCTTAGAATTGGATAAAGAGAAATTGAAGGAAAAGCTTATTAATAATCAAGCAGATAAATTAGTAAGATTAAAAAGGAATATAAGCCAGGAAGAGCTAATTATATTACAAGAGAATAAAGAGCAAATTCCAGGGTTAATTATAGAAAAGATTCCAATGAGAAAGTATGTTAATGATAATTTAGCCAGCCATATTTTAGGTTATGTTGGTGAAATATCTGCCAATGAATTGAGTAACTTAAGTGAAGATGGGTATAGGGCAGGTGATATTTTAGGAAAGACAGGCTTAGAATTAATTTACGAAGACTACTTACGAGGTGAAAGAGGAAGACAACAGGTAGAGGTCAACAGTCTGGGTCAACAATTGAGGGTTTTAGGAATTGAAGAGCCAAAGCCAGGTCATGATTTAATTTTAAATATTGATTATAAGTTACAGCAGACGATAGAAGAATTACTAGCAGATAAGGTCAAAGTAATTCAAGAGGAGCTTGAAGATGAAGAACATCTGCCGATTGGTGGAGCGGTTATTGTGGCTAACCCTAAAAATGGTGATATTTTAGCCATGAACAGTTTTCCTGATTATAATCCTAACCTATTTTCATCTGGGATTTCAAGAAAAGATTGGGAAAAAATTAATACTGACCTGCGAAGACCCCTCTTAAATAGAGCAGTTAATACGAGTGCTCCTTCAGGTTCTGTTTTTAAAATAGTAACTGCCGCAGCTGCATTAGAAGAATTAGGGATCAGTGGGGATGATAAATTTTATGATCCTGGTTACTATGAAGTAGCTGGAACTAGATTTAGTAATTGGTATTCAGGTGGACAAGGAGAAATAAATTTTGTAGATAGCTTGGCTTGGTCCAACAATACAGTATTTTATGAATTAGGACATCAATTATATAAAGAAGATCAGACTATTTTACAATGGTATGCCCGTCAATTTGGCTTAGGAGAAAAAACAGGTATTGATTTAAAAAATGAAGCACAAGGGTTAGTTCCAGATCCAGATTGGCGCAGAAATAATTTTCAAAGAGTAGAAGATAGAATTTGGTATCCTGGGTATACAATTAATTTATCGATAGGCCAAGGGAACTTAAGGGCTTCTCCAATTCAACTAATTAATGTAATGAATGCCATAGCAAATGATGGTAAGATTTATCAACCATTATTAGCAGATAAAGTTGTTGATCAAGATGGAAATATAGTTGAAGAAATAGAACCGCAGTTAATAAATGATTTGTCTTTATCAGAAGGAGTAATGAATGCTATTAAAGAAGGGCTAGAAGGGGTTATAACTCATGGAACTGCTAGAAGTAGCTTTAGAGATACAGAAATTTCTCTAGCAGGTAAAACAGGAACGGCTCAAACCGGTAGAAATAATCCTAATCACGGCTGGTTTGGTGGTTATGCACCAGCTGATGATCCAGAGATTTCAATAGTTGTCTTTCTTGAATATGGAATTTCTAGTGCGAATACTCTTTCAATAGTTGAAGGGATAATGCAAGAGTATTTTGATTTAGAAGATGTAGATATTGAAGATAAGGAAGGTTAATCTTGTAGGAGGAAAGAAGATGGGAAGTAATGGAGTTGTCTTCAAAGGGGATTTAGAAGGGTTGATTATAATTTTAGATGATCAACTTGATTTTGCTAAGTTAATAGTTGAATTGAAAGATAAATTTAAACGAGCAGGGAATTTTTTTAATGATGATTTGATTGCTAGAGTTAAACTAGGAAGTAGATCTTTATCTATTACTGAAAAAAAGAAGTTAGTTGAGGTATTTAAAAAAGAAATTGATCTATCTGTAATTGAATTTATTAATGATGAAACTGATTTCAAAACTTCCCAACAGGAAGATACATTATTAATTAAACGAACAATCAGGTCTGGTCAATCAGTTTCTTTTGCAGGAAATATAGTAATTCAAGGAGATGTGAACCCTGGTGCTGAAGTTATAGCTGGAGGAGATATAATTGTAATGGGAGTTATTCGTGGTATAGCACATTGTGGGGTTAATGGTAAGGGAGATGCTACTATTTCTGCTTTTCGCTTGAATCCAACACAATTAAGAATTGCTGATTATATTAGTAGATCTCCAGATGGTCTTACTAATTCTCCAGATGCTCCAGAGATTGCTTATATAAAAGATGGAAAGATTGAAATTCATTATTTAAGAAAGTAGAGGGGTGAAGGTTAGTGGATGGTAAGGTATATGTTGTTACTTCTGGCAAAGGCGGTGTAGGAAAGACTACTACTGTTGCTAATTTAGGAACGGGTTTAGCTAAATTTGGTAAAAAAGTAGTTTTAATAGATGCTGATATTGGTTTGCGTAATTTGGATGTAGTCTTAGGATTGGAAAATAGGATTGTTTATGATATTGTAGATGTAGTAGAAAAAAAATGTAGGCATGAGCAAGCTTTAATTAAAGATAAGAGGTATAGTAGTTTGTGTTTATTACCTGCTGCTCAAACTAGAGATAAAACTGCTGTTAATCCAAAGCAGATGGAGGAGTTAATTGCACATTTGAAAAAGGAGTTTGATTATGTGATTATAGATTCTCCAGCAGGGATAGAGCAAGGATTTAAGAATGCAGTTGCAGGAGCAGATGAGGCAATTGTAGTGACTACTCCTGAAGTGGCAGCGGTTAGAGATGCAGATAGAATTATTGGTATGTTAGAAGCTGAAGGGATATCTAATCCAGAATTGATTATCAATCGAGTTAGAGCTGATATGATGAAGCGGGGAGATATGATGAATATTGAGGATATGGTTGAAATTTTAGCAATTCAATTATTAGGTATTGTTCCTGAAGATGAAAATATCGTTGTCTCTACTAATACTGGAGAACCAATTATTTTAACTGAAAATGATCAAGCAGGACAGGCTTTTTGGAATATTACTAGAAGGTTAGAAGGGGAAGACATTCCATTAATGTCATTAGAAGAAGGAGTTGTTGATCGCTTGAAACGATTTGTTGGTTTAAAATAGAACTGGGGAGGATTAAGGTGTGATAGATTTAATGAAAGGAATGTTCAATAAAGAGGAGCCACAAAGTAAAGATTTAGCAAAAGAACGACTGAGGCTGGTCTTAGTTCATGATCGGATAGGAGTTTCACCAGAAGTAATTGAGGATATGAAAGAAGAGTTAATCGGAGTAATATCCAAATATTTAGATATTGATGAAAGTGGTTTAGAAATGGAATTAGATAGGCAGGAGAATTCTGTGGCATTAGTAGCTAATATTCCTGTCAAGCAATTGAAGAAGAGGTAATATTGGCAATTTAAAGTTGATTACTCCATTAATTAAAGAGGGAGTGGAAGGTTTTGTGAATAAATTAATAAAACAAATAGACTATTTAATTCCTTTAACTGTTGCAATATTAGTTATCATTGGAGTGACTTTAATTAGGAGTGCTACTTTTATCAATGGTGCTAGTTTTTTAGGAAATCCTTTCCTGCAAAGGCATGGTGCCTCGATTTTAATTGGATCTTTAGGTTTAATATGTAGTCTATTTTTTGATTATAGGGCTTTGCGGAATTATTCTAGAGTGATTTATGTTGGCAATATTTTAATATTGTTATCTGTTTTAGTTTTGGGCCAAACTATTAGTGGAGGTCAACGCTGGATTAGACTTGGACCACTCAGTTTTCAACCTTCTGAGTTAGCTAAACTGGCTGTGATTATTACTTTGGCTGATCTGCTGGCTAAAAAAGATTATGATGTCAGTCAAATTAAAGGTCTAATTGTCCCAATTATCCATGTTGCTATTCCGATCTTATTAATCTTGGCTCAAAATGATTTAGGAACATCATTAGTGGTAGTGGCTACTTTTGTAGGAATGATCTATATTGCTGGGGCTAGCCCAAAGTTATTATTAGGGGTTGGTATAAGTGGTTTAACTACGAGCATTGCTTGGATTACTGCCCATCTTCGCTGGGGTGTTTCTATTCCATTACAAACTTATCAACTGAATAGGTTACTTGTCTTTGTCAATCCTTATTTTGATCCATTAGGGTCAGGTTATAATTTGATTCAATCTCAAATTGCAATTGGCTCAGGACAATTATGGGGGAAAGGGCTATTTGGAGGAAGTCAAAATCAACTTAGATTTTTACCAGAACGCCATACTGACTTTATCTTTTCTGTTTTAGGAGAAGAATTAGGTTTTATAGGAGCAGTAGCTGTTTTACTCTGCTATTTTATTCTTTTATGGAGAGGAATTAAAGTTGCAGAAGAGGCCAAAGATGAATTTGGCAGATTAGTTGTAACTGGAATCTTATCAATGTTTGCTTTTCATATCTTAGAAAATGTAGGGATGACAATCGGTATTATGCCTGTAACTGGGATTCCTTTGCCTTTTTTAAGCTATGGCGGAAGTTCAATGATTACTAGCTTATTAGCAGTAGGCCTAATTATTAATATTAATATGAGAAGAAAGAAGATGTTATTTTAAATTCAGCATGCTACTTCAAGAAAGTAGCATATTAATTTATTGCCATTAATAGTTATTATATAATGAAAGAAGGTGGCAATAAATTGCTCAAAATAAAAGGTGTAAAGTTTAAATTGAATTTATTATTTTTAGTAGTATTATTTTTATTTTCTATCTCAGGATTATTTACTGAGGCATCTTTGACCTTTTTAATTGTTCTATTACATGAGTTGGCCCATTCAGTAGTAGCAGTTAATGAAGGTGTTAAGGTTAATGAAGTTGAATTATTACCTTTTGGTGGGGTAGTTAAATTTGCCAATTTGATTCAATTAAAACCTAAGGCTGAGATTAAAATAGCATTAGCAGGACCATTATTTAATTTGATGTTAGGGTTGATTGTTTTATTATTAATTAGATATGAAATCATTTCATTGCAGATAGGAATTTTTTTGATTAGATTAAACTTAACAATTGGGTTATTTAATTTAATACCTGCCTTACCTTTAGATGGTGGAAGAGTTTTACGGGCCAAATTAACAAGCAAGATTGGATTTAAAGAAGCAACTAATCGTGTATTGTGGTTAAGTAAAATTATAGCTGTTAGTATTGCTATTATAGCAGTTATAGGTATTTATTTGGGTAATTTTAATATTATATTATTAATAATTGCTTTTTTTATTTATTTTATTGCTGTAAAAGAAAAGCAATACACCCCTTATATATTAATGGAATATATTGCTAAGAAGAAAGATGAATTTTTAACTGAAAAAGTAGTAGCCGTTGAACATTTGATTACTGAACAGAATACTCCTCTTAAAGATATCATTGATCGATTAGTACCTAATCGATTTAATGTTATTCTGGTAGTTGACTCTGATTTGAAGATTCTGGGATTAGTTACAGAAGAGCAAATAATTAATGCATTAGTAGAGGAAGGTTTGGAATTACCGGTTAATTCTTTATTAGATTAAGATAGTTTATTTATGATTTGAAATTAATTGAGCATGGTTTAAAGGATTTATAACAAAATAATTATAACTGTAAATTTAAATTGTTTTAAGGAGTTTAAAAGAATATTATTACTCTATTATAGATTATTAAATAATTGATAGTGCAAGAAAGGAAGGATAATGTGGGAAAGGAGATAGTAGTCAATGCTCAGGGCTTAGAAACCCGTGTGGCTATTTTAGAGAATAGGAGACTAGTAGAGATTTTATTTGAAAGGGACTTCTCCCAACAAATAGTAGGGAATATTTATTTAGGTCAAGTTGAGAACGTTCTTCCCGGAATGCAATCTGCTTTTGTAAATGTAGGTTTAGAAAAGAATGTTTTTGTACATGTCAAAGATCTCTTTCCTTTATCAAATAAAGAGCAGAAGAAGAGAATTGAAGAACTATTAAAGCCAGGTCAAGAGCTTTTGATTCAAATAACTAAAGAGTCATTAGGCTCTAAAGGGCCACGTGGCACTTGTAAGTTAAATATTCCAGGGCGTTATATAGTTTTATTAAATTATGTCAACCATGTTGGGGTATCAAGAAGGATTGAAGATGAAGAAGAAAGAAAGAGGTTGCGTCAATTAGCTCAAGATATGGTCCCTGAGGATAAGGGGATTATTGTCAGGACGGTAGCAGCTCATAAATCAAACCAAGAGATTAAACACGATCTTAATTTTTTGCTTAAAATTTGGGATGATATCCACAATAAAGCAAAAAAATCCAAGGCTCCGCAGTTAATTCATCAGGATTTAAACTTAATAAAACAGATAGTTAGAGATAATTTTACTGATCAGATTGATAAATTTATTTTGGATACGAAAGAAGATTATTATCAAGTAGAAGAATTAGTTGATTATATCTCTCCCCAACTTAAATCAAAGATCTATTATTATAATCATCCTAAGCCTATATTTGATCACTATGATATTGAAGAAGAGATTGAGAACTTATTAGAACGGAAGGTCTGGTTAAACTGTGGTGGCTATATTACGATTGATACTACTGAAGCACTAACTGCTGTTGATGTCAATACAGGAAAATATGTAGGAAAAGATAATTTGCAAAAGACGATCTTAAAGACAAACCTTGAAGCAGCAAGAGAGATTAGTAAGCAACTTCGTCTTAGGGATATTGGTGGAATTATTATTATTGATTTTATAGATATGAAAAGTAGTCAAGATCAAGATAAGGTATTACAGGTTTTAAGAAATAAGTTGGCCCTGGATAAGACCAAAACCAATATTTTAGGGTTGACAAAATTGGGTTTGGTAGAGATGACACGTAAGAAGGAAAAGGAGAGGGTTGGTCAGTTTCTGCAACAGAGTTGTTCGTACTGCCAAGGGACTGGAAAAATACTATCAGAGGATACGATAGTCTTACAAGCAATTCGAAAGATTAGAGAAGTGTTGTGGAAGAAGAAAAAAGAGGCTATTTTGTTAGAAGTGCATCCTAGTATTGCGGCTAAGTTGATCGGTTTAGGTGGCAAAAATTTAGAAAAATTAGAAAAAAGATTAAAGAAAAACATCTATATTAAAGGTAATCCAGATCTACATTTAGAAACAGTAAATATTTTAAAGTTGGGTTCAAGAAAAGAGATTGAGAAATTGGCCTTGCCGGTTGAAATTGGAGATGAATTGATTTTAGATATCGAAGAGCAACACTTATTTCGCTTACAAGATGGTATTGCTAGAGTGAAGGGCTATATTATTGATATTATAGATGGAGGAAGTCAAGTAGGTAATAAAGTTCAAGTTGAGATTATAAAGGTTACTAAAACTTATGCTCAAGCAAAGATTATAGGAACTAGTAATTAATTATCCATCTTAATTTAAAGTCTGCTTGACAGAATTAAATTTTTGTGTTAGAATTCATACTCGTAAGTGGTTTATTTTAGCCACTACCAAAACCGCACGATACGGGTCTAAAATCTCGATAGAGGAGATTACCTAGCTATCGGCGAGTCTGAGGTAGAGGAGGTGTTAATGACATGTATGCAATCATTAAAACAGGTGGAAAGCAATATAAAGTAGAAGAAGGTCAAGAAGTATACGTTGAAAAATTAGATTTAGAACCAGGTGAAACGGTTGAGTTTGATCAAGTTAAGGCTGTATCAACTGAAGATGGTTTGACAGTTGGTCAACCAACGGTAGAAGATGCAACTGTAACTGCTAAAGTTGTTGCTCAAACTAAAGGTGATAAGATAATCGTTTTTAAGTATAAGCCTAAGAATAATTATCGAAAAAAGACTGGTCACCGTCAACCATATACTAAAATAAAGATCGATAGCATTAAAGCATAATGATTACAATTAATATTGAACGCGATCAAGCTGGAAATATTGTTGAGTTCTTTGTTGAAGGACATGCTGATTATGCTCCCTCAGGAGAGGATATTATCTGTGCAGCAGTCTCAGCAATTTTACAGACTGCTGTTTTTGGATTAGTTAATTATTTAGGATTGGCCCCTGAGGTTGAAGTAAAAGATGGTTGGTTAAGTTGTAAGTTAGATTCTAAAATGGCTCAAGATATTGAAGTTAAAGCTATTTTGGAAACAATGCTGACAGGATTAGAAGAGACTGAAAAGAGTCACTCGCAATATATAGAAATGAAGTAATGAATAGAGAACAGATAAAAATCAAGATCTTTTAGAGGTTTTGAATTTAACTATTCATTATTAATTGAATTATAAAAGGGGGTGGAAGAAATGATTAAGATGAATTTACAATTGTTTGCTAATAAAAAAGGAGTCGGTAGCTCTAAAAATGGTCGTGATAGTATTTCTAAGCGACTGGGAGTAAAGAGCCATGATGGACAGTATATTAGTGCAGGTAGTATTATTGTTCGACAACGTGGTACTAAATTCCATCCTGGATTAAATGTAGGTCGAGGTGGAGATGATACTTTATTCACTAAAGTTGATGGTTATGTCTCTTTTGATCGAAAAGGTCGAGATAAAAGAGAAGTTAATGTTTATACTGAAGATCAAATCCAAGCAATGGCTTAGTAGCCAAAAAACTCCCAGTATTTACTGGGAGTTTTTATGTTTTTTTATATATTTTACAGTGAATAGTTAAGTTTGGTTACAATAGTGTGGTACTTTTGTGCCACATAGCGAACGGTTTTTATTACGGAGAGTTCTTGGAATTTTAGAACTCGTAGGGTCAGCGGTCAGCCCTCAGCTATCAGTTAAGAGCATTTAAAATCAATAAAAATTAAAACATCTAGAAAGCATTATATTTCTTGGGTTTAGATGGTTTTACTTGTTGGGGTTTAATAGGTTTTGATTGGGCTGACAACTCATGGCTGATCCTACGAGCCTTAAACTCTTCGTAACAAAAAAACGTTTGCTGACGGCTGTGTCACGAAGTGACATATTATATCAATATAGTTTAAACAGGATAAAGGTAGTTAATTGGATTACTAGTGAATAAGTAATGTTTTTTATCTTGGTTTATGTTATAATAATTTAATAAAATTGCTTTTTTAGGAAAAGATATATATGATATTGATTAATACTTATTGATTGGAAAACAAAGGGGAATTTTGCTTCATGATTTGATACTTATAGGGGTTGGTAATAATGTTTGTTGATGAAGTTGTGATTGAAGTTAAAGGTGGCGATGGTGGAGATGGAATGACCAGTTTTCGTCGAGAAAAATTTGTAGCAACTGGAGGACCAGACGGTGGAGATGGTGGACATGGAGGAGATGTTATTTTTAAGGTAGATGAAGGACTTAATACCTTATTGGATTTTAGGGAACGAAATAAATATGAAGCTGAAAGTGGTCAACGAGGAGGAAGTAAGAAGCAACATGGTAAAGCTGGAGAGGATTTAGTAGTTTTTGTACCTCCTGGAACTACAGTAACCGATGTTGAAACTGGAGAGATAGTTGCAGACTTAATAGATGATGGACAAAAGGTTGTTGTTGCTAATGGTGGACGTGGTGGACGAGGAAATACAAGGTTTAAATCATCTACTAAACAAGCTCCTAGATTTTCAGAAAATGGAGAACCAGGTGAAAGTAAAAAATTAAAGCTAGAGCTTAAGTTGCTAGCAGATGTGGGCTTAGTGGGCTATCCTAGTGTAGGTAAGTCTACTTTGATCTCAAGGGTATCAGCAGCTAAGCCAGAGATTGGAGCTTACCATTTTACTACATTGAAGCCTAATTTAGGAGTAGTTAAAGTTGGAGATTACGATTCTTTTGTGATGGCTGATATTCCTGGCTTGATTGAGGGAGCTCACCAAGGTGTTGGTTTAGGGGATGATTTTCTACGTCATATTGAAAGAACAAAAGTAATAGTCCATATTTTAGATATTTCTGGAATAGAGGGGCGAGATCCACTAGAGGATTTTGAAAAGATAAATCATGAATTAAGGGAGTTTAACTCTGATTTGCTGGATAGAGAACAGTTAGTAGTAGCTAATAAGATAGACTTACCTCAAGCAGAAGACAACTTGAATGAAATTAAGCCTAAATTAGAAGAAAAGGGTTATCAAGTTCTCCCGATTTCAGCGGTTACCGGGGCAGGGATTGATGAGTTAATTACTAGAATAAATAAACTAGTTAAAGAAGCACCTGACTTTTTCGAAGTTGAGGAACCTGAAGAGGAAGTTGTTATTCGTGGGCCTCAGCCAGGTGAAACAGAGCAAGGTTTTGATATAGAAAGAGTTGATAATATCTTTAAAGTAACTGGTGATGAAGTTGAACGTAAAGTAGCTATGGCAGATTTAAGTACAGAGGAAGGTTTAAGGTATTTAATTAAGAACTTTGAAAAGATGGGTATAGAAGATGCTTTACAGAAAGCAGGAATAAAAGAGGGGATGACCGTTGATATAGCTGGTTTGCAGTTTGAGTATCGAGAGGGATAATTTTAATTGTTAGATAAGCTAAGAACTAATTTTTGAAGATGTTTTATTACTGAAAATTTATTAAAGAATCTATAATTAAGTTTAGTATAAGGGGTTGAAAAAATGTTAACAGGAAAAGAGCGAAGTTATTTACGAGGAAAAGCAAATGAAATGAATCCATTATTTCAAATTGGTAAAGATGGCATTTCTGAAAATCTTGTCAAACAGGTAGAAGATGCTTTAGAAGCAAGGGAGTTAATAAAATTAAGAACTTTGAATAATTCTATGTATAATTCTCAGGAAGCAGCTTATGAATTAGCAGAACAAACTAATTCTGATGTTGTGCAGATTATAGGGAATGTGTTTGTTTTATACCGCAAGAATGAGGAAAAAAATAGTTATCAATTGAATTAAGAAGTATGGTTTACCTTAACTGAAGGTTAGGTGATAGAAGTGAGAGAAGAGCTTGTAGAGAGGGATCGAATTGTAGTTAAGATAGGTAGTAGTACGTTAACTTATCAGAATTCTAAATTAAATCTAAAT
The DNA here is from genome assembly GCF_046097105.1 of Natroniella sp. ANB-PHB2. Classification (GTDB taxonomy): domain Bacteria; phylum Bacillota; class Halanaerobiia; order Halobacteroidales; family Halobacteroidaceae; genus Natroniella. The sequence goes on along the minus strand of NZ_CP175562.1, from coordinate 1,823,470 downwards.
CGAATTGAAAAGTTAATTAGAGAAGTGGTTGATCTTAAGCATCAAGGAAAAGAGATTATATTGGTCAGTTCAGGAGCAATTGCTGCTGGGGTAGGTGGGTTAAATCTTGATTATTATCCTGAGACTATCCCGCAAAAGCAGGCTTTAGCAGCTGTTGGTCAAGGGGTATTAATGAAAACTTATCAAAAGTTATTTAGTGAATATGATCAACGAGTGGCTCAAGTTTTATTGACCCAAAGGGATTTGACTGATAGAAAGCGGTATTTAAATTCACGCAATACTCTAAATCAATTACTAGAGTATGATGTAATCCCAATCATCAATGAAAATGATACAATAGCTGTTGATGAGATTAAGTTTGGAGATAATGATACCTTATCAGCATTAGTAAGTGGTTTGGTTGATGCAGATTTGTTAATTATTTTATCTGATATTGATGGTTTATATACTGCTGATCCACGTTTTAATCCTGAAGCTGAGATGATCAATAATGTTGAAAAGATTTCAAAAAAGATTGAAGGTTTAGCAGGAACAGCCGGTACTGAACGAGGAACTGGAGGTATGGTAACTAAGATTAGAGCGGCCAAGATTGCAACTAAAGCAGGTGTTTCTTTGATAATAGCTAATGGGAGTGAGGATCAAATTTTATCTCAAATTAGTAGTGGAAAAGAAAAAGGAACTCTATTTTTACCTGAACAAGGCTTGGCCAGTAGAGAAAAATGGATTGCTTTTAACTTAGATGTACAAGGGAGTATTATTGTTGATTTTGGAGCAGCAAAGGCTATAAGTAAGCAAGGAAGTAGCTTATTACCTTCTGGAGTGATTAGAGTTAAAGCTAGTTTTAAGGCTGGGGATGTAGTTGATATAATAGATGAGGCTGGGAGCCGATTGGCCCGAGGGTTGGTTAACTATTCTCAAGCTGAAATTGAAAAGATAAAAGGACTACACTCTAGTGAGATCAAAGAGAAGTTGGGTTATCAAGATTATGATGAGATAATTCACCGTAATAACCTAGTCTGTTTGTAAAGGCATTGAATATTGAATAATTAATATTGAATAATTAAAAAATCAAAACATCATATCATAAATTGATTCAAATAAATTATAATTTTTGAACTTAAACTTTTGATCTTAAACTATTAGATGTTAAATATTAATTGAATTTAAGGGGGGGAGTTGTAAAATGAGTATTAAGGAAGATGTGATTCAAAAGGCTAAGAAAGCAAAGAAGGCTGCAAAAGAGTTAGCTAATTTAAGTTCTTCTTATAAAAATCAAGCATTGTTACAGATGGCTGATGCGTTAGAAAGTAAGCAAGATAAGATTTTAGCTGCTAATAAAAAGGATATGCAAGAAGGAAGAGAAAATGGATTATCAGAGTCTTTATTAGATCGATTGTTGTTGACTGAAGAGAGAATTGCAAGTATGGCACAGGGATTAAGGAAGGTTGCTCAATTTACTGATCCAATTGGTGAAATGATTGAAATGAAGCAACGACCAAATGGTTTAAAGGTTGGTAAGATTAAAGTGCCACTAGGTGTGATTGGGATCATTTATGAGGCACGACCTAATGTGACTGTTGATGCAGCTGGTTTATGTTTAAAGGCAGGTAATACAGTCTTATTACGTGGGGGTTCAAATGCAATCAACTCTAATCAAGCTTTAGTTGAGATTATTTCTAATGCAGCTTTTCAAGCAGGGTTACCAGAGGGTTCAATTCAATTAGTTGAAACAACAAATCGAGAAGCAGTGCAAGTAATGTTTAAATTAAATGATTATCTTGATGTCTTGATTCCGCGGGGTGGAGAAGGCCTAATTCAAGCAGTTGTTAATAATTCAACTGTGCCGGTAATTGAGACGGGTGTAGGTAATTGTCATACATATGTTGATATTGCAGCTGATTTAGAGATGGCAGAAGAGATTGTAATTAACGCTAAAACACAGCGAACAGGTGTCTGTAATGCTATGGAAACTTTGCTGGTCCATCAAGATGTGGCTGAGGAATTTTTACCGATCATTATTGAAGAGTTGAAAGAGCGGGATACTTTGGTTAAAGGTTGTGAACAGGTACAAGAGATTGTAGCAGATGTTAAGCTGGCTACTGAGGAGGATTGGGCAACCGAATTTTTAGATTATACTTTAGCAATTAAAGTTGTGGCTGATTTGGAAGAGGCAGTTGCTCACATTGATCAATATAGTACTAATCATTCGGAAGCAATTGTTACTGAAAATTATACTAAAGCTCATCAATTTTTAGATACGGTTGATTCAGCTGCTGTCTATGTCAATGCTTCAACCCGCTTTACCGATGGAGGACAGTTTGGGTTGGGAGCTGAGATAGGAATCAGTACCCAAAAACTTCATGCTCGCGGGCCAATGGGAGTCAATCAATTGACAACAACTAAGTTTGTGATCTTTGGAGATGGACAAATTAGAGATTAATATAGGGGGCGTTGGCCCTCTTTTTTTTATTTATGAAGTATTACAATATTGTGGCACTTTGGTGCCACATAGCTGTGAGCTATCAGCCCTCAGCTATCAGCTAAAAACAAAACCATAAAATCAAATTCAAAACAAGCTTTAAGCTTTTGATTTTAAGGGGTTAAGTGATTTTAGATTTTAGCTTTGAAGATTTTGAACTGGCTCACGACTGAAGGCTGATAGCTGATAGCTCAGTGGCACTGAAAGTGCCACTTAATATCAATTTAATTGCAGGAAAAATTTTATCTAAGATAGAAGTATAATATTTGAATCAAGAGATGAGTATAGATAATCTTAGAAGAAAAACTATTTGAGATAGTAGTGTTTATAATCTTTAGGAAGGAGTAGAATTAGATGGCAGTTGAAAAAGAGTATCCCTCTTTATTACAGGCTATAGGCTTAATTCTACTTTATTTTATATTCCAACTTATAGTTGGGATCAGTGGTGGAATTATTGGAGGCTTGACAGGGTTATGGCAGACAGAGTTATTTCGCTATTTACTTGAATATTACCTAGCCCCCGGGTTGGCTGGTTTACTAAGCTTTCTGTATGTTAATAAGAAGTATCAACTCAGTTGGAGAGAAGTTAAAGGTCAAAATATAATAAATTTTAAGCTTTATTCAGTTGTTTTTATAGCGATAGTTGGGGTTGTTATTGTTAACTCATTAATTATTAATCTTGTTCAATATATCTTTCCTTTACAACAAGATTTTCTTGACCATTTAAATCGAGTCTATGAAACTAATATTATCTTAACCTTTATTTCATTGGTGATTATCTTTCCAACGGTTGAGGAGTTAATCTTTCGAGGAATCATATTACGAGGTTTTTTGACCAGACATAAGCCTTGGTTAGCAATCAGTACTTCAGCATTTTTATTTGCTGTTCTCCACCTTAATCCTTGGCAAGGAGCTGCAACTTTTATATTAGGTCTATTTTTAGGGTGGATTTATTTTAAGAGCAAGTCGCTGTTACTGGTAATTATTGGACATGGCATTAATAATTTAATTGTTGTTTTATCTGTTGCATTATCTGAACAACCTGCAACTACTGAGGTGGAGTTTTTTCCAATATGGCTGACAGTATTCGGTTTTGCTTTGTTGTTAGGTGGGATTGTTCTATTTGATCGTTTTATTGATAACTACCAAACCAAGGAGTGAATTCAATAATGAATCAAAAATTGATTGCAGATAAAAGTATAAGAGAGTGGAAAGCAGAGTATCCACTATTAAAACAGATAATTGATACTGAAGAGGTATGGTGGGCCAATCCTAAGTATAAAGAATTTGTTGAGGCAAAATTTAAGCTTTCTTTAGATTTTAAAGATGTAGAGGAGGCTGAAGCAAGATTAAGGCGCTTTGGCCCTTATTTGAGTCGAGTCTTTCCGAAAACAAGACAAAGTAATGGAATTATTGAGTCTCCATTAGTCAATATTTCTAAATTCAAAGAGAAATTGGAGATGATAAGTGGGCTAGATTTACCTGGTGAATTGTTATTAAAATCTGATAATCAATTACCGATTGCAGGTTCAATTAAGGCTCGAGGTGGGATTTATGAAGTATTAAAGCATGCAGAAGAGTTAGCTGTTGAACATGAGTTACTCAACTTAAAAGATGATTATTCAATTTTAGCAACAGATAAGTTTAAAGAGTTTTTAGCTCAATATTCGATTGTAGTCGGTTCCACAGGCAATTTAGGGCTCAGTATTGGAATTATGGGTGCTAAGCTTGGCTTTAAGGTAACGGTTCATATGTCAATTGATGCTAAGGAGTGGAAGAAGGAATTATTGCGCGAGCATGGAGTTGAAGTTGTTGAACATACTTCAGATTATAATCAAGCGGTAGAGGAAGGAAGAAAGCAAGCAGAGGCAGATTCTCAAAGTTATTTTATTGATGATGAGCAGTCTGTTGATCTCTTTTTAGGATATTCTGTAGCAGCATTGCGTTTAAAAGAACAGTTGCTAGCAATGGATTTAGAAGTCAGTTCAAAGCGACCTTTATTTGTTTATTTACCTTGTGGTGTTGGAGGTGCACCAGGAGGGATAGCTTTCGGCTTGAAGTTAGTATTTCAGGATAATGTTCATTGTTTCTTTGTTGAACCGACTCGCTCCCCTTGTATGCTATTAGGGTTATTGACGGGCCAACATAATCAAATCTCCGTTCAAGACTTTGGCTTGGATAAGAAGACAGTAGCTGATGGGCTTGCTGTTGGTAGAGCGTCAGCATTTGTAGGCCAGATGATTGAAGAGTTAGTGAGTGGGATTTATACGATTGAAGATCAAAAGTTGTATATTTTACTAAGTTATTTATTTGAAGTAGAAGAGATTAGCTTAGAACCATCTGCCGCAGCAGGGTTGGTTGGCCCTGTTCGTTTGTTGAATGAAAAGGTAGGTTTAAGATATCTAAATGATAATAATCTGTTAGCTAAGATGGAAAATGCGATTCATATTCCGTGGGCGACAGGGGGAAGTATGGTTCCATCACACATAATGGAGAAATACCACCAACAAGGATGCCAATTACGAAGAGAGATCTAAGTATAGGAGAGATTAGATGGAATTAGTTAGAATTATAATTTTGGGGGTTGTGCAGGGATTGACTGAGTTTATCCCTGTTAGTAGTTCAGGACATTTGGTCTTGTTTCAACATTTATTTGGAGTGCAAGAGAGGTTGACCTTGAATGTCTTTTTACACTTTGGAACATTGATTTCGGTTGTAATTGTCTTCTGGTCTGATATTATAAAAATAGTTAAACTGAAACCTAAGTATCGTAAGTTGACCTTTTATCTTCTGCTAGGAACAATACCAGCAGGAGTGATTGGGGTCTTATTTGAAGATTACTTTGAACAGCTCTTTTCTTCAGTTACTTTTGTTGGCTTTATGTTATTGATTACTGGGTTATTGCTATGGTTATCTGATCGAGTTGAGCTTAAGCGACGTAATTTAGATGAGATGAAGGTCAGTGATTCATTAATAGTAGGATTTGCTCAAGCTGTAGCTATCTTACCTGGGATTTCTCGTTCTGGAGCGACGATTGTAACTGGATTATTTAAAGGGCTAGATCGGAAGTTAGCAGCTCGCTATTCATTCCTATTATCGATTCCTGTAATTGCAGGGGCCAGTTTGATTCAGGCAGTTGATCTAGTAAGAATGGGAATGGGCGAAATTGGTTTGTTAGAATTGACCTTAGGGACTGTAACTTCTGCAGTTTCTGGCTACTTTGCTATTAGATTATTACTTAAGTTGATCAATCAAGAGCGATTGAGTATCTTTGCTTATTATTGTTGGACTTTAGCAATATTAATAATTCTATTAACTTAATTCCAACCTAAACTTAACACTTAAAATATGAGGTGATAAAGATGAAAAAAGATTATTTAATTAGGGCAATGACAATCAATAAAGAGATTAGAGTTTTAGTAGCTAGAAGCACAGAGTTAGTTAAGCAGGCTCAACAAGCTCACCAAACTACACCAGTAGCAACCGCAGCTTTAGGTAGGACATTGACTGCTGGTGTATTGATGGGTTCAATGCTTAAATCCGGTAAAGAAATTAGTTTGGCGATCAGTGGTGATGGGCCATTACAGAGGATAGTTGTTCATGCTAATCAATATGGAGAGGTCAGAGGTTATGTAACTAATCCTCAAATTGAACTTTTAGAAAATGAGTTAGGAAAATTAGATGTAGCTAGGGCAATTGGACAAGGTAGTTTAACTATTAAGAAGGATTTAGGTTTAAAAGATCCTTATCAAGGGAGTGTGCCATTGGTTTCAGGAGAGATTGGTGATGATCTAACTTATTACTTTACCAAATCAGAGCAGACACCATCAGCAGTAGGGTTAGGGATTTTGGTTAATCCTGATTGTTCGGTTAAAGCTGCTGGTGGATTCATCATTCAGCTAATGCCTGAGGCTGCTGAAGAGACGATTACTCAATTGGAGGAGAATTTGGCCGAGATTGATTCAGTTAGCAAGTTAATAGGGCAGGGTTTGAGTCCAGAGAAATTATTGGAGAAGTTATTAGTAGGGTTCGAGTTTAAGATTTTGACAGAAAGAGAGATTGAATTTAAATGTATCTGTAGTCAAAGACGCATGAAGAGATTAGTAAGTAGTTTGGGTGAAGAGGATTTAAGAGAGATTATAGAAGAAGATGAGCAAGTAGAGATTAAGTGCCATTTTTGTAATCAAGGCTATCAATTTAGTAAAGAGGAGTTTGAAGATATTTTAGCTACTAATCCAAAAGAGGAGAATTAAGTTTTATCGTGAAGTTTTAAATAGAATTCTATCTCTTGAAGGAGGGCTAAGATGGCTGAATGCAGTGAGTTAGAAGCTAATAAAGATTATTGTAGTTGTACTTATGAACCTTGTTCCCGGAAGGGGAATTGTTGTGCTTGTGTTAAATATCATAACCAAAAGGGTGAACTGCCAGGGTGTTTCTTTTCAAAAGAGGCAGAAAAGACCTATGATCGTTCTGTTGAATTTTTTATCAAATCAAAGAGTTAAGTTTTTAATTAGTGGCCATGTTGGCCACTTTATTGTTATGTTATAATAGTGTGACACTTTTGTGCCACATAGCGAACGGTTTTTGTTACGGAGAGTTCTTGGATTTTTAGACTTGTAGGGTCAGCTATCAGTTAAGAGCATTTAAAATCAATAAAAATTAAAACATCTAGAAACCATTATATTTACTGGGTTTAGATGGTTTTACTTGTTGGGTTTAATAGATTTTAATTGAGCTGACGACTCATGGCTGATCCTACGAGCCTTAAACTCTTCGTAACAAAAAAACGTTTGCTGACGGCTGTGTCACGAAGTTACACATTATATCAATATTCCTCATGTTAAAACTTAGGGAAGTTTTTTATTACAAATGTTTTTTAACTGTCTTATTTAATAGACAAGGATGGAATAGATAAATTTTTTGATCTGTTTGTTAGCTATTTTTAGCTTGAGAGGAGGAAGAAGTTGTGCAAGTACAAGTAATCAATAAAGTTAAGACTGTAATTAATTTGTTGGGTTCTTTACTATTAGTACTAGCTTGTGTGTTGCTAATACCAATTATAGTCAGTATTATTTATCAAGAAAAATTAAAAAGTGTATTTCTTATTCCAGCTTTATTATCTTGTTTTATGGGTTTGTTTGGTAAACTTACTGCTAGTAAACAAAAGATGTCATTGACTACGGGAATGATAGTTTGTGGATTAGGTTGGATTGTAGTTTCTTTGATAGGGGCACTTCCTTTTTATTTAGCACTAGATTATTCTTTTTTAGATGCTTTTTTTGAATCGGTAAGTGGTTTTACAACGACAGGTATTACTGTTTTTACTGGATTAGAAAGTTTACCACGATCTATTTTGTTTTGGCGTAGTTTAATTCAATGGTTAGGTGGTCTGGGAATTTTGACTTTCTTTTTATTTGTTACATTTAAGGGGCAAGGAGGTTTATTTAAGTTATTTACGGCAGAGAGTCATAAGATTAATCAATCTCGTCCTACTCCTAATATTTTTAAAACCATTAGAATTTTGTGGTTGATTTATGCTGGTTTTACGGTTTTAGAAATGGTTATTCTTTATTCGTTAGGGGTTTCTTTATTTGATGCTCTAGCACATAGTTTAACCACGGTGTCTACAGGAGGGTTTTCTCCATATGATAACAGTATTGGATATTTTAAGGAGGCTGGTTACCAAAATTATAAGGCAATTGAATATGTAATTATCTTCTTTATGACTTTAGGTGGAGTCAACTTTTTAGTTCATTATAAAGTTCTGACAGGTAATTTAAGAGAGTTATGGGCTGGTATAGAGATGAAGTATTTTTGGGGGGTTATTGTCGGTGCAGTTTCTCTGATCTTAATTAATCATTACTCTTATTTTCCCTTTAGTTGGGCTAGTTTAGAAGAAACTATTAGAAAGACCCTTTTTCAAGTGGTTGCCCTTTTAACAACGACTGGTTTTGGTACACAGGATATTGGTTCTTCTTTCTTTCCGGCAGTAGCTAGACAGGTGTTTTTGATTTTGATGCTGACTGGAGCATGTGTCGGTTCTACATCTGGTGGCTTTAAATTAATTAGGATAGTGATCTTAAATAAATTATTCAAACGTGAAATTAAAAAAGTCTATTATCCACAAGGAGCTATCTTGCCTGTAGTGGTAGATGATAATATAATGGATAATAAGGAAGTTTTTAGAGTTGTTGCTCTCTTTTTTGGCTGGTTGCTTTTGTTGGTTATCGGAGGTGGAATAACAGCTTTATTTTCTGATTTACCTGCTTGGAATGCATTTTCAGGTGTTTTTTCGGCGTTAGGAAATATTGGCCCTTTTTATTTTAGTGTAGAACAGATGCAGGAGTTATCTGATATAATAAAAGTTACATATATTGTTGCTATGTTAGCAGGAAGATTGGAGATTTTACCATTATTTATTTTATTTAATAAACAGGCTTGGAGGAGATAGCTATGTATATAATTATTGCTGGTGGTGGTGTAGTTGGGCGTAATTTAGCTAAACAATTAGTTAAAAAGCATGATGTAGTAGTAATTGATATTGATAAAGGAGTCTGTGAACGGATTTATTCGGAGTATGGAGCGGTTAGTATTCTTGGTAGTGCAACCAATATCAATGTGCTAAAAGAAGCAGGGATTGAAAGGTGTGATGTAGCTGTTAGTGTGATGGGAAATGATGCAGATAATTTAGCTTTCTGTTTATTGGCCAAAAATTTTAATGTAGAGCAGATCATGACTAGGATGAGAGAACCTGAGTATGAAAGTGCTTATAAACTAGCCGGTGCAACAACAATTGCAGGAATAATTGATTTAATGATTGAAGAGTTTGTACTTGATATTGAACAACCAGATGTAAGAAAGTTGGTTTCCTTAAGTAAGGGAAAAGCAGAGATTTCGATCTTAACAATTCCAGAAGGGGCTAAGCATAGTGGGGAGACTATCTCTGAAATTGTTCAAGGGGATGATTTCCCTGATCGGTGTTTAATTGCTGGGGTATTTGATGTAGAGGAGGATAGATTGATTATTCCGCATGGCTATACAGTGATTGATGAATTGAATCAAGTATTTTTGGTAGGAACTTCTGATAGAATTACAGAAGCTGCAAAGGCTTTGACTAAAACCAAATAAAGGTGTCATTTTGTATTGGATTTGGCTATGATTTTATTATTTTTAAAGGATAGTGGAGTAATTTGCAGAAGTAGTTATTTAGAATCGATAATGATTTCTGGATCTAGTCATCTAGGAGGAGATGAAATTGAGAAGATATATTGGGTTATTAATTTTGCTGTTAATCTTGACAGGGTGTAAAGCAGAAGAAGCTAAATTAAATACAACACAAAGCTATCAAGGAGAGGCCGATTTAATAACTGAATTTGAGGAGTTTAAGGCTGAACTTAAGGAGGTTGAAAGTAAAATAGAGCAAGAGGAATTAATTAGTGATCTAATAACTGAAATGGAATTTCCTTTGATTAAGGAAGATAGAGTGCTCTTTGTTTATCAAGGAAGCAGCGAGGATCAGGTCTATTTTATAAGTGATGTGACTACTTGGGAGAAAGAAAAGATGAAACAAGTAGCCGATACCTCTTTATTTTATCATCAGATCAAGGTAGCTACTCAAGCTAGATTTGATTATCAATTTGTAGTTAATGGGCAAGTTAAAGTTGATCCATTACAGCAAGAGCAAGTACCTAGTTTGCAATTTGGCTTAAATAGTCAAATACGGATGACTGACTATTACTCTGATAATTATTGGAAGAGCAATAAAGATGTTAAAGTAGGTGAGCTGATAGCTAAAGAGTTTCAAAGTAGAGAGTTATCTATTTATTTACCACCGAATTACAAAGAACAGGAAGAATATCAAGTGCTTTATTTTATAGATGGGGATCATTATTTAGAGTTGGGCCAAGTTGAACATACTTTAAACAACTTGATTGCTCAAAATAAAATTGATCAGACTATTGCTGTATTTATTGACTCTTCTAATCAGTATCTTGATTATTTAGGAGAGGAGCAGAGTGATTTTTTAAAATTAATTACTGAAGAGGTTATACCGTATATTGACCAAAACTATCGGACAATAGCCCAGCCAACAGCTAGAACTGTTATAGCTTATGCTCGAGGTGCTACACCGGCTGCTTTATTAGCTTTAGAGCAGGGGGTAGTCCAGAATTTGATCATTCAATCTGGATATTATGCCCCACAGGTCTTTGCAGCTTTAGATGATCAGAAGGTGGAGGATTTAAGGGTATATCTGGATTGGGGAGAATTTGATCTGATTGAAAACCAAGTATTAGGGTTAGAGTTTGTTCAGGCATTGAAGAAACATGAAACTGACTATCAAGTTCAAATTCATGCTGATGGTCATCAATGGGCCAACTGGCGTGAGAACATTAGTTCTGCTGTGGAGTATATTTTAGGCTCAGAAAGCTCTGATGCTGGAGCTGAAAGTTTAGTAATTGCTGAAGATTTTAGTGGAAGATATCCTAATCTTTTTTCAGCAGGTGAAAATAAGCAACTACTTGCTAGAAGAAAAAATCAAAAGTATCAATTAGAATTTAAAGAGGATAGCTTTGTTAAACTAACACCTTATCAATTTAAGGATTTTACTATTCATTTAGAGGTTGTAGATAGTAATGACGTAGGGTTTGGTTTCTTATTAGCTAATCAAAAAGGTTATACTTTATTTTTCGATTTAAGAGCTGAGCAGATCTATTTAGTAAGAGATTATGAAATTCTATACCAGGAGGATTTATCACAAATTGAAGAAATTGAGGAAGTTAAGGTGGCAACTAGTACTGATAAGTTGATGATTTATCTTAATCAAGAGTTGATAGCAGAGATTGAAGTTAGTTTAGAAAATAGTAAGAATCTTGCTATTTTAGGTAAGCAAGGGAGTAATTTAATGCTTAATAGCATTGTGATTAAAGAAGGTTTACGCAATTAAGTTGTGTGATCTATCGTTAATAATTTTGCAGGAATGTCGGCTGTATAAATGAATTCTGCTCTAAATTGGCCCTGGTATTCTGGGAAAGGGATTGTATAAGCGATCTCTTTTAGTTTGGCCCAAAATTCTTGGCTAACTATATAATCTTTTTTGATTTCTAAGATAGTATCAGCAATAAAATGAGGGAAAGCATATAACTTAGTGGGGTTTAAGCGATTAATAGCAACTGTAATATAGACTTCTTTAAGGATAGGTTGGCCCCAGAAATAAATGCCTACTGGTCGTTGTACTTTTTGATCGATAAAGCTAGTTGTATTGCGAGGTTGAGCCACTTTGAGCCCTTCTTGTTTAATCTTATTTAGAGCTTCAGTAATCAGTTCTGGTTTATCTTCCTGAATAAAGTGATATAATTTAGTAGGGACTAATTCAAGGTTAGGTTGTTGATAATAAAGGCTTTCTAATTCTAGTAATTTCTGTTCCTGTTCAATTAATGATAACTGATTCTTTTCGATTTTAATTACCCCCTTTAATTAAATTTTAACCAAATTAATAAAGAAATATTATATTTAATATTAAATTGGTTGATTTTACTTGAGGGAAGGGATTTCATATTATAAGATAATAATTGGGTTATAAAATAAAAGTAGGAGTTGAATCTATTAATGATTGAGACTAGGCGATCTATTGGGATTATGGGGGGGACTTTTGATCCAATTCATTATGGCCACTTATTGACTGCAGAATGTGCAGCAGATCAATATAATTTAGATGAAGTAATCTTTGTTCCTTCAGGAAATCCACCTCATAAGACTGAACAAAAAATTACTGTTGCTCAAAAAAGATATGTAATGTCATTATTAGCTACTATTGAGAATCCTAAATTTGATGTATCTAGAATTGAGATTGATCGGGAAGGCTTATCCTATACAATAGATACTATTAAAACTTTTAAAGATTTATACCCTCAGACAAAGATTTATTTTATCACAGGGGCTGATGCAATTTTAGAGATATTTACTTGGAAAAATCCAGATAAGCTTTTAAAAGAAGCAGATTTTATTGCAGCTAGCCGCCCGGGATATTCTTTAGCTAAAATAGAAAAAGAGTTTTATGAGGAATATCGTAATCGAATACATATTTTAAAGATACCGGGTTTGGCTATTTCATCAACAAATATTAGAAAAAGAATCAAAGAGAAGCGTCCAATTAAGTATCAGTTGCCTGAAAAGGTAGAAAGCTATATTAGAAAGTATGGTCTATATAAGTAAGAATAATAAACTTAAAAAAACTTGCAAACTGAGTTATTATCTGGTACTATGGGATTGGTGGGCATTTTTAACATCTTTTTTGGTGTAGATCTGTGTCATGGTTTGATTACACCAAAATGTTAAGAATGTCTTGTTTATTTTTAGTAGGATAATAAAGTTAATTTATCTATAGACTAGCTAAGTATTTATTATCTAAATCACACACATACTACAAAGTAAAGAAATTAATTAAAAGGGAAGTGAAAATTAAGATGAAAACAAAGAAATTTGAAGAATTAAACTTATCAAATGAAATAAAGAAAGCAGTTGAAACTATGGGGTTTGAAGAAGCTACTCCAATTCAAACTCGAGCGATTCCTTATATTTTACAAGGAAGAGATGTTATAGGGCAAGCTCAGACCGGTACAGGAAAGACAGCGGCATTTGGAATTCCAACTTTAGAGATGGTAGATCCTAAAAATAGAGATGTACAATCATTGGTTGTTTGTCCGACAAGAGAACTGGCTATTCAAGTAGCTGAGGAATTAAAACGACTTTCAAAATACAAAAAGAGAATTAATATTTTACCTATCTATGGGGGTCAATCTATTAAGCGTCAAATTAAAGCTTTAAAGAAGGGTGTTCAAATTATAATTGGTACACCAGGAAGATTGATGGATCATATGCGGCGCGGAACTTTAAGATTGAATAACTTAAAGATGGTTATTTTAGATGAAGCTGATGAAATGTTAAATATGGGGTTCAGAGATGATATTGAAAAGATCTTGCAAGGGGTAAAAGGAAAAAGACAGACAATTTTATTTTCTGCAACTATGCCTAAATCTATTTTGAATTTGAGTAAGAAATATCAAAAGAATGCTGAGATAATTAAAGTTGTACGCAAGAAGTTAACTGTACCTAATATTGAACAAGCCTATTTTGAGGTTAAAAGGAGAAATAAGTTAGAAGTTTTATCTAGATTGATTGATATGTATAACCCAAAATTATCTTTAGTTTTCTGTAATACAAGAAGACAAGTTGATGAATTGGTAATTCAACTTCAAGCTAGAGGATATTTTGTAGATGGTTTACATGGTGGAATGAAGCAGCCACAAAGAGATCGGGTGATGAATAAGTTTAAAAATGGAACGGTAGAAATCCTAGTAGCTACAGATGTAGCAGCACGAGGGATTGATATTGATGATGTTGAGATGGTCTTTAATTATGATGTTCCTCAAGACATAGAGTATTATGTTCATAGAATTGGTCGTACGGGACGTGCAGGTAGAAAGGGTCGTGCCTTTACATTAGTAGTAGGTAAAGACATTTATAAAGTAAAGGATATTGAGAAGTATACGAAGACAAAGATCAAAAGGAAAAAGGTACCTTCAGCTAGTGATGTAGAGGAGATTAAGATGAATCTAATGCTAGAAGAGGTAATCGATATTCTAGATCAGGAGAATCTAACAAAGTATATTAAAGTTATTGAAAAGATAAATGAAGAAGATTATACATCTTTAGATATAGCAGCAGCTTTATTAAAACTATTGTCAGAAGAAACTTTGGCCCAGGAAGATACAAAGTTAGAAAATCAGTTTGGAGATACAGGGGCAGAGCCAGGTATGGTACGATTATTCATCAATATAGGAAAGAAACAAAATATAAGACCTGGAGATATAGTAGGAGCAATTGCAGGAGAAACAGGTCTTGCTGGAAATTTAATTGGTTTAATTGATATCTATGATCGATATACCTTTGTAGAGGTACCACGGGATAATGCTCAGGAAGTGTTGGGTATTATGAAAAATAATACGATTAAAGGGAGAAATATTACTATGGAGCCGGCTAATCCTAAATAGATTTTTGTCAATTTAATAGTTGAAAAGTTATTTTTTATTAGAATATATTTTAAGTTTAAGACTGAGGTTAAGGCTAAGTCAACCATTAAATAAAATCATAAGATCCTACTTAAACTTAGACTTAACCTTAAACTTAATTTTAAGATAATAGCTGTCTAATTATCAGTTTGAGTTAGGAGGTTTCGAATTGTTGACAGAAAAAGAGGCAATAAAGAAGCTGGCTACAATGGTGGATCAGGATCGCTTACAGCATAGTATAGGGGTTCGAGATACAGCTATCAAATTAGCTAAAAAGTATAATTGTGATCCTGAACAAGCAAAATGGGGCGGGTTAATCCATGATTGTGCCAAGGGGTTATCCAGTAATAACCTATTGAAAAAGGCAGAACAATTTGGTATAGTGATAGATAGTGTTTGTAGGAAGGTTCCGGAGTTATTGCATGCTCCTGTAGGAGCGGAGTTGGCCATAAGGGAGTTTGGAATTGAAGATGAAGCTATTTTAAATGCGATTTCTCTTCATACCTTAGGAAGTGAAGATATGAGTAGATTAGCAAAAATTATATTTTTATCTGATTATATTGAACCTACTCGAACCTGTCAACCAATCAGAAAATTAAGGAAGATGATACAGGATAAAAGTTTAAATGAATTAGTGAGGATATCTTGTGAAAATACAATCAAATATAATTTGAAGACTGGTGAAATAGTCCATCCGCAAACTATCAAAACCAGAAATTATTTGCTCTAGAGAGGAGTGGAATTATGCCCCGCAATAATAGGTGGACAAGTTACCTACTTGTAATATTAGTTGCAGTTTTATTAATTGGTGGGGGTAATTTAATTATTTTTCGTTATCTTGATTTGGAGAGTGGTTTAAATAATATAGAGCAGGAAGATAAAGCAGAAGTCGAAGTTGGTGGTGAAGAACTAGAAGAGAGGCTTAATATTTTAGTATTAGGTATTGATGCAGAAGCAGAAGAGAGTGAACGTTCTGATACGTTATTATTGGTTAGTATTGATTTAACAACTAATCAAGTTGGAGTAGTATCTATTCCAAGAGATACCAGAGTGAAATTGGCTGATCGAGATAGCTATCATAAAATTAATGCAGCTTATGCTTATGGCGGAGTTGACTTAACTAAAAGAACTGTTGAAGAATTTTTAAGTCTTTCGATTGATAATTATTTAAAGGTTGACTATCAAGGATTTGTTGAGGTAGTAGATGCCTTAGGTGGAGTAGAGTTAGAAATTGAAGAAGATCTTTATTATGTAGATCGAGCTGATGATCTATATATTGATCTAAAAGCTGGAAGTAGAAAATTAGATGGCGAAGATTCTTTAAAGTATGTTAGGTTTCGTGATAATTTATTTGGAGATATAGGCCGTGTACAACGACAGCAGGGATTTTTAAAGGCAGCGGTTGATCAACTATTGAGTTCACAGACTATTTTTAAGTTGCCAGGATTGATTAGAGAAGTAAATGATGCTGTAACGACTGATTTGAGATTGACTGAGATGTTTGAATTAGCTACTATTGTCAATCAATTCAGCTTAGAGCAAGTACAGATGGAGTTATTACCTGGAGTTTCTGAATATATTGCTGGGGTTAGTTATTGGCTTCCTTTAGAACAAGAAGTGGAATTATTAATTGATGCTATGTTTAAGAGAAGAAATTATTTTAATAATCAAGAATTAGACCTGGTTATTTTAAATGGAAATGGAGAAACTGGTCAAGCTCAAAAGGCAGCAGATTTATTATCATTTCAAGGCTATCGTATTCAAGCTATCGAAAATGCCGATCGATTCAACTACCATCAAACTAAGGTTATTTCACCAAATAGTGAATTAGAGCAGGTAGGGGAGATAGTTGATTATTTAGATGGGAAGATATTAGTTGAAGATGGAGTTTCTACTGTGAAAGTTATTGTTGGTAAAAGCACAAACTTTGAGTAAAAACAAGGTTTTTTACTATTAATCTAGAACAATTACAAGTGAGTTTTAAGATAATATAGTTAAGATTGGAGGTTATAAGGTTAATGAAAAGAGATATTGAAAAAATTGCTCAAGAAATTGCTCAAGTTGCTGATGATAAAAAAGCTGAAGATCTAAGAATTTTGAATGTTAAAGGAATTTCTATTTTAGCAGATTATTTTATAATCTGTAGTGGTACTTCTGATACCCAAGTACAAGCTATTGCCAATTCAATAGAGCACACTTTAGAAGAAAAAGAGATTTGTGTTAAAAATAAAGAAGGAATGGATACTGGCAATTGGGTGGTACTAGATTATGCAGATGTAATTGTGCATGTCTTTCATCAGGAACAGAGGGAATATTATAAGTTAGAAAAATTATGGGGTGATGCTGAAGAGTTAGAGTGGCAAGCATAATTGACAACTAATGTTATTTATAATTTTAATCTTGACAAATATTAATTCTTAATTTATAATATTGATAGTTGAATAATTCTCTTAATAGCTATGATAAGGAGTAGTAAGTATTAGCTGAACTCGCCTTGGAGCTATATAAGTGAACTTATAGTAGCTTATACGCTTGACAATCGTTATCTTGTCTAAAGATGATATGAAAATGGGGGTATAGCTCAGTTGGGAGAGCGCTTGTCTGGCAGACAAGAGGTCAGCGGTTCGAGCCCGCTTATCTCCACCAAAATCTTTCATTAAAATAACGCATTGAAGATTTTGGTGCTAGGGCATAGAGCCCGTCGCACCAAAACCTATGATTAATAAAACGCAAGGTTGGTTTTGATGTTATGCGATCGAGGCTGTCACACCAAATTTTTTATTAATAAAAATGCACTGAGGTTTTTGGTATTAGGGCATCGAGCCTATTACATTAACCCTTTGAAGAATAAAATCTTGCTTAGAAATATAAAGTTAGATTTTTGAGGTTATCATGCTAGTCTTCATATCAACTTAGGGTGGTACCGCGTGAAACTCTCGCCCCTATTAAAGATCTTTCTTTATTGGGGTTGAGGGTTTTTTGTAATTTATAAATAACTTAGTTTGAGTTAGAAACTAAAAGAATATAAATTGTTTTTCTGGGGAATAAATAATTAAATGTTATAGATTATTAATTGAGGCCAAAGGGGGATGGAGATGAAAGAAGAGTATAATTTTAAGGAAGTAGAAGAACAATGGCAGAAATATTGGGAAGAAGAAGAGTTATATAAGAGTGAGTTGGAAGAAGATAAAGATGAATACTATGTATTGGAGATGTTTCCTTATCCATCAGGGAATCTACATATGGGACATGTTAGAAATTATTCGTTAGGTGATGTGTTTGCTCGTTTTAGAAATATGGAAGGATATAATGTTTTGCATCCAATGGGCTGGGATGCTTTTGGACTGCCTGCTGAAAATGCAGCAATTAAGCGGGATATTCACCCTAATGATTGGACTTGGGATAATATTGAAAATATGAAAGAACAATTTAAAATGTTAGGTTTGAGTTATGATTGGGAGCGAGAGGTAGCTACTTGCCACCCTGATTATTATCGTTGGACACAATGGCTCTTCCTACAACTTTATAAGGAAGGGTTGGCTTATAAAGAAAAATCAGTTGTTAATTGGTGTCCAAGCTGTCAGACAGTATTGGCCAATGAGCAAGTGGTTGATGAAGAATGTGAACGTTGTGATAGTGAGGTTATTGATAAGGAATTGGAGCAATGGTTCTTTAAAATTACCGAATATACTGAACAATTGTTAGCTGATCACCATTTATTAGAGAATTGGCCCCAGCGAGTTAAGACAATGCAGAAAAATTGGATTGGACGTAGTGAAGGGGGCGTAATTAAGTTTCTTATAAAAGATAGTGAAGAAGTGTTGGAGGTTTTTACTACTCGTCCGGATACGATTTATGGTGCGACTTATATGGTATTGGCCCCTGAACACCCTTTGGTTGAAGAGTTAGTAACAGGGACTGATAAAGAAGAAGAAGTCAAGGGATTTATTGCTCAGATTACAGAGCAAGATGAGGAGGAAAGAACTGGTTCTGATACTGAAAAGGTTGGAATTGATACAGGGATTAAAGCAATTAACCCAATAACTGAAGAAGAAGTTCCGGTAATGATTGCTAATTATGTCTTAATGGATTATGGAACTGGTGCTATTATGGCGGTTCCTGCTCATGATGAACGTGATTTTGAATTTGCTAAGAAGTATGAATTGCCAATTAGGGTTGTTATTCAACCAGAAGATGAAGAGTTGACAGCTGAGCAATTGGAAGAAGCATACACAGGAGATGGAGTAGTTGTTAATTCGGAACTTTTGAATGGTCTATCAGCAAATGAAGCTTTCAATAAGATCATTACTTATCTAGAGAAGCATAAGTTGGGGCGAAAGGAAGTTAATTATAGATTAAGAGACTGGTTAATCTCTAGACAAAGGTATTGGGGGACACCGATTCCAATTATTTATTGTGATAACTGTGGTGTTGTAGAAGTACCTGAATCTGACCTACCTGTTGAATTACCAACGAATGTTGAGTTTACAGGGACGGGCCAATCTCCTTTAGCCAAGGCAGATGATTTTGTAAAGACGATCTGTCCTGAATGTGGTAAGAACGCTAGGAGAGAAGTAGATACTATGGATACATTTGTTGATTCATCATGGTACTATTTAAGATATACAAGTCCAGATTTTACAAACTCAGCTTTTGATACCGAAAAGGCAAATTATTGGATGAATGTCGATCAGTATATTGGTGGAATTGAACATGCAATTTTGCATTTGCTTTATTCAAGGTTCTTTATGAAGTTTTTAAATGATCAAGGATATGTTGATTACAAAGAACCTTTTGATGATCTATTAACTCAGGGAATGGTATTACTTGATGGAGCTAAAATGTCCAAGTCTAAAGGAAATACTGTTGATCCTCTAGAAATCCTAGATAATTATGGTGCTGATGTAGCACGTTTATTTATCTTATTTGCTGCCCCTCCAGAAAGGGATTTAGATTGGAATGATGAAGGGGTAGAGGGAGCAGAGAGGTTCTTAAATCGAGTTTGGAGATTGGTTGCCCAAAATATTGAAGAGATTAAAGGTGTAAGTAAAGGTTTTGAGATAACAACAGAAGCTGATAAAGAGCTACATCGCCAATTACATGTTGCGATTAAGAATGTAACAGTTGATATTGGAGAAAGAAAGCAGTTGAATACAGCTATTAGTGCTATTATGGAAGTGGTAAATAGTGTTTATAAATATTTAAATGATTTTGGTGAGCTTAATTATCAGTTGTTAAGAGAGGTTATTGAGCAAATTATTCTACTTTTAGCTCCATTTGCTCCACATATGACAGAGGAGTTATGGTCTCAGTTAGGATATGAGGAGAGTGTTCATCAACAAAGTTGGCCCGAATATAATGATGAGGCAATTAAGAAGGACGAAATCACAATTGTAATTCAGGTTAATGGTAAGGTTAGAGATAAGGTAGAAGTAGCTGCTGATATTAAAGAAGATAAGTTAAAAGAGGTTGTAAAGGAACAGGAGAATGTGCAGCGGTATTTAGAGGGGAAAGAGATCATTAAAGAGATTGTTGTTCCAAAGAAGTTAGTTAACTTGGTAGTTAAGTAAATAATTATAGTTGACCATGTACTTATAAGTACATGGTTTTTTTATTTGTATATTAGTTGAATCGTATTAAAGCACATGAGTTAATTTTTAAAGAGTTGAAGTGAAGTTTTATTACAATATTATGGCACTTTTGATTTGGCGGGTAGAAATGATATTTGTAGGGGCAGGTCTCTGTGCCTGCCCATGTTAAATCACGGGCGACCACGGAGAGTCGCCCCTACAAAAACACATTCTTTTACGAACGAAAAGTGTCACATTATATCAATTATGAAATTAGCTGTTAAATTAATAGATATGATATTTAAGTTCGCCTTAAAATTGTATAAATAAATCATAACAGGAAAAAATATGAACGAGGTGAGATTTAATGAAATTAAAAAAAGATGATTTAGTCTTAATAGGATTACTCATTACTGTTATGATAGTTGGTATAATGTTAGTTGTTAGAAATAATCAATTGAATTCACAGAAGTCTATTGAAATTAGTTCTAGTACAAAAAGAGAGCTTGAGATTGAAAAAGAAGAAGAATTATTAAAGCAGAAAGAAGAAGAGGAGAAGATATTTATTCATTTAGGGGGAGCAGTTGCTGAACCAGGGGTTTATAAAATTGAAGTAGGAACAAGGTTATATCAAGTTATTGAACAAGCAGGCGGGCCAACTGCTGAGGCTGACTTGAATACAATCAATCTTGTAGAGCAGTTAAGGGATGGAACTAGAATAATGATTCCATATCAAGGTAGTACTAGTTATGATGAAGTAGATGTTAATATGGTTGGTAGTAAGCTTAATATTAATGCTGCTACTCAAAAAGAGTTAGAAACATTACAAGGAGTTGGCCCTGCTTTGGCTGAGCAAATTATAGAGTATCGACGCCAAAATGGTGGTTTCAGTGAATTGACTGAATTAAAGCAGGTATCTGGGATTGGGAGTAAGACTTTTGATAATTTAAAGAGTCAGATTACATATTGAAATGAAAGTAGATAGACCATTAGTTATAATTTGTAGTGCTTTGGTCAGTGGTTTGGTTTCTGCGTATTATCTCGCAATGAATAATGAATTACTATTAGTAGTTCAAATCTTAACTATTTTGTTATCTGTTTTCTTTATCGTATTGTTTTATCGACGTTCTTCTAAATTAATGGTTATTAGCTGGCTATTAATCTTTTTAATAGGAATAATTTATTTAGGGAGTATTGAATTAACATGGCAAAATGAACCTTTAGGAGAGATATTAGGAGAAAGAGTAGAGATTGAAGGGCGAGTTGTAGAAGTGGAAAAGACTCATCAAGGAATGAGGTATCTTTTGAGTGATTTACAGGTAATTGATTTTGATTTGAGTAGCCAGCAAAAAGTTCTACTATTTGATTGGACTGATGCTGAAGAGAAATTAAATTATGGTGATCTAGTTAGGATTGAGACTGAATTAGAGTTGGCCCCTCGCAAGAGAAATCCAGGAGGCTTTTCATATCGAGATTACCTTAAAAGAAATGGAATTTATGCTCTCGGACATCTCAACTCCACTTCTCAAATAAAACAGATTGGAAGAAGAGTAAACTTTTTTCTAAAACAAATTTTCAATTTAAGAGGTCAAATTAATCAACTACTTGATGACTACTTCTCTACACCAAATAATTATATTCTGCAGGCATTATTATTAGGGAATAAATCATTATTACCACCAGAAGTTGAGAATGATTTTAGAGAAGTAGGGTTAAGTCATTTGTTAGTTATTTCTGGTTTTCATATCGGGTTACTTAGTTATATAATTTATTTTATCTGTAAGAAGCTGAAATTATCTGAAAGGATTATTTTTATTTTAAATCTTTTAGTTCTAAGTAGTTATCTATTACTTACTGGTTGGCAACTACCAGCTTTGCGTGCTGTTATCTTGATCAGTTTAATCTTATGGGGGAAACTTTTAAAACGCAGGGTAGATATCTATAATTTGTTGGCGGGAGTAGCATTAATTATTTTAGTAATTAACCCATGGAGTCTATTTACAGTTAGCTTTCAGTTATCATTTGGGGCAGTAATAGCTATCAGCTACTTAACTCCTTTAATTAGTATCAAGCTCCCTTTTTGTTCAAAGGTTAATAATTTATTAGCAGCATCGATAGCTGCTCAGATTGGTTTATTACCTATTTTGGTTTATTACTTTAATCAAATTTCGATAATAAGTGTGCTAGCTAATTTATTATTAACACCCTTGATTACAGTTGTATTATGGCTTGGTCTGCTTTTTTTAATTGTAGTATTTATCTGGAGCGCTGGCGGTATTGTAATAGCTAGTATTATTGAAGGTTTGTTAGATTTGAGCCAATTGTTAGTTAGGTTGTTGATTGATAATTTATGGACGACAGTTTCAATTGCTAGACCTGCTCTAATTACAATTATTATTTATTATCTTTTAATCTATTATCTAATCAAACACTTAAAATCGGATTCATTCTCTATCAGTCAATTTAGGAATAAAAGAAAGCTGATTATCAGTTTAAGTTTGCTCTTGATTTTGATATTTCAATTTGGCTTTAATAATCAGCAACACCTTAAGATTATCTTTTTTGATGTTGGACAAGGGGATGCTATTTATTTAAGTTTACCAACTGGTCAAAGAGTATTGGTTGATACAGGAGAGGAAGGAGTAGAAATAAAGCAGTATCTGAGAAGTAGAGGAATTAGGAGCTTAGATTCGATTTTGATTTCTCATTTTCATTGGGACCATGCTGGTGGAATGAAACCATTAATTAAAAATTTTGCTATCGATCAAGTCCTTTATCCTCCTAATATTAAAAAGAGTGAATTAGAGGTTAAAGTTAGAGAGAAGCTAGAGAGAAATAGAATCGAACATAATCAATTAGTTGCAGGTGATGATATAAAAATCTGGCCTTTAGAGATTGAGGTTTTAGGGCCAACCTTTCCATTATTAGAAGAGAGTGCAGCAAATAATAACTCTTTAGTGTTAAAAGCTATTTATGATCAATTTAATCTCTTATTGACTGGAGATATAGAAAAAGAAGCTGAGAAAAGGTTGCTTAAGCAAGGGTTTGATTTAGAAAGTCTTGTATTGAAGGTAGCTCATCATGGTAGCATTAGCTCTAGCATTGAAGAGTTTATTAAACAAGTCAATCCTGAATTAGCAGTTATTCAGGTTGGAGATAATAACTACGGCCATCCACATCCAACAGTAATTGAGCGATTTAAACAAAGAGGAATAAAGCTATTAAGAAATGATCAGAATGGAGCGGTTATTATGACAACGGATGGACAACAATACAGCTATCAGACTTTTCTAGATTAAAAAAATTAATCCCTGTTTGCAAGCAGGGATTAATTGTTTGTTAGGATTTACTTAAACTTAGTCTTAGACTTAATCTTATACCTAGGGTCTAATAAAAATCTGTGTCCAATAAGTTTCTCCATTTCCGTTTTGAGCATAGCCAACACCAATTTCGGTAAATTCTTGACTTAAGATATTTCTTCTGTGACCTGGTGAATCCATCCAACTTCTAACAACCTGTGTAGGACTTCTTTGGCCCTTGGCAATGTTTTCTCCTGCTGCTCTAAATTCAACATTATATTGTTCTAACATATCAAAAGGGGAGCCATAAGTTGGAGATTGATGGCTAAAATAGTTGTTATCTCTCATATCTTCAGATTTTCTACGAGCTACCTGTGATACCTGTTGGTTATGCTGATAAGGTTCTAGACCTTCTTTTTCTCTTTCAACATTAACTAATTCTACCACTTCAGCTTCATAAGCAGCAATATTGTCATCTTCTACTGGTGGTTCTCTTTCTGTTGGTTCTTCTTCCACTTCCTCTTCAGGTGGTAGAACTTCTTCTTCCGTTACCGGTTCATCTTCAGTATCTTCAGCCTCTGGTGGAAGGTAGACTCTATTTCCAGGGTGAACTAAGTCTGGATTTTCAAAGTGATCATTGTTTCTTATTAAGCTCCTAAAATTGACTCGGTGTCTTCTTGAAATCTGCCATAAGCTATCTCCTTGTTGAACGATACATAGTTTTTGCCCTTCATGTTCTGATCTTGCAGTTGCAAACTCTAAATTTAAAGAAAGTAAGCCAAATAAAACAAGACTAAAAATTAATAATTTTTTCCTCATTTATATCCCTCCTAAATTATAATAAGCGGTGCTTTAAAGCACCGCTTATTATATTGTTTTTTAGTTTTAAATTATCCTTGTGGCTCAAATTTACCAGCTTTTTGACTTAGGTTGTGACCATTTCCGTTTTGATTTTGTTCATTGGTAGCTTGAGTAGCATTAGTTGTAGGAGCTCCATTTTGATTAGTAGTAGCTTGTGCTTGAGGAGCACTTCCATTACCATTGGCTAATTGATTTTCATATTGTTCAACCATCTGCTTAACCATCTGTCCTCCAACAGATCCACATTCACGAGAAGTCATATTACCCCAGTAACCAGATTTATACTCATCAGAAACATTTAACTCTTGTGCAGCCTCTAATTTAAATTTATCAAGAGCTTGTCTAGCCATAGGATTAACTAATCGATTATTATTGTTACGAATACTCATTTGTCTCATCTCCTTTTATAATATTAGTTTGATTATTGATTTTGTTGGTTTTGTGCATTAGTAGCTTGTGCTTGAGGAGCACTTCCATTACCATTAGCTAGTTGGTTTTCATATTGTTCAACCATTTGCTTAACCATCTGTCCTCCAACAGATCCACACTCACGAGAAGTGATATTACCCCAGTAACCAGATTTATACTCATCAGAAACATTTAACTCTTGTGCAGCCTCTAATTTAAATTTATCAAGAGCTTGTCTAGCCATAGGATTAACTAATCGATTATTATTGTTACGAATACTCATTTATTTCATCTCCTTTTATGATTATTAGTTTAAAATATTAATGATTAATTAGTAATTTGAGTAGTAGTGCCATTAGCCAATTGATTTTCATACTGTTCAACCATCTTTTTAACCATCTGTCCTCCAACAGAACCGCATTCACGAGAAGTGATGTTGCCCCAATAACCAGATTTATACTCATTAGAAACATTTAACTCTTGTGCAGCTTCTAATTTGAATTTATCAAGTGCTTGTCTAGCCATAGGATTGACTAAACGGTTACTATTGTTGCGAATGCTCATCTCTTTCACCTCCTTGTTTATCTTGTACTTCTAGTTTGTTGATTTAGAATTTAATTCATACTAGAAACTTCTAGAATGATTATTAAAGTTTGAGATTAATGAAATTAAAGATTATTTTTTTAAAATTTTAGCTATTTATAAAATATAAAGAGGTGTTATCTGATATCAGATAACACCTCTTAATTAATCTAACTTAAGCAGTTAATTTATTAAATTTTCTATCTAACTTAGATTTTTTGCGTGCAGCAGTATTTTTATGGAACAGACCTTTATTAGTAGATTTATCAATAGTCTTTTTAGCTTCTTTTAGCTTTTCTTCAGCCAATTCTACATTACCAGCTGCTACTGCTTCTTCAAAGTCTTTAATAGCAAGCTTAACCTCTTCTTTTCGCTGGCGATTAAGTTCAGTCTTCTTTTTAGTAACTCTAACTCTTTTCTTTGCAGATTCAGAAGTTGGCATTTCGGTCACCTCCTTATATATGTATATTGATTTAATTATCATCTTCTTTGCTAAGCATATAAATTGTATCATACAATTATTTAAAACGCAAGATGAAGATTAGAATTTAAGAATTTAATTTGTATAAATAAGTATCAATTACTATTAATGAATAGAGAAAATAAAACTGGTTATGATAACTATAACTGAAAAGGAGGAGATAAAATATGGTAGACTGGGTAGGAGCAATAGTCAGATTAATTGTCTCTGCTTTTGTACTATTAGGAATAGGTTTTTTGTTGCCAGGTGTAGAAGTAATTGGGTTTACTAATGCTTTAATTGCTGCTGTTGTAATTGCTCTCATAGGATATTTATTGGAAAGTGTATTGGGAGAAGATATATCTCCTCAGGGGCGAGGGATAATTGGATTTATTACAGCTGCTGTTGTGATTTATGCCACTCAATATTTAGTAGCAGGTATGTCAGTGACTGTAATTGGGGCTTTATTAGCAGCATTGACAATTGGAATTATTGATGCATTCGTGCCAACGCAATTACGATGAAAATAAAGGAGGAAATTAAATGGATAATTTAGCATCATTAACAGATTTAGCAGTTGAATCTAGAAATATAGCTATAGAGAGAACAGGGGGAGAAATATCTGGAGTCACTCTTGATGAAACTGAGGTTGACCATGCTAAAATTACTAGAGTAGAAGTTTTAAATGAACAAGCTGGGCAACAAATAGGAAAGTCTCCTGGTAATTATGTTACGATTGAATCTGAAGATTTTCGGTCTGGGGATCGCCAGGTTCATGAATATCTTAGTGGGGTAGTGGCTAATGAACTCAATAATATTATGGACTCTTCCTCACTTGGTCAAAATAATGGTGAAGAAACAATCTTAGTAATTGGTTTAGGGAATTGGAATACAACTCCAGATGCCTTAGGGCCAAGAGTTTCTCATCATTTATTAGTTACTCGTCATTTATATGATGATGCACCTCAAGATTCGAGAGAAGGAATGAGATCTGTCTGCTCATTATCTCCAGGTGTCTTAGGATTAACAGGAATTGAAACAGCAGAAATTATCCGAGGGGTAGTTGATCGAGTTCATCCTCAACTAATAATTGCAATTGATTCTTTAGCTGCTAGAGAAAGTTCTAGATTAGCTTCAACAATTCAGATTAGTGATACAGGAATTTATCCTGGCTCTGGATTAGGAAAGCAGAGAATTGGGATTACTGAAGAAGATATGGGGGTTCCTGTAATTGCAATGGGAATGCCTACAGTAATCAATTCTGTTAATATAGTTAATGATACTATTAACCATCTAGCAAATAATCAGAATGTTGCTGGTGAAGTACAACAGATGATCCAACAAAATAATATTTCTGAACAGTTAATTGGAGAGATTTTGCAGCCATTTTTAGGTGATTTAATAGTAACACCAAAAGGAATTGATAAGTTGATCGGTGATATTAGTAGAATACTAGCAGGAGGAATTAATGTAGCTTTACATCCAGATATTAAAGCAGAAGATGTGTCATTATATTTACAATAAAATTTATAAAATAAAAAAAGCTCTAATCTCAGCTGAGATTAGAGCTTTTTTTATTTTTAAAATATTTATTAATGATTTTTCAATATTAAATGCTTTGCTTTAAGGTTATAAATTTATTCTAAAGCACATAAATTTTTTATAGTTAGGAAAATTGTTTTTAGATGTGTTAGATGATTGAAGTTACCAGTGGATAGCTTTATTTAGTAATGATACAAAAAATAGGAAGTGGTATTTATGTTCAAAAATCGCTCTAACTTTCTAATTAGTGTACTTATACTTTATGCTATTTTATTATTAATTTTTGGTACCCTAATAATTAATAAATATAATTTTTCAGTTAAGAGGATACCTCTAGGAGAGTTTTTTAAGGAGAGTAATTTATCCTACTATTTGCTTGAATTAGTATATTTAGATGATTTTCATTCAAAACTTGTTTTAAAGAAAGGTTTTCCAGTTGTCAGGGTCAGTCCAAATTTAGTTTTAGAAGAGGTAGTATCTAAAACTGATATTGTTTTTAATTTTATAGTGGGATTACCTCCTTCATTTTTTAATAAAGAGGGGAGGCAAAAAGAGGTAAGAAAGGTTAGTTCATCTAGCATGGAAGAGATGAATAATGAGCAAGAGAAGTTAGAGACAGAAAGTAGCCATCAAGATG
Source organism: Natroniella sp. ANB-PHB2 (assembly GCF_046097105.1). Taxonomy (GTDB): domain Bacteria; phylum Bacillota; class Halanaerobiia; order Halobacteroidales; family Halobacteroidaceae; genus Natroniella. The sequence goes on along the minus strand of NZ_CP175562.1, from coordinate 1,795,564 downwards.
AGCGAGTTGAGATAAAGCTTTCACAACAGAAGTCAACATCACAAGGTGATGACTCAGAAACGAAAAACCTATTAAACTATTTAGAGGAGTTAGAGATTAAAAGAAAAGAAGATATTGGTGGTGATAGGGGGCAAGAATTTACTACTCCAGTTGTAGGTATTTATCATACTCATACAGCAGAGAATTATGAAGATCCAACCAATGATTTCCGAGCACTACCAGGCGAAAAAGGGGATGTAGTAGCAGTAGGGAAGCATTTAACTGAAAGGTTGAAAAAATATTATAATATTCCAGTTGCTCATTCGACTGAAGTTCATGACCGAACTTATGCTAGATCATATATCAGATCCTTAGAAACAGGAGAGAAGATGATAGAAGAGAATTCTGAGTTAGAGATGTTATTTGATATCCATCGTGATGCCATCCCTAATGCTACTAAAGATTTAACAACAACTACGATTGATGGGGAAGAAGTAGCTAAGGTTATGATTGTTGTGACTAATAATAATTATGGTCTTCCTCATTCGGAATGGCAGAAGAATTTTGAGTTTGCTAAACGGTTGGCCCATCAGATGGAAAGGAAGTATCCTGGCTTATTAAGGGAAGTTAAGTTGATTGATAATCGACGATATAATCAACACCTTCATCCACATGCTTTGTTATTGGAGGTAGGAGGGACTGAGAATACCCTTGAAGAGGCGAAAAGAGCAATGGATCTATTTGCAGATGTAATTGCTAGTATGATTGAACAAGGGATTTAGAAGAAAATTTACTATCTTGATTAATAACAAAGGGAGTGTTATAATTATATAATGAATTCTATAAATTGAATCAATAATTTTCTTCAATATGATTAAACTAAGTTTTTTTCTAGACTCTAAATGACTAAGTGAAAAAGTTAAATTTAATTTATATAGATAATAAGGAGGGCCAGGATGGGTACAGTTAAGCAAGAGAATATCAGAAATTTTTCGATTATTGCACATATTGATCATGGAAAATCTACTTTAGCGGATAGATTACTGGAGTTTACAGGAACTATATCCGAAAGGGAGATGGAAGAGCAGTTATTAGATACGATGGATTTAGAAAGGGAACGGGGAATTACTATCAAGGCACAAGCAGTGAGGATGAGTTATCAAGCTGATGATGGAGAGGATTATATCTTGAATTTGATAGATACTCCTGGTCATGTTGACTTTTCTTATGAAGTATCTAGAAGTTTAGCTGCTTGTGAGGGAGCTTTATTGGTCATAGATGCTGCTCAAGGAATTGAAGCACAGACTTTAGCGAATATTTATATGGCATTAGAGAATGATCTAGAGCTAATTCCTGTCATTAATAAGATTGATCTGCCTAATGCTAATCCAGATAAGGTTAAAGAAGAGTTAATTGATATTGGGATTGATCCTGATGAAGCAATCTTAACTAGTGCTATTGAAGGGATAGGTATTAAAGATGTATTAGAAGCGGTTGTCGATAGGATTCCTTTACCTTCTGGAGAAAAGGACAAGCCGTTAAAAGCATTAATCTTTGATTCTTTATATGATCCTTATCGAGGAGTAATCTCTTATTATAGAGTAGTTGATGGAGCAATTAAGCCGGGGATGGAGATTAAGATGATGGCTACGAATACAGTTTTTGAGGTTAGTGAAGTAGGTACGTTCAGTCCTCAAATGAAGAAGGCAGAGCAATTATCAGTAGGAGAGGTAGGGTATGTAGCAGCTAGCATTAAGGATGTTAAGAATGCTCAGGTTGGAGACACTATTACTGATGCTAATGATCCTACTGAAGAGCCATTGCCAGGTTATCAGCCTGCTAAGCCGATGGTCTTTTGTGGTCTATACCCAGTAGATGGTAAAGATTATGATCTTTTACGGGATGCTTTAGAAAAATTACAGCTCAATGATGCATCTTTGACATTTGAAGCAGAGACTTCTGAAGCTTTAGGGTTTGGTTATCGAACTGGATTTTTAGGGTTATTGCATATGGAGATTATTCAAGAAAGGCTAGAACGAGAATATGATTTAGATTTAGTGACTACTGCTCCTAGTGTAATTTATAATGTCCATCACGAGAATGGAGAGGTATTAAAGGTTGAAAATCCAGCCAATATGCCTGATAAGCATCAGATTGAAAAGATTGAGGAGCCGATTGTGGAAGCTCAGATTTTATTGCCAGAGGAGTATGTTGGTTCAGCAATGGAGTTGGCCCAAGATAAAAGGGGTCAATTTAAGAATATGGAGTATTTAGATCAGGTTAGAGTAAAATTAACTTATGATCTTCCGTTGAGTGAGATTGTTCTTGATTTTTTTGATAAATTAAAGTCTAATACTAGAGGTTATGCTACTTTTGACTATGAATTTAAAGGTTATCAAGAAGCAGATTTAGTTAAATTGAATATTTTAGTCAATAAAGAATCGGTGGATGCGTTATCTTGTATAGTTCATCGTGATTTTGCCTACGAAATTGGTCGTGAATTGACTAAGAAATTGAAAGAGAATATTCCTGAACAGATGTTTAAAGTGCCAGTACAGGCTGCTATTGGTAATGATATTATTGCTCGTCAAACAATCAGGGCCAAGCGTAAGGACGTACTCCAAAAATGTTATGGGGGAGATGTTTCTCGAAAGAAGAAGTTGCTTAAAAAGCAAAAAGAGGGTAAGAAACGAATGAAACAGGTTGGTAGTGTTGATATTCCACAAGAGGCATTTATGTCAGTATTAGAGATAGATTAAGGAGCTTATTTAATGAATAAATTTGCCTTATACATTCATATTCCCTTTTGTAGTTCTAAATGTTATTATTGTGATTTTAATTCAGTTAAAATTAAAGAAGGTTTATTACAGAGATTCTTACAAGCTTTACAGAAAGAAATAGAGTTGATAGCTAATAAATATACTCCTGAGATCAGGAGTATATTTATTGGTGGTGGGACGCCTAGTATTTTATCGGGGCAGCAGTTGGTTTCAATTTTAAATAAGTGTTATCAAAGATTTGATTGTCAGTCTGGAATTGAGATTACTGTCGAAACCAACCCTGAAACAGTTACTACTCAGAAGTTAAAATTATTAAAAGAAAATGGAGTCAATAGATTAAGCTTTGGGGTGCAGTCTTTTGATGACCAGCTGTTACAGAGATTAGGTAGAAAGCATACGGCTCAAGATGCAATTACAGCTTTTAATTTAGCAAGAGAGATAGGATTTTCTAACCTTAATTTTGATTTAATGTTTGCTCTGCCTGGTCAATCTCTAATAGATTGGGAGGAAAGCTTAACTCAAGCTTGTCAGTTTGAGCCTGAACATTTAGCTACGTATAATTTGAAGATTGAAGAGGGAACAGTTTTTGCTCAACAATTACAACAAGGAAAGATAGATTATTGTGAAGAAGAACTAGATTTAGCGATGTACAACAAAACATTACAAATATTGGCTAAGGAAGGATATCAACAGTATGAGATCTCTAATTTTGCAAAGCAAGGAGCAGAATCGATTCATAACCAGATTTATTGGAAAAATGAACCTTATTTGGCCCTTGGCCCAGGAGCATACTTTTGTGATGGGCAGGGACGTGGTTATAATTTAGCAGATATTTGTCAGTATTGCCAACAAATTGAACAGGATCAACTACCTTGGGCTGATTACCAGAAGTTGAATCGGTTAGAAAAGATAGAAGAGACTATAATTTTAGGTTTGAGGTTAAAGTCTGGAATATCACTGGCTAAATTTGAAAAGAGGCATCAAATTTCTATCTTTGATTTATATCAACCAGAAGTTGATAAGTTATTAGTACAAGGTCTGATTGAATTTAAAAATGATAGAATGGTATTGACTGAGCAAGGTTTCTTGCTAGCTAATCAAGTATTAGCTAATTTTATTTTGAGTTAAGTATAGGTTTTATTATAGGAGTATATTACTGATTTCAAGAGTAAAATCCAGCTAATTTAAAATAATTTAAAATTATTCTGTTTGACAAATGATCAAGTAAATGATATTTTAATTATAACATGCTATTAGCACTCGATAGCCTCGAGTGCTAACATAAAAGGAGTGGTGGTTGTGCTGGAGATGACGGAGCGAAAAAAGAAGATTTTGAAGGTCATCATCAATGAATATGTGACTACAGCTGAGCCAATAGGTTCTCGAACATTGGCCCGTAAGTATGATTTTGGAGTCAGTTCGGCGACAATCAGGAATGAAATGGCTGATTTAGAAGAGGCAGGTTATTTAAAACAGCCCCATCGCTCTGCTGGGAGAGTACCATCTGATAAAGGGTATAGATTTTATGTTGATACTTTGATGAATTCAAAGAGAGTTTCCAAACAGAAAATGAAATTAATTGAGGAGAAATATTCATCTAGAAAAGATGGGATTCAAGAGTTAATTCAACATACATCACAGATGTTATCTGATTTAACAGAATATACATCATTAGTACTAAGTCCTCAGATTAAAAAGAGTATCTTTCGTCATTTGCAATTAGTTCCGATTGCAAGCAAGAAAATCTTAATGGTATTGGTTACTGATACAGGATTAATTAGAAATAAAGTTATAGATACTCCTGTTGCTATTGTTTCAGAAGAGTTGGATAATATATCACGTTTTTTAAATGAAAGGTTGTATGGTTTATCGTTACATCAGATAAACGACCAATTACTAGATGAAATTAATAAGCAACTTATTAGTAGGTTTGATTTGGCTGAGAAATTAAAACTACTGAAAAAGGAGATATTTGAGAATAATTTTTCTACATCTGGGAAAATATATTTAGGAGGAACTGCTTATATATTAGATCAGCCTGAATTTAGTGATGTTAAAAAGTTACGAACTGTATTAGAAATTTTGGAGCAAAAAAAATTACTACGTGATGTATTAGCAAATTATGAAGGTAGTTCAGAGCTTAAAATATTGATCGGAAGTGAAAATAGTTTTGAAGAAATTAAAGATTGTAGTATGGTAATTGCTACTTATCATTTAAATGATAGACCAATTGGGAAGATAGGAGTATTAGGGCCAACTAGAATGGAGTATTCTAAAGTAGTAGGTTCTGTTAAGTATGTGGCTGAGATCTTGAGTAATATATTAACAAATCAATAGTGAGAAAGTAGGTGTAACGATGGGAGAGGAAGAAAAAAAGGGAGAACTTCAGCAAGAGCAAGCTGGAGAGGTTGAAGATAAGCAAGTCAGAAAAGATGGAGTAGAAGATGAGGATAAAATGGATGATGTTATTGCTGAAGAAGTAGATTCTAAAGGTGTAATTGAAGAGTTAGAAGAAGAAATTAAAGATTTAGAAAAAGAAGTAGTATCTGCAAAAGAGGAGAAAGAGAAGTATTTGAAGCGAGTTAAGAGGTTGAAGGCCGATTTTGCTAATTATAAAAAAAGAATGGCTAAGGAAAAAAAGAAGATAGTCAGCAATGCGAACAAAAACCTTATTTTAGAAGTATTACCTGTAATTGATAACTTTGAACGTGCTTTGGCAAGTTCTAAAAATAGTGATGATTTTTCTGAGTTATTAGAAGGAGTAGAGATGATCTATAAGCAATTGCTTAAAGTGTTAACTACTAATGGTATTGAAGAGATTAAAACAGTTGGAGAAGAATTTGATCCGAACTATCATGAAGCAGTAGGTAAGGTAGAGAGTGAAGAATATGACTCTGGAATAATTGTAGATGAGATGCAGAAAGGATACTTATTTGAGGGTACATTACTTAGAGCAGCAATGGTTAAAGTAGCAGAGTAAGTTAACTTTTACATATAGAAATATAACCTTAATTAAATAACTGGAAGTTAATTGAGATATCAATAGATTGATAAAAATATAAAATATAATGTTAGTATAAGGAGGATGATGGAAAAATGGGTAAAATAATTGGTATTGATTTAGGAACAACTAATTCTTGTGTTTCAGTTATAGAAGGTGGAGAACCTAAAGTTATTCCTAATAAACAAGGAGCAAGAACGACTCCTTCAGTAGTAGGTTATTCTAAAAAGGATGAGAGGTTGGTTGGAGAACCTGCTAAGCGGCAGGCAATTACTAATCCTGAACAGACAGTACAATCTATTAAAAGGCATATGGGGGAAGATTATAAAGTAGAATTGGGTGGAAAGGATCGAACCCCACAAGAAGTGTCTGCTATGATTTTGCAGGAGTTGAAAAGTTATGCTGAAGATTATTTAGGAGAAAAGGTAGAAAAAGCTGTAATTACAGTTCCTGCTTATTTTAGTGATGCTCAGCGACAAGCTACTAAAGATGCAGGGAAGATTGCAGGGTTGCAAGTAGAAAGGATTATTAATGAGCCGACTGCAGCTTCTTTAGCTTATGGTTTAGATGATGATAAAGACCAAACGGTTTTAGTTTATGATCTTGGGGGAGGTACTTTTGATGTCTCTATTTTAGAACTTGGTGGTGGTGTATTTGAAGTAGTTGCCACTCATGGTGATAATAAGCTTGGTGGAGATGATTTTGATGAAAAAATCATCGACTATCTTGCACAAGAGTTTGAAAAGAAACATGGAATCGATCTAAGAAAAGATGAGATGTCTTTACAACGTCTAAAAGATGCAGCAGAAAAGGCAAAAATAGAATTATCTGGTGTAGCAACAACAAATGTTAACTTACCATATATTACTCAGACTGAAGAAGGGCCAAGGCATTTAGATGTAGACATTACAAGAGCACAGTTTGAAAAGATGATTTCTGGATTAATTGATCAAACAATAAAAGCGACTCAGCGTTCATTAAATGATGCAGGTTTATCTAAATCTGAGATCGACCAAGTTTTATTGGTCGGTGGTTCTACTCGAGTTCCAGCGGTACAGGAGGCAGTTGAAAATAAGATCGGTAAGGTTCCAAATAAGGGAATTAATCCAGATGAATGTGTAGCAATGGGTGCTGCTATTCAAGGTGGGGTCTTAAATGATGAAGTTGATGATATAGTTTTATTAGATGTGACTCCTTTATCCTTAGGAATTGAAACAATGGGAGGAGTATTCACTAAGTTAATTGATCGCAATACTACAATCCCAACTGAGAAGAGTAAGGTTTTCTCTACTGCTGCTGATAACCAAACAACGGTTGATATCCATGTTTTGCAGGGAGAAAGAGAGATGGCCAGAGATAATAAAACCCTTGGCAGATTTCAATTGACAGATATTCCACCTGCACCACGGGGAGTACCTCAAATTGAGGTATCTTTCAAGATAGATGATAATGGTATTGTTCATGTTTCTGCTAAAGATAAGGGGACAGGAAATGAACAGGATATCACAATTAAATCTGAAACAGGATTATCAGAAGAAGAGATAGAAGAGATGGTTAGAGAAGCTGAAGAGCACGCAGAAGAAGATAAAAAGAAGAAGGAAGCAGTTGAAACAGTGACAGGTGCAGATAGTTTGGTACATCAGGTTGAAAAAACATTAGAAGAAGCTGGTGAGCAAGTTGATCAATCTGTAGTAGATGAAATTGAAACTGCTAAAGATGAACTGAAAGAAGTTTTAGAAGGTGTTGATCTGCACAATATCGATCCAAATGAAGTTGATGTTGAGCAGATTAAAGAAAAACAAGAGGCATTAAGTCAAAAGCTACATGAATTAACAACTCAAATGTATCAACAAGCAGAGCAAGCTCAACAAGGAGCAGGAGATACTGGAGCTCAACAGCAAGAAGATGATGATGTGGTAGATGTAGATTATGAAGAGGTTGATGATGAATAATAAAAATAATCTGAACTAACTTGGATTTAGTAGAGTCAAAGCCAAAAAATTTGGCTTTGACTCTGTTTTTATGACCAATTATTTTAAAGGTGGTGAGTGAAATGGCTAAGAAAGATTATTATGAATTATTAGGTGTTGATCGTAATGCTGATAAGAAAGAGATTAAGAAAGCATATCGGAAATTAGCTAAAAAATATCATCCCGATGTAAGTGATCATCCTAATGCAGAAGAGAAGTTTAAAGAAGTAGCAGAAGCATATGAAGTACTAAGTGATAAAGAAAAGAGGGCTAGATATGATCAATTTGGCCATGCTGGTGTAGATCAAGATGGAGGATTTGGTCAAGGCGGTTTTAGTGGTCAAGGTGGTTTTGGTGGTGGTTTTGATGATATTTTTGATATGTTTTTTGGTGGAGGCAGAGGAGGTAGCCGTAAGAATGCCCCCCGTAAAGGAGCAGATTTGAAATATAATTTGACTGTTGAATTTGAAGAAGCTGCTTTTGGAGCAGAAAAAGAAATAACTATTCCTCGTACAGAGAAGTGCTCTAGTTGCAATGGTTCTGGAGCTCAAAGCAATGAAGATGTAGAAAGTTGTGCTAAATGTAAAGGAACAGGTGAAATTAAGTTTAAACAGAATACTCCATTTGGTCAGATGGTTCAGAAAAGTACTTGTGATCGCTGTAATGGAACTGGGAAATTTATTAATAATCCATGTTCTAATTGTAATGGTCAAGGAAAAATAAAGAAAAGAAGAAAGATAACAGTTGATATTCCAGCGGGTGTTAATGATGGCTCTCGACTGAGAATGACAGGAGAAGGTGAAGCAGGTAAGAATGGTGGGCCTAATGGGGATTTATATATTGTAATTAATATTAAACCTCATGAAATCTTTGAAAGAAAAGGTGATGAGATAATCTGTGAAGTTCCTATTAGCTTTGTGCAAGCTACTTTAGGAGATGAGATTAAAGTTCCAACGTTGGATGGTCGAGTCAAGTTTGAAATTCCTGAAGGAACTCAACCAGGAACTTCTTTTAGGTTAAAAGGTAAAGGAGTCCCTCATTTGAATAGAAGAGGACGTGGAGATCAGCATATTAAAGTTAAGGTTGTAATCCCTGAAAAGTTGGATCAAGAGCAGAAAGAATTATTAAGAAAATTTGCTGATATAAGTGGTGAAGAGATAAACCCTGAACAGAAAGGATTTCTGCAAAAAATTAAAGATGCTTTTGGCATGTAAAGTGAGGTAATTGAGATGAAATGGAAAGAATTAGAGATTAGAACGACTCATCAAGCTTTTGCAGCGATTACTAATCTTTTAGATAAATTTGGAATTGAAAGTATTTTTAAGGAAGAATTATCTGAAGGGGATGAAGATGAAATTTTAATTAAAGCTTATTGTGAAGAGGATTCTTTTTCGTCACAAAAGCTTGTTGAATTGAAGGCCAAAATTACTAATTTAAAAGATTATAATTTAGATATTGGTAATGCTAAATTAAAAGTAAGTCAATTGCAAGAAGAGGATTGGGCCAACAATTGGAAAGAGAACTTTAAACCACTTAAGGTGACCGAAAAGATTGTAATTAAGCCAACTTGGGAGGACTATCAAGCCAGTACAGATGAGATCATAATTGAGATCGATCCAGGGCAGGCCTTTGGAACGGGCCAACATGAAACGACTACCTCCTGTTTAGAAATGATTGAGAAATACCTTGCAGCAGGAGCGAATTGTTTAGATATTGGGACAGGAACGGGAATTTTGGCTATTGCTGCGGCTAAGTTAGAAGCTAGTGCTACTGTGGGAGTTGATATTTCCCCGGTAGCTATTACAGCAGCGCAAGAGAATGCTCAGTTGAATCAAATAGCAGACGAGATAGAATTTTTAGAAGGGGATTTAGTTAAAGTTGTGGATCAAGATTATGACTTGGTAATTGCTAATATTTTACCACATATAATCCTAGATTTAATTCCTGATCTAAATAAGGTTCTTAAATCCAGCGGAAAGTTTATTTTATCAGGAATTGTTGAAGAAAAGTTGGATAGAGTTAAGGAAAGATTAGAAGAATATCAATTTAAAGTTGAAGAAATAATCCAGAAGAATGAATGGGTGACAGTTGTTGGGAGTGCTAGTAACTGATAAAACGCAAAAGTTTATTATAATATTATGGCACTTTTGATTTGGCGGGTAGAAATGATATTTGTAGGGGCAGGTCTCTGTGCCTGCCCATGTTAAATCACGGGCGACCACGGATAGTCGCCCCTACAAAAACACATTCTTTTACGAACGAAAAGTGCCACTGTATATCAATTAAGTTTAACTTTTTATTTGCAGAATGATATTTTTTGTAAGGGCACGACACGTCGTGCCCCTATTTAGGTTTTTGCTGACGACTGAAAGCTGATAGCTTATAGCTATGATAGGAGAGGATAAAATGCATCATTTTTTTGTTAAACCAACAGCTATAATTGATGGAGAAGTTACCATTACTGGACAGGATGTTAGACATATTACTCGTTCCTTAAGATTGGATTCTGGTGATAAGATAAGTGTTGCTGATGGAGAAGGGAAGAAGTATATTATAGAGTTGGTTGAACTGACAGAGAAATCTGTGAAGGGGAAGGTTCACCAAGATTTTGTAGCTAAAGTAGAACCTGATACTAAAGTGACCTTGGTACAAGGATTACCTAAGAGCAAAAAGATGGATTTGATTGCTCAAAAGACGACTGAGTTAGGTGTTGAGGAGATTATACCTGTTGAGACAGAACGAAGTATTGTTAAATTGAAGCCTAGTAAGGCTAAGAGACGTCAAAAAAGGTGGCAGAAGATAGCTAAAGAAGCAGCTAAGCAGTCTGGTAGAGCTAAAATACCAGAGGTTAAAGAGTTGGTTGGCTTTGAAGAGATAATTTCTTTAGCTAAAGAGTATGATCTTGCTTTGATACCGTGGGAAGAAGAAGAAGGAAGTTTAAAAGAGGTTATTGCAGGCAATAATAAGATGGAGAGAGTGATGATTGTTATTGGCCCAGAAGGTGGTTTTAGTAAGCAAGAAGTAGAGAGGGCCAAAGAAGCAGGAATTAAGCCTGTCAGTTTAGGGTCGCGTATTTTAAGGACTGAAACAGCAGGGTTAGCTACTTTATCAATGTTATTATATCAAACTGGAGATTTAGGATAAATTGTAAATTATAGTTACAATTTATAATTAAATAAAGCAAGAGCAATTACTTTCTGTATATTGTTAATTGAGTGGAGGTGTTTTATGAAACGGGTTGCTTTTTATACATTAGGATGTAAGGTCAATCGTTATGATACTGAGGCGATGATTGCTCAGTTTGAGCAACCAGGTTATCAAATTGTTGACTTTAAGCGAGAGGCCGATATTTACATAATTAATACCTGTACTGTAACTAAGCAAGGGGCAAGTAAGTCACGTAAGATAACTAGACGAGCTAAGCGTAGAAATCCTGATGCTTTAGTTGCAGTTGTTGGTTGCTATCCTCAGGTAGATCCTGAGCAAGTAATGGAGATAGCAGAAGTTGATTTAGTAGTGGGTACTAAAGGACGTAGTAAAATTGTAGAGTTTATTGAGCAGGCTATTAGCTCAAAAGAACAACTTAATTTTGTTCAAGATATGGATGAAAAAGAAGTTTTTGAAGAGGTTCCTATTCAAAATTTCACTGAAAGAACTAGAGCAACAATTAAGATCCAAGAAGGTTGTAACCAGTTTTGTTCTTATTGTATTATTCCTTATGCACGGGGTTCATTACGGAGTAGAGAGTTAGATGATGTAATGGCTGAAGCAGGTCGGTTGGTCAAGCATGGTTTTCAAGAGATTGTTTTGACAGGGATTCACTTAGGAGAGTATGGAGCTGACAAAGAGAATCTCGATTTGGTTAAGTTAATTAAGGAGTTATTAACAATAGCAGGTTTAGAACGTATTCGGTTGAGTTCAATTGAAGGGACAGAGGTTAGTGAAGAGTTAATTGAGTTGATTGCTGAGTCAGAAAAGTTATGTCGCCATCTCCACTTGCCGTTACAAAGTGGTTCTGATAAGGTCTTAAAAGCTATGAATCGTCCTTATCAGGTTGCTGATTTTAAGAAGATGATTGTAATGATAAGAGAGCAGGTGCCAGAGATTGCAATAACAACAGATGTTATTGTAGGATTTCCAGGGGAGAGTGAAGCTGACTTTGAAAAAACTTATCAATTGATGAAAGAGCTTGAATTTAGTGATGCTCATATCTTTAAGTATTCTAAACGAGAGGGAACTCCTGCTGCAGGTTTTAAAGAGCAAGTTCACTCTAAAGTTAAGAAGAAACGGAGTAAGAAGTTGAGAGAATTAACAGCAGAGTTGGCCCGTAATTATCAACAACAATTTATTGGGCAGAAGTTAGAAGTCTTATTAGAAGAGAGTCGTGATTATAAGACTGGATTATTGACAGGGCTGACTGATAATTATTTACGAGTTTTTGTTGATGGGGCAGATGATCTAGCTGGTCAATTGGTTGAAGTAAAATTAAAGCAAGAAGCAGGAAGAATAATTGGTAGCTTAGAATAATAATAGTAAAACTTAGAAAGGAGGTGGAGAGGTGGAAGATTGTATTTTTTGTCAGATAATTGCTGGAGAAATGGAGAGTGAGATTGTTTATGAAGATGAAGATGTAATTGCCTTTAAAGATATTGAACCACAAGCTCCAGTCCATTTTCTAATTCTGCCTAAAAAACATATTCCTACTTTACTAGATTTAAAAGAAGAGGATAATAAGTTGATAGGACATATTTATCAAATAGCTAATCAGCTTGCCCGACAAGAGGAGATTGCAGAAGATGGGTTTCGAGTAGTTTCTAATTGCAATGAAGCTGGTGGACAGACAGTTGATCATATTCACTACCATCTATTAGGAGGGCGCAATTTGCAGTGGCCTCCAGGTTAAAATTGTCTTAATTAGGAGGAAATAAAAAATGTTATTAGATGAAAGGTTATTAGAAGATATGAAATCTGCTATGAAAGATAAGAGTAAGCAGAGGTTGTCTGTAATTAGAATGGCTCGAGCAGCAATTAAAGAGCAAGAGATCAATCAAAGGAAAGAATTGACTGAACAAGAGATAGTTGAAGTTTTAGCTAAATTGGTTAAGCAGAATAAAGAATCACTAGTTGAGTATGAAAAAGCTGAACAGGAAGAAAGGGTGGAAAAGCTTAAGCGGGAGATTGAAATCTTGCAAGAGTATCTTCCTGAACAATTGACTGAAGAAGAGTTAGAAGTCTTAGTAGATGAAGTAATCTCTGAGGTTGATGCTCAAGATATGAGTGATATGGGCCAAGTTATGGGAGTGATTATGCCGCAAGTGAAAGGAAGAGCTGATGGGAATCTAGTTAATCAATTAGTACGAGATCGTTTAGAATAGAATAAAAAGAACCTATTATGTCGTCCGACATAATAGGTTCTTTTTAATTTGAGTAATAGCAAAACTTTATCTTTTTAATGGTTGATTTAGCCTTGATCTTAAACATCAATTCAGAATGAATTGATGTTTAAGAGTTAGTAATTAATGATTACCTCTTTACATATATTTATAAAGTAAATCGAGGAGGAATTTATATGGGAAGGAAAGAAGAAGTTAAAACTAAAATCACAGAAATATTTAACCTTCCTCAGGATGTTATTTTGAATTTACCTAAGCTGGTCTTGATAGGCAATTTGGAGTTGTTGATTGAAAATCATAGAGGAATTATTTATTATGGCCCTGAAATGATTAAGATTAGAATTTATCATGGTCTATTGCTGGTTGAAGGTAAAGAATTAGTAATTGAAGAGTTGCAAAAAGATGATCTTATAATTAATGGAGAGATAAATGAGTTGAGTTTTGAGTTAGATTAAGGAGGAAGATATTTTGAGAGGGCTCTATGATTTATTAAAAGGATATGTTAGGCTAGAGATCCAGGGAAGGGATTTAGAAAAGTTTATTAACTATTTGGTTAGAAATGATATAGAATTGTGGAATGTTCTTCGTATAGAGGGTATTATTTATGTAAATATTAAACTAAAAGATTTTAAAAAAATTAGAGAATATGTTAGGAATTCAAGCTGTAGAGTTAAAATCGAACAAAAAAGGGGAGTGCCTTTTTTAATAAATAGATTAATAAATAGACGGATGTTAGTAGTGGGGGTTGTTATTTTAGTAGTAACTATTTACACGCTATCTTCTTTTGTTTTTTTTATTGAGATTGAAGGAGCAGCTACGGAAAATAAAAAAGAAGTTAAAGAATTATTAACTGAGCTAAAAATTCGTCCTGGGGTTTTGAAATCGAGTATTGATTTAGAGCGGCTAGAAGAGTTGATTTTGCAGAAGAGTCCACAATTTTCCTGGAGTAATGCCTATTTTCAAGGGACTAAGTTAGTAGTCGAGTTGGTAGAAAAAGAGTTGATAGATATGGAGATTGTTCCTAGTGATTTAGTTGCTGATAAACCTGGAGTTATTAATGAATTGATTGTCTTACAAGGAACTCCTGTTGTTGAGGAAGGAATGACAGTTAAAGCAGGAGATTTACTAATCAGTAAGGAAGTAGTAGTGAAGAGTGAAAAACTTGAAGAAGATGAAGAGGCAGAAGGAAAGGTTGAAATAGTAGATACCAAGGAAGTTAGGGCAGAGGGGCTTGTTGAGGCGAATGTTTGGTATCAAGGTTATGCTGAAGTTGAGTTAGATAACTCTTTCTTACAAGCTACTGCCAATAGTAAGTCTAGTAATATTATTAAATTTGAAAATAGAGAATTTATTATTACCGGGCCAAAAGATCCCCCTTATAGTCAATTTATGGTTGAAGAAGAGGTAAAATCTCTTCCTGAATGGAGGAATATTGATTTACCTATCGAATTAATTAGAAGAAGATATATTGAGCTTAAAGAGTTTAGAACAACTAAGGATGTTGAGGTTGCTAAAGAGATAGCTAAAGCACGAGCAATAGATGATGTATTACAGAAGATATCTCAGGAGGCTAAGATATTAAATAGCAAATTAAAATTAATCAATTTAGAGCAAGAGAATTTGATTCGGATTAAGGCTTTAGTAGAAGTGAAAGAAGATATTGGAATTAGGAGGGAAGAGTTAATTGAAGTTGACTAAAGAAGTTAGATTGAACAGTAATCATTCAGCACAAGTTATATTTGGTAATCAAGATCAAAACTTAAAGTTAATTGAAGAAAGTTTTCCTGTGGAGATTATTGCTAGAGGGACTTTAGTTAAGATTGTCGGTGAAAAAAAGACTATAAAAAAAGTAGCCAAATTATTTAAGGAGTTAGAAAAGATAGCTCAACGAGAAAATAATTTGACTAAAAAAGAGGTTGGGTATGCGATTGAAGTAGCTAAGGAAGGAAACTTTTCTTTGCATGAGGTCTATTCTGATGTGATTCAAGTTACTAACTCTGGAAAGAAACTCAGACCTAAGACCTTAGGACAGAAGATGTATTTAGATGCTTTACGCCAAGATGATATTGTATTTGGGATTGGTCCTGCTGGTACAGGAAAGACTTACTTAGCAGTAGCAATGGCTACTAATGCTTTAATGAGTAATCAAGTGAAAAGGATTATTTTAACTCGTCCTGCGATTGAAGCTGGAGAGAAGTTAGGGTTTTTACCGGGTGATCTGCAAGAAAAAGTTGACCCTTATTTGCGTCCATTATATGATTCTTTATATGATATTTTAGGGGTTGAGAAAGTAAATAAATTATTGGAGCGAGAAGTTATCGAAATTGCACCTTTAGCTTATATGAGGGGGAGAACTTTAAAAAGTTCGTTTGTAATTCTTGATGAAGCACAAAATACTACTAAAGAGCAGATGAAGATGCTATTAACTAGATTGGGTTCTAATTCTAAAGCAGTAATTACTGGAGATATTACTCAAGTTGATCTACCAACGAGAAAGGGATCAGGGTTGGCCCATGCTGAGAGTATATTACAGCAAATAAATGGTATTAGTTTTGTTTATTTAAGTAACCAAGATATAGTTAGACATAAATTAGTCAGAGAAATTGTTAAAGCTTATGATGAAAGTTAGTAATACTTTTAGGAGTGAATATAATGGTATTTTTTAAAGAGTTACTGGGAAGATTAGGTGGAATTGATTTTTATAAGGATAAGACTTTCCAGAGATCTAGCTGGGGATTATTTATTTTTGTTGCTTTAGTAACGATAGTAATTATTAATTTTTTACCAACTAGAGTAGGAGTAGATGTAGGACAAGTTAGTAAAAGAGATATTATAGCACCTAGAACTATAGAATATATCGACCAAGAAGAGACTGAAGAAAGAAGACAAGAGGCGGCAGAGACTGTATCAAAAGTATATGAGGAAGATAGAAGAGTAGGGGATGAAATAGAGCTTGAAATAAGGAATTTCTTTAAACTGATACAAGAAACTAGGGAGTTAGAAGATAAGGAATTGGAGTTAAAGGTTGAAGTTGTAACAGAAGAGGCTACTATCGATTTATCTTTTTCAGAGTTAAAATATTTATTACAGTTAAGTGAAGAAAAGTTGGCTCAGATGAGAGTAGATGCTTTAGCTTTAGTAAATAGTTATTTAAATCGTGGGATTAGAGATGATTCTTTAACAGAGGTCAAAGAGGAGATGAAGCGACAAAAAGTAGATTTAGAGCAAGGGGCTATATATAATGAGATTGTTTCTCAAATAAGTAGCCAAGCTATTCGCCCTAATCTTATTTTTAACCAGGAAGAGACTGAAGAAAGAAGAGAGTTGGCCCGTCAGAAGGTTGAGCCAATTAAACATATTGTTCATAAAGGTGAAGTTATTATTCGGCATGGTAAAGTAGTAACTGAAGAAGATATCAAAATTTTAGAAGCATTAGGACTTAGAGATCATAGATTAAATTATTTTAGTTTATTGGGATATACATTAATTGTCTTAATCTTTTTTTTGAGTGTTATTTTTTATATCTATCAGTACCAAGCTGAAATTATAAAAGATGAAGGGATTATGGCCTTATTAGGGTTGTTACCAATAATTATTTTGTTATTAGCAAATATAGCTAATTATCTACCAATTGAATATCCCTCTTTCATTGTTCCAGTAGCTGCTGCATCGATTATTATTACTATTTTAATTAATACTAGGTTAGCTGTAGTATTTACGATTGGGTTATCTTTTTTAGTGGCAATAGTTAGCGGTGAAGGGATTATTGATGTAGCAGTAGCAATGATCAGTGGTTTAACAGGAATTTATAGTGTTTCTAAAGTAAGTCAACGATCTGATTTAGTAAGAGCTGGATTTATTGTTAGTGCTGCTAGTGCTTTTACTATTTTTTCCTTTTTGTTAATAAAAAGTCCGTTAGAAGTAATTAGATTTTTAAGAATAGTTCCTTTAGGTATCTTAAATGGTATATTGGTAGCAACTGTAACTAATGGTTTGTTACCTTATGTTGAGAATATTTTTGGGGTAACATCACCAGTTAAGTTATTAGAGTTATCTAACCCTAATCATTTATTATTGAAGAGGTTATTAGTGGAAGCACCAGGAACTTATCATCATAGTATTATAGTCGGTAATTTGGCTGAATCAGCTGCTGACCAAGTAAATGCTGATCCATTGTTGACTAGGGTAGGTGCTTATTATCATGATATTGGCAAGATTAAGCGGTCCTATTTCTTTACTGAAAATCAAATTGGTGATAAGAATCCTCATGATAAATTATCACCAAATCTGAGTACTTTAATTATTACTTCCCATATTAAAGATGGGATTGAATTAGCTAAAGAACATAAACTACCTAAGGTATTAATAGATATTATTACTCAACATCATGGAACTAGTCTTGTGTCTTTCTTTTACCAAGAAGCTGCTTATGATGAAAAATATAAGAATGTGGATAAAGATGACTTCAGATATGAAGGGCCTAAACCACAGACTAAAGAAGCAGCACTAATTATGTTAGCAGATGTGGTAGAAGCAGCTGTTAGATCAAATGTTTCAGTACAGAACAATCCTGGCAAGTTAGAAGGTTTAGTAAGAGAGCTAATTAAAAATAAATTAAATAGTGGGCAATTAGATGAATGTGATTTAACTTTGAAGGATTTAGATAAGGTAGCAAACTCTTTTGTGAATATACTGCAAGGAATTTTTCATAGTCGAGTTGAATACCCTGATGATATTGCTCAACACTTAAAGGAGGAAGAAGTTTCTAATGGAGATACTGATTAATAACTTACAAGATAAGTTAGAATTAGATCAAAGATTAGAAAGTTTGATTAGAGAGGTAGTTAAAAAAGTGCTAGTAGAAAACTGTGAGCAAGATAAAGAAGTTAGTATTGCTTTGGTCGATAATAAAAATATTAAAGAATTAAATCATCGCTATCGTGATAAAAATGAAGCTACCGATGTTTTATCTTTTCCTCAAGAAGATAATTTATTATTGGGAGATGTCATTATCTCTTTAGAGAGAGCAGCTCAGCAAGCTGCAGAATACAACCATTCACTACACCGGGAAGTTGGCTTTTTGGTAGTTCATGGAATGTTACATTTACTAGGCTATAATCATTACCAGCCTAATGATAAAGAGATTATGCGTGAAAAGGAGGAAACAATTCTAGCTAAACTAGGATTAACTAGGGAGTGATGAATCTCATTCAAAGGTTGATTAATAGCTTTAACTATGCTATAACAGGTATAATTAGGGTTTTAAAAGATGAATTGAATATGAAGATCCATTTTATATTTGCAATCTTAGCCTTAATCTGTGGAGTTTTATTTAATTTATCTAAAGTAGAATTATTAGTTCTTTTTTTGACGATAACATTAGTTATTTTTGCTGAAATGATAAATACAGCTATTGAAGAGTTAAGTGATCTGGTTTGTCAAGATTTTAGTCCTAAGATCAAGTTGATTAAGGATATTGCAGCAGGAGCTGTGCTGGTAACAGCTATAAATGCCTTGATAATAGGTTATATAATTTTTTTTAAAGGATTAAGGCCATTAACATTGAACCTATTATATCAAATACATCAAACACCAATTCATCTGACTTTTATAGCTTTAGTATTGGTATTGTTAATAACGATAGTAGTTAAATCAAAATTTAATAAAGGAACACCATTACAGGGTGGAATGCCTAGTGGTCATAGTGCAGTTGCCTTCTGTTTAGTAATAATTATTTCTACATTAGCTAATGATGCTTTAGTAGCTACTTTATCACTTTTATTAGGTTTGCTGGTAGCTCAAAGTAGGATAGAAGGTCAAATTCATAGTTTCTGGGAAGTTGTTTGTGGAGCAATTGTTGGTTTGCTAGTAGCAATTTTAATTTTTCAATTATTATAATATTATACACTCCACAAGCAGTATGAAGTGTTAGGGGGCGTAAGGTGTATGGGATCAATTGAGTTAGTTTTATTGTTTATATTATTAATTTTATCTGCTTTTTTCTCTGGAGCAGAAACGGCTTTAATGTCAGTTAATAAAGTTGAAATTAGGCACTTAAGACAAGAAGGTGATTTAAAAGCTAAAATTGTAGATGAGTTATTAAATAGACCAGATAAATTATTGATTACAATTTTAATAGGGAATAATCTGGTTAATATAGCCGCTTCTTCGATTGCGACAGCATTAGCGACTGAGGCCTTTGGAGACAAAGGAGTAGGAATTGCAATTGGAGCAGTTACTTTATTTGTTTTGATCTTTGGGGAGATTACTCCTAAGTCTTTTGCTAATAAGGAGGCAACATTATTTTCAATGAAGGTGGCTAGATATATTCAGATTTGTTATTATTTGTTGGCCCCTTTAATTAAACCATTGACTTTTTTGACTAACTTTATGATGAGAAGAAATGAAGATGATTCAATAGATAAAAAATCATTTGTGAATGAAGATAAAATTAGAAAGTTTTTAGCTGTTGGAGAAAGGGAAGGCACTATTGAGAGTGATGAAAAGAAGATGATCAATAGTATCTTTGAATTTGATGATACTTTAGTAAAAGAGATTATGGTTCCTAGGATAGATATGATCTGTGTTGAAATTAATGATACATCAGAAAAATTAATCGATATAATTATAGATAAAGGTTTTTCTAGAATTCCAGTTTATAATGAGACTATTGACAATATAGTCGGAGTTGTTTATGCTAAAGATTTATTGTTATTATTGAAGAAAGAAAAGTTTGAAGCAGATATTAAAGAGATTATGAGGCCTGCTTATTATATTCCAGCTACTAAAGAAGTTGATAGTTTATTAAGTGAATTGAGAAAAGAGAAGATACATATGGCAATTGTGTTAGATGAGTATGGAGGAACAGATGGTTTAGTTACGATTGAGGATTTATTAGAAGAGATTGTAGGGGATATTCAAGATGAGTATGATAAAGAGACGAAATTAATTAAAGAAATTGATAAAGGTGAAATCTTGGTTGATGGTCGGGTTGATATCGATGAAATTAACGAATTATTAGAAATTGATTTACCGGAAGAGGATTATGAAACAATCAGTGGTTTTATCTTAAGTAAGTTAGGTTATGTTCCTGATGAAGGAGAAGAGATTGAATATCAAAATTTAAAGGTTGTTGTGCAAAAAATTGTGAGACGTAGAATTTCTGAAGTAAGGTTAAAAAGGCTTAATAAAGTTGTATTGGAAGAAATCCAGGAGGATGAAGATGTTAAAGCAGATACGTAATTATCTGATTACAGGGTTGATTATTTTATTACCTTTACTGACAACTGTTTATATTATTTTGACAGTAGTAAATTTAGTAGATGGTATTTTTAGTCCGTTAATTATTTTAATAATTGGTAGAGAGATTTATGGGTTAGGTTTTATAATTACCTTTTTGGTTATTTTAGGAGTAGGTATAGTAGCAACAAATGTATTAGGAAAGAAAATGATTAATGTAGGAGAAAGATTATTAACTAAAATACCTATTGTTAGAAATATTTACTTAACTATACAACAAATTTTAGATGCTTTATTATTGAAAAAGAAGACCGATTTTCGTAAAGTTGTCTTAGTTGAATATCCAAAAGAAGGAGTTTATCAGTTGGGCTTTTTGACTTATGAGGGTAAAGGAGAAGTACAAGATAAATTAAATAAGAAGGTAGTTAATGTTTTTATACCTACTACCCCTAATCCTACATCAGGAATGTTAATTTTAGTAGATGATGAAGATTTAACCTATTTGGATATGACAATTGAGCAAGGGCTAAAGTGGGTTATTTCTGGAGGGACAATTGTACCCAAATCTGAAAAGGAGGAGCTTTAATAGTGGTAGTTGAGATTGAACAGTTAACAGATCACAATAAGCAAGCAGTAATTGAACAAGTAGTAGAAATTGAACGGGATGCTTTTGGTGAAGGTGCTCTTAATTATTGGGGATTAGTTCAGATGCTGCATTATGGGTTGGTTTATGTTATCTATGTTAATGGTACTCCTGCTGGTTTAATATATTATATGCGAGAGATGACTAAAGCAGATAGTGCTTATCTATACAGTTTAGTAATTGCTGATGGATATCGTAATAGAGGGCTTGGTAGTCAATTATTGGACTATTCTCTAGCTAAAGTTGAGAAATATGGTATTAAAAAAGTGGAATTAACAGTAGCTCCTGGTCATAAACAAGCTATTTATTTGTATCAAAATAAATTTGGTTTTAAGAAGAAAGAGTTTCGCAAAAATGAGTATGGCCCGGGGGAAGATAGAGTGATTTTAGAAGTTGATTTATAATGATTTTGTTTACATAACTGGTAATTTATTAGTGAATTTAATTATTGAATATCTAAATTTAGTGAGGGAAAACTAAATTTAAATTTATGATAGCACAATAAGTTATAACCATTAAAATATAAATTTATTAAGAGAAGGGAAGAGCAATAATGGAGCAATTAGGGGTAAAAGAAGGATTTAAATCGGGGTTTATTGCAGTTGTTGGGCAACCTAATGTAGGTAAATCCACTTTGATTAATAATTTAATAGGAGAGAAGATAGCAATCACTTCTCGTAAAGCTCAAACGACACGCAATAAAATTCAGTGTATCTTAACACTAGATGAGGCTCAATTAATTTTTATTGATACACCAGGAATTCATACTCCTCAAGATAAGATGGGAAAATATTTAAATAGAACGGCATATAATGTACTTAAAGGAATTGACTTAATCTTATTTATGGTTGATGTGAACTATTCACCAAATGCTGAAGATAAACGGATAGCTAGTGAATTAGAGAAGTTTGATACTCCTATCTTATTGGTTTTTAATAAGGTTGATACTATTAAAAAAACTGATTTGGCCCGTAGGATACAGGAATATGAAAGGTTATTGGAGCTTGATGATTTATTGAGTATTTCAGCTAAGCAAGAAATAAATTTGGAGCAATTGACAGAATTGATGATTGGTTTTCTTTCTGAAGGTCCACAATACTATCCAGATGATATGATAACAGATCAGATTGAACAATTTATTATTGCAGAGTTAATTAGAGAGAAGATTCTTAAATATACCCATCAAGAAGTGCCACATTCCGTGGCAATTGAGATTATTGATTTTGTAGAACGAGAAGATAAGGATTTAATTGAGATCAGAGCCAACATTTATGTTGAGCGAAGCTCACAAAAAGGGATTATAATTGGAAAGAATGGAAAGATGCTGAAAAAAATTGGTATTCAAGCAAGAGAAGATATAGAAAGTTTATTAAGTACTAAGGTCTTTTTAGATCTATGGGTTAAAGTAGAAAAAGATTGGCGTGATGAAGATGGTGCATTGAAAATGTTAGGATATAAGGATTAAAATAAGAATGCTTTATTAAGATAAGTCAAAAAGTACATTTAAGTTTGTAATCAATTAAATTTAGTGATTAGTTTTAAATAACTAAAAGAAGTAGAGGTGTTGTAATCGTGGCGATTAAACCTAAAGATATGGCTAAGATGATTGATCATACAATTTTAGAACCAATAGCAACTGTTTATGATGTTAAAGAAAAATGCGATGAAGCTAAAGAACATGAATTTACCTCAGTATGTGTTAACCCTTGTTTTGTACCTTTGGCTGTACAATTATTAAAGAATACTTCTGTTAAGGTTTGTACAGTGATTGGCTTTCCACTTGGTAGTAGTACTCCTGAGACTAAGGCTTATGAAACTAAAGATGCTGTCAACAATGGTGCTCAAGAGATTGATGTAGTACTCAATATTGAGGCTATTAAATCCCATAAGTGGGAATTTGTTAAAAGAGAGACTAAAGCTATTGTAGATGCAACTAAAATTGCAGGTGTTACAAAAGATATTATCACAAAAGTAGTTATAGAACCTTGTTATTTGAGTGAAGATGAGATCAAAAAAGTCTCTGAAATTGCTAAAAAGAATGGAGCTGATTTTATTAAGGTCTCGACTGGTTTTGCTTCGAGAGGAGCTACTATGGAGGAGATTAGCTTAGTTAGGAAGACAGTAGGGCGTTCGATAGGTGTTAAAGCTGTGGGTGAAATTAATAGTTTTGCTGATGCATTAGATATGTTAGATGCTGGGGCCAATAGAATGGGAACAAGTTATGGAATAGAAATTGTGACAGGTGTAGATAAATAGCTAAATCAAAGTTGGTTATTTATAATGGATTAGTAGTTTATTATGGTGGGATTTAGTACAAACTATTGAGTAAAAGGATTGAGGATTATGTCATTGTTTACTACAGATGCTATTGTGCTAAGGGATTATGAATTAGGAGAGGCAGATAAAATTGTCCTATTGTTTAGTAAGACAAAAGGTAAGATTAGAGTTGTTGCCAATGGAGTTAGAAAGACGAAAAGCACTTTAGCAGCAGGGATGCAACCTTTTGTCTATAATCAAGTCATTGCTTATCAAGGAAAGTCTGACTTAGCTAAATTGAGCCAATGTGATATCAAAGAGAATTTTCGTGTTTTACGTGATGATTTAGTTAAAATGGCTTATGCTTCCTATATAGTTGAATTAATTATTAAATTAACAGTAGACAAGGAAGAGAATCGCTTAGTTTTTAGTCTGTTATTATTGACTTTAAGGTTATTAGATCAGTTTGATGAGTTAGATTTGATAGTCAAGGCCTTTGAGTTAAAACTGCTTAAGGTATTAGGATATCGTCCTCATTTAGAAGACTGTATTAAGTGTAATGCTGAATTAGGTCAAGACCTTAAATTTGATGCCCAAGCTGGAGGAGTCGTCTGTGCTGACTGTTTTGATGTTGCCGCTAAAGATATAAGTTTAGGAACAGTAAAATTTATGGAGCAGTTGCTGAAATTGGATTATAAAAAGTTATTTAGATTGCGGATAACTGATCAAATTAACCAAGAGTTGTTAAGAATAATTCCTTATTATATTCAAACCTTAACCGATAGTAAATTAAAAGCAGTAGTTTTTTTACGGAGTTTAAAGGAGTTAAGTTAAGGAGGAGAATAATTGTGGAAGATTTAGAAAAAATAGATGTGATTAGAGATAGAACAGGGGTCAGCTATGAAGAGGCAATCACTGCTTTAAGAAATAGTGATGGTGATGTTTTGCAGGCTATAATTCAGTTAGAAGGAGAAAATAAGAATCAAAATTATAATTATGATCATTATAGAGATGAATTTCAGGTGCGTGGACAAGAAGTAATTAACAAAGTTAAGGAATTAGTCAAAGAAGGAAATATAACCCGTATAAAGGTTAAGAAGAATGACAAAGTATTAGTAGATATTCCTGCTACTGCTGGAGTTGTTGGAGCAGTTATTTCTCCACCATTATTACTGTTAGGCTCATTAACAGCTTTAGCCAGTGAGTGTACAATTGAGGTGGAGCGGATTAAAAAAGAATAATAGTTATAATCTTCCTATATAGATGTTACTAGTCACTAATTTGTATTGACAAATAGAAGATACTTTGATATATTTAAGACAAATTTGAATATTATAGATTGCGATGAATAAAAGTAGTAATTAGCCACTGCTATGAAAGCGAGCTAGAGTAGGTGAGAGTCTAGTATAGTAGGCTAATGAAGGCGTTTAGGAGTGATCATTATAAAGTGGATCCTTAGTGTTTAAGGATTAAGCAGGGTGGAACCGCGGGAAACCTCGTCCCTGATAGTACTCAAGATACTATTAGGGAGGGGTTTTTTTAAGTTCAATCAAGGGTGAACAGATAGGTTCTTCCCTGCAAAGGATATTATTTTAAATATTAATTATTAAATATTAAGTAGAAAGTGGGGATTTGATGCAATTTCAAGAGATGATTAATACTTTAACTGAGTACTGGTACAAACAAAATTGTGTTATTAGGCAACCATATGACGTTGAAGTAGGTGCTGGAACAATGAATCCAGCTACATTTTTGCGAGCTTTAGGGCCAGAGGATTGGAATGTTGCTTATGTTGAACCATCTCGTCGACCAGATGATGGACGTTATGGTGATAATCCAAATCGGGTTTATCAACACCATCAATTCCAGGTGATTATGAAGCCATCACCAGATAACATTCAAGAATTATACTTAAAGAGTTTGGAGGCTTTAGGAATTGATCCTCAAAAACATGATATTCGCTTTGTTGAGGATAATTGGGAAGCACCTACTCTAGGAGCTTGGGGGCTTGGTTGGGAAGTTTGGTTAGATGGAATGGAGATTACTCAATTTACATACTTCCAACAGGTAGGAGGGCTTGAATGTAAGCCGGTAGCTGTTGAGATAACCTATGGTTTAGAGCGGATTGCAATGTATTTACAAGAGGTAAATAGTGTCTATGATATTGAGTGGGTTGAAGGAGTAAGTTATGGAGATGTTCATCACCAAGCAGAAGTTGAACATTCTAAGTATAGTTTTGAGGTAGCAGATATTGAAACATTATTGACGTTATTTAACTTATACGAGAAGGAAGCTAAGCGAGCAATTGATGAAGAACTTGTCTTACCTGCTTATGATTATGTCTTGAAGTGTTCT
This sequence comes from Natroniella sp. ANB-PHB2, assembly GCF_046097105.1. Taxonomy (GTDB): domain Bacteria; phylum Bacillota; class Halanaerobiia; order Halobacteroidales; family Halobacteroidaceae; genus Natroniella. The sequence goes on along the minus strand of NZ_CP175562.1, from coordinate 1,769,948 downwards.
CATACTTTTAATGTTTTAGATGCACGAGGAGCTATTTCAGTTACAGAAAGGACAAACTATATTAGTAGAGTACGTGATTTAGCACGATTATGTGCTCAAGCGTATGTTGAGCAGCGAGAGAAATTAGATTATCCATTATTGAAGGGAGGTCAATCTAATGAGTAAGGATTTATTATTAGAGGTTGGAACTGAAGAAATTCCAGCTGGATTTATGGAAGGTGTTTTTGAGCAGTTAGAAAGGTTGGCCCGTAATTTATTTATAGGAAATAGGGTTGAGATTGGAAAAGTGAAGGCTACTGGAACTCCACGTAGATTAGCTTTATATATTGAAGATGTAGCAGAGCAACAAAGTGATTTAAAGAAAGAAGTAAGAGGGCCAGCTAAAAGTGTTGCATTTGATGAAGCAGGAAATCCTACTAAGGCAGGGTCAGGTTTTGCTAGAGGACAGGGAATTACTCCTGAAAAGTTAGAGATTAGAGATACGGATAATGGAGAGTATGTATTTGCTGTAACTGTAGAAGAAGGAAAAGCAACTACTGAGTTATTATCTGAACTGTTAGTTAAGATTATCAAGGAGTTAAACTTCCCTAAATCAATGAGATGGGCCAATCAAGAATTGAGGTTTGCCCGACCGATCAAGTGGTTGTTAGCTCTTTATGGTACAGAAAAGATAAATCTTTCATTAGCTGAAGTTGAATCAGATAATTGGACTTTAGGTCATAGATTTTTAAGTGAGGGTCAAGTTAAGATAGATAAAGCAGCTACTTATTTTGATAAATTAAAAGAGGAATATGTAATTGTAGATCACTTACAAAGAAGAGAAATAATTGTTGAACAGATTAAAGAAATTGGGGAAAAATATGATGTAGAGGTAGTTATTGAGGAAGAACTATTACAGGAGGTTAATTTCTTAGTTGAATATCCTACTGCTTTATGTGGAAAGTTTGAAGAGGAGTTTTTGCAATTGCCTGAAGAGGTATTGGTTACATCGATGCGGGAGCATCAAAGGTACTTTCCTGTTAAAGATGAAGCAGGTAAACTAAAGAATATGTTTGTCACAGTTAGAAATGGAACGGATGAGTACATTGATACGGTTAGAGCAGGAAATGAGAAGGTCTTACGAGCTCGTTTATCTGATGGGATCTTTTTCTATCAAGAGGATCAAAAAGGGAACTTAGAGGAGAAGGTTGAAAAGTTAAAAGATATTATCTTCCAAAAAGAACTAGGAACTTTATATGAAAAGGTTGAACGGTTGATCACTTTAGCAGAGGGTTTTGGTCAGTTATTGGAATTGTCTAATGCTGAGATTGAGCAAGCTAAAAGGGCTGCTAAGCTAGCTAAAGCAGACTTAGTAACAGAGGTGGTCAATGAGTTTCCTAAGCTACAAGGAACGATGGGAAAAGAATATGCTTTATTAGATGGTGAAGATAAGGAAGTTGCCCAAACAATCTTTGAACATTATCTACCTCGCCATGCGACAGATCAATTACCTGGATTAGAAATCTCTAGAGTAATTAGTATAGCAGATAAGATTGATAATATTGTAGGCTGCTTTAGTGTGGGGATTATTCCAACCGGATCTCAAGATCCATATGCTTTACGTAGACAAGCCCAAGGGATAGTTAAGATTATTGTTGATGCAGGTTTAGATCTTAAATTAGATCAATTAATCAATACAGCGCTAGATATATTAGCTGAGCAGGGTAAATTAGAAGCTTCAGCAGCAAAAGTTAAAGAACAAGTATTAGATTTCTTTAAATTGAGATTGCAGAATTTATTAGAGGAAGCAGAGGTTAGATATGATGTATCAGATGCTATACTAGAGATTAATTACTATGACGTTAATGATACATTAATGCGAGCTGATGCATTAATGGATTTTAGGGCAGAAGAAGGGTTTGAAGAGTTAATCACTGCCTTTAATCGAGCAAGTAATCTAGCAGCTAAAGCAGAAAAGGATCAAGTTGACCCTGGATTATTCCAAGAAGAAGCAACAGAACAATTATATTCTGCTTACCAAGAAGTTAGAGAAGAGATTGAGCAATTGACTGCTAAAAAGTATTACTTGCAAGCTTTACAGGAAGTAGCTAAATTAAAGAAACCAATCGATAACTTTTTTAATTCAGTAATGGTAATGACTGATGATCAACAGATTAAAAATAATAGATTAGGGCTATTAAAGGTTGTTTCACAGCTGCTATCTAGGATAGCTGACTTAACTAAAATAGTAATTGATTAATAAAAAAGCAGCTCAATTTTTAAGTTGGGTTGCTTTTTTATGGTTATTGGAATTATGTTTTTAAAGGTTTGTGGATAATTCTTCAGTTTTAAATTGCTTACTTGGACTTAGGCTTAACCTTGATATTTTTTAGAAAAGTAAAACATTTATTTTTTCATCATAAAAGGAGGAGAAGGGTATTAAATATAGTAATAGTATAGTATATATTAACTAAAAGCAAAAATGTGTTATATTTTTTGTTTTATATTAAGGGTTTAATATATTAAATCTTGGAGAGGGGTTAATATTAAATGGAACGAGAATTAGCTTTAGAACTCGTCAGAATAACTGAGGCTGCTGCTTTGGCTGCAGCACCATGGATGGGAAAAGGGGACAAGATAGCAGCAGATCAGGCAGCTGTTGATGCAATGCGAGCCACTTTTGATACTGTAAATATGGAAGGTACTGTAGTAATTGGAGAGGGAGCGAAGGATGAAGCACCAATGCTATATACTGGTGAAGACCTTGGGGCTGGAGGGGATATCAAACTAGATATCGCAGTTGATCCAGTAGAAGGGACTAGTTTAGTGGCTAAAGGGCTACCTAATTCTTTAGCAATTGTTGCGGTAGCTGAGAGAGGACATCTGCTTAATGCACCTGATATGTATATGAAGAAGATAGCTGTTGGCCCAGAAGCTAAAGGGGTAGTAGATTTAGAGGCTTCTCCAACTGAAAATTTACAGGCAGTAGCTGAAGCTAAAGGTAAGGAAGTATCAGATTTAACTGTTATTATACTCGATCGACCTCGCCATGAAGAAGTAGTTAGAGAGATTAGAGAAGCAGGAGCCAGAATCAAATTTATACTTGATGGAGATGTTGCAGGAGGTATTGCTACTTCTTTAGAGTATACTGGCGTTGATATGCTAATTGGAATTGGTGGAGCACCAGAAGGAGTGTTGACTGCTGCAGCACTTAAGTGTTTAGGCGGTGATATGCAAGCTCAATTATATTCACGCAATAAAGCTGAAACAGAAAAAGCCTTGCAAATGGGGATTGAGGATATAGAACAGATTTTTAGTATAGATGATTTGGTTAGAGGAGATGATGCCATCTTTTCAGTGACTGGAATAACGGATGGTGAGATGTTAAATGGGGTTAGGTATTATGGTGAGCAGGCTGAAACAGACTCTATTGTAATGAGAAGTAAAACAAGAACTATAAGACATATTAAAGCTAAACATAGAATTAAATATAAGCCATCTTATTTTAAAAATGAAGTATTAGCTACTAAAAAAGTTTAATAATTAATACTCCCTCTAATTTAGTAATATTATTTATTATACTAAATAAAAAGGGGGAGATAAATAATGAAAGCTGATTATTTAAAAAAGATAAAGGCAATGGAGTTTTCCCTAGAGGCTGATGATCAAGTTAATTGGAAAAAGCTAGATGAAGCAGATATTGTCTTACTAGGAGTCTCCTGTACTGCCAAGACACCTCTTTCCTTGTATCTGGGATATTTAAGTTATAAAACTTCTAACTTACCTCTAGTCCCTGAGCTTAGTTTAGATTTGGATAAACTATCACTTTATAAAGAAAAGATGGTAGGCTTGACAATTAAACAAAGCTATTTAAGAAAATTACGGAAAAGGAAAGTTGTTGATTTAGGTTTGCCTATTAATTCTAAATATTCACAACCAGCAAGAATAACAAAGGAAATTGAGTATGCAAAAAAAATATTAGTCACTTTAGATATATCTGTAGTTGATGTTACTGATAAATCAATTGAAAAGTTAGCGACAGAAGTCTTAAAGTTGATTGGTTTATAAAATATATAAGTTGAGTTAATGGTTGTATTTAATATATTTAATTTAACTTCTTTTGAACGAAAAGAGAGTGTTGAAAAGATTAAATTTAACTTATATAGTGAAAAAACTCTTAATAAGCAATTAAGTTACATAAAAATTATAAAAGATGCAGGAGAAAGTTAATTAGTATAGTATATATAATATATAGCATAACATTAACCTTGTTAATATAGTATGTGTTTCACATTATATTTCATCAAAAGATTGAGGTTAATATTTTGTTACAAGGAGGGGTGAAGATTCAATTAAATAATAGGCAAAAAAAAATAGTGGAAATAGTAAAGGATAATGAGCCAATTACAAGTCATAAAATAGCTGAAAGGTTGAGTTTGACTAGAGGGGCTTTAAGAGCTGACCTTTCTGTATTGACTATGACTAATATTTTAGAGGCTAAGCCTAAGGTAGGATATTTTTACTCTAATACAGATACCAAATATATAGATTTAGATAAATTATATAGAAAGAGAGTAGAGGATATAAAATCAATTCCTGTAGTAGTTAAAGAAGAAACTTCAGTTTATGATGCTATCGTCACCCTTTTTTTTGAAGATGTAGGTTCTTTATTTGTGATAGATGATCAACAGATATTAGTAGGGGTTATTTCCAGAAAAGATTTATTGAAAGTAACTATGGGAGAAAATGATTGTAATCAAATTCCTGTTAGTATAGTTATGACTAGAATGCCCAATATTATTACTGTAGAGAAAGAAGATACGATCTTTCAAGCAGCAGAAAAGATAGTTAGGTATGAAATAGATACTTTACCAGTAGTTGAACCTGAGGATGATGGAAAATTAAAGGTGATTGGTAGAATCAGCAAGACTGATATAGTTAGAATTTTTGTTGATTTTTCACTAGAGGGATAGGGAGGCTTAATTTCTATGATCAAAGAAGATGAGGAGTTAGTAATTTTTATTATATCAGATTCTGTAGGGAAAACAGCAGAGAATGTAATTAATGCAGTAACTAGTCAGTTTGAAACTGAAAGAATTAAGATTAGAAATTTTAATAATGTAACAAATATAGCTAAATTGTCTAAGGTGATTAATAAATCTAAAGAAGAAAAGAATGTTTTATTAGCTTACACTATTATATTACCAGAATTATGTAAATATATAGAATGTGAAACACAAAGGTTGAATATTCCTAGTGTAGACCTTATGGGAGCAGCAGTGAATAAAGTTGCTGAATTGTTAGGGCAGCGACCAGAAAGGGAGCCAGGATTAAATCGCAGATTAGATCAGGAATACTTTAAAAGAATTGATTGTATAGAATTTGCTGTTAGATGTGATGATGGAAAGAATATTAGTAAATTGGATGAAGCAGATTTTGTTTTAATCGGTATTTCAAGGACATCTAAAACTCCACTTAGTATGTATTTAGCTAATCAAGGATATAAACCTGCTAATATTCCTTTAGTTCCTGAAGTAACCCCACCACAGAAATTATATGAATTGCCTTCAAGCAAAGTGGTTGGTTTAACAATTGAACCTCATAACTTAAGAGGGATTAGAGAAGAGAGATTAAGGGTAATGAACTTTAGTAAACGGGCCAACTATGCAAGGGTAAATAGAATTCTAGAAGAGCTCAATTTTGCTGAAAAAATCATGAAAAAAATAGGATGTATGAAGGTTAATGTAACTAATAAATCGATTGAAGAAACAGCTAGTAAAATATTATCAGAAACTGATCATATATAATAAAAGTATGCAAGTTAGCTTAAGTTAAATAATAATAATAAAGTACATATATAGTTATATATCCATATTTTTAAAAGGTTTAATTTTGACAGATCAAAAGTACAGGTTTATAAGCTTTAAAGGTCTTTTCTTGATTATTAATTTTATTAAAAAGATTGTAAGATTAATTTTTTATAATGAAAGGCTCAGTAATTTGTAAGAACAGTAAAGAAAAGAAGGGTTAATAATTTTAGCCATAATTTAAGTTAGTTATTTAAATTCAAATATAAAAGGGGTTGAGAAAAAGTGGTTTCTGAAAAAAAGTATATTTATTCATTTGAAGAAGGTTCATTAGATTTAAAACCATTACTAGGGGGTAAAGGGGCTAGTTTAGGTGAGATGACCAGTTTAGGTTTGCCAGTGCCTCCAGGAATGACATTAACGACAGAGGTATGTAATCTTTACTATGAAAATAGCGAAGGAGTACCTGATTTTATAAAGGAAGGCATTCAAGAATATTTAACTGAACTAGAAGAAAAGGTGGATAAGAAGTTTGGTGATGATGCTAACCCATTACTTTTATCTGTTAGATCAGGAGCAATAATTTCTATGCCAGGAATGATGGATACAATTCTAAATTTAGGGCTTAATGATCAGTCAGTAAAGGGTTTGGCTAAAGAAACAGGAGATGAAAGATTTGCTTATGATTGTTATCGAAGATTTATCCAGATGTTTGGGGAAGTAGTATTAAAGATAGAAGCTTATAAATTTAGTAGAAAATTAGATGATTTAAAAGAAGAAGTAGGAGCAGATAATGATCTAGAACTAAATGTTGAGCATTTGAAAGAGTTAATTGATAAATTTAAAAGAACTGTTAAAGAAGAAGCTGAGATTAATTTCCCTCAAGATCCAATGGAGCAGTTGATTACTGCTGTCGAGGCAGTTTTTGGTTCTTGGAATAATAAACGAGCTATTGTTTATCGTGATGCACATGATATTGATCATGAGTTAGGGACTGCTGTTAATATTCAAACTATGGTCTTTGGAAATATGGGAGATGATTCAGGAACTGGCGTTGTCTTTACCCGTAATCCATCGACAGGAGAGAATAAGTTATATGGAGAGTACTTATTGAATGCTCAAGGTGAGGATATAGTAGCTGGGATTAGAACGCCTGAAGATATTCAAACTTTCAAAGACTCATTACCAGAGATCTATGAGCAATTAGTAGATGTAACAGAAACGTTAGAAGAGCATTATAAAGATATGCAAGATATTGAATTTACAATAGAGAAAGGAGAACTCTACTTATTACAAACCAGAACTGGAAAAAGAACAGCTGCGGCAGCAATTAAAATGGCAGCTGATATGGCTGAAGAAGGCTTGATTAATAAAGAGCAAGCATTATTAAGAGTAGAGCCAGAGCATGTAGAAAAAGTATTGCATCGGCAGATTGATCCAGAAGCTGAAACAGAAGTGATTGCTAAAGGATTACCGGCTTCACCAGGGGCAGCATCTGGAAAAGTAATTTTCTCAGCAGATAAAGCTGAACAGGCAGCTGAAAATGGAGAAAAAGTAGTTCTAGTCAGTTTAGAGACGACTCCTGAAGATATCCATGGTGTATTAGCAGCTGAAGGTGTATTGACTACTCGTGGTGGTATGACTAGTCATGCAGCAGTAGTAGCTAGAGGAATGGGTAAACCGGCGGTCTGTGGTTGTGATATAATTAAGATAGACTTTGAAGCTAAAGAATTTACAGTAGGAGATACAACAGTTGAAGAAGGAGATCGAATTACGATTAATGGTGGAACTGGAGAGGTTATCTTAGGCAAGGTTGAGATGATTGAAGCTAAATTGAGTGAAGAGTGTCAAACAATTTTGAAGTGGGCTGATGATAATAGGGAGTTACAGGTTAGAACTAATGCCGACAATGGTACCGATGCTAGTAAAGCTTTTGAATTTGGGGCAGAAGGGATTGGATTATGTAGAACTGAACATATGTTTATGGTTGCTGATAGAGTCCCTATCGTACAAAGATTAATCTTAAGTGAATCTGCTCAAGAAAAACAAGAAGCATTAGCAGAATTAGAACCAATTCAGCGCCAAGATTTTGAAGAAATTTTTGCTGAAATGGAAGGACGAGCAGTAACAGTTAGATTGTTAGATCCACCATTACATGAGTTTTTACCTAACTTACCTGAGCTAGTAGAAGAGGTAACAAAGTTAAGGATTAAAGGCGATGAAGAAGAGTTGAAAGAAAAAGAGAACTTATTAAGAAAAGTAAAGAATATGGATGAATCAAATCCGATGTTAGGATTTAGAGGTTGTCGACTAGGAGTTATAATTCCAGAAATTTATGAAATGCAAGCTAGAGCTATCTTTAAAGCAGCTATTAAATTAGCTGACGAAGAAGGTGTTAAGACAGAACTAGAGGTTATGATTCCTTTAGTTTCAGATGTAACTGAATTTGAAATTTTAAGAGAGAGAATTGAAAAGGTAGCAGATCAGTTACTAGCTAAAGCAGATTTAGAGCTTGATTATAAAGTTGGAACAATGATTGAATTACCACGAGCATGTATGACAGCAGATCAGATTGCTCAACAGGCAGATTTCTTCTCTTTTGGAACTAATGACTTAACTCAAACTACTTTTGGTTTTAGTCGAGATGATGCTGAAGGTAAGTTCTTACATGAATATTTAGAGCGAGAAGTAATTGAAGATAATCCATTTGTTACATTAGATGCTGCTGGAGTAGGTAAATTAGTTAACTTAGCTGCTGATTCAGGGCGGCAAGTCAATCCAGATTTAAAAGTAGGTATCTGTGGAGAACATGGAGGAGAGCCAAAATCAATTGCACTATGCCATGAATATGGTTTAGATTATGTCAGTTGTTCTCCTTATCGAGTACCCGTAGCTCGATTAGCAGCAGCACAAGCCAAGATTAAAAAATCTTAAATCAATATTTTATAGCCGACAAATTAATTTGTCGGCTATTTTTTTAGGATTTATTTATCCTCTTAACCTTAAATTTGGAAGCATTCTAAATTTGTTAGTAGCTAAATTTGTTATTATTAAAGGATTATTGTCTGATCGTATTTAATATATAATATTTAGTTGCCAATTTTATTATTAATAAATTTTTAGGGTATTATGGAGGTAATAATAATGAAAGTGATAGGTATTAATGGAAGTCCACATCAAGATGGCGATACATCTTTAATGTTAACGAAAGCATTAGAGGGGGCTCAAAATGAAGGGGCAGAAGTTAAATTGATTAATATAGCTACTGCTTTAGAAAAGTTAAAAGTTCCCTTCTGTGAGCACTGTTCGAGCCCTTGTGATAAGGTATGTTATCAAGGAACTCTAGCAGAAGAGTATTTAAACTTGCTGGGTTCGGCTGATGGAGTGATTATTGGGAGCCCAGTTTACTTTGGCACAGTGAGTGGTCAAATAAAGTCGTTTTGGGATTTGACGCGGGCTTTAAGAAGTGAAAAGAGTTTGATTAATACAGTAGGTGGAGCGCTAGCAGTAGGTTCCTCGCGATTTGGAGGCCAAGAGACTACAGTGCGAGCTTTGCAAGATATGATGTTGGTACAAGGAATGACTGTAGTAGGAGATGGTATTGTTGAGGATAGTGCAGGACACCAAGGGGCTTGTGGGCAGAAGGAAGTTAAAGAAGATCAACTAGCACAACAACAAGCAATAACTTTAGGCAAGAGGGTAGCTCGAGTTGCTAGAAAATAGATTTTAGTAGAATAATTTTTATAAATTTGGAAAAAATACTTTAGAGTTAGAGTTAATTTTAAATTATAGGAAGGATTTTGCGTAGTATTGTCGAAACAATATTACTGCTGTCAATTATATATAATTCTAAGGAGATAGCTATGAGAATTTTAGTTGATGGAGATTCCTGTCCAGTCAAGGAAGAAATTTGTGAAATTTCTAAATGCTACAAAATAGAGGTGCAAATTTTTATCAGCACTGCTCATTATACTAATAATAGGTTAGCAGCAAAATATATTACTGTTGATAGTAACTATCAGGCTGTAGATTTGGAGTTAGTAAAAGAATTGACTAAAGAGGATTTAGTAATAACTAATGATTATGGGTTAGCAGCTTTAGTATTAGGATTTGGAGCAGTTGCTATTTCAAGTTATGGAAAGGTTTTTACTGAAGAGAATATTGATTATTTACTAAGTAGAAATCATCTTATTAGTCGCTTGAGGAGGCAAAAGGAATATATCTTTAAATCAAGTAAATATAACAAAAAAAAGAGAGAAAAGTTCAAAGTAAATTTAGTTGAATTAATTGAAAATAAGAGTAAGATTTAATTAGAGGGTGAAGAAATTTGACTAGTTCCTATAGTGAAGAGTTTATAGAGCAGGTTCGGTTTAGTAATAATATAATTGATATGATATCAGAATATGTTGAATTAAAAAAAGGTGGGAAAAGTTATAAGGGGTTATGTCCTTTCCATGATGAAAAGACGCCTTCTTTTAATGTCAGTTCTGAGGAGCAATTATACTATTGTTTTGGTTGTGGAGCTGGTGGTAATATTTTTAATTTTGTAATGGAGATTGAAGGGCTAGATTTTGTAGAGGCAGTTAAGTTTTTAGCTGAAAGAGCTGATTTAGAATTGCCAGATCAGTATCTTTCTCCAAAAATGAAACAAAAACAAGTTAAGAAAAAGAAGTTATTACAGATTCATAAGTTAACAGCTAAATTTTATAATTATTTATTGACTCAATCTGACATAGGAAAATTAGGAGAGCAATATTTACAACAGCGAGGGTTTAATGAAGAAATAATTGATCAATTTAAATTGGGGTTTGCTCCTGATCGCTGGCAGGGGTTATATCGGTTTTTACAGAATAAAGGCTATTCAGATCAGATATTATCAGAGTCTGGTTTAGTTATTCCTAGAAAAAAATCTAGTGGCTACTATGATCGATTTCGCAATCGAGTTATCTTTACTATTTTTAATCATCGCAACCAGGTGATTGGATTTGGAGGTAGAATTGTAAAGGATTGTAATCAGCCTAAATATCTTAATTCACCTGATACTTTATTGTTTGACAAAGGTAAGAATCTGTATGGCTTGAATTGGGCTAAACCAGAGGTTCAAAAGCAAAATGAAGCAATTATAGTAGAAGGATATACTGATACAATTACTGCTTATCAGTTTGGAATTAAAAATGTAGTTGCTTCTTTAGGAACAGCATTAACAAAAGAACAAGCTAAATTACTGAGAAGATACTGCAAAGTAGTTTATATTGCTTATGATTCAGATATAGCAGGAGCCAAGGCTACATTGCGAGGGTTGGACATTCTAAAAGATGTTGGATTGATTGTTAAGGTTATTAGACTTCCTGTTGATCAGGATCCTGATTTATTTATTAAAGAAGCAGGACAAGAGGGCTTTGAAAGATTAAAAAGGCAGGCACAGACACTAGTAGAGTTTAAATTAGATATCATTTTACAAGAGCGAGTGATTACTAATATAGATGACAAAGTAGAAGTAGTTAATCAAGTTGTGAAGGTATTAGCTAAGATCAAAAATGAAGTAGAGTTGCTAGAGTATATTAAAAAGGTTGCTCAAAAATTAAATATTACAGAAGAAGTACTTAAGTCTGAACTGAAAAATTATAAGGCAAAAAATAAAAGGCAGGATAGAAAGCAGAAGAATAGGAATAATAAATATAAGCCAAAACTTAAAGAAAAGCTTAATACTGTTAATTTAAGTGATTATATTAATGCTGTTAATGGGTTATCAGTTGAACAGTTGCTGAAGATGATGATTAAACAGCCTGAGCTGATTGTAAAGTTGCAAGAAGTATTAGAACCAACTGATTTTGTTAAAGAAGAATATCAGAATTTATTTGCAATAATATTTGACTTTTATGAGCGCCGGAAACAGCTGGATATAAATCATTTATTAGCAGAGTTGAATAGAAAAGAGGATAAAGATCTATTATTGAAGTTAACTGTTGGAGACGAGGTTGATTTTAGTGTTGAGAATATAATATCTGACTATATTAAAAAAATAAAGGAGTATCGGATCTTAATGAAGAAAAAACAGTTAGAATCTAAAATTAAACGAGCAGAGTCGGATGGTAATTTTAAACAAGTTAATTCTTTATTGAAAGAATATCAAAATTTATTAAGAAAGGAGGGTTTTTAAATGTCAAAAAAGAGAAAAATTATTGAGAAAAAAGTTAAAGATTTGATTGCTAAAGGTGAAAAAGAAGGTGAACTTAGCTATGAAGAAATAATGGATACATTATCAGATGTAGATTTAGATACGGATCAAATTGAGGATATTTATGAAACCTTCTCTTCAGTGGGGATTGAGATTACAGGAGAAGAGGAAGCAAAAACAGATCAGAAAGAAAAGGAAGATGTTAAAGAAACTGATAGTGGTTTAGATCTAAGTGTGCCTAGTGGGGTTGGAATTGATGATCCCGTTAAGATGTATTTAAAAGAGATAGGAAAGGTAGACCTATTAACTGCTGATGAAGAAAAAGAATTGGCTAAAAGAATGGAAGAAGGCGATGAAGCTGCTAAACAAATGTTGGCAGCAGCTAATTTAAGGTTGGTTGTGAGTATTGCTAAAAAATATGTAGGTAGAGGAATGTTATTTTTAGATCTGATTCAAGAAGGTAATTTAGGTTTGATTAAAGCGGTGGAAAAGTTTGATTATACAAAAGGATATAAATTCAGTACTTATGCTACATGGTGGATTAGACAAGCTATTACACGTTCTATTGCTGATCAAGCAAGAACGATTAGGGTTCCAGTTCATATGGTAGAGACAATTAATAAATTGATTAGAGTATCCCGACATTTAGTACAAGAGTTAGGTCGTGAACCGACTGCAGAAGAAATTGCAGAAGAGATGGATATTACTGAAGAGAAGGTACGTGAAATTAAAAAGATTGCCCAAGAACCAGTCTCTTTAGAGACCCCAATTGGCAAGGAAGAGGATAGTTATTTAGGAGATTTTGTTGAAGACGAAGATGCTCCAGCACCTTCCGTAGCTGCTTCTTTTATGTTGTTACAAGATCAACTGGATGGAGTATTAGATACATTAACTGATAGAGAAAAGAGAGTTTTAGAATTAAGGTTTGGTATTGAAGATGGTCGCTCTAGAACTTTAGAAGAGGTTGGTAAAGAATTTGGAGTAACTAGAGAAAGAATCAGGCAGATTGAAGCTAAAGCATTGAGAAAATTAAGACATCCAAGCAGAAGTAAAAAATTAAAAGATTATTTAAATTAAAAGGTTCTTTTAGAGTGGCTTTAGCCACTTTTTTCCTTGTTAGATGTTTTAACTTATTAGTGGCCTTAAAAATAGATTAGACAACCTTAAATATCTAGAAGGAGAAGATTATGAAGTTATCAGCTAGGTTAGCAGCTATAGTGGAAATGATTGATTTACCAACTAAGGTAGCTGACATTGGAACAGATCATGCGTACATACCGATTTATTTAGCTCAAAATAGTGATTGTTCAACAATAATAGCTAGTGATGCTAAAGAAAAACCTTATCAATTTGCAGTGCAGAATGTAGAACAGATGGGATTGGCTAGGCAGGTGGATGTTAGGTTAGGTTCTGGTTTATCTGTGTTGAATGATGGAGAAGTAGAAACAGTAATTCTTGCTGGAATGGGCAGTCAAACAATGAGAAATATCATTAGTGCTGATTATGAGTTGGCCCAAAATTTAGAGCGACTTATCTTGCAGCCGATGGCAGGAGCAGCTTCTTTAAGAAAGTGGTTAGTAAATAATAATTTCAAGATTATTAATGAAAGTCTAGTAAAGGATGAAAAGATTTATCAAATAATAATGGTTGAGCCTGGAAAGATGCAATTTAAGGAACAGTTCTTATTAGAGTTAGGGCCAATTTTGTCTGAAAAAAGAGGCGAATTATGGGAAGAGTACATTGCTGAATTGATTAATAAGTGGAAGATGATTAGTAATCAAATTATTGAAAATAATCCTGAACATGAAAAATTGGCAGATTTAAGAAGAAAGATCAAGAAAGCCGAAGAAATAAAAGGGATTTATAAATAATTCTTGAAGGTATATAATATCCGATTTTATTCCTAGCAGAGAAGGAGGGGGAAATTATGAGTGTTAAGTTACAGCAGATAACTAGTTTAGTTAATAAGTTGGCCCCTAAGAGCCTAGCAGCAGATTGGGATAATATCGGTTTGCAGTTAGGTGATTATAATCAAGAAGTGGAAAAGATTTTAGTCAGTTTAGACATTAATCAAGAGATATTACAAGAAGCAGTTAATAAGAATGTTGATCTAATTATTGCTCATCACCCATTAATCTTTGATAAGCTAGCCAAAATTAGATTTGATACGCCATTAGGTAAAATTATTCAACAAGCAATTAAAGAAGAAATATCGATTTATATTGCTCATACTAATTATGATATTGCACCTGGAGGCTTAAATGATATCTTAGCTGCTAAGTTGAAGCTTGATAATTTAGATATTTTAGAGGTTACAACTAAAAGGAAGTATAAAAAGTTTGTTGTTTTTGTACCTGAAGAGGCAGTAAACGAGATTAAAGATGCTCTAGGAAGTTTAGGAGCAGGTTGGATTGGAAATTATAGTGATTGTTTTTTTGAGCAACAAGGAAGAGGTAGTTTTAGGGCGTTAGAGGGTACTGACCCGTATTCTGGAGAAGAAGATCGGGTTAATCAAGTTGATGAATATCGTTTAGAAACAATTGTGCCTAGCCACATTTTAGGTAAAGTAATCAAAAAAATGATTAAAGTTCACCCTTATGAGGAAGTTGCCTATGATGTTTATCCTTTGGAAAATGAAGGAGAAAGGTTTGGGTTAGGAAGGATAGGATATTTGAAAGAAAGCTTACCTTTGCGAGAGTATGTTGATTTAATTAAAGAGGAATTAACTTTGGATACTGTTCGAGTTGTAGGAGAGTTAGATAGATCAATTAAGAAGGTAGCTTTATGTAGTGGAAGTGGGGCAAATTATATTAAAGCAGCTGCATTTAAAGGAGCTGATTTATTAGTGACTGGAGACCTAAAGTATCATCAGGGCCAATTAGCTCAAGAAGAAGGATTAGCTGTAGTTGATGCTGGTCATTATGGTACAGAAAAGATCATGAAAGAAGGAGTAGTAGAATATCTATTAACTGAGATTAAAAGCAATAACCTAGAAGTAGAAATTATAAAATCAAAAGTGAATACTAATCCATTTCAAATAATCTAAGTAGGTCAAAAGCAGACCTACTTTTTTCTATTATATAAATGGGTTAAAAATATTAGGGGGGATTGAATGAGTAGAGAAGAATTATATCAATTGCAGAAATTGGATACCAGAAAAGAAAGATTAAAAAGAACGGCACAGAATGATTTAGAAGTGCAAGAAATATTAGAATTAACAGAACAATTAGAGCAACTTAAGGTTGAGTTTGAAACTAGAGAAGAAGAGATAATGCAGTTGAATAAAGAGATTAAGGAAAAAGAGTTTAATAATGCTCGTTTAACAAGGAAACAAGAAGAATATAAAGATAAACTATATGGAGAAACAACTTATAGTCCTAAAGAGTTAGAGGATTTTCAAGCAAAATTAATGAAGACTGAGGAGAATAAAGAGGAGTTAGAAGAAGAAATTCTAGAATTAATGTTGCTTTTGGAGCAGAAAGATGAGGAATTAGGAGACTTAAAAGAAAAAATTAGTAGTAAAGAGGATAAAATTGAGAAGTTAAAGGAAAAATTAATGAATAAAGAAGAAAGCATTAAGATGAAATTAAATAAAATAAAAGAGAAAAAAATAGGGTTAAAGAGTAGAATGGAAGAAGAGTTGCTGAAAAAATATAATAGATTATATACTAAAAAGAACGCTAGGGCAGTAGTGAAACTGGAAGATAATTATTGTATGGGATGTAGAATGACATTACCCCGGAACTTAATCAAAAAGGTTAAACAGAGTATTGAAGTGGTCTTTTGTGAGAATTGCGGAAGGATTTTGTATTGGGAAAAGGAGGAAGAATAATTTGACCAAATTAATTGTGTATACGGACGGAGGTTCAAGAGGAAATCCTGGAATTGCTGGAGTTGGAGCTGTTGTTTATGATCAAAAAGGTACTAAAATTAAAGAGATTGCTAACTATATTGGTAAAGCAACAAATAATGTAGCTGAATATAAAGCTGTAATTCAAATTCTAGAAGAGTTAGAAGGAGAATATAATAATAGTAGTTTAGAGGTTAGATCTGATAGTCAATTACTTGTTAAGCAATTAAATGGTGAATATCGGGTTAAAAATAAGAGGTTAAAGAAATTATATGATCAAATTAAGAAGCTGGTTAAAGAATTTGTTGCTGTTGATTTTATCCATATCCCTCGGGAAGAGAATAAAGAGGCAGATTTATTAGCAAATATTGCTATGGATAAACGGGAAAAAAAGGGCTGGGATTTAGAAAAAATCATTCAAGAATTATTAGCAGAGAAGAAAAAAGTTAATCTATCTCCTAAGTACCAAGAATTGATAACTGAATTGGCTGCCAAAGATGAAGAATTAAAAGATGAGATCAGTTTTAAAGAAGGAGTTTATTATGGAATTTTGTTAGCTAATAAGTTTGAAATAGACTAAATCATAAAATGAAAATGATTATTGACAATCAATAATGGAGATGTTATAATCTTAATCAGCAATTGGATATTAGATAGCAAGTAGGTCGGATAATCGCAAGTATAACTGTACAGTTGTACTTGAGGAAAGTCCGAGCTCCGTAGGACAGGTTGCTGGTTAACGACCAGCCGGAGTGATCCGCGGGAAAGTGCCACAGAGAGTATACCGCCTGCAGTGAGTATTATGTAGGTAAGGGTGAAAGGGTGCGGTAAGAGCGCACCGGGTCTTTGGTGACAAAGACCGCATGGTAAACCCCAGCCGGAGCAAGACTAAATAGGAGGAGGTTAAGGGTTGTCCGCCCAGCTTCTCGGGTAAAGTCGCTTGAAGTAATAGGTAACTATTACTCTAGATGGATGATTATCGCCCGTGAGGGTACACAGAACTCGGCTTATAGACCTACTTGCTTAATTTAATAATTAGAAAACATCCACAGTACTGTGGATGTTTTTTTATAGAGTGACTTTTAGTTAATTCATGATATATATTATTATGATTTATTCTCTAATATTTTTTGAATTGTCAAGATGGTGATATCAGACAGTAACAATAGTATAAAAATTAGAAATAAGGTATATGGATTGACAGGAGGATATCTTGTGCAGGTGTCATCTTTACTATCATCGCTATCTTTTTCAAAAAAGATCATAAATGTCTCCCCCCTATTAATTAATAATACTCTCAGCTAAACTAAGCCTTATTGTCATATTAATTAGTAGTTATCTAAAATTTTCCATTAATATTTTAGCTGAGAATAATCATTAGTTAGCAACCTTAATATAAAGTATGTATTTTATGGAAGATTTGTTCCATAAAATCTAATAACTAGAATAGTTGATAGATAAATCTAGTTAGTGTGAAATTTACTTGATTTTAATTAAAATTTAGGAGTGAGAGCAGTGAATAAATTAGGTTATTTAGGCCCGAAAGGAACTTTTACTGAAATAGCAGCTAAGAAGTATCAGCAGAAAGTAAGAGAGTACCTCCCTTATTCTGATATTAGGAGTTTGTTAGATGCAGTATTGGAGAAAGAAATAGATCAAGCAATTGTTCCTGTTGAGAATTCTTTGGAAGGGGCAGTAACATTGACTTTAGACTTGTTGGTAGAGTTGGATTTAAAGATTAATAATGAAGTTATAATTCCAATTGAACATAGTTTATTGGCTAAAGAACAGGTGAATTTAGAGCAGATTAAACATGTAATTTCACATCGGCAGGCGTTGGCCCAATGTCGGCAGTTTTTAGAAAATAATCTAACTGACTATCAGGTTCATATTGCAAATAGTACAGCAGGAGCTGTTAGAGAGCTTAAAAACTTTAATGGTTGTTGGGCTGCTATCGGAAATCAGCAGGCTGCTAATTATTACGGTTTAGAAGTTTTGGCTAATCAAATTCAGGACAATCAAGAAAACTGGACTAGATTTATTGTTTTGGGTACTAATGAGAATACTAAAAGCGCTCAAAAGAAGACTTCGATTGTCTGCTCTCCTCAAAAGAAAGATCATCCTGGAGCCTTATATGATATTTTACATGAGTTTGCAATTAGAGGGATAAACTTGACTCGAATTGAATCTAGGCCCGCTAGAAAACTATTAGGGGATTATATATTTTTTATTGATTTTGAGGGAGATTATCAGGATTTTAAAGTTAAAGAGGTTTTGGAACTTTTAAATATTAAAACATCTTGGCTTAAATTGTTAGGATCTTATCCTCGCTCAACTGTAATTGATGAGTATAGTGATCAATTTGATATTAGAAGGTAAGCTCTGAATTGAAAAAAAGAAAAGCTTATGTTAAAATAATGAAGTGGATTTCAATTAAGTTTGACTTCAAGTCTAAGTCTGAGTAAAAAATAGAACTTGATCTTTTATGTGGGTGACTTAGTCTCAACCTTAGACTTAAACTTAAGTTATATATTAATTCAAAGGAGGTAGAAATTGATGGCTGGACATTCTAAATGGGCCAATATTAAGCATAAGAAGGCAAAAGAAGATAAAAGAAGAGGAAAATTATTTTCTAAGCTAGTTAAAAAGATTACTGTTGCTGCAAGGGAGGGCGGTGGTGATCCGGAAGTTAATAATGATTTAGATTTAGCAATTCAAAAGGCTAAAGATGCCAATATGCCTAAGGATAATATTGAACGAGCTATCAAGAGAGGAACTGGTGACTTAGAAGGTGTTAATTATGAACAATTTGTCTATGAAGGCTATGCTCCAGCTGGAGTAGCTTTATATATGGATATTATGACCGATAATCGTAATCGTGCTGCTTCTGAGATCAGACATATATTATCTAAAAACGGTGGTAACTTAGGTGAGAATGGTTGTGTATCTTGGATGTTTGATCGTAAAGGACAATTAATTATTGATCGTAGTCAATTTGAAATTGATGAAGATGAATTGATGCTTGCTGCGTTAGAAGCAGGGGCAGAGGATATTAATATTGCTCAAGATAGTGTAGAGATTCTAACAGATGCCACTGATTTACAAGAAGTTAGAAAAAAGATGGAAAAAGAAGGTTATAAATTTAATAGTGGAGATATAGCTATGATTCCTCAAAATGAAATTACAGTAGATGATTCGACTGATGCTAAACAGGTATTGAGATTAATGGAGCAGTTAGAGGATCATGATGATATTCAGGATGTATATGCTAATTTTGATATTGCTGATGAAATCATGGAAGAAATTGAAGATGAATTATAATTATGTAGCATTTTTGTGCCACATAGCGAACGGTTTTTGTTACGGAGAGTTCTTGGAATTTTAGAACTCGTAGGGTCAGCGGTTAGTCCTCAGCTATCAGCCAAGATCATTTAAAATCAATAAAAATAAAAACATTCAGAAATCATTATATTTCCTAAGTTTAGATGGTTTTTACTTATTGGGGTTTAATAGGTTTTGATTGGGTTGACGACTGAAGGCTGATAGCTTAGTGTCACGAAGTGACACTATATATCAAGTCAGCTTCAATTTTTAAATGGAAAAATCCCCCTCATACTAATAATTTATTTAAAACTGGTTATGCTAGTTATTAATTAGGAGTAGGGGGATTGAATATGAAATTGGTACGTAAGGTATTATTAATTCCTTTGTTAGTCGTAGTAATTGCAGCCTTGACTTATTTGATATTAAACTATGTAACTGAATCAAGTCCACACCAGGATCTTTCTGAGGCTGAAATAGAAGGGGAGCAGAACCTTGAAATTCAAGATTTGATTGAAGAAGAGCAAAGTAAGATAGAGAAGAGGCTAGACTCTTCTATTGATTTAAAATCAGAAGAAGAATTTCAGTTAGAATTTGATGATATAGATAAGCAACAATGGCAGATAAATTTGAATCAACAAGAGGAGTTAGAGTTTGACTCAGGAGAGATCTTGACTGAAGATATAGAGCAAGATCATGAGGAAATTAGGGATGAACAATCAGCTCAAGTAGAAAGTGATCAATCTAACGAGGAATTAGAACAGCAAAAATTAGATAATGATGTAGAAAAGAAGACCTTTGTTGGAGTTAAAGGTGGTTATGTAGCAATTTATAAAGGTGATATCTTAGGGGATAAAGAGTTAGTGGAGGTAAGAGAAGATATATCTATCGAACACCTTTCAGAAGAAGATGTCAAGAGCTTGCAAGCTGGGTTAGAGATTGAGAATGAAGAGGAATTACTTGGAATTCTAGAAGGGTTTGCTAGTGCTAGAGATTAATAATGATTGCAAACAGTCTTTAGAGGCTGTTTTTTCTTTTGGACAGGAAAATCTACTCTCTGTGTTGAAGTTAGCAAAGAGAGTAGATTAAGGGGGAGAAGTAATGATTGCTTATTTAGAAGGAACGTTAATCAGAACGGGAATTGATTATATTATAATTAATGTAGGGGGAGTAGGTTATAAAGTTTATATTCCGGCCAGTTTAAGTCACAAATTACCGGAAATAGGAAATGAAGTTCAAGTACATACTTATAATTATGTTCGGGAAGATAAAATTAATTTGTATGGTTTTTCTAGGTTAGAAGAGTTAGAAACTTTTGAGCAGTTACTGACTGTTTCTAGGATTGGCCCTCAAGTTGCTTTAAATATCTTAGCTACCATTTCAAGTAGAGATTTTAAGTTGGCAATTGTCAATGGTGAAGTTGCAACCTTGAAGAAGGTGAAAGGGATAGGTAATAAGACAGCTAAGCGGTTGATTTTGGAGTTGCAAGAAAAAGTCGAGCTTGATAATATAGAAGAAGAGGCTAATATTTCAACAACAAAGGTTGATAATGAATTAGAAGATGCTATTGAAGCATTAGTCAGCTTGGGATATCAGCAAAGCCAAGCACGTAGAGCAGTACTTAAAACATCTCAAAAAAGTGAGCAACTGGATGTACAAGAAATAATTAAGGTAGCCTTAGCTGATTTAAGTTGAGTACTTCAAGTAAAAAAATTAAATAACTTTTAGCATCTAATCTTTTGAATTTAACTGTGAATAATGTATTGTGAACTGAAATGGGGGTGAAGAAATGGAGGATAGATTTATTGCTCCAACTCAAAAAGAAGAGGATTTAGAATATAGTTTACGCCCTAATAGATTTAATGAATATATTGGACAAGAAAAGGTAAAAGAGAATCTTAAGATATTTATTCAGGCTGCTAAAGCAAGAGGAGAAGCGTTAGACCATGTTCTATTGTACGGCCCACCTGGGTTAGGAAAGACGACATTGGCTAATATTATTGCAGCTGAAATGGGTGTTGATATTAAGACCACCTCTGGGCCAGCTATTGAAAAACCTGGTGATTTGGCTGCTGTTTTGACTAAGCTAAAGCCACAAGATGTTTTATTTATCGATGAGATCCATCGTTTGAATCGGATTGTTGAAGAGGTTTTATACCCTAGTATGGAGGATTACGCGTTAGATATTGTAATTGGTAATGGCCCTAATGCTCGCTCAGTCAGGTTAGATTTGCCGCAATTTACTTTGATTGGTGCAACGACGAAGGCTGGGAATTTATCTTCTCCCTTGCGGGATAGATTTGGAGTAATTAGCCGCTTGCAATTTTATACAACAGAGGAGCTACAAAAGATTGTCATGCGAGCAGCTAAAGTATTACAAGTAGGAACTGAGTTAGCAGGAGCAAAAGAGATCGCTTTGCGTTCAAGAGGAACTCCTAGAATTGCAAATCGTTTTTTGAAGAGAGTTAGGGATTTTGCTCAAGTAGAAGGTGATGGAATCATCACTGAGGAGATTGCTCAAGAATCTTTAGCACGATTAGAGGTTGACCAATTAGGTTTAGACAGGGTTGATCGTAAGATTTTAACTGTGATTATTGAAAAATTTGCTGGTGGACCAGTTGGCTTATCTACATTAGCTGCAGCAATTAGTGAAGAAGAAGAGACGATAGAGGATGTTTATGAACCTTATTTATTACAGATTGGCTATCTAAATCGGACTCCACAGGGTAGAATGGCAACTAAGTTGGCTTATCAGCACTTAGAAATAGAGGTGACAGATGAATGAGAGATGGTGGAGGAGTTTTAATTTTATTAGGAATTTTATTGGTTGCGGGAGGATTGATGGTTAGAGTGGGCTTTCCTTTAGGTAGGTTACCAGGAGATATTCATATTCAACGAGGAAATTTTAATCTTTATTTACCAATTACAACCTCAATACTGATCAGTGTGATACTTTCTTTATTGTTTAGATTATTAAAATAGAAGGGCTTGATTGAGTTGAAAATTAAATTATTAGTAGTAGTTATCTTAATAGTTGTAGCTATAAGTCCAGTTAAAGCTGAGGAAAAAGTAATTAAAATTGGTCTACTAGATGCTGTTGAAGAGGTCAGTTTAGAGGTTGAATCAGGGTTTAAAATTTTAGATATAGATCATAAAGAGAAATCACTGCCTCAATCAAGGTATAAAATCACCCGAGAAGATGGTTATTTGAGTAAAAATGGTACTGGTTATGTTAAGGAGGAGCGACTTTTTTTTAAGTCAGCTCAAAGCAATGAATTAATTGAAGTTAATGGTCGAAAGTATCGAGGAGATATAGAAGTTTTAAATACAACAGATGGATTGATTGTGATTAATCATGTTAAAATGAGTGATTACTTAGCTAGTGTAGTAGGTAGTGAGGTTATCTCTAGTTGGCCAACGGAAGTTTTGAAAGCTCAGGCAATTGTTGCTCGAACTTATGCCTTAAGAAATTTAAATAAATATCAAAGTAGAGGGTATAATTTATCTAATACTGTAAAATGTCAAGTTTATAGAGGGGTCAGTGCTGAAACTGAGCGAATAATTAAGGCGGTTGCAGAGACGAAAGGCCAAGTTCTTACATATAATGATCAGTTGATTTCAGCAGTTTATCATTCTACTGCTGGAGGTAAGACTGCTAATGCCTCTACTGTCTGGAATGGTAATAGCCCTTATTTACAGAGTGTAACATCAAATGATGATTTATCTCCACATTATAATTGGCAAAAGGAATATACTAAGACTGAGATTGAAGAGTTATTAAGGGCCAACGGACTGGAGATATCTAAGCTGAAAGGGATTTCACTAAAGGGTGTTGGCCCGTCAGGAAGAGCTAAAGAGGTTAAAATTCATGCTAAAAATGGTGAATATATCATTAATGGCTCACATTTTAGATTTTGGTTAGGATTAAAAAGTACTAATTTTTCTATTATAGGTGAAAATATTATGAGATTTAATGGACTTGATGATAGATTTGATTTTACTTACAACTGGTTTAATCAAGAATATAACCTTACTCCTCAAAAACGGTATTTATTCAGAGGTTATGGTTGGGGACATGGTGTAGGAATGAGCCAGTGGGGAGCATATCAAATGGCTTTAGCAGGGGCTAATTATCGAGAAATATTAAAGCATTATTATACAGATATTGAAATTGGAGAAAATAAAGAAGATAGTGGAGGAATTGTAGATGAAGGTTAAAGATTTTAATTTTGAATTACCAGATAAATTAATTGCTCAAGAACCAATAGAACCTAGAGATGAATCTAGGTTGATGGTAATTAATAGAGAGAAAAAAGAGATTGAAGGAAGAATTTTCAAAGAGGTTATCGATTATTTTGAAGCTGGGGATACCTTAGTTAGAAATAATACTAAAGTTATTCCAGCTCGTTTATTTGGTTACAAGGAAAAGACAGGTGGTAAGGTTGAATTTCTATTATTAAATCAAGTTGAACTTGATAGGTGGGAAACTTTAGTTAAAGCTAATGGTAAGGTTAAAGTAGGAACTAGAGTAGTCTTTGGGAATGGAGAGTTGGTTGCTGAAGTTAAAGCTAAAACAGACTTTGGTGGACGAGTAGTTGAATTTGAATATACAGGGGTCTTTGAAGAGATATTAGATAAGTTAGGTAATATGCCTTTGCCACCTTATATCACTAAAGAGTTAGAAGAAACTGATAAATATCAAACCGTCTATGCTAAAAAGAGAGGAGCTGCTGCCGCACCAACTGCTGGTCTTCATTTTACTGATCAACTATTAGATGAAATTAAGACTAAAGGGGTCAATATTGTTGATATTACATTACATGTTGGGTTAGGTACTTTTAGACCTGTCAAAGTTGATGATATAGAAGATCATGATATGCATTCAGAGTATTATGAAGTATCTCAAAAGGCTGCTGAAATGATCAACCAGACTAAAGAGCAGGGCAAGAAAGTGATCAGCGTAGGGACAACCTCTACAAGAACCTTAGAGACTGTAGCTAATGAAGATGGTACTGTGAAAGCAGAGAAGGGCTGGACCGATATATTTATCTACCCTGGTTATAAATTTAAAGCTGTAGATGCTTTAATTACTAATTTTCATCTACCGCAGTCTACCTTATTAATGCTGATCAGTGCCTTTGCTAGTCAAGAATTGGCTTTAAAAGCGTATCGACAAGCAGTAGCAGAAGAATATAGATTTTATAGCTTTGGAGATGGAATGCTGATTTTATAAAAGGCATAGATAAAGAAATAGTTCGTAAAACATAAAGAGCAGTTTATTAATCTGAACTTTAATTATACATTATAAATTGAACTTACTGGAGGGAGTTAAATTAATGACTTTTGAATATAAATTAGAGAAGACATGTAATGATACTAAAGCAAGGATGGGGGAGTTTTCTACTCCACATGGCAATGTTAAAACACCCGTTTTTATGCCCGTGGGAACAAAAGCTACTGTTAAGACGATGACGCCAGAGGAATTAGAAGAGATTAATGCACAAATTATTTTGGGGAATACTTATCATCTTTACTTAAGACCTGGTCATAAGCTAATTGAGGAAGCAGGTGGCTTACACCAGTTTATGAACTGGGATCGTCCTATTTTAACAGATAGTGGAGGGTTTCAGGTCTTTAGCTTGGGTGATATGAATGAAATTACTGAAGAAGGAGTTACCTTTAAATCACATTTAGATGGCTCTGAACATTTTATAAGTCCTGAGCGCTCAATTGAGATTCAAGAAGCATTAGGGGCTGATATTATTATGGCCTTCGATGAATGTCCACCGTATGAAGCTGATCGAGAATATGTCAAAGGTTCTTTAGAAATGACGACACGATGGCTAGAAAGGTGTATTGAGCAGCATGGACGTGATGATCAAGCTTTATTTGGGATTATGCAAGGAGGGATGTATCGAGATTTAAGAGAAGAGAGTGCTCGTCAGATAGTAGAATTTGATCTGCCAGGTTATGCTATTGGAGGGTTGAGTGTAGGAGAGCCAAAAGAAGAGATGTTAGAAGTCTTAGAATATGCCCCTGATTTATTACCTGAAGATAAACCTCGTTATTTAATGGGGGTAGGGACACCTTTTGATCTGTTTGAAGGTGTGATGCGGGGGGTAGATATGTTTGATTGTGTTTTTCCGACTAGAGTAGCACGAAATGGAGCTGTATTTACTAGTCAAGGACGAATAACAATTAGGAATGCAACCTATAAGCGACAGTTTACTCCAATGGATCCTGAATGTGATTGTTATGTCTGTCAAAATTATACCAGAGCTTATATTAGGCACTTAATTAAACAGAAAGAAGTGTTAGGGATTAGATTAACTACTTATCATAACCTTTATTTTTTGACTAATTTAATGGATAATATAAGAGAGAGCATTAGAAATGATGAATTTTTAGATTATAGAGCAGAATTTTATCAAAAATATGGTATTGAGCAGGAAAAGAATTGATTAAATAAAGGATTTAGTAAGGAAATAATGAATATAAAAATAGAAATGTAAAAAAATAAGGGGGAATGATGATGGATTTTTTGATTAATTTAATGCCAGTAGTAGTTGTTTTTGCTATATTTTGGTTTTTGTTTATTCGACCGCAAAAGCAAAAGCAACAGGAGCACAAAGAAATGTTATCAAAGTTGGAAGTAGGAGATCGAGTTGTTACTATTGGAGGAATTAAGGGAGTAATTACTGTTGTTGAAGAAGAAGAATTGAAGTTAGAAGTTGCTCCTGAAGTAGAGATTGGGATTAGTAGAAGAGCAGTTGGTAGAAAGGATAATGAAAACACGGATATTACAGAAAATTAAGAGACTGGGAGGCCATTATGCTAGTAACAAAAGAAGGAGTTAAAGAATTAATTGAATCAGTATTAATTGCAGGAGTTTTGGCCTTCTTCATTATAACTTTTGTAGTTCAATCATTTGTTGTGCAAGGACATTCGATGGATCCTACATTAAATAGTGGAGAGAGATTATTTGTTAATAAATTCATTTATAATTTTAGAAAGCCTGAGCGTGGTGAAATAATTGTCTTAGAACCGAAAAAAAATCCCAATCATAGATATATAAAGAGGGTTATTGGGTTACCAGGTGATCAAATCAAGATTGATTCTGGAGAATTAATTATTAATGGAATAAAGGTTACTGAAGATTATCTTCCAGAAGAGATGAAGGGCAGCTATGGCCCTTATCAAGTTCCTGAGCAGCATGTCTTTACATTAGGAGATAATAGAAATCAAAGTTCAGATAGTAGGATGGAGTCTTTAGTGGGTTATATTCCTTATGATGCAATAGATGGAAAGGCTTTTTGGGTTTATTGGCCCTTAAATCAAATTAGGTTATTAGAAGATTATTCTTATCCTGAACTTGAACAATAGGTTACTTAGATAATGTTAAAAGCTACCTTAAAGCAAGGTGGCTTTTTTGACAATGCCGGATTAACTCTAGTGAATAGGGAGGAAAACCATGGATAAAATTACAGTGATGGATATCAAACAAGATAAAAAAGTTAGAGCATATATTAAGCAGGCAGATCAGCATTTAAAGGAAATGGGATTTACAGAGCATGGTTTTAGGCATGCAGGATTGGTCGCTAATATTGCTGGGGATATTCTATCAAAGCTTGACTATTCATCAAGAATGGTTGAGTTGGCCCAGATTGCTGGTTATCTCCATGATATTGGAAATGTTATTAATAGGGAGAAACATGCTCATTCTTCTGCTTTGCTGGTTGAAAGAATTTTGGATGATTTAGAGATGTCTTATGATGAAATTAGTTTGATTATTGGAGCTATTGGCAATCATGATGAAGGGTGTGGAAAGCCTGTTAATGCAGTTGCGGCTGCCTTAATTATTGCTGACAAATCTGATGTTCATTATACTAGGGTGCGTAATAAGGATGTTGCAACTTTTGATATTCATGATCGGGTTAATTATGCTGCTAAGGAGTCTTTTATTAAGGTTGATCATAAGAATAAGGTCATTTCACTAGAGTTAGAAATTGATACCGAAGTAAGTATTGTCATGGAATATTTTGAAATCTTTTTAACCAGAATGTTAATGACCCGTAAAGCTGTTGAAGCTTTAGACTGTAATTTTAAGTTGATCATCAATGAAGTTAACTTACTATAATTACTGATTTGATTGACAAGCTATTTAAGAAAAGATATAATTGAAACGAGAGAGAATATAAATTTAAGCTAGAGTTATTGGAAGAGAGGGGTTTAACTTATGACTTGGAAGCAAAAAAGGATGTTAAGATTAGCAAGTGTGCTAATAATTTTAGTATTATCAGCATATTTTCTGTATCCTTTAAATGAAAGTATTAATTTAGGCTTAGATTTACAAGGGGGTACACAAGTTACTTTAGAGGCAGAGTTAGAGGAAGTAGATGCTGATACAATGGAACGAGCAATGGTTGTTATTCGAAGAAGAGTAGATGAGTTAGGATTAGATGAGCCAGTGGTTCAGCGTGAAGGTGACCGTAGGATTATCGTTGCTTTACCTGGAGTAGAAGATCCTAATCAAGCAATTGAGACTATTGGTCAAACAGCTCAGCTTGAGTTTAGGAATGAAGACGGGGAAGTCTTACTGACTGGTGAGTATTTAAGTGATGCTAGAGCTGGTCATGAAGCACAATTTAATCGTCCAATTATCTCTTTTGAAATGACAAGAGAAGGTGGGCGTAGATTTGCTGAAATTACAAGGCAGAATATTGGGCGTAGAATAGGGATTTATCTTGATGATGAAAAATTGACCAATCCAGTAGTTAATGAAGAAATTCCTGGAGGAGAAGGTCAAATTACTGGCTTTGATTCTATTGAGGAAGCACAACAGCGAGCTTTGCAACTAAGAGCAGGAGCCTTACCTGTTCCAATTGAGATCATTGAAAATAGAACGGTAGGGCCAACTTTAGGAGCTACTGCAATTGATCAGAGTGTTAGAGCAGCAATAATTGGGTTATCTTTAATAATTTTATTTATGATCTTTAGTTATAAATTACCAGGTTTAGTGGCAGCGATCAGTTTGGTGATTTATAGTGTTATTGTAATGGGTATTTTAGCTGGATTGAATGCTACTTTAACCTTGCCTGGAATTGGTGGTTTATTATTATCTATTGGAATGGCAGTAGATGCTAATGTAATTATCTTTGAAAGGATTAAATATGAATATAGATCTGGTAAGAGATTAAAGACAGCAGTCAATACTGGATTTAAAAGGGCATTTAAGACAATATTAGACTCTAATATCACTACTTTGATTACAGCAGCTATTTTGGCTTACTTTGGAACAGGTATTATTCGAGGTTTTGCGATTACTTTAAGTATTGGAATTATTGCTAGTATGTTTACGGCAATTATTGTGGCTAAATTGATTATGGATTTAGTTATAGATACAAAATTAGTAGATAATGAGAAGATTTTTGCTCTGTCAAGGAGGTAACTAATGTGGATATTATGGGAAAGAGAAAGATATGGATGTCAATTTCAGCAGTTTTAATTATAATCGGGATTGTTTCATTATTAACGCAAGGACTGAATTTAGGGATAGATTTTGCTGGTGGTACAATTATAGAATTTGGATTTGAAGATAGAGTAGAGACTCAAGAGATTAATGAGATTTTAGCTGAGTTTGATTTAGAAGAGAGAAGTGTTGTTCAGCAGGTTGAAGATAATGGTATTTTAATCAGAACGGATGAACTAGCACATGAAGAATTAACTAGTTTACAAAATAGGATTCAAGAAGAGTTTCCAACTGCAACTATGTTAAGAACAGATGTTGTTGGCCCTACAATTGGAGAGGAATTAAGTAGGGGTGCTTTATTGGCTTTATTAGTAGCATCAATTGCTATTGTGATTTATATTAGTGTTCGTTTTGAATTTAAATTTGCTATGGCAGCTATTATAGCTTTGTTACATGATATCTTGATTGTAGTTGGGCTCTTTTCAATCTTAGGGCGTCAAGTTAATCAGCCATTAATAGCCGCTTTATTAACAATAATCGGTTATTCGATCAATGATACGATTGTAATCTTTGATCGAATTCGAGAGAAATTGAATTTTGCTAGTAAAAGAGAGACATTTGAAGAGTCTGCTAA
Organism: Natroniella sp. ANB-PHB2; assembly: GCF_046097105.1. GTDB lineage: Bacteria > Bacillota > Halanaerobiia > Halobacteroidales > Halobacteroidaceae > Natroniella. The sequence continues at coordinate 1,740,710 of NZ_CP175562.1, read as the reverse complement.
TACAGCTGTTGTAGAGACTTTACCACGTTCAATCAATACATCTATAACAACTTTATTGCCTATTTTAGCAATCTTATTCTTAGGTGGAACAACTATTCAGAACTTCATGATTGCTTTACTAGTCGGTATGTTAGCAGGAACTTATTCATCTATTTTTATAGCTAGTCCAGTCTTAGTAGAGTGGACCAAAAGAAATGACGCTAAAGCTTAAATAAAACCTCAGTCTTAATTAAGACTGAGGTTTTATTATTGGCATATTAAAAATTTATTAAGTAGGGGATAATATTTTTTAGCAGTTGGAAAAGTTTAAGGGATATGATATAATAAATTACAAATATTGGAGGTGTTGGGTTGATGATAAAACTCTTTAAAGAGACAATGGTCACAGGGTTGGGTGCTTTATTATTTACAAAGGAAAAATTAGAGGATATGGTTCAAGAACTTATTGAGGAAGGTGCTGTCAATCGTGAAGAAGCAGAGCAATTAGTAGATGAAATGATTGATAAAGCTCAACAACAAAAGAAAGAAATGCGGGAAAAGATTTCATTGGAAGTAGAAAAGAAGTTAGCTAAGTCAGGTTTTGCTAAAAAAAGGGAATTAGAAAGATTAAGAAGAAAGGTTGAGCAATTAGAGCTACATATTCAATCTTTAGAAGAAGAGTTTAAAGCAACAAATTCTACTGAAACTAAAAGCATAGAAGCAATAGATGATAACTAAATTCATCTATGGGGTTAGATGATTATATCTAGCCCTTTTTATTAATTTAATTGATTATAAAGCGGGATGGTGGAGCTATGTTTTTTCGAAGAATTAGTAAGCGCTACAGGCATATTAAGCGTTATAGAGGAATCGTAGAGGTACTAATCAAACATGGTTTTGGTTACTTGATAGAAGTGATGGATTTATATCAATTTGTTCCTTTGAGCAAAAGAATTAAAAAGCTTGATTCTTCTGCTTCTAACCAAGATTCTAAAGCTATTAGAATTAGAAATGTACTTGAAGAGTTAGGGCCAACTTTTGTTAAACTTGGCCAATTACTGAGTACTAGACCTGATTTGGTTCCGAAACGTTATATTGAAGAACTAGAGAAATTACAAGATCAAGTACCCCCTATGGAGTTTGATAAAGTTTTAAAGCAGATAGAAGAGGAGCTAGATGATACTTATGAAGAGTATTTTAAAGAGATCTCTCCGCTTCCTTTAGCCAGTGCTTCAATTGGACAAGTTCATAAAGCTATCTTAAAAGATGGACAGAGGGTAGTGATCAAGGTTCAAAGAGTAAATATTGAAAGTAAAATTGAAACTGATTTAGAAATCATGTCTAATTTAGCTAGACTATTAAAGAGTAGGGTCTTTACTGAAGGATTGATTGATCCGGTTGAAATAGTAGATAACTTTTCAAAATATATTAAACAGGAGTTAGACTATCGGACTGAAGCTAAAAATGCTACTAAATTTAGTAATAATTTTGCTCAAGAGTCTGATGTAAAAATTGCTGAAATATTTTGGGATTTAACGACTAGAAGAATGCTAACTATGGAATTTATAGATGGAATTAAAATAAATAATCTAACTGAAGAATCGAAAAAAGGTTATTTGGCTAAACTAATTAGTAGGTCTTTTCTTAAACAGATACTAATTGATGGTTTCTTTCATGGTGATCCTCATCCTGGAAATATTTTAATTACTTCAGATTATAAATTAGCTTTAATTGATTTTGGTTTGGTAGGTCAAATGAACCAAGAAGATAGGGAAAAAGTTGCAAGTTTATTTATAGCTTTAATCAAAAAAAATATGGAACAAGCGGTTGAAGAGTTATTAGAGTTAGGAATGATAACTCAAGAGATAGATGTTAAATCTTTAAAACGGGATTTTTATAAATTGGTGGATAGCTATTATGGTTTGTCTTTAAAAGAGATTGAATTGGCCCCTATCTTAAATCAGATTTTAGAACTAGCTTTTAAATATAAAATAAAATTACCAATAGAGTTTATATTATTAGGCAAGTCTTTAATGACAGTTGAAAGAGTTGTTACAGAAATAGATCCAGAATTTGATATTTTAGAAGTTGCTAGACCATTTATTTATAAAATAATCAAAAAAAGATTACGGCCTAAGCATTTAATCAAGGAGAGCTTTAGTGAAATTGAAGATTTAATAATTAGTGTAATGAAATTGCCTGAAGAGTTACATAATATTCTTAAGTTGGTCGAAAAAGATAATCTAGAAATGACATTACATCATATCGGAATCAAAAGGCTTATATCTAAGCTTGATATAGTAACTAATAGATTGTCGGTTTCAATGATTATTTCAGCTTTGATCGTTGGTTCTTCTTTGATTATGTTATCTGATCGGGGAGCTACTTTCTTAGGATATCCAATTATAGGGGTATCGGGTTATTTAATAGCAGCTTTATTGGGGATTTGGTTAGTGATCTCTATTATTCGTTCAGGTAGGTTTTAGATTAAATTGTAGTTTAAGCAGGAAATTTGTCTTGATTCTAGAATTTATATCAAGGTTATTTATTTTTTAATAGGATTAATGGGGGATTAAGATGTTAAGTAAACAGGGAGCGAAATGGAAAATAAAAGATTGTGATCAAGAGATTATTGATAGATTAATCAAGGAATTAGAATTGGAGCCAGTTGTAGCAAAAACATTGGTTAATAGAGGTTTAAAAACTCCTCAGCAAGTAGAGGAGTTTTTAGATTTTGATTTAGAAAATTTAAATGATCCTTTCTTACTACCAGATATAAAGCAAGCAGTTGATAGGATTAAAATTGCTGTAAAGAATAATGAGCATATAGTTATCTATGGAGATTATGATGTTGATGGCATTACAGCAACTTCATTATTAGTAGACTATTTAAAAAAATTAGGAGCTGAAGTTGATTATTATATTCCTAATCGACTGGAAGAGGGATATGGGTTAAATTTGGCTGCTGTAGAATTACTGGCAGATAATGGTGTAGATTTAATTATTACTGTTGATTGTGGAATTAAAGCTCATCAACAGATAAGATATGCTAATCAACTGGGTTTAGATCTGATTATTACCGATCATCATCAGGTTTCTAAACAGCTTCCTGATGCTGTAGCGACTATTAATCCTAAGCGAGATGATTCCTCTTATCCTTTTTCAGAATTAGCAGGGGTAGGAGTAGTATTCAAATTAGTCTCTGCTTTAGAAGTGGAGCTAGGAAAAAATGATGACTTGGAGGTATTGTGTGAAGAATATTTAGATTTAGTAGCTTTAGGAACAGTAGCTGATATTGTTCCCTTAGTAGAAGAAAATAGAATTTTAGTGAAACATGGTTTAAATGAGATTCAAAGCACAGCTAAACTCGGTTTAGCTGCTTTAGTTGAAGTCTCTAAGCTGACTGATAAAGAGATTAATACGGGGAGAGTAGGATATAATTTGGCCCCTAAGATTAATGCAGCAGGTAGGATAGGAAGTCCAACTTTAGCAGTTGAGTTGTTATTAGCTCAAGAGGAGTTAGAAGCTCAAAATTTAGCTAAGGAATTAAATCGATTAAATGAGCAACGCCAACAGATAAGCCAACAGATGTTTAAAGAAGCTGAAGTAGTTATTGAACAATTAAATTTGAAAAAAGAGTGGTTTCTTGTTCTTGCTTCAGCTGATTGGCATCCTGGAATTGCAGGGAATGTAGCTTCTGATATTTGTGAAAAATATCATCGTCCTACCATTTTGATTTCTCAAGATAGTACTGGAAAGTGGCAAGGGTCGGGGCGAAGCATTAAAGGATTTGATATTTATGAAGCTTTATTGGTTAATCAACACTTACTAGAACGGTTTGGAGGGCATAAACAAGCAGCTGGATTAACAATTAGTGAAGAGAATATTAAGAAGTTGCGAGCTAATTTAAATGATTATATCCAAGAAAACTTAGAAGCTAGTGATTTAATTCCTGTATCAAAGGTTGATGTTGAAGTAGGGTTTGAGCAGCTTGACTTTTCTTTGGTCAATAAATTAGAGCAGTTGGCCCCCTTTGGATTGTGCAATCCTCGTCCTGTATTAGCAAGTAAAGATGTTACGGTAGAAAGTTTTAGAGTGGTAGGAAAGTCTAGTAAACATCTTAAGTTAACTGTAAGTTCAGAAGGGGAGGTAATTGATGCGATTGCTTTTAATCAAGCAGAGTTAGAAATGGATTTAATAGAACAGCAAGAAGGCTTTGAATTATTATTTAATGTGGAGATTAATCAGTGGCAAGGAAATAGATCATTACAGCTAAAGGTTAAAGATTTTAAAATTCCGCAATCTGATTTTGTAACTGAAATGTTTGTTAAAGGAAGAAGAGCAGATGCTGTTCAAACAGCTAGAACAGAAAATTTTTATACTGAATTTCTTGAACCATCATCTGAAATTTCAGCTCAGAAAATAAAAGATTTATCGAGTGGGGATAGATTATTATTAACTTTTGAAACAGATGATTCACTGGTCAAAGTATTGACTCCTGAAGAGGAGATAATTGGCTATTTGAGTGAGTTAGTCAGTGAGCAGTTGATTCCTTCTCTTGTTATTGGAGTTGACTACAATGTTGTTGTATCCCAAATAATAGATAATAATAATGGATTGCAGTTAAAAGTCTTTATTTATCAAACAGAAGATAATTATCAGAAAAATAGGGCCAAATTAAAGAGCGAACAGCACACTTTAGCTGAAGTGAGAAGAAGTTTAACTGACTTTGTTGACTCTCAACAGGAAAAGATTTATGATAACTTGATTAATGAAGAAAGCACCTTAGCAGTTTGCCCAGCAGGGCAGGTGAGGTTGACTACTTTAACAGAAGTTGTTGTGAGCCAAGCTATTAAATTTGAGAAAATCGTGATTGTGGTAATTCCATTTCAAAGATTGGTTGAGCAGCGGTATCAATTTTTAAATCATAAATTATCTCCTTTGGGAATTGAAGTCTTTAAAGGATCTTGTTTAAATTCAGTTGAAAGAGAAGTGTTAAAACTTAGATTAAATACGGGCCAACTTGATCTTTTATTAGTTACTCCTGAATTTGTTGAATCTTATCTAGAGGATTTAAGGAAAATTAAAAATGGGGTTGGCTTGTTAGCAATAGATTATAATTTTGAACTTGATTTATATTCAAATCAGTTTCAGCAATTACAACAAACAGTTTTGAAATTAAAGAAGTTATTTAATAATCCATCAGTTTTAGCGATGATGACTAGGTTGAAAACTGATTTGAAAGAGAAGATAATTAATGAGTTAGAGATTGCTCAAATAGAGGTTATTGACTCTGAGTCTACTAAGTTTCAATTGTTAGATAAGAGGAATTATTCTGATAAAGTAGGTTACACTAATAAAGTTATTAATAAAGCTGGAAAAAAGATGATTTATCTTAATAATAAACAAGCGAGTATAGATTTAGCTATTAAATTAAGGGCCAACAACCCACACCTTGCTACTAAAATTATTTATTGGAATTCTACCTTGACTGAGTTAGAAAAAAATAGAATCAAAAAGAAGTTTCAAGGTGGAGAGATAGAAGTGGTTGTTACTACTGAATTGGTAGATTCAACAGGAGATATTAGAGGGGTTGATCATATTGTTTTTGCTCAACCACCCCTTAATCAGTTTGAATTTAATTCCTATATTGAGCGAGCTAGAAATACTGAAGGTGAGCTTGTAGTTCACTTGTTGTACCAAGAACAGGATTTAGAAGTTAATCAAATGCTTTTAGACCAAATAAACCCTGGTCGAGAAGTGTTGGCCCAATTATATATACTTCTGGTTAAAGAAAGTGATGATCAAGGAGTAATTGTTATAAGTGAACAAGAGTTAGTTAAATTGTTGTTGCAAAGGATAGAAGAAAGTATTACAGTTGATACTATTTTGGCTGGATTAGATATATTTAGAGAATTGGAGTTGTTAAGCATTCTTAAACAAGAGCCCTCTAAATTGAGGATTAAATTATATCCTCGACCGAAGGCTAAACTAGACTTAACTAGTTCAATGCGTTATAATGAAGGTGTTAATGAGAAAAAAAGGTTTAGAAATTTCAAAGAAAACTTTCTTACAAAGCGAACAGAAAAATTACTAAATTTAATTAACTAGGTCTTATATTTTAAAAAGGATATTTAATTGAAAGGGGAGAAGAAATTTGAATTTAGCAGATAAAATCAGAACTATTCCAGACTTTCCAAAAGAAGGGATTCAATTTAAGGACATCACTACTTTATTAAAAGATCCAGAATCATACCAGGAAGCAATTAATCAAATAGCTCAACGCTATCAAGAGGTAGAGATAGATTATGTCGTAGGGATTGAAGCACGTGGCTTTCTAGTTGGATCTCCTTTAGCTTTGGAGTTAAATAAAGGATTTATTCCTGTTAGAAAGCAAGGAAAATTGCCTGGGGATATTATTAAGACAGAGTATGATTTAGAATATGGTAGTAACACTTTAGAATTACATAAGGATGCTATTGAAGATGGTGATAAGATTTTGGTTGTAGATGATCTATTAGCAACTGGAGGAACTGTCAAAGCTACATTGGATTTGATAGAAGAGTTAGGCGGAGAAGTCGTAGAAGTTGCTTTCTTAATGGAATTAGCAAATTTGGATGGTAGAGAAAGGTTAAAAGATTATGAAGTCTTTTCATTGATTATTGATTAAGCAACTTTATAAATATGGAGGAGCATATAAGATGTCTCTACAAAAACTATTAACGGAGATAGAATCATATACTGACAACCCTAATTTAGATTTAATAAAACAAGCTTATTACTATGCTAAAGATTGTCATCAAGGACAGTACCGAGTTTCAGGAGAACCCTTTGTTAGTCACCCTCTGAATGTATCCCAAATAATGGCTGAATTAGAGCTAGATGTGATTTCAATAGTAGGGGCTTTATTACATGATGTAGTAGAAGATACAGAGGTAACTGAAGGAGAGTTAGAAGAGGAATTTGGTGCAGAAGTTACCTTGCTTGTTAGTGGAGTAACTAAGCTTAGTAAAATTGATTTTAAATCACGAGAAGAGCATCAAGCTGAGAGTTTACGGAAGATGTTTTTAGCAATGGCTAAAGATATTAGGGTGATTTTAATAAAGTTGGCTGATAGATTGCATAATATGCGTACTTTACAATATTTATCAAAAGAAAAACAGAAGATTAAAGCAACTGAAACCCTTGAGATTTATGCTCCTTTGGCCCATAGATTAGGGATGTCACGTTTGAAATGGGAATTAGAAGATTTAAGTTTTAGGCATTTAGAGCCTAAAAAATATTATGAACTGGTCAATAAGATAGCAAAAGATAGAGAAGAGAGAGAAGGCTATATAGAAGATGCTATTAGTCAAGTAGATGACAAATTGCTTGAGGTAGGAATTAAAGCTAAGATATATGGCAGACCGAAGCATTTATATAGCATCTATCAAAAGATGGTTAAACAAGATAAAGAATTTAAGGAAATATATGATTTAACAGCTCTAAGGGTGATTGTTAATTCAGTTAAAGAATGTTATCAGGCTTTAGGATTGATTCATGATTTATGGAATCCAATGCCAGGGCGAATTAAAGATTATGTAGCAATGCCTAAATCAAATATGTATCAGTCATTGCATACAACAGTGATTGGCCCTAAGGGTGAACCATTAGAAATTCAGATTAGAACCTGGGAAATGCACCGAACTGCTGAATACGGAATTGCTGCACATTGGCGTTATAAAGCAGGAAATCAAAAAGATCAGGATTTTGAAAAGAAGATATCTTGGTTACGTCAACTGTTGGAATGGCAGAAAGATTTACATGATGCTAAAGAATTTATGGAAACTTTGAAAATTGATTTATTTGAGGATGAAGTCTTTGTTTTTACTCCTAAAGGGGATGTTGTCTCCTTGCCTAAAGGGGCCAGTCCAGTAGATTTTGCTTATAATATACATACAGAAATTGGACATAATTGTGTAGGAGCAAAAGTTAATGGAAAGATGATCCCTTTAGAGTATAAATTAAAAAATGGTGATATAGTTGAAGTTATAACTTCTGCAAATAGTGGTCCAAGCCGTGACTGGCTTAAGTTTGTTAAAACTTCACGAGGCAAAAGCAAAATCAAACGTTGGTTTAGAAATCAAAGAAAAGAAGAGATTGCAGCTAAAGGTAAGGAGATGCTAGAAGCAAGATTGAATAAAGAAGATGTTAAGCTTAAAGAAGTAGAAAAAACTAAAAAATTAAAAGAGATAGCAGAAAAGATAGGGGCTACTACAATTGAGAGTTTATATGCTAAGATTGGATATAATAAGGTTTCAGTCTTGGACATAGTAAAAAAGTTAAAACCTCAAAACAAGACCGCTTCTCCTGAAAGTGAATTAAAAGAGCTTAAAAAAAGAAGAGTTACTAACACTCGTGCTAGAAATAAAGGGGTTAAGGTCAAAGGGATGGCTGACTTATTAGTGAGGATTTCTAAATGCTGCAATCCAGTTCCTGGTGATCTGATTTCTGGATATATCACTCGAGGGAGAGGTATTTCTGTTCATCGTTCTGATTGTTCAAATTTAAAAAATTTAAATAATCAAGAGCCAGAAAGAATTATTGATGTAGAGTGGCATGTAGATCAAGAAACTTCTTATGAGGTAGAGATTGAAGTTAAAGCTTTAAATGAACACTCATTACTGAATGAATTAACAGCAGTAATTTCAGAAGCTAAAATTAATATTACTTCAGCTAATGCAAGGACAACGAGAGATAGGTTAGCTTACGTTAAGTTATCTTTGCAAATAAGTAGTTTAGAGCATATGAAAGATATAATCAGTAAGTTAGAAGAGATAGAGGGAGTTCTTAGTGTTCAACGAGCTAATCCGGCTTAGGAAGATGGTGAAATGAAAGTAGTTGTTCAACGGGTAAGTAGTGGGAATATAAAAGTTAAGGTGGAGGTAACAGAAGAGAGAAATACAGTTTGATTTAACTAGCAAAGTTGAATGGCAATGCTATTAGATATTAACAAGATTCTTAAAATTAGTGAGGAGGGTAGCAGATGTTTATAAAAAGATTATCTGTTAGTAGTTTAGATGTTAACTGTTATATTGTTGCAGATGAGGGAACTAAAGAAGCAGTAGTGATTGATCCTGGAGCTGAAGCTAATAAGATCTTAGAAGTTGTAAATAATAATGAACTGCAGGTTAGGTATGTGATTAATACCCATGGACATAGTGATCATATTGGGGCTAATTTGGATATTATTGAAGCTACTGGTGCTGAATTATTAATTCATCAAGATGATGCTGAATTTTTACGGGATCCAGAGTTGAATCTTTCCTGCTTTATTGGACAGCTAGGTAAAGAACTAGAAAGCCCTCCAGCAGATCGCTTACTAAGGGAAGGCGAACAGATTAAGGTTGGAAATTTAATTTTTAAAGTGATTCATACACCTGGGCATACGCCTGGCAGTATGTGTTTGAGATTAGAGGATATTCTATTTAGTGGAGATACTTTATTTGCAATGGGGGTTGGTAGAGTTGATCTGCCCCGAAGTTCTCATCAAGCTTTGAAAAATTCACTGACTAAAATTTTAGCAGTAGAAGACAATTTAAAATTATATCCTGGTCATGGGCCAAGCTCAACTTTAGAAGAGGCTAAAGTGAAAAATTCTTATATTTAGGAAGGGTTTTAAAATTGAAACTAGGATTAGACTTAGAAGATAAATATTATAATTCAGTTAAAAGTATGTTGAATATTTTACTTCCTGATTTGGATATCTATAATTTAAGTGAGTTATCATCGGTAGAAGTTGATTTAGTAATAACTGTTGAGTTAGAGCTCAGTCACGGAATTACTGTTAAAGCTAATTTAATAGGAGAAAAGAGATGTGAAGAGGAGATAATCGATCAAGAAATTTTAGAGAGTATTTATGAACAGCAAGATTTTGCAAGAAGAATAAAACATAGAATTAAGTTGAGTATCTTTAGAGTATTAAGTAATTATTTTGGTCATTCTTTAAGCCCTTGGGGTATCTTGATTGGTGTTCGTCCGACTAAACTTGGACATTATCTATTAAAGAAGGGCTTTAGTTATCAAGAGATTGAGAAGAAATTTAAAGATATTTATGGTGTTGCTCAAGAAAAGATAGCATTATTACTTCAGGTTATCAACACAGAAAGGAATTATTTACTTTCAGCTCAAGAAACTAAAAAAAGAATTAGTATTTATTTAGGAATTCCTTTTTGTCCAAGTAAGTGTAATTACTGTTCTTTTGCGTCTTATCCTGTTAAAGAACATAAAGATTGCCTTAATAACTTTTTAGCTGCTTTAAATTATGAATTAGAGTGTGTCGGTCAACAGATTAAAGAATTAGGATTAATAGTTGATACAATCTATATTGGTGGAGGTACTCCTACTGTTTTAACTGCTGAGCAATTAGGTAATGTTTTAAATAAGTTGACAGAGGAGTTTGTTACTGATAAGTTACGAGAATTTACTGTGGAAGCAGGTAGAGTAGATACAATCAACCAAACTAAATTGAAATTACTAAATAAATTTGCTCCTACTCGAATTAGTATCAATCCTCAAACGATGAATCAGACTACTCTAGATAGAATTGGTCGTCAACATACAGTTAAGAGGGTGAAAGAGGTATTTAAGATAGCTCGTCAGCTTGGTTTTGAGAATATAAATATGGATTTAATAGTTGGTTTACCAGGAGAAAAAAAGGCTGATTTAACTGAAACTTTACAACAGATTAAAAGGTTACAACCGGATAACTTAACTGTCCATACGCTGGCTATAAAAAGGGCTTCTCAAATAAAGAGGAATTTAGAGGAATCTAAATTGCCAGCAAATAAGGAAGTTGAGCAGATGTTGTCATTAACTAAAGAAGCTGCTGATCAACTGGGGTTAAAACCTTATTATATGTATCGCCAGAAGAATACTTTAGCTAATTTAGAAAACATAGGGTTTGCAAAAGAAGGCAAAGAATCAATCTATAATATCTTGATGATGGAAGAGCGTCAAACAATAATTGGATTAGGGGGCGGAGCAGTAACTAAACTACTAGACCCTTGGGATTGGTCGTTAAAAAGATTGTTTAACCCTAAATCTCCCTTTCAATATATTGAAGAGGTTGAGGAGAGGACGATTGAAAAGATAAGCAAATTGACAAGCTTAATTAGATAGGTTACAATAGTAGTTGAGTTTTTGAGTTGTTAAGTTAATTATGGTCAATTAAGGATTATTTTAAATTTTTTATTAGAGAGGGAGGAAGTTGATATGATTTTTAATTCTTTGAGAAATAATATGAAAATCGTAATTTATGTAGTGGTGATTACTTTTGCTTTGGGAGGAACTGTAGCGTATTTAGGTTTTTCTGGAAATCAAAATCAGGCTGCAACACAAGATCAGCAGTTGGACCCACAACAAGAAACTGGCCCAATAGCAGTTGTCAATGGTGAAGAGGTTCTTTATCAAGATTATAGTCATCAGTTGAATAATTATTTGAGACAGTATGGTGGACAGATCAGTGGAGAGCAGATCTTAGAATTAAAAGATCAAGTTTTAAATAGCATGATTGAGCAACATTTAATTTTGCAAGAAGTTGAAAATAGAGGAATTGATCCAGTAGTAAGTGATGAGGAAGTAGAAGAACAAATGGATCAGATTATTGAGATGTATTCATCGTCTGAAGAAGAATTTGAACAGTTGCTAGAGCAAAGTGGAGTTACTATTGAACAAGTAAAAGAAGATCTTAGAATTAATTTAGCACACCAAAAAGGAATAGAAAAGTTGATAGATCAAGTTCAAGACGGGGTTGAAGTAAGTGAAGATGAATTAATTCAGAGTCTTGAAGAGGTAACAGCAAGCCATATTTTAATTCAAACAGATGATAAGACTGACGAAGAAGCTAAGACTAAGGCAGAGGAAGTATTGGAATTAGTCAAAGAAGGAAGAGATTTTGTTGAATTAGCAGAGGAATACTCAGAAGATCCATCTGCTCAACAAGGCGGAGAATTAGGTTCATTTGGTAGAGGGGAAATGGTATCTGAATTTGAAGATGCAGCATTTGCTTTGGAAGTAGGAGAAATAAGTGATTTAGTTAAGACTAATTTTGGATATCATATTATTAAAGTGACTGATAAACAAGAAGCATCTGATGAAGAGATTGCTGAACAAAGAGAAGAGTTAATAGATGAAATGTTAGTAGATAAACAACAAAGAACACTTAATGATTTAGTAGTTGAATTGAAAGAAGATGCTGAAATTGAGATTAAAGATAGTGAACTTGAAGCTTTTAATGCTGCTCAAGATGGTAATTATGAAGAAGCATTAGCTAGTTATCAAACTGCTATTGCAGAAAATCCAAATGCTTACTATTTGTATAATAACTTAGCTGAAGTTTATCGAGCAATGGGAGATAGAGAACAAATAGTTACAACTTATCAAGAAGCTATTGATAGATACCCTGAACAAATAAGCTTTTATAAGAATTTAGGTCAGTTATATCTAGAAGATGATAAAACTGAAAAAGCAATTGATATTTATCAACAAGGTTTAGCTGAGAATGAAGATGAAGCTGAATTGTATCTAATGTTAGGAGATTTATATCTTCAAGAGGAAGATGATGAAAAAGCACTTGAAAACTATGAACAATTTACTGATTTATCTGGTGATGATTTAATGGGTTATTATAGGGTGTACAATGCTTATCAAGAGATGGGATTAGAAGAAAAAGCTGATGAAAAGCTAAATAAGATAAAAAAGTTACAGGAAAACATGCAACAACAGATGCAACAACAAGATGAAGCTTTAGAAATTGAAGGTAGTGAGTTAGAATAAATTGTTTGTTGGTTTTAGAGGAGGGTTAAAATGAAGGTTAGAGCTCCAAGAGGAACTAATGATCTATTACCTCAAGATACTGCTAAGTGGCAGTATCTTGAGGATAAATCAAGAGAGATATTTACATGTTATAATTATCAGGAAATTAGAACTCCAATCTTTGAAACAACAGATTTATTTAGGCGAGGGATTGGGGAGGCAACTGATATTGTTGAAAAAGAGATGTATACTTTTATTGATAAAGGTGATAGAAGTCTTACTTTAAGGCCTGAAGGAACTGCTTCAGTGATGAGGTCATTTTTAGAAAATAAAATTTATGGTCAAGCTCAACCGAGTAAGTATTTTTATTCTGGGCCAATGTTTAGATACGAAAGGCCACAATCAGGTCGGTATAGACAATTTCATCAGATTGGAGTTGAAGCTTTAGGGACTGATAATCCAGCTCTTGATGCTGAGATTATAGTTTTGGGGGTTCAGTTCTTAACTGAGTTAGGGTTAGAAGATTTAGAGGTTCATCTTAACAGTGTAGGGTGTCCAGAGTGTCGAAAAAATTATAGAAAGAAATTATTAGATTATTTTAAGCCATACTTAGAAGAGCTTTGCTCAGATTGTCAAGACAGATATGATCGTAATCCATTACGAATTCTTGATTGTAAAGCTGATCGGAAACAAGAATTTATGCAAGATGCTCCTAAAATATATGAAGAGTTATGTACGGAATGTGATCAACACTTCAAGCAAGTACAACAACATCTTGATATATTAGATATTGATTATATGTTGGATGCACGGTTGGTGAGAGGGCTTGACTATTATACCAAAACTGCTTTTGAGGTTATCTATCAAGGGTTAGGATCCCAAGATACGATCTTTGGTGGAGGACGTTATGATGGGTTGGCCCAAGAAATAGGAGGACGTGATATTCCTGGGATTGGTTTCGCTATGGGAGTAGAGAGAATTTTATTAACTTTAGAAGAGCAGGAAATCGAATTACCAATTGATCAGAGTATGGATTTATTTATTACTACAATTGGTGAAGAAGCTGAGCAAGCTGCTTTTAAGTACCTTTATTCTTTGCGCCAAGCCGGTTTGAAAGTTGAGATGGATTATTTAGGTCGTAGTGTTAAAGGACAGATGAAATGTGCTGATCGAAATAATGCTAATTATAGTATTATTTTAGGTGGAGATGAATTAAATAAGGGTGTAGCTACTATTAGAAATATGAAATCTGGAGAACAAGTAGAAATTAAATTAGATAATTTAGTTCAAGAGATGAAAAAGCGAATAGAATAATTTAGGAGGGAAGATAATGACTGGAATGAAAGATTTAGTAAGAACCCATTCTTGTAAAGATTTAGGAATTAAGCAAGTAGGGGAAGAAGTTACTTTAATGGGATGGGTACAAAGAAGAAGAGATCATGGAGGAGTTATTTTTGTAGATTTAAGAGACAGATTTGGATTGGTACAGGTTGTTTTTAATCCAGAAATAGCAGAAGATACATTTGGTTTAGCTAATCAATTAAGGAAAGAATATGTAATAGCTGTTACTGGAGAAGTTATAGCTCGTCCTGAGGAAATGATTAATGATGATTTAAATACTGGAAAAATAGAAGTTCATATAAAAGAGCTACATATTTTGGATGAGGCTGAAACTCCTCCTTTCTTAATAGAAGATGAAGTTAATGTAGGAGAAGAAGTAAGGTTAAAGTATAGATACTTGGATTTAAGAAGAAAGAAAATGCAAGAAAATTTAAAGCTACGGCATCAAGTAAAGAAGTCTGTTAGGGATTATTTAGATGAAAAAGACTTTTTAGAAATAGAAACACCTATGCTGACCAAAAGTACTCCTGAGGGAGCCCGTGACTTTTTGGTGCCTAGTCGATTACATACAGGAGAGTTCTTTGCTTTGCCTCAATCTCCTCAACTATTTAAACAGTTATTGATGGTTTCTGGAATGGAACGGTATTATCAGATTGTCCGTTGTTTTAGAGATGAGGATTTAAGAGCTGATCGCCAGCCTGAATTTACTCAAATTGACTTAGAAACTTCTTTTATGAGTCAAGAAGAGATTTTGGGATTGGTAGAGAAGATGATGAAGGAGATATTTACAATAGTTGATCTTGAAGTACCGACTGAATTTCCTCGCATGACTTATCAAGAAGCAATTGAGCGTTATGGAACTGATAGACCGGACACTAGATTTGGGTTGGAGTTAGTAGATCTTTCAGAAATTGTAAAGAATAGTGAATTTAATGTCTTCAGTGGGACGGTTGCTAATGGTGGGTTAGTAAAGGGGATCAATGCTAAAGGGGCTGCTGATTTTTCCCGTAAAGATATTGATGAACTAACTGATTTTGTTGGTATATATGGAGCTAAAGGGTTAGCTTGGATCAAGGTTGAAGAAGATGGAGTTAACTCTCAAATAGCTAAGTTTTTAGCTGAAGAAGAGTTAAATGGTATATTAGATGAAATGGAAGCAGAAGTTGGGGATCTATTATTATTTGTAGCAGACACTCCTGATGTTGTTGCTGCTGCATTAAGTAATTTGAGATTAGAACTAGCTGAAAAATTAGAGTTGATCGATCAAGATCAGTTTGAATTTTTATGGGTTACAGACTTTCCATTATTAGAATGGGATGATGAAGCAGAAAGATATGTTTCTTTACACCATCCATTTACTATGCCTAAAGAAGAAGAGGTTTCATTATTAGATACTGCACCTGAAGAAGTTACTGCTCAAGCTTATGATTTAGTTTTAAACGGAATTGAAATTGGTGGCGGAAGTATTAGAATTAATAATCGCCAAATACAAGAGAAGATCTTTGGATTATTAGAGATGGGTCAAGATGAGATTGAAGAGAAGTTTTCTTTCTTATTAGAAGCTTTTGAATATGGAGCTCCACCACATGGAGGAATTGCTTTTGGGCTTGATCGTTTAGTAATGTTACTTGGTAAATTAAAGAGTATTCGTGATGTAATTGCATTTCCTAAAACACAACGAGCTACCTGTATTTTGACTGATGCTCCTTCGCCAGTAGCTGAGGATCAATTAGAGGAGTTAAATCTTGAAGTTGAGGAAGAGATAGAGTTAGATTAGCTCTTTTAATTAACATTTTTTTCATTAATTGAAAATTTAATTATAAAGAACAATTTTACTTGAGATGTTCGAAAAAGTATGATATTATTTAGATGAAGTTGAAGGGAATACTATATTCTACGGTGTTCGTGATTGGGTTTATGTTTTGCCTAACACCATATTATAAGGGAGCCTGGTCTCCATTTGTGGCGTATAAGCCATCTTAGAATGGACATATAAATCAAATGGGAGGGCACCCACTTGAATAATTGAGAGCAAATCAATAAGTCTGATGCGGCATTGTGGAATTATCTTAAAGTCTAGCCATATGGCTAGACTTTACTATTATAAAGAACTATTTTTAGCAGTTTTGTTTTGAGGAGGCTGATTATTAAAAAAGGGGGGGGCAGATGTTAGTAGAAAAGAAGAAAAAACAGCGTCAAAGAGCGATGGAGTATCGGCAAAGGTTAACAAATAGAGAATTGTTAAAAAAGAGCATGGAGATCAAAAAGAAGTTGTTTGAATTAGAGGAGTTTGAGACTGCGGAAAATATTATGTTTTTTGTTTCTTTTAATAATGAAGTTAGAACAGAATTTATGATTAAAGAGGCTCTTAAGTTAGGTAAGAGTGTAATTGTTCCTATTACTGATCGAAAAGAGAATAAATTATTATTATCTCAATTAAAGGATTATGATCAAGAGTTAGAGGAAAGTAATTATGGAATTTTAGAACCTAAAGAAGAATATGTTAGATTAATAGAATCTAATGAGTTGGATCTAGTAGTCTCTCCAGGATTGGCTTTTGATCGAGAGCTGAATCGTCTAGGTTATGGTGGTGGCTATTATGATCAACTTTTATCACAAGCACCAGAGGTGGATAAAGTTGCTGTTGCATTCCAAATTCAGATTATAGAAGAAGTTGTTATAGATGAATATGATATTCCCATGGATAAAGTAGTTACTGAGCAAGAAGTTATTTCTTAATTTGAATTACATAGATGAAGTATTCTAACTAAATTACCTTAATATATTATTTTAAGGTTAAGAAGGATATTCTTTGAATGACTCAAAGAATATCCTTGTTCTATTATAAAAGTTTAAATTAGTTTAAGAAGGAGCGATAAAGAGATGGATTTATTCAGTTATCAAAATAAAGATGCTAATAAACCACTTGCTTTTAGGATGCGTCCACAGAGTTTAGAGCAATTTGTTGGGCAAAAGAGAATAGTAGGAGAAGGGAAGTTGTTACGTAGGGCTATTGAAGCTGATAGGTTACAGTCGCTTATCCTGTATGGGCCACCAGGGACTGGTAAAACAACTTTAGCAAAGATAATTGCTAATAAAACAGAATCTAAGTTTGAAAGTTTAAATGCAGTAACTTCAGGTGTTAAAGATTTGCGTCAGGTAATCAATAGAGCTAAAGAACGACAAGGGATGTATACTAAGAGAACTATTTTATTTATTGATGAGATCCATAGATTTAATAAGTCTCAACAAGATGCTTTATTACCAGCAGTTGAAGAAGGAATAATTATTTTAATTGGAGCTACCACTGAAAATCCATACTTTGAAGTTAATTCACCATTATTATCACGTTCTAGAATTTTTCGCTTACAGTCATTAACTGAAGATAATATTAAAGTTATATTGGAGCGTGCTGTAAAAAAATTAGAAGAGAGTAAAGATTACAAGATTAAATTAACCATAAAAGCATTAAAACATTTTGCTAGAGTGGCCAATGGAGATGCTAGAACTGCTTTGAATGCATTAGAATTGGCAGTATTAACTACTTCTGATCAAAAAGGAGTGAAGACGATAAATTTAAAAGTAGCAGAGGATTCAATCCAACAAAAAGCTATTAATTATGATCAGACAGGAGATAATCATTATGATACAATTTCAGCTTTTGTTAAAAGTATTAGAGGATCTGTTCCAGATGCAGCTTTATACTGGTTAGCTAAAATGATTGAAGCTGGTGAAGATCCAAGCTTTATTGCTCGTAGGTTGATTGTTCATGCTGCTGAGGATATAGGAAATGCTGATCCTCAAGCTTTAGTGATTGCTAATGCTGCAGCAAGAGCAGTTGAGTATGTAGGGATGCCTGAAGCTAGAATTCCGTTGGCTCAAGCGAGTATTTATCTTGCAACTGCTCATAAAAGCAATGCTGTTTTGCTAGGAATTGATCGAGCTTTAGAGGTAGTTAAGTCAAAAAGAGTATCAGGAGTGCCAGCTCACTTGCAGGATAATCATTATCGAGGGGCCAACAATTTAGGGCGAGGAGTTGACTACAAGTATCCTCATGATTATCCTAATAATTATGTAAAACAAGAATATTTACCCTTAGAGTTGGAAGGTCAGAAGTTTTATCAACCAACAGAGAATGGTTATGAAAAAAAGATTAAAGAGTTTTTAAAAGACTTAAACTAAAACTGTTAAATCTATAATGGGTTGTTAAGTTGTGGAGGGATAATATGAAAGATGATTATAAGACGGTAGCAAGTAATATTCGAATAGAGAGAAAGTTTAAAAAATGTAAATTTATAACTTCCATCAAGAATGTAAAGACTGTACAGGAGGCAGAAAGGTTTATTAATCAAGTTGCAGAGGATTTTTCTGATGCTACTCATAACGTATCTGCTTTTAAGGTTGGACTAGCTGATCAAGCGATTACTCGATGTAGTGATGATGGAGAACCAGCTGGTTCTTCTGGCCCTCCAGCTTTACAGGCGCTTGAAGGTAGAGGGATTACCAATGTTGTAGTAGTAGTGACCCGTTATTTTGGTGGTATTAAACATGGAGTAGGAGGATTAATTAGAGCTTATGGAAATTCAGTACGTGAAGCGATTAAGGAGGCTGGGATCGAAAAGAGAGTTAAATATCTTAAATTTAGTGTTGCAATCTCTTATGAGCTATTAGGAGAAGTTATTAATTATTTAGAAGGTAGTTCAGGTCAAGTCAAGAATGTGGAGTATAAAGCTGATGGAGTTGAAGTAATTGGAATGGTTAAACCCAGTTTTTTTAATAGTTTAACTGCTAAGATTAAAGAAGCTACTAAAGGGGAATCAGAAATTGAAATTAAAGGAGATGAGTTTTAAGGATGAAACTAGTACAAAAGTGGACTGTGTTTATGTTGGGTCTTTTAGTAGTCAGTTTTGGAATTGTATTGACTATCAGGGCAGAATTAGGAGTTGCTCCTTGGGATGTTTTTCATATTGGTTTGAGCAATCAGTTTAGCTTTACTGTAGGTAGAGCTGGTCAAGTAACTGGCTTTGTAATTATTTTATTAAGTTTTGTGGTAGGCAAGATAAAGCCAACCTTAGGTACAATAGCTAATATATTACTAATAGGTTTTATGATTGATCTATTAATGTTAGTAGTATCTAGTCCTACAAATTTAATTATACGTTATTTTTATTTGATCTTAGGAACGGTTATTTTTGGTTTTGGAGCAGGGTTATATATATCAGCCCATTGTGGAACTGGACCAAGAGATAGCTTGATGATGGCATTGGATAAAAATTTGAGTTATGACATTTCGATAATTAGGGGAGGGATAGAAGTTGGAGCTTTGAGCATAGGTTATATACTGGGTGGGCCAGTTGGGATTGGTACTATCTTAATTGCTCTAGGGATTGGCCCGATTGTTGGTTTATCTTTAAATAAAGTAAATCAACTTAAGAATAAGCTCCAACCAAAGATTGATTGCTATAATTAAGCCTAAATTTGGGCTTAGATAAAAGAGTTAAAGCTTTAAGTTTTTATATTTGTCTAGAGCAAAGAATCGGCCTTAAAAGTTTTATCTAAACCTATGTGAGGGTCATAAAAGCAATTTGCTCTATACTGTATTTTATGGCTAAATTTCATTATTATTGATAGCGAATTGTTGTATATTAA
The DNA here is from genome assembly GCF_046097105.1 of Natroniella sp. ANB-PHB2. Classification (GTDB taxonomy): domain Bacteria; phylum Bacillota; class Halanaerobiia; order Halobacteroidales; family Halobacteroidaceae; genus Natroniella. The sequence continues at coordinate 1,720,946 of NZ_CP175562.1, read as the reverse complement.
AGTGAGGATAATCATAGAAGGCACATAATTATAATTGATATTGTTAATAATTAATAAGGTAAAGAGTGATGCTTATTTTTGGAAATAATTATAGAATTATAGGGCTAAAGACTTCAAAAACAACTTGAGATATAATTTTCAAACTGGTATTGACAAATTCCTAGTGCTGTGGTATGATTACTTTAGCAAAACCAACAACAAAGGTCGGGATTAATAGGAGGGATTTAATGAAACTGTCAACCAAAGGTCGCTATGGGGTAAGGGCGATGTTCGATTTAGCTTTACATCAAGGTGATGGGCCAACTCCACTTAGGAGTATAGCTGAAAGGCAGAATATATCTGAGCATTATTTAGAACAGTTGATTGCTAACTTGAGAAAAGAAGGTTTAGTTAATAGTGTACGGGGAGCTCATGGAGGATATTTATTATCTAAAGTTCCTGCCGAAATAACGATTGGAGATATTATTAGAGTATTAGAAGGGCCAATTGCCCCAGTAGATTGTGTATCTGATAAAGTGGAAGAGGATAAGTGTGAAAATATTACTGACTGTGTTGTTAGGATAATCTGGGAAAGAATGAAAGATAGCATTAATGAAGTATTAGATGAAATTACATTAGAAGATTTGAGGCAAGAAGCTATTAATGCTAAACAAAATAGTGCCCAGCACGGTTATATGTATCATATTTAGTGGTTGGCAATTATCAATTAGCTCTTCAATTAGATTTTATAGGCTGGAGATTAATTACTAGTTACTAATCACTAACTAATGAAGGAGGAGTAGAGATGAAGAAGATATATATGGATTATGGAGCAACAACACCGGTGGATAAGGAAGTTGTTAAGGCAATGGAACCTTATTTTAATGAAGTATACGGTAACCCTTCTAGTTTTCACTCTTTTGGAAGAGAAGCTAAAAATGCTATTACTGAAGCTAGAGATCAGGTTGCTCAGTTAATTGGTGCAGATGAAGTAAAAGAAATAATTTTCACTAGTGGTGGAACGGAAGCTGATAATTATGCTATTAAAGGAGTTGTGTCTGCTTTAGAAGAGCAGGGTAAGCATATTATTACGTCTTCTATTGAACATCATGCTGTATTACATACTTGTGAATATTTAGAAAAAGAGCGAGGTTTTGAGGTTACTTATTTACCAGTAGACGAAGATGGATTTGTTGATCCACAAGATGTAAAAGATGCAATTACTGAAGAAACTATTTTGATTACAATTATGTTAGCTAATAATGAGATGGGTACTATTCAGCCAATTAGTGAGATTGGTGAAATTGCTAAAGCTGCTGAGATAACCTTTCATACTGATGCTGTTCAAGCAGTAGGAACGATTCCAGTTGATGTCAATCAATTAAATGTAGATTTATTAGCATTATCTGCCCATAAATTTAACGGGCCAAAAGGAGTAGGAGCTTTATATGTAAGAAAAGGAACAAAAATTAAAAAGTTTCTACATGGTGGAGCTCAAGAGAGGAATAGAAGAGCAACAACAGAAAATGTTCCTGCGATTGTAGGTTTAGGGAAGGCTTCTCAGTTAGCTAGAATAAACTTAGAGCAAAAGAAAGATAGATTAACTGAATTAAGAGACAAGCTGATCAATGGAATAGAAGAGAGGATTGATCATGTAAAATTAAATGGGCATCGGACTAATAGATTACCTGGAAATATTAATTTTAGTATTAGATATATTGAAGGTGAATCAATCTTAATGAAGTTAGACTTAGAAGGGATAGCTGCTTCAAGTGGTTCTGCTTGTACTTCAGGTTCTTTAGATCCCTCTCATGTATTATTGGCAATGGGTTTATCACACGAGATAGCTCATGGTTCTTTACGGTTAACTTTAGGTAAATATAATACAGAAGAAGAAGTGGAAGAAGTATTAAAAAGATTACCTAGAATTGTAGCTGATTTAAGGGCTATGTCACCAATTTATAATCAATAGTTCTTATAAAATATATTAAATAGAAAATAATAATAAAGGAGTGGCTGTAGATGTATAGTGATAAAGTTATGGATCATTTTGAGAATCCACGTAATGTAGGTGAGATAGAAAATCCTAATGGTGTAGGAACTGTTGGCAATGCAAAGTGTGGAGACATTATGAAGATGTATATTAAAGTAGAAGATGACAAGATTAGTGATATAAAATTTAAAACTTTTGGTTGTGGAGCTGCTATAGCTACAAGCAGTATTACTACTGAGATAATCAAGGGAAAGACAATAGAAGAAGCTCAGCAATTGAGTAATCAAGCTGTAGCTGAGGCATTAGATGGATTACCTCCAGCTAAGATGCATTGTTCTAATTTAGCAGCAGATGCATTACATAAAGCTATTAATGATTATTTAGGTATCGAGATTGAAGAAGGTGATGGTGAAGATGATCATCATGGACATGACTTTGAAGAAGAATGTACTTTGGATATGAATTAATAAACTTTGATCATAAAGGGTGAATTAGATGTTGAATAAGGAGCGGGTTGTTGTAGCAATGAGTGGAGGAGTTGATAGCTCCCTGACTGCTGCTTTGTTAAAGGAGGAAGGCTATGAAGTAATTGGAATAACTATGCAGATTTGGCCCACTACTGAGAGTGCTAAAGAAGATGAAGGAGGTTGTTGTTCTTTATCAGCTGTCGAAGATGCAAGAAGAGTAGCAAATAAATTAGATATTCCGTTTTATGTTATTAACTTTAAAGAACTATTTGAAGAAAAAGTTATTCAAAATTTCAAAGAGGAATATGCTAAAGCTCGGACTCCTAATCCTTGTATCATGTGTAATAAAGAGATTAAGTTTGGTGCTTTCTTACAGAAAGCTAAAAAATTAAATGCTTATTATATGGCTACTGGTCATTATGCTAAAATCGATCGAAATCAAAAAGGAAGATATATAATTAGAAAAGCTGTTGACAAAAAGAAGGATCAAAGCTATACATTATATAATATGACGCAGGAGCAATTAAAGCATACTTTATTTCCTCTAGCTGAATATAAAAAATCAAAAACCAGGGAACTAGCTAAGGAGTTTGGATTTAGGGTTCATAATAAACCTGATAGTCAAGAAATATGCTTTGTTCCTGATGATGATTATAATAGGTTTTTAAAAGAAAATTATCCTGAAATCATTGAATCAGGGCCAATTCTTGATTTAGAGGGTAATAAACTGGGAGAGCATGATGGTCTTCCTTTTTATACTATTGGGCAGCGAAAAGGACTTGATTTAAAGACACATAAAAAACGGTATGTCGTTGAATTAGATCAAGAAAGAAATGCTGTGATTGTAGGAGATAATGAAGATGTTTTTGCTGAAAGTTTAATTGCTGAGGACTTAAATTGGGTTGCTATTGAGAGTTTACATGATTCTTTAAAGGTACAAGTTAAGATTAGATATAATACATCAGCTGCTGAGGCAACTATTTATCCTGTAAATGATGCTCAAGTTAGAGTAGTATTTGATAAACCTCAAAGGGCAATTACTCCTGGTCAGTCTGTTGTTTTTTATAACCAAGATATAGTAGTAGGAGGAGGATTAATTAAATAGAAAGGGGGGGAGCCCCTTTTCTTAGGTTATAATTTGTTTTTGAAAAAAGTCTAATAAATGCTTGACATTCTAGAATGCAAATGTTATTCTATTAATTGTCGCTTGCAAGAGATATAGAAATTTAATCTTTTCTTGACAAGTTTGAGCTAATATGTTAAATTGTTAGTTGTGCTGGTCAAGGGAGAAAAGTTTTAATTTTTTCTTGACAAGCTCGAAGTAGAGTGATATACTACTCGATGTTGTCGCAAAAAAAGATTGGCGACAAAAAAAGTTTTCAAAAAAGTTCTTGACAAACAAGAGTGAGTTTGATATTATATTAATTGTCGCTTGAGAAAGTGACAGAAAAATTGAACAAGCAATTCGGTCTTTGAAAACTAAACAATGCAATGTTTCAACTAAGCAAGAAGAGCTAGTCAAACTCGTAATCAATGTGCTTTTGCACATGATATAAACTTTAATTGAGAGTTTGATCCTGGCTCAGGACGAACGCTGGCGGCGTGCTTAACACATGCAAGTCGAGCGAGAAAGCTACCTTCGGGTAGTGAGTAAAGCGGCGGACGGGTGAGTAACGCGTGGGAACATACCTTTAAGACTGGGATAACTTCTTGAAAAGGAAGCTAATACCGGATAAACTCCTTTCGGAGCAAAGATGGCTTTTATGCTATCACTTAAAGATTGGCCCGCGTCCCATTAGCTAGTTGGTGAGATAACAGCTCACCAAGGCAACAATGGGTAGCCGACCTGAGAGGGTGATCGGCCACACTGGGACTGAGACACGGCCCAGACTCCTACGGGAGGCTGCAGTGGGGAATCTTCCGCAATGGACGAAAGTCTGACGGAGCAACGCCGCGTGAGTGAAGAAGGTCTTCGGATCGTAAAGCTCTGTCTTTAGGGAAGAATACTTTAATTGTGAATAACAGTTAGGGTTGACGGTACCTTTAAAGGAAGCCCTGGCTAACTACGTGCCAGCAGCCGCGGTAATACGTAGAGGGCAAGCGTTGTCCGGAATCATTGGGCGTAAAGGGTACGCAGGCGGTCTAGTAAGTCAGAGGTGAAATCCACCGACTCAATCGGTGAACTGCCTTTGAAACTACTAGACTTGAGGATAAGGGAAGAAAGTGGAATTCCTAGTGTAGTGGTGAAATACGTAGATATTAGGAAGAACATCAATGGCGAAGGCAACTTTCTATCTTATACCTGACGCTGAGGTACGAAAGCTAGGGGAGCAAACGGGATTAGATACCCCGGTAGTCCTAGCCGTAAACGCTGGATACTAGGTGTTGGGGGTTCGACCCCCTCGGTGCCGGAGTTAACGCATTAAGTATCCCGCCTGGGGATTACGACCGCAAGGTTGAAACTCAAAGGAATTGACGGGGGCCCGCACAAGCGGCGGAGCATGTGGTTTAATTCGAAGCAACGCGAAGAACCTTACCAGAACTTGACATCCCGTGACTACCTGTGAAAGCAGGGTATAGTCCTTTGGACTACACGAAGACAGGTGGTGCATGGCTGTCGTCAGCTCGTGTCGTGAGATGTTGGGTTAAGTCCCGCAACGAGCGCAACCCCTGTCCTTAGTTGCCAGCACGTCAAGGTGGGGACTCTAAGGAGACTGCCGCGGAAAAACGCGGAGGAAGGTGGGGATGACGTCAAGTCATCATGCCCCTTATGTTCTGGGCTACACACGTGCTACAATGGTCTGTACAGAAGGAAGCGATACCGCAAGGTTTAGCAAATCCTGAAAAGCAGATCTCAGTTCGGATTGCAGGCTGCAACTCGCCTGCATGAAGCTGGAGTCGCTAGTAATCGTGGATCAGAATGCCACGGTGAATACGTTCCCGGGCCTTGTACACACCGCCCGTCACACCACCCGAGTTGGGGGCACCAGAAGTCGTCTAAGGACGCCGAAGGTGTGCCTGGTAAGGGGGGTGAAGTCGTAACAAGGTAGCCGTACCGGAAGGTGCAGCTGGATCACCTCCTTTCTAAGGAGTTATTTCAACTCTAGTCGTAGTTGGAACTTGCATTGTTTAGTTTTGAGAGACTGAAATTAAGTTTAAGTTCAAGTTTAAGGCTAAGTAAGAACTTAGTTCTTGTCTTGACTAAAACTTAAACTCAGCCTCAGATTTAAAATTTGTACTTTGAAAACTGCACAATAGATAGTGCGTCTAGATTAAGTTAGTAAGGGCGCACGGTGGATGCCTAGGTGTCAGGAGCCGAAGACGGACGTGGCAAGCTGCGAAAAGCCTTGATGAGCTGCAAACAAGTGATGACTCAAGGATGTCCTAATAGGAGCACCAGGTATGGATAATCCCATATCATCTTAAGGTTAATAAATAGCCTTAAGAAGGGAACCGGGTGAATTGAAACATCTTAGTAACCCGAGGAAGAGAAAGCAAAAGCGATTCCCTAAGTAGCGGCGAGCGAAAGGGGAACAGCCCAAACTGTAATAGTGTCAAGCTTATGGGCATTGCTATTACAGGGTAGTAGGACTATCAGACCTTACCATAAAAAGGTCATAGGATAAGCTTCAGTTAATCGAAGTAGCTGGAAAGCTACGCCACAGAAGGTAATAGCCCTGTAGGTGAAAATTGGAGTTGACTAGATAGTATCCTGAGTACCATGAGACACGAGAAACCTCGTGGGAAGCAAGGAGGACCATCTCCTAAGGCTAAATACTTCCTGACAACCGATAGTGAACCAGTACCGTGAGGGAAAGATGAAAAGAACCCCGGGAGGGGAGTGAAATAGAATCTGAAACCGTGTGCCTACAAGCAGTCAGAGGACGTTAAAGTCTGATGGCGTGCTTTTTGCATAACGAACCGACGAGTTATGATCTGTAGCGAAAGGTTAAGCCAAAGAAGGTGAAGCCGTAGCGAAAGCGAGTCTTAAAAGGCGAAAGTTGCAGGTCATAGACCCGAAACCGAGTGATCTATCCATGACCAGGATGAAGCACGTGTAAGAACGTGTGGAGGTCCGAACTGCATTGGCGTTGAAAAGCCATGGGATGAGTTGTGGATAGGGGTGAAAGGCCAATCGAACTCGGAGATAGCTGGTTCTCCTCGAAATAGCTTTAGGGCTAGCCTCAAGTGTTATAATTTGGCGGTAGAGCACTGATTGGACTAAGGGCTTTATAGAGTTACTGAATCCAGTCAAACTCCAAACGCCATCTTATTAAGCTTGGGAGTCAGACTATGTGGGATAAGCTTCATAGTCGAGAGGGAAACAACCCAGACCGTCAGTTAAGGTCCCAAAGTATGGACTAAGTGGTAAAGGATGTGAGATTGCATAGACAACCAGGATGTTGGCTTAGAAGCAGCCATTCATTTAAAGAGTGCGTAATAGCTCACTGGTCGAGTGATCTTGCGCTGAAAATGTACGGGGCTAAAGTCCATCACCGAAACTACGGATTGGTATAACCAATGGTAGAGGAGCATTCTATATAGGTTGAAGCAGTACCGGAAGGAGCTGTGGACAGTATAGAAGAGATAATGTCGGTATGAGTAACGATAAAATAGGTGAGAATCCTATTCGCTGTAAGTCTAAGGTTTCCTGAGGAAGGCTCGTCCGCTCAGGGTAAGCCGGATCCTAAGCCGAGGCCGAAAGGCGTAGGCGATGGAAAATTGGTTAAAATTCCAATGCTACCTCCTTATCACTATGAGTGATGGGATGACGCAGGAAGATAGGCTAGCCTGGCAACGGTATGTCAGGTTGAAACATTAAGAAGGATGACTTAGGTAAATCCGGGTCGTCATTAACTTTAAGGTGTGACCAGGAGTCTCTACGGAGGCGAAGTAGTTGACTTTACACTGCCAAGAAAAATCTCTAACCAGATAAGAGGTAACCGTACCGCAAATTGACACAGATAGACTAGAAGAGTATTCTAAGGCGCGCGAGAGAACCTTCGTTAAGGAACTCGGCAAAATAACCCCGTAACTTCGGGAGAAGGGGTACCTCATTAGGGTGTATGCTCGAAGAGGTTGCAATAACCAGGCCCAAGCGACTGTTTACCAAAAACACAGGTCTCTGCTAAGACGTAAGTCGATGTATAGGGGCTGACGCCTGCCCGGTGCTGGAAGGTCAAGGGGAAGTGTTAGGCATAAGCTGAAGCGCAGAACTTAAGCCCCAGTAAACGGCGGCCGTAACTATAACGGTCCTAAGGTAGCGAAATTCCTTGTCGGGTAAGTTCCGACCTGCACGAATGGCGCAACGACTTGGGCACTGTCTCAACGAAGGTCTCGGTGAAATTGTATTACCTGTGAAGATGCAGGTTACCCGCGACAGGACGGAAAGACCCCGTGGAGCTTTACTGTAGTCTGATATTGGATTTTGGTACATTATGTACAGCATAAGTGGGAGGCAATGAACTCGGCACGCTAGTGTCGAAGGAGCCTTAAGTGGGATACCACTCTTAATGTGCCGGAATTCTAACCATGCACTGTAATCCAGTGTTGGGACAGTTTCAGATGGGCAGTTTGACTGGGGCGGTCGACTCCTAAAGAGTAACGGAGTCGCCCCAAGGTTCCCTCAGTGCGGTCGGAAATCGCACGTAGAGTGTAAAGGCAGAAGGGAGCTTGACTGCAAGAGCTACAACTCGAGCAGGTACGAAAGTAGGGCTTAGTGATCCGACGGTAGAGCATGGAATTGCCGTCGCTCAACGGATAAAAGTTACCCCGGGGATAACAGGCTTATCTCCCCCAAGAGTTCACATCGACGGGGAGGTTTGGCACCTCGATGTCGGCTCGTCGCATCCTGGAGCTGAAGCAGGTTCCAAGGGTTTGGCTGTTCGCCAATTAAAGCGGTACGCGAGCTGGGTTCAGAACGTCGTGAGACAGTTCGGTCCCTATCCGTCGTGGGCGTAGGATATTTGAAGGGAGCTGTCCCTAGTACGAGAGGACCGGGATGGACGTACCTCTGGTGTACCAGTTGTCTACCAAAGGCATTGCTGGGTAGCTAAGTACGGATTTGATAAACGCTGAAAGCATCTAAGCGTGAAGCTGACCTTGAGATAAGATATCCCATAGAGTGAATCTAGTAAGATCCCTGATAGACTATCAGGTAGATAGGCCAGAGGTATAAGGGTGGCAACATCTTCAGCTGACTGGTACTAATAGATCGAGGGCTTAATCTAGAATATATCTATTGTGCAGTTTTAAATGTATAATAAAGCATTTAATACTGAATGCTGAATAGTTAAAGAACTTAGAAATTTATTTATTAAAAAGTTCTTGACAAAGAAGAATGAAAATGTTAAGATATTAATTGTTGAATTGAGACAAGCTTAAAATAAGCATTGAATATTGAATAGTTAATAATTAAAGTCAAAAGCACTTGAAGAACTTAATTGTTCAATATTAGATATTAATTATTAATTGAACAAGATTCTGGTGGTAATTGCGGAGGGGTAACACCTGTTTCCATTTCGAACACAGCAGTTAAGTCCTCCAGCGCCGATGGTACTGCAGGGGCAGCCTTGTGGGAGCGTAGGTCGCTGCCAGAATTTAAATATAGATAATTGTTATCTATTAATTGACCTGATATGCCCCCATCGTCTAGTGGCCTAGGATACCAGGTTTTCATCCTGGCGACAGGGGTTCGAATCCCCTTGGGGGTACCAATGCAACTAAATCAAAGGTGCCAAGTTAAAGTTAAGCAGAGTAACATAATAGGAAAGACTTATCTACTCTATCCACGGAGAGTTTTAGTTTTTTAAAACTCGGGAGGTAGTAACAAGAACAATTGATAGTTTAGAATTGGTAATTAATAAACCAAATCAATAAAATAATTGACATTTTTATTTTTATAAATTAAATAAAATTCTAGTGGTAATTGCGGAGGGGTAACACCTGTTTCCATTTCGAACACAGCAGTTAAGTCCTCCAGCGCCGATGGTACTGCAGGGGCAGCCTTGTGGGAGCGTAGGTCGCTGCTAGAATTCTAATGAATGATTTAATAATTAACAGTTCAAAAATGGCAACTGAATATATGGAGGGGTTCCCGAGTGGCCAAAGGGAGCAGACTGTAAATCTGCCGGCGACGCCTTCGAAGGTTCGAATCCTTCCCCCTCCACCATTTATGCGAAAGTAGCTCAGCTGGCAGAGCGTCTCGTTGCCAACGAGAAGGTCGCGGGTTCGAATCCCGTCTTTCGCTCCATTTTATTTTAAGAAATCAACCTTGTTATCTAGTAGATAGCAAGGTTTTTTATATTATATGGTGAAAAAGGAGGAATTTTAAACTAATTTATTGAAATAGTACATAGTTAGTTGTTAAATTAGTTTTTAAAAGCTTGTGGTGGAGGTAATAGCATTGAGTGAAGAGAAGTTTTCTAATAAAGCTAAAGCTAAGGTTAAAATTTTAGGAGAAGAGTATGTGATTAAAGGTAATGAGCCGCCAGAATATATTTCAACTTTAGCTTCTTTTGTTGATGAACATATGCAAGAAATAAAAGAAGTTAATTCATCTATTCCAAGAAATAGAATTATGGTTTTAGGTGCTATGAATTTAGCTAATAAGCTGTATAAAATTCAAGATTCGTATAAAAAACTGGAAAAAGAGTATGCTAAAACCAGGAACAATTATGAAGAGGTGCTTGCTGAATATAGGGGATTGAAAGAAAAGTACCAAAAGATTCAAGAAGAGTATAATCAGTTTTTAGAGTTAATTGAGAAAGGAGAACTGGATTAGTGGATTTTAATTTAATTGATGTAATAATTTTTAGCTTGTTTCTTATATTTATGATAAAAGGATATTATTTAGGGTTAATCAAGCAAATAACATCATTTTTAGGGGTAATATTAGGAGCTTATATTGCTTTAGAGCAGTATTCTATTGTGGCTGATCTTGTTACTCAGCAATTTAATTTGGAACTTAGATTAGCAGAAGTTATTTCTTTTTTAGTAATTATTGTGGTTGTTAGTTTCATTATTAATTATATTGGTTCTCTTTTAAATAAGTTTTTAGATATTATTCTTTTATCTTTTGTTGATAACTTGGCAGGAGTAGTTGTGGGATTTTTTAAAGCGTTTGCAATCAGTTATATTCTAGTTTTAATTTTAGAAATGATACCATTAGAAATGATAGAACAACAGTTAGAATTATCTTATTTGACTCCTAAGTTATTACAAATAAGCCCTGTAATTGAAGAAAAAATAATCGAATTTTCTCAATATTGATCTTGGAGGCACAAAGATGAATAATTTAAATGTCAGTTTAATCTTATCTAATATAGCTAACTTGTTAAAAATCAAAGGGGAAAATAAATATAAAGTGGCTACTTATGAAAAGGCTAGTAAGGTAGTTAAAGGTTTAGAGGCTGATATTAAGTACTTGGTAGATAAAGAAGAGGTAGATTCTTTATCTGGAATTGGAGAAAGCTTGGCTGAAAAGATAAGTGAAATAGTCTTAACGGGTAGTTGTAATTATTATCAAAGACTTATAGATAAATATCCTGTTAGTTTGATTACTTTACTTGATGTTCCTGGCTTGGGTATTAGTAAGGTGCGAAAAATTTATGAAGAGTTAGGAATTGATAATTTATCTGATTTGAAAACTGAGGCAGAGTTAGGACAATTATCACAGCTTTCAGGAATAGGAGCTAAAACAGAAGAGAAGATTTTAGAAGGAGTTAATAGATTACTGAAAAATAGAGGGAAAGTTGATTTAGGTTTAGCTACTGAACTGGCAAGTGGAGTAATTGATTATTTAAGTCAGTTAGAAGCGGTATCAAAAGTCAAACTTGCAGGGGAAATGAGAAGAAATTTAGAAGTGATAACTGAAATTATACTGGTAGTAGCAAGTAGTAATTTTTCTGAAGTTTTTAACATTGTGAAAAAGTTAGCTTTTTTTGAATTACAATTACAAAAGAGTGAAGAAATTATTTTAATGACTGATTTTGGAATAGTAATTCGAATTGTAATAACAAGTAAAGAAAACTTTTATCTTAAATTATTTGAACTAACGGGAACTAGGAAGTATAATCAAAGTTTAAAAGAAGTGCTCGATTTTTCAACAGTGAAGGAGTCAACTGTTCAGTTTAAAAGTGAAACAGAAATCTTTAAAGCTGGTAGATTTCCTTACATTATTCCTGAATTAAGAGATGATTTAGACAGCTTGAAATACGCACAGCAAAATAAGCTTCCCAAAAGTATAGAATTGGATGATATTAAAGGGGATTTACATATGCATTCCCAGTGGAGTGATGGAAGACATACAATTGAAGAAATGGCTAGAGCTTGCCAACAGAGAGGTGATCAGTATTTAGCTATTTGTGATCATAGTAAGTCGCTGAGGGTAGCTAATGGACTGAGTGTGGAGCGATTAAAAAAGCAAGCAGAAGAGATTGATAAGCTGAATCAAAAATTGGAGATAACTATTTTAAAAGGGATTGAAGTTGATATTTTAGAAGATGGATTGGATTATAATAATCAAGTTTTAGAGGAATTAGATATTGTGGTTGCTTCTATACATAGAAGGTTTAATAATTCTACTACTAGAATAACAGAGGGGATTTTTAAAGCTTTAGAGAATCCTTATGTTGATATCTTAGGACATCCTACTGGACGTTTGGTCTTAAAGCGACCGCCATATGCGGTTGAAATGGAAAGAGTAATTAAAAAAGCAGTTGAAACAAATACTATATTAGAAATTAATTCGGCAGCTAAGAGATTGGATTTAAATGCTGAACATGCTAAGCTAGCTAAAAGCTTAGGGGCCAAGTTTGTGGTTAATACTGATGCTCATCACGTTAGACAATTGGATAATTTGAAATATGGAGTAGGGGTTGCCCGAAAAGGATGGTTAGAGAGTAAAGACGTAGTAAATACATTTGATTTGCAGAAATTGAAGGATACATTAAGAAGTTAAATTAATAATAAATTATAAAGGAGTTGTAATTGTAATAGTGAAATTAGGAAAGTTTAATCAGGGAGAAGTAATAAAGCGAACAGATTTTGGAGTGTATTTAAATATTGATAATGAAGAGGTATTATTACCACTTAAGTATGTTCCTAATGGAACTGAAATTGGGGATGAGTTAAAAGTATTTATTTATAAGGATTCTCAAGAGAGAAATATTGCAACTACATTGAGTCCTAAGGCTAAAGTTGGCGATTTTGCCCATTTAGAGGTTAAGGATGTCAATCGAGTAGGTGCTTTTTTAGATTGGGGTTTAGAAAAAGATCTATTTGTACCTTTTGCGGAGCAGGAAGGTAAGATGAAAGAGGGTAACAGTTATGTTGTAAGGGTCTTTTTGGATCAACAGACTGAGCGAATAACTGCTAGTCAAAGACTTGATAAATTTATAGAACAAGAGCAGGTAGATATCAGTGAAGGTGATCAGGTAGAGCTTTTAATTTATAGGTTTACTGATTTAGGGGTTAAAGTGATCATTAATAATAAATATTATGGATTGATCTATAATAATGATCTTTATCGAGAGTTAGAAGTAGGACAAGAGATTACAGGATATATTAAGAAGGTTAGAGATGATAATAAGATAGATGCCAGTCTTAGAAAGATAGGATATGGTAGGATCGAAGATGCTAAAGAAAAGATTCTTAATCAATTAGTAACAGAGGAGGGTTTTTTACCTTTGCATGATAAGAGTTCACCGCAAGCAATTAAGGATAGGTTAGAGATGAGTAAGGGTAGTTTTAAGAAGGCGATTGGTGGACTGTATAAAGAAAAAATTATAGATATAACTAAAGAAGGTATTAAGCTAAAAAAATAAAATATAATGAAAGTTATGCTTAGGAGGTTGCGTGATGAAATTAAATGAGATTTATCAATTAGCAGTAGAGTTAGGTATGGAGGTTGATCCTCGAGATAAGGCTGAGGTGGAAAAGGTATTAAAAAAAGTAGAAGAAGAATATGCTGAGTTAGATGAGGAGGAAAAGGAATTTTTTGATCAAGCTAGTTTAGAGAATCCTTATCCTGATACTAGAATTTTGACAGGAGATAAAGAAGCAGAGGTTGAAAGGGTCTTAATGGGGATTGATATTGATACAGGAGAGGTTTTGCTAGCAGATAGATTGACTGAAAAAGGAACTAAGATAGATGCTGTAATTGCTCATCATCCAGGCGGTAAAGCATTGGCTGGATTACATGAAGTAATGCATATGCAAGAGGAAATTTTGCATGATTTAGGCGTGCCGATCAATGTAGCTGAGGGGATTATGGCTAAAAGGATCGGTGAGGTGAAGCGAAGCGTGATGCCTTTGAATCATAATAAGGCAAGAGATGCAGCTAAATTATTCAATTTAGCGTTAATGTGTGTTCATACGCCGTCAGATAATTTGGTTGTTGACTTCTTACAAGAGAAGATTGATCAAGCTGAAGTTGATACTGTTGGAGATGTTCTTGAAGTGTTAAAGGAAGTTCCTGAATATAAGGAAGCAACTAAGTTAAAAGCTGGCCCTAATGTAGTCGTTGGGGATGAGAAAAGAAGTGCGGGTAAGGTAGTAGTAGAGATGACAGGAGGAACAGGTGGTTCTAAAAAAGCTTTTGAGAAGTTGGCCCAAGCTGGTGTGGGAACTTTAGTTTGTATGCATATTGGAGAAGAGCATCGTAAGAAAGCAGAGGAGAATCATATTAATGTAATTATTGCTGGACATATGGCAAGTGATTCAGTAGGAATGAATCTATTTGCTGATCGATTGGAAGAGCAGGGTGTTGAGGTTATTCCTTGTTCAGGATTAATACGTGTTAGTAGATAAAATTTTTTAGGCATTAAAATAAAAGCCTTTAATCTGATCAGATTAAAGGCTTTTACTTAGTTTTTAGATAAGGGGATGAGTTAATTAATGGATAAACATGCAATGAATGTTCTAGAATTTGAAAAAATCAAAGGGCAGCTAAAAGAATATATTACATCTAAATTGACTGAAACCTTTGTTGAAAATATAAAGCCTGCCACTGATCTAGATTATATTACAGCAAGGCAGGAAGAGGTAACTCAAGCTAAGAAGATTCTAATTAGAGAAGATGAACCTCCTTTAGCTGGAATTCGTGATATTCGTTCTTATTTAAAGAAAATCGATAAGGAGATAGTTTTAACTGGACAAGAACTATTAGCTATATTAAATACATTAATTACAGGACATAGATTGAATAATTATTTTTTAAGCTTAGATGATGAAGATAGTGAGTATTATAGAATAATAAAAATAGCCACTTCAATCGGTAGGTTTAAAAAGCTTGAAAGGAGTATTAAATCTGCTCTTGATAATCAGGGAAATGTTAAGGACTCAGCTAGTTCTAAATTAAGGGGGATTAGAACTGAGATGAGAAAGGTCAGTGATAGAATTAAAGATAAATTAAATTCAATGATTAATTCTAATCGCTACCAAAAATATATTCAAGAGCAAGTAGTTACAATTAGAGATGAGCGATATGTCATACCTATCAAACGGGAATACCAACAAAAATTCCCAGGTGTTGTACATGATCAATCAGCAAGTGGTCAGACATTATTTATTGAACCAATGCCTATTGTCAAACTTAATAATAAGTTGCGACAGTTGATATCTCAGGAGGAACAAGAGGTTTATCGAATTTTACAAGAGCTTAGTTTTAAAGTTAAAGCTAAGCTAGAGGAAATTAAAGATACAGTTCAGATAATAGCGATTTTAGATTTTATCTTTGCTAAAGCAAGGTATAGTTTAGAGTTAGATGCAGCTGAGCCATTGTTAAATCAAGAAGGGAATACTGATTTAATAAAAGCACGTCATCCATTATTGGTTGAAGATGTAGTTCCTATTGATATTCATTTAGGAAAAGAGTTTAATACTTTGGTTATTACCGGGCCAAATACTGGAGGAAAGACGGTTAGTTTAAAGACAGTAGGATTATTGACTTTAATGGCTCAATCGGGCTTACATATCCCTGCTTTGTCCGGTTCTAGGGTGGGGGTTTTTAATCAGATTTATGCTGATATTGGTGATGAACAGAGTATAGAGCAAAATTTAAGTACATTTTCTTCTCATATGAAGCAGATAACTAAGATTATTGATCAAGTAAAGGAGGATTCTTTAGTTTTATTAGATGAGTTAGGGGCTGGGACTGATCCGGTAGAAGGTGCAGCACTGGCAATGTCTTTATTGGATTATTTGCATCAAAAGAAGGCTAAAACAATTGCCACTACTCACTACAGTGAATTAAAGAGTTATGCTTATAATAATCAAGGTGTAGAAAATGCTTCGGTTGAATTTGATGTAGAGACATTACAACCTACTTATAATTTGCAGATGGGATTGCCTGGTCGTAGTAATGCTTTTCAAATTGCTAGCAGGTTAGGTTTGAAGGATGAAGTTATAGAAGAGGCTAGCAAGTTTTTAAATCAAGAAGAGGCTAAATTAGATCAAGTAATTAAAGAGATAGAGAGTGATAAGAAAGAGTACCATGATAAAAGGGAAGAAGCTGAAGAGAGGAAGCAACAAGTTGAGCAATTAAAGGATGAATATGAGACTAAGTTAAAGAGTTTAGAGGAGAGAAAAGAGAAGGAGCTAAAAGAAGCCTATCGGGAAGCTAATAAAGTTATTAAACGGGCCCAAAAACAAGCAAAAGAGATTATTGATGAATTGAAGGAAAAACAGCGCTTATCAGATCGAGAGATAGAAGCTACTAAGAGCAAATTAAGGAAAGGAAGAAAGGAAGTTAAGCAAAAAGCTAATAAATTGGCAGAAGAAGCTAGGCA
Source organism: Natroniella sp. ANB-PHB2 (assembly GCF_046097105.1). Lineage (GTDB taxonomy): Bacteria > Bacillota > Halanaerobiia > Halobacteroidales > Halobacteroidaceae > Natroniella. The sequence goes on along the minus strand of NZ_CP175562.1, from coordinate 1,704,717 downwards.
GGCACGTCAAACCCCTAAGTTAAAGATAGGTGATCAAGTTAAAGTTAGAAGTTTAAATAAAGAGGGAGAAGTAATAGAGTTGTATCTAGATAAAAAAGAGGCAGTTGTACAAGCAGGAATAATGAAGTTAACTGTTGATTTAAGGGAGCTGGAAAAAGTTACAAGATCTAAACAAAAGAATGAGAAAAAGACTAATGCTAGCAATATTAAGGCAGTTAAATCAAGAAATATATCTCCTAAGTTGGATTTGCGTGGTTTAAGGGCTCTAGAGGCTAAAAATAAATTAGATAAGTATTTGGACGATGCAATGCTGACTAATTTGAATCAAGCAGAGATTATTCATGGGAAGGGAACAGGTACACTAAGAGAAGTAGTTCATGAAAGATTAAAAGAATATTCTGGAGTTAGAGAATATAGATTAGGACGACCTAAAGAAGGTGGAATAGGAGTAACAATAGTTAACTTTTAAAAAAGGAGGGCCAGCTGGCCCTCCTTTTTTCTTTATCTTAAAGTGTTAAAAAAGTCTAAAATTTGATCTCTCATATTACCATTATTATTTTCTTCAATTTCTTTATCATCTGGAAGGTGTTCAGAACATTTCTCTTCAGGTATTTTTTCATAAATATAATCTCCATCATCATCTGTTAATGGTATTTTTGTTTCAGGATCGACTTTTCTGATTGGAACCCCATCTTCATCTACTATAATTCTAGTTTTTATTTGATATTCTTTTGTTTCAACCTCATCTTCTGGACAGTATTCAGTTGCAATAGCTCCTGTTTCGAGGTTGATTTCAATCTTTTCTGTTTCTTTATGGAGCTCACAAGTTTCAGTTGGTTCTGTTCCTTCTATAAATAGCTCATCTGTAATTGTGTGGTCCGGACAATAAGGGCCGGGCAATTGACCACTTTTACTATTAATTTCTTTGGTAATAATATTATTAGGTTGTTCAAATTCTGCGACAGGCCTTTCTTGAACTATATTTCTCATATAATCGCCCCATAATTTAGCAGCCTGCCCACTCGCGATAATTTCTGTTTGTGGGTTTCCATTATTATCAGTAATAATATTACCTTCAGCATCTTTTTGTTTATATTCCATTCTTTTAGGTGAATCTTCTCCTATCCAGACACTGGTTACTAAATCAGGCGTATAACCGACAAACCAAGCATCAGAATAGTTAGAAGTAGTTCCAGTTTTACCGGCAGCTGGTCTTCCTAAATAAGCTCTCCAGCCAGTTCCCCAAATATCAGGGCCTCTGGCAATAGCAGATTTAAGCATATCTGTTATTAAATAAGCCTCAGATTGCTCAAGAACGATGTCTTTAACAGGCGGATTACTGTAGATTTCATTGCCGCGATTATCAAGAACCTTGCTAATTGCAATTGGTTCAGATTTAATTCCACCAGTAGCTAGTGTACCATAAGCAGTAGCCATTTCTAATGGAGTGACTCCTTTGGTTAAGCCCCCTAAAGCAAGGGATAGGTTTCTGTCTTCAGAAATAATATTTTTGATCCCCATATCCTCTGCTGTCTGAATAGTATTACTAATACCTACTTTATCGAGTAATCTAACAGTCATTACATTGATTGAACGTGCTAATCCAGTTCGTAAAGTAGTTGGCCCAGAGTATTGGTCATTATAATTTCTAGGGATCCAGCTATCTCTTCCTTCTAAGTTGCTTGTATACTTTTTAGGTGTATCATCAACAATGCTACCTGTACCTAATCCATCTCTAACTGCCTGAGTATAAACAAAAGGCTTGAAAGCAGAGCCTGGTTGACGATATGCTTGTGTTGCTCGGTTGAATTTATCTTCCCCGCGACCTCCAACCATGCTTTTGATATGACCTGTATGAGGGTCAAGAGTGATCAGGGATAATTGTGGCTGTCTTTCTCCATGACCATCTTCTTGTTCAACTGTTGGAATCTCTCCAGATTCTATTGCTTGATTAACAGTGTTTTCAGCTTTTTTTTGCATCTCCAAGTCTAAAGACGTATGAACTTTTAAGCCACCAGTATAGACCTTTCTCGCTCCAAATTGATCGAGTAATTCTTTTCTGATATGCTCAACAAAATAAGGTGCTATATTGTCATTATTATCTTCTTCTCCTTGTTCAAAATTCAGTTCTTCTTGTCTAGCTTCTTCTGCTTCTTGAGCAGTAATATAACCTTGTTCTAACATTCTATTTAAGACTATATTACGTCTTCTAATTGCTTCATTTGGATTTCTATAGGGAGAATAGTAATTAGGTGCCCGTGGTAAACCAGCAATTAAAGCAGATTCAGCTAAAGTTAACTCATCAAGATCTTTATTGAAATAAAAGTTGGCTGCATTTTTTACTCCATAGACACTATGACCTAAGAATATCTCATTCAAGTAAAATTCTAAGATTTCGTCTTTAGTATATTTACGCTCAAATTGTAGTGCGATATACATCTCTTGTAATTTACGAGAATAGAGTCTTTCTGGGGTTAATAATGCGTTTTTGGCCAATTGTTGGGTGATAGTACTAGCACCCTCAACTGTAGCTCTGTGGCGTAAATTTACAGTAATAGCTCTTAAGATACCTCTAGCATCGATTCCATAGTGATTATAAAAACGATCATCTTCAATAGCTATGATTGCATGTTGTAATTCTTCTGGTACTTCTGATAAAGGAGCATAAACTCTGTCTTGTTGGTACAACCTAGTTAAAACCTCTCCATCAGCAGTATAAACTGTTGTACTTTCAGCAGTCGTCCATTGACCATATTCAGATATATCAGGGCTTTGATTTATAACCCAGGTTACAGTACCGATCACTGCTCCCATGCTAATAGCTATAAATAGTATAATTGCAATAATAATTAACTGTTTTAATTTTCCTTTGACCATGCTACGTCCTCCTTTCTCAAATTATTATAACATAAAATCATCATTATATATAGTAGATTTCTGATTTGTTTAAACTAGCATTTTCTATAATTGATATTAATACTTAGTTATGATACAATATGATATGGTTAATACTACTTTTTAATACATTTAGAATATTATGGACAGGAGGAAATGAGATGGAGAGTAGCAAAGAATTAGAACTAATTAAACGTGGTACAGCTGAAATAATTGGAGAAGATACATTAAAGGATAAATTGAAAGAAGCTAAAAAGGAAGGACGAGCCTTAAGGGTCAAGTTGGGTTTAGATCCATCAGCACCTGATATTCATTTAGGTCACACTGTTGTTTTACAGAAGTTAAAACAGTTTCAGAAGCTAGGTCATGAAATTTATCTGTTGATTGGTGATTTCACAGGAAGAATTGGTGATCCAACTGGGAAGTCGGCAGCTAGAAAACAATTGACAGAAAAAGAGGTTAAGGAAAATGCTAAGACTTACGAAGAACAGATTTTTAAGATTTTAGATCCTGACAAGACAGAGGTTGTTTTTAATAGTCAGTGGTTTAAGGAGTTAGATTTTGCTGATGCAATTGAACTGTCTTCTAAATATACGGTGGCTAGAATGTTAGAGCGAGAAGATTTTTCTAATCGCTATCAAAATAATCAATCGATCAGCATCCATGAATTCTTTTATCCTTTGTTACAAGGGTATGATTCTGTAGCAATTGAAGCGGATGTAGAATTGGGTGGGACAGACCAGAAGTTCAACCTATTAGCGGGGCGTAATTTACAAAAAGAGCATGGACAAGAGCCACAAGCTATAATTATGATGCCGCTATTAGAAGGGTTAGATGGTGTTGATAAGATGAGTAAGAGTAAAGGCAACTATATTGGAATTGATGAAAAACCTCAGGATATGTATGGTAAGACAATGTCAATGCCTGATGAGTTGATTGGGCGTTATTTTGAGTTGTTGACCGATATTTCTTTAGAAGAGTTGGCAAAGATCAATGAAGAGTTAGCTAGTGGAGAGTTGCATCCAATGAAAGCTAAAAAAAGGTTGGCCCGGGAGATTGTCAGTAAGTATTATGATCAAACAGTAGCTATCGAAGCTGAAAAAGAGTTTGAGAAAGTATTTAAGCAAGGAGATTTACCTGAAGATATTCCAGAAGTAGATATTTCGCGACAAGATTTAGAAGAGGGCCAATTATGGATAGTCAAGTTAGTAGCTGCTACTGGTTTGGTCGATAGCAATAGCCAAGCACGAAGAATGATTAAGCAGGGTGCAGTAAAAATTGACGGAGAAAAATATGAGCAGATAAATATAGATCTTGAAATTAAAGATGGAATGATTATTAAGGTTGGAAAGCGTAGGTTTGCAAAAATAAATTTAATTTAAAATTACGCACAGAATTACTCCTTGATTAATACAATAATAAAGGGGTGGTTCTATGCAATTCTCTTTTAAAAAGTTGATTAAGCTGTTCTTCATTATAACGATTATCTTATCAATTATTACTGTCTTTTTAGTTGAGACTAAATTACAGCCGGGATTACATAATATTTATAAGTCTGATGTAACAGGAATGTTAACGACTATTATTAATCAAGCTGTTAATGAGGAGACTGATACATTAAATTATCATGATCTGATTATTATTAGAACAAATAATGAAGGTCATGTGACTATGATGCAGCCTAATTTACAAGCTATAAATGATCTGTCCTCCAATATTGCGGTAGAAATTCAAAAAATATTAGATAAAACTCATAGTAGGACGGTTAAGATTCCTATTTTTCAAATTTTTGGACTTGAAATTCTTTCGCGCTATAGCCCATTATTAACAGCAGAGGTTATTCCCTATGGTTATGTAAAGACTAATATACAAGATGAATTTCAATCAGCTGGAATTAATCAAACGAGACATAAGATTTATTTAGAAGTTGAAACTGAAGCAAGTGTAGTAGTTCCTTTATTAAATACACAAGTTGAGGTAAATACTGATATCCCATTGACCGAGGCAGTTATTGTAGGTCAAGTACCAGAAGTCTATGTGGGTTTAGAAGAAGGAATATTTAAAAAGGGAGTAACTGGAGAAGTGAATTAATAAGATAGGGAGTAATAAATTATTAAAGTGAAAAGGGATTTAATTATATATTAAGAATGAGCAGAAGCAAGCGGAAGCTTGCTTTTTTTATTATTAAAGAAACTATAATTTTTAAGTTTTAAGACTTTTTATAATTAGATTTAATTTTGGAAGTTATTTTATTTTTTATGTGTTAGATAAAAAGAAACTGGTTATAATATAGCTTAAGTTTAAGGCTAAGTCAACCATTAAAACCATAAGGTGTTAGGTCTTATTTGAACTTAGAATTAACCTTAAACATAACATTTTTATAATTGTCTAGTTATAAGTGATAATTCTATTCAAACGAGAGGATGGGAATCTGCAATATGAGACGAGGCCAAGAGCTAATTGGATTACCAATAGTTGAATTGGAAGAAGGAGAGCTTGTTGGTAAAGTGGTAGATATTCTTTTCTCTCCACAACAAAAGCAGTTATTAGGAGTGGCGGTTGAAAATAAAAAAGTGTGGAAGAAAGCACGATTGATTCCTCAACAAAAGTTATACATATTAGGGAAGGATATTATTATTATTGATAATAAAAGGAACTTGAATCAAGTAGAAAAGAGTGTTGAAAGCTTGAATTATGGAGCAAGTGTTATGGGTAAAGAAGTCATAACGGAGCAAGGAGAGGTTTTAGGAGTAGTTGAAGATGTTATTGTTGATCAAAAGCAGAATTTATTGGGGTATGAGTTGACCGATGGACTAATTCAAGATATTTTGACTGGAAGGAAGGTTATTTTGTTTGATAAAATTGAGTTGGCTTATGGTCAGGATATTATTATTGTGACTAATATTGAATGATTATTTTTTATCTGTTGGAGGGAGCTAAACTGAAAAGTAAGAGGGCAATCTTATTAGTTTTTCTGTTATTATTAATAATCTTTTTATATCAGGTAAGGGTTATTTTGTTACCTTTTATACTAGCAATACTATTGTCTTATTTGATTAATCCGATTATCAATAAATTAATTGCTAAGAACTTGCCAAGATTAGGTGCTTTAATCTTTATTTTTGGAGTTATAGGAACAGCTTTAGGGTTAAGTGGTGCTATATTAGTTCCGGCTTTAATTGAAGATTTAGAAGTTTTGGCTGATAAACTACCTATTTATATTCAAAGGTTGCAGGAGATAATTGATATAATCAATAGGTGGTATGAACAATTTAATTTGCCACCAACAATTAATTTGATTTTAAGTAGAGTTGTTAATAGATTGGAAGAGATCAGTCTGCAATTTATTGAACGAACCAGCCAGACGATTATTGGGCTTGTTTCTAGGATGTTGAGTTTATTATTGGCTCCTGTTCTTTCTTTTTATATTTTAAAAGATTTGAGCTTGATGCGACGGTTTGGGTGGTCATTAGTTCCGAGGGGTTATCGATCAGGTTTACAAAAATTGTTGGAAGGGATTAATCTTGCCTTATTTTGTTTTTTAAAAGGACAGTTAATTGTTAGTTTATTGGTAGGTATAATGGCAATTTTAGGGTTGTATGTATTAGAAGTTAAATTTGCATTGTTGCTGGGGGTTTTTGCTGGTATCACAAATGTTATTCCTTATTTTGGCCCTTTTATTGGAGCATTGCCAGCAGTAATAGTTGCTTCTTTTAATTCTTTTCAGTTAGTAGTATGGGTTGTTGTTTTGTTTTTTATAATTCAGCAAATAGAAGGTAATATTATTTCTCCTAAAATCATGGGAGATGAATTGGGTTTGCATCCGCTTTTGATTATATTTGCATTATTAGCCGGAGGAGAGCTGTTTGGAATTGTAGGAATGTTATTTGCTATTCCTACCGTAGCAATCATTAAAGAGGTGCTTAATTATCTATTTTATGAAATATTAATTACAGTTGACAATAGATAGCATTTTTAGTATTATGTAATCTAAGTTTAGTTAAAGTTAATAGTTCTTTTAATTGACTTTTAAAAGTAACTAAAAATAAATAATTTATTAGCTAATTTATAATTTTGTTATAGGAGGTTGTTGAAATGGTTAAGATGAATAGTACTCAAATAAGACAGAAATTTTTAGATTTTTTTGCGGATAAAGGACATCAAGTTTTACCAAGTGCTCCATTAGTTCCTCAAGATGATCCTACATTATTATGGATTAATGCTGGAATGGCACCCTTTAAAGATTATTTTAATGGAAGTGCTATACCACCTAATTCTAGAATGGCTACTTCACAGAAATGTATTCGGACCAATGATATTACTAATGTAGGAAAAACTGCACGGCACCATACTTTCTTTGAAATGTTAGGGAACTTTTCTTTTGGAGATTATTTTAAAAAAGAGGCTATTGAATGGGGTTATGAGTTTTTAACTGAGGAGCTAGGGCTAGAAAATGAGAAGTTGTGGATTTCTATTTATAAAGAGGATGATCGTGCTTTTGAGATTTGGCATGAAGATATTGGCGTTCCAAAGGATCGAATTGTTAGAATGGATAAGGATGAAAATTTCTGGGAAATTGGTATTGGCCCGTGTGGTCCATGCTCTGAAATTCATTACGATCGTGGAATAGATTTTGGATGTGATGAAGGCTGTCAATTAGGTTGTGATTGTGACAGATACTTAGAGGTTTGGAACTTAGTATTTACTCAATATAATAAGACAGCAGATGGAGAATACTTAGATTTGCCTAAGAAGAATATTGACACTGGAGTTGGATTAGAAAGATTGGCTTCCTTATTACAAGGGACTCCTACTAACTTTGAAACTGATCTATTTATGCCTTTGATAGAGTTTGTCACTCAAAATTGTGATGTAGATTATGGTCAATCTGAAGAGACTGATTTGGCAATTAAGGTGATTGTTGATCATATTAGAAGTATTACTTTTGCTATTGGAGACGGTGCTTTACCTTCAAATGAAGGTAGGGGTTATGTTGTCAGAAGAGTATTAAGAAGGGCGGTACGATATGCTAAGGTATTAGGTTTAGAAGCTCCTTTCTTACATAAAATTGTAGCAATTGTAGTTGACATTATGGGTGATCATTATTCTGAGTTAGTTAAAAGGGAAGAGCAGATTGTAAAGATTATTAAACAAGAAGAACTTCGCTTCGAAGAGACTTTAGAGCAGGGAATGAATATTTTAGATGAAATTATTGCTGAATTAAAAGAGGATGGTTCAGGTCAAATTCCTGGTGATAAGGTATTTATGTTATATGATACTTATGGCTTTCCGGTAGAGCTGACAGAGGAAATTGCTTTTGAACAAGGATTTGAAGTTGATCATGATGGTTTTGAAAAAGCTATGCAGCAGCAACGTAATAGAGCTAGAGAAGCTAGGGAAGACTATAATCAAGATCATCGTGAATTGGAATTATTTAAAGGTTTGAGAGATAAGATAGGGGTAAGCAGGTTTATTGGGTATGAGCATAAAGCAGCAACAACAGAAGTGTTAGCTGTCGTTAAAGATAACCAAGAAATTAACAAGATAACTGCCGGAGAAAAGGCTAAAATAATTTTAAAGAAGACACCTTTTTATGCAGAGAGTGGAGGTCAAGTTGGAGATCGAGGGCTTATTACAACGGATTCTGCTAGTCTGAAAGTAATAGATGTTCAAGAAGTTGCTGATATAATTGTTCATAAGGTTGAGTTAGAAAGAGGAAGTTTAGAGATAGGAGAAGAAGTTAAGGTTGAGATTGCTTCAAAATTAAGAGCAGCTACGGCTAGAAATCATACTGCAACTCATTTATTACAGCAGGCTTTAAAGGAAGTGCTAGGAGATCATGTTAAGCAGTCAGGGTCATTAGTTACACCAGAAAGGTTGCGATTTGATTTTACTCATTTTGAAGCTGTAACTAAGGAACAACTGCGTAAAGTAGAAGAAATAGTTAATCAAAAAATTAGAGAAAACCTGTCAATGAAAACAGAAGAAATGAAGTTAGAAGAAGCCAAGCAATTGGGAGCAACAGCTTTATTTGGAGAAAAATACAGTGAGCAAGTAAGGGTTGTTAAATTAGGAGATTATAGTGTAGAGTTATGTGGTGGAACACATGTAGATTATACTGGAAAAGTTGGTTTCTTCAAGGCTTTAGATGAGTCAGGAATTGCTGCTGGTGTGAGAAGAATTGAAGCTGTTAGTGGAGATAAAGCTTTGAACTATGTTCAACAGCAAGAAGATATGATTGCTGATTTAGCTGATAAATTAAGGGCTAATCCAACTGAGGTTGTAGATAAGGTTGTTAGTTTACAAAATAAAGTAAAGAGCTTGCAAAAGGAGATTACTAGCTTAAAAGATAAACTTGCTTCTTCGCAGAGTGAAGATTTAGTTTCTCAAGTTGAAGAGCTCAATGGAGTAAATGTAGTGGTAAATGAGGTAGATGGATTGGATAATGCAGGGTTAAGAAAGATGGGAGATAATTTAAAGCAAGAGCTTGATTCTGGAATAATTATACTGGGGTCTAAATTGCAGGAAAAGGTAGTTTTTGTAGCCATGATAACAGATGATTTAGTAGAACAAGGATATCATGCTGGAGAAATTATTGGACAAGTTGCTCAAGTTGCTGGTGGTGGTGGTGGTGGTCGGCCTACTATGGCCCAAGCTGGTGGTAGTCAACCTGGTAAATTAACTGCTGCTTTAGAAAGAGCAAGAAAGATTATTTTAGCTAGATAAGTTAAACTTAACTTTTTCACCTAACAGTTTGTATTTAAAAGAATTCAGTTAGATTAGATTGAGAGATTATTAATTCAATTTATATAAATAACAGGAAAAGCAAAGTGTATAAAGAATAAATATATTAGGAAGACTATTAATAGTTATTGAGGTGAATATAATGAGTGATATGGATAAAACTATGATGTTTAGAGTAGAAAAAGATGATGAGAATGAAGTAGCTAGGGTTTTAAGGAAAGTTTATCAAGCTTTAGATGAAAAAGGATATAATCCGATCGATCAGATTGTAGGGTATATTTTATCAGGAGATCCTGCTTATATTACTAGTCATCGGCAAGCTAGAAGTAAGATTAGAAAGTTTGAGCGGGATGAAATTATTGAGGAGTTAGTCAAGAGTTACTTAAAATAGCGGAGTGATTAAATGAAAAGAGCAGTAATCTTATTTGGAATAATAGGGATAATAATTTCTTTTTCACTGATCGGTAGTGCTAGCGAAAATGAAGGTCGTTTTGTCTTATTTGTAATGGATGGGGTTGATATTACTGAATTACAAGAGGTAGAAACACCGAGTTTAGATTATTTAAGTTCTATTGGAGCAGTAGGTTTAATGAATACCAGAACGGCTGGTGGACTGGAAGCTACAAATACTTATTTAACACTTGGTGCTGGAGAAAGAGCTCGAGTAGGTAGAGCTGGTTTTTTAAATTTCAACTTGATTGAAGGTTATCAAGGGAGTAATGCTAAAGACTTATATCATAGAAGAATAAGCCAATTAGATACTGATTTTGAAATTGTAAATATTGAGTTTGCTCGAATAGTGGCTGAGAATAGATCTGGAGAGTATCAGCCAAAAGTTGGGAAATTAGGAACTTTATTATCAGAAGCAGGGGCCAAGGTTAGCGTACTGGGAAATGCAGATGTATTACAGCAGCCACGGCGACATATAGGATTACTAGGGATAACTGAATATGGAGTTATTAATCAAGGGGATGTTGGTCCGATGATGAGCCTTAAATCGGATCAACATCCTTCTGGTTTTGTAACTGACCAAGGTTATTTGCTACAAGAGTTTGATTATTATTATCAAAATAGTGATCTAATTATTGTAGAATCCGGTGATACTTCTAGAATTGAAGCTATTGATTATCTATTAACAGCAGAGAAATATGCTCAAGAAAAGGAAGCAGCAATTAAGAGGGTTGATAATTTATTAGGAGAGGTTATTAATAAAATTGATTTAGAGAAGGATCATTTATTTGTTGTAACGCCTACTCCTTCTAAGCAAGGGATTAGAAAAGGAGATAGGCTAACAATAACTTTGGCTGTTGGCCCTGAAATAGAATCAGGATTATTGACTTCAGGAACGACAAGGAGAGCTGGTTTAATTACTAATCGTGACTTGGCTAGTACCATTTATAATTATCTGACTGCACAAAATGCCAAGTTGAGTGGGAGGGTAATTAATAGCATTAGTTCTGATTATTCAATAGATTATCTACAAAGATTGAATCAAATGATTAAGAGTACCTTTAGTTGGCGACCTACTCTAATTAAAGGGTTTATTTTGTTACAGATTATTACGTTGGCTTTGGCAGGTAGCTTAATTTTAGTTAAGAGTAATAAATATAATCTAAAACAGATTATTAAGTATTTGATTGTGATTATCTTATGGCTCCCTAACTTCTTTTTATTATCTAGATTTGTTGTGTTACAAGAGATGATAGCTGTTGTTGTAGGTTGGATTATATTCAGTTTGTATTTGAGCTATTTATTAATTAATAAGACCTCTAATCATTTAAAGGTGATATTAATACCGGCATTAGTAATGACAACCCTATTAGTAGTTGATTTATGGTCAGGTGGTAGGTTGATTAGGTTATCAATATTAGGTTATTCACCTGTAATTGGAGCTAGATTTTATGGGATTGGAAATGAATTTATGGGTATTTTAATTGGGTCCAGTGTGATTGGATTGACTACTGTAAAAGAGATTAAGTTACAAGTTTCCAACTTAATTTTATTGATTCTGTTTGGTTTATTGATCTTGACAGTTGGACATCCTCAGCTAGGGGCCAACTTTGGTGGGTTGGTTACAGCAGTGATTGTTTATAGTAGTACTTATTTTAAATTAGAAGGTTATGATTTAGATCTGAAGTTGGGCTTAAAGATAATTGTAATTGCAATAGTGATTATAGGATTGATCATAGTTGCTGATTTAAGTGGGCAATTTGCTACTAGAACCCATTTGGCCCAGGCAGTTTCAGGAGGGCCTAGAAATTTATTGTTAATTATGTATCGCAAACTAAGTATGAACTTTAAATTATTGGGTTGGACTATTTGGAGCAAAGTCTTACTTTCTTTTATCCTAATTTTGATCTTATTATTTAAAAAACCACAAGGGATGTTAAAGGAGATATTAGAACGATATCCTAATTTATCTGCTGGTTTTAGTGGATTGTTAATTGGAAGTATCATTACAATGTTAATTAATGATTCAGGAGTAGTAGCTGCTGCTACGTTATTATTATATCCTGTATTTTCTTTATTGTATTTGGTGTTGAGACGAATAAAATCAAGTTAAAAAAAGGAGATCACCTCCTTATGGATAATAATGTAATAAAAAGGAAGGTGATCTCAATTATTTCTAAATTAAACAATTGTTTAAGAAGTGATGAAGAAGGAGAAGAATTTAAGTATCGCTTGGCTTTAGACATAGGTACCGAATATGTGAAAGCAGTTGTAGTTAAATTTAATTATAACAGTTCTGAAATTATTGGTTATGGACAGATCAAGCAGGATTATTCGAATATGGAAGGTGGAGCTATTTCTAATATAGAAGAAGTAGTTAAAGTCTGTTATCAGGCTATTGAAGAAGCAGAAAAGATGGCAGAGGTAAATCCACAACAGATTGCAATTGGAATTGCAGGGGAGTTTGTTAAGGGGATAATTACTGATGTCAAGCGAAAGCGTCCACTACCTAAACGAAAACTAAAGAAAAAAGAGGTAGATAATCTAGTTAGCAAGGGCCAAAAGGAAGCATTAGAGTTGGCCCAAGAAGAGTTATTAGCAGATGTAGGGTTAAATAACATCAAAGTAGAGTTGGTCAATTCTTCTGTTGTTGAAATGAAAGTAGATGGCTATAAGGTAACAAATCCTGAAGAATTTCAAGGCAAGAATTTAGAAGTTAGTATCTTCAATACTTTTGCACCTTTAGTGCATGTAGGTGCTTTGAGAACGGTTGCTAAGCGTTTAGATTATGAGCTAGTAGGAATCATTGCTGAGCCGTTTGCAATAGCTAAAAGTATTATGAGTAATGAAGCTTATGAATTTGGGGCAATTGTGATTGATATTGGGGGAGGAACAACAGATGTCGCTTTAATTAGAAATGGTGGTATTGAAGGGACTAAAATGTTTGGCTTTGCAGGACGAGATTTCACTAAAATATTAGCAAGAAACTTAAATTTATCTCTAGTAGAAGCTGAAGAATTAAAGTTAATGTATTCTTTAGAGAAGTTAGATGCAGATATAATGGAGCAAATAGAACGAGTTTTAAAGAGTAACTTTGATTTATTATATGAAGGAATTGAAGTTGCATTAAAGGGATTGGCTTCTTCAGAAGCTTTACCTCAAAAGATATATTTATGTGGTGGCGGTAGTGCTTTAAGAGGGCTGATTGATGGAATCGAAGCAAGAAAATTATATGAGGATTTACCCTTCTTTAAAAAGCCGAAGGTTAAGTTATTAAAACCAGATGACATTGAAGGAATTACGGATCGAGTTGGCTTAACAGAAATAGAGAATGTTACCCCCAAAAGTTTGGCTTTGCAGACAACTTTATTTCAGGGATTGAAAAAAGAAAACTTGTGGGAAAAGGTAGTTTCTAACTTTGCCTAGCTGAGAGGGGATGAATATGGTAGAAGATTATATTAAAATATACATAGATCCGGATGAACCGTTGAATTCATTGTTAGATAAAATTCAAACTGTTGAAAGTGATACATTGGTGATCATTATTCATAAAAAATCACCAATTTTTGTAGGACAAGTTAATTTAGAGTTGATTAAAAATTATGCTCAACGGGCAGGGAAGAGGTTAGTTTTTATAAGTGATCTTGCTAAGACTAAGAAGTTATTGTCTAAATCAGGATTTAAGGTCTATTCTAATTTAGAAGAAATTAAGAGTGATGAAGAGAGTATAGAAGAAGTTGAATCTCAAGCAAGGAGTTCTCTATTAGGTGAAGATGATAATCTCTCTGAAGGTCAACAGGGTAAAAGTAGTTTGTTTAAAAAAATCATTGGCTTTGTAGGTGGAATTTTATTATTAGGTCTAGTTTGGTTTTACTTTTCTTTTTCAGTAGCTACTGTAGAGGTTACTCCAGTCTTTGAAACTAAGAGTTTCTCTAATCAGATTAGAGCAGTTAAAGGGTTAGAAGAGATTTTGTTAACTGAAAGGAAAATACCTCTTTTAACTGAGGAGGTTGAAATAGATAAAAAATTGGAAGTTGAAACAACTGGTCAGCAACGAATTGGAGTTAAACGAGCTACAGGAGTTCTAGCTTTGATTAATGATACTCGTCAAGAGGTAGTTATTCCTGCTGGGACTGAAGTGAGCACTCAAAATGGGATTAGATTTAAAACTATAAATAGAGTAACTGTTCCTGCAGCGGAAGTAGATAATTTTATGGGAGTAGTAGTAGGAATGAGAGCTGGTAGAGCAGAAGTTAACATAGAAGCTGTTAATAAAGGAGTAAAAGGGAATGTAAGTAAGGGAAGAATTGTTGAATTTGTTGAAGGGGAGTATTCTGTAACAGCAGTTAATCCTGAGGATACACGAGGAGGAAAAGATGAAGAGGTTAGTGTTGTTACTAGAGATGATATTGAAAGAGGACTAGAACAACTAGAAAGAGAACTAATGTTTGAAATTGAAGATAGATTTAAAGATAAGTTTTCAGATGACTTTTTATTCTTCTCAGAGCAGATTAAGACTGAGAGTGAGAATATTGTAGCTGAAGCTGAAGTAGGAGATTTAAGGGATGAATTACGATTTATTAGTAATATAAAGGTAGCTGGTTTGGCAGTAAGAAAAGAAGAATTAAAGGAGTTAGTCTTAGAATTATATCGAACCAATCTTGCTAATAATTTCAAATTAGTTGATTCACAGATGAGAATTGAAGAGATAAATGTAGAAGAAATTAATTCTGAAGAAATCATCTTGAATGTTGAAAGTAGAGGGCAAGTTAAGGGTAAGATAAGTGAAGATAAATTATTTAGTAACTTAGTAGCAGAAGAAATTGTTGAAATAAAAAATATTTTTGATAAAATGGAAGAAATAGCTGATTATAGTATTGAAGCAAATGGTCAATCTGATTTGCCAAGATTTCGTTTTGGAATTGATCTAATAATTAATGAGCCAGAGAGTTATTGAAGGGAGTAGCTAATATGAGGATAATGGGAGTGGACTTAGGGGACAAAAAGACAGGAGTAGCAGTTAGTGATGCTTTAGGCTGGACAGCTCAAGGAAAGAGTGTAATTGAAGCTGAATTAACAGAAGAGAAGTTGGATTATATTTGCTCTTTAATTGAGCAGTATAATATAGAGGAGGTAGTAGTAGGCCTGCCTAAGAATATGGATGGTTCATTAGGGCCAAGAGCAGAGAAGGTATTGGAGTTTGTAGAGCAGTTAGAAGATAGGATTGATCTTTCAGTAAAAACTTGGGATGAGAGGTTATCAACTGTTGCAGCCGAAAGGACTCTACTTGAAGCAGACTTGAGTAGGAAAAAGAGAAAAAATGTAATTGATAAGATGGCTGCGGTCGTTATTTTACAGAATTATCTAGATAGTAAAAATCCGTAGTAGGATTTTTACTATCTACGGAGAGTCCGCAAGACTCGAAGGAAAAAGTGGGAAGTAAATTTACAATGTAGGATTAAGTCTAAGGCTAAGTAATAAACCCTTATGCTTTTGGGTTGATTTAATCTCAAACTTAACCTTAAACTTAAACTATCAATAATAAAGAGGTGATCTTAAAAATGGAAAAGGAAGGTATAATTAAAGTAGTAAATGAAGAAGAAGGGGTTGTTTTATTAGAAGATCATGATGGAGAGCAAAGAGAATATGAAATAGTAACTGTATTAGATGTGAAAGATGAAACTTATTTGATCTTACTCCATGATGAAGATAATGATACTGGCGAAGGATATGCTTTGAAAGTTATTGAAGATGAAAAAGGCAATAAAGCTTATCAACCAGTGGTAGATGAAGATGAGTTAGTTAAATTACAACAAGAACTAACTGAAAATTATCAGTAATATTTCTTTGTTTTACCCCCTTTTTTTGAGTTTAGGTATAAAACTTGTGAAAATAGTCAATACTGATAATAGAAATTCAAATGAAGGGGGGCTTTATATGTTACTAACAGAGACTTTTTTAGATGATAGTTATTTTAGAATAGAGAGTACCACTCATGCTTTAGAAAGAATGGAAGAAAGAGAGATAGAAAAAGAGTTAGTTACAGCAATTATTTTGAGTTTGGATCAGAAATTATTAAAGTATAATGATACTGGAGAAGAGATTGCCGTTGTTGACCAAGAGAATAATTTGGCTGTAATTATTGAAGTAAGAGATTTTAAAGCAGTGGTTATCACTGTTATAGACCGTTCTAATATACATATTAAAGACGGTACTCGGCTTGAAGAAATAGCATGATTATTAAGTGATTTGATTAGGCATTCTGAACTCGATTGGGTTCAGGGTGCCTAATTTATATAGAGATTAAAATATTTTCTTATTTGCGAAATTATAAAATATTGTTTATAATAAGGGAGAAATAATAGCGAAAGGATGTGACAGATGGCAGTTATTAAAGTTTTAAAAAGAATAGGTCTCATTCTATTATTAGTATTCGTTTTAATTAATTTTGCTCTCTTTAATTATGGAAGGCAGTTATTAGAGCCAGTAGATTACAATTTAGCTCAAGAGGATAAGTTAGTTGAAATTGAGCCTAATACTTCAACTAACAGAATTGGAAAGATATTATATGAAAAAGGTTTGATTCGAAGTCCTTTCGGTTTTAGGATTTATTTGAGAGTTAAAGATTTATCAAGGAGAGTACAAGCTGGTCATTATAAATTAAATTCAGGAATGTCGACTCCAGATATTATTGATAAGCTGGTCAGAGGGAAGACTGCTGATCATATTATTACTGTCTTTGAAGGAGCTAGAGTTGAACAGACTGCAGATTTGTTGGCTAGGAAGGGGTTTGATCGTGATGAGTTTTTGGAATTGGCCCGTAATAAAAAGCTGGATTTTTTACCAAAGCGGGATGATATAAAGTATAATTTAGAAGGTTTTTTATTTCCTAATACTTATCGTATTCCTTATGGAAGTTCTGAGCGTGATGTGGTTAGAATTATGCTCAATGAGTTTAACAGACAAGTTAGTGTCTTAGAGGAGCAGATACAGGATAGTGATTATGATTTGCATGAGATAGTGACGATTGCATCTTTGATCGAAGGGGAAAGGAAGGTAGCAAGTGAAGAGCCTTTGATTGCTAGTGTGATTTATAATCGATTAGAGATAGGTATGAGACTACAATTAGATGCGACAGTTCAATATAGTCTGCCTGAGCATAAGTCGAGGTTATTATATAGGGATTTAGAAGTGGAATCACCATATAATACTTATAAAATTTCTGGACTACCGCCAGGGCCAATCAATAATCCTAGTCTATCAGCTATGAAGGCTGCATTAAACCCTGCTGAGACAGATTATTTATATTATGTAGCAACGACTGGAGGTTATCACGAATTTACAAGGACTTATCAAGAGCATTTAGATGTACAAAGAGGATTAAATAATTAAGCTGTTAATGGGAATAATAATAAAAGTTTGATAATTTAATAAGGGTGGTTATCAATGAGTAATATATTACAGGAATGGATTATTGATTATTTACGGGAGGAACAACCAGCAATACCAGAAAAGTTAAAAGAGATTGAACAAAAGGCTAAAGCTAGAAATATTCCAATCATTGAGCCAGAAGTTGGAAATCTATTAAGTTTGTTAGTTAAGATTAATGCGCCACGAAGGATTTTAGAGTTGGGGACTGCTACTGGATATTCTACTTTATGGCTGGCTAAAGAGTTTAGGGGAGAAGAGATTGTAACGATTGAGTTAAAAGAAACTGATGCTCAGCAAGCAGAGCAAAATTTTAAACGGCTTGGTTGTGACAATATTGAACTGATGATTGGAGATGCATTAGAGATTATGCCTCAATTAAGCGGGAAGTTTGATTTGATATTTATTGATGCAGCTAAAGGGCAGTATCTTAATTTTTTAGAGGAAAGCCTTGATTTAGTTACAGATGGAGGTTTGATTATAGCAGATGATGTTTTATTTAAAGGGATGATTGCTGATGATCGCTTTTATCATCCACGATATAGTACATTAGTTAAAAGATTAAGGGAATATGTAGAGCGAATCATGAATCATAAACAATTAACTTCATCGATAATCCCACTAGGAGATGGAGTAGCAATTAGCGCCAAGAGGGAGGAAATATAAGTGGAAATACCAGAGTTATTGGCCCCAGCAGGCAATTTAGAAAAGTTAAAGATGGCAGTCTTGTATGGAGCAGATGCTGTTTATGTAGGGGGAGAAGATTATGGGTTGCGTAAGAAGGCAGGGAATTTTTCTATCGAGCAATTGCAAGAAGGGATTGAGTTTGCTCATCAGTCAGGGGTAAAGGTTTATGTTACGGTAAATATTATCCCTCATAATGATGATCTAATCGGTTTGCCTGAATATATTAAAGAGTTACAAGGCTTAGGGATAGATGCAGTTATTGTAGCAGATCCGGGAGTTTTTTCAATTGTTAAGGAGGTAGCTCCTAGTTTAGAAGTACATATTAGTACGCAAGCTAACAATACTAATTGGGCAAGCGTTAAGTTTTGGAAAGGGCAGGGGGCGGATAGGGTTATTTTGGCCCGGGAACTCTCTTTAGAAGAGATTAAAAAGATTAATCAGAGAGCTAATATTTCTTTAGAGATATTCATGCATGGAGCGATGTGTATCTCTTATTCGGGGCGGTGTCTGTTGAGTAATTATATGATCGATCGTGATGCTAACCGAGGAGAATGTGCTCATTCTTGTCGTTGGAAGTATACTTTAATGGAGGAAGAACGCCCTGGTCAATATTATCCTATTTATGAGGATGAGCAGGGAACATATATTTTTAATTCTAAGGATTTATGTATGATTGAGCATCTAGCTGAACTGATTGCTACTGGAGTAGATAGTTTAAAGATTGAGGGGAGGATGAAGAGTTTACATTATGTAGCTACAGTTACCAATGTATATCGGCGAGCATTAGATGAGTATAAAACTGATCCAGAAAATTATCAATTCAATTCTAAGTGGTTGGCAGAATTAAAGAAGATCAGCCATCGTCATTATACTACTGGTTTTTATTTTGATAAGCCTAGTGGAAAGGAGCAAAATTATACATCTTCTGGTTACTCTAGGGATTATGATTTTATGGGGATTGTTCGCGATTATCTTCCTCAGACACAAGAAGCGGTAATTGAGGTCAGAAATAAATTCTTTCAAGGAGATGAAGTGGAGATCTTTGGCCCTAAGACAGATACTTTTGTTGAAGTGTTAGATCAGATTAAGAATGAAGATGGTAAAGAGATTGAAGCGGCCCCTCATCCACATCAATTGATTACAGTTAAGGTAAGTCAAGCTGTTAAGAAATATGATTTGGTCAGGCGAGAGCGGGAAGGAGAATAATTGTGCAACCAGTCTTAATTGGAATTACTGGAGGAACAGGTTCAGGCAAGACAACAGTAGCAGAAACAATAATTGAACAGTTGGATTATGAGAACGTAGCAATGATCGAACAGGATGCTTATTATAAGGATCAGAGCCATCTCAGTTTAGAGGAGAGGGTGAAGACAAATTATGATCATCCTTTTGCTTTTGATACTGAATTGTTGGTTGAGCATTTACAGAAGTTGTTGGCCCGTAAGTCTATTGAAAAGCCGGTTTATAGCTTTAAAAAGCATACTCGATTAGATGAGATTATAACTATTGATCCTTGTAAAGTAATTATTTTAGAAGGGATTTTAGTTTTGGAAAATAAGAAGCTTAGAGATATGCTGGATATAAAAGTTTATGTAGATACTGATAATGATGTTAGGTTTATAAGGAGACTGGTTAGGGATATTAAAGAAAGAGGAAGAGATATGGAGTCAGTAATCAATCAATATTTGGAGGTTGTTCGTCCAATGCATCAGCAATTTATAGAGCCAACAAAGAAGTATGCTGATATTATCATTCCTGAAGGTGGATATAATAAAGTAGCAGTTGATATTTTGGTGACCAAGATAAAATCGATTATTGAGGGGATAGATTAAAGTGGATACCCAAACTATGGAGGTAAAAGTGGTTAAAAAGGAATTGTCTTTTGTGGATAAGATATTGAAGGCTTATGAAGGTTTAGCAATGGTTACTGTGGTAGGAACAGAAGGAGAGATTGGAAGGTTGAGACTGGAGTTTACTGAAGGAACAAAAGATGATCTTTTAAAAATATTGAATGATTTACAGAATAAAGTTTTTATGGAGATAGTTGAAGAGAAATAAATAATCAGGACAGGCACAATAGGTTCAATTACCTCATATATATATAAATAGAGAGTGGTTTCAATTTAGGAGGTGATTGGCCAGTGGTGCCTTCTTTTTTTATTCACTTAGGTTCTAATTTAATGGATGGGATTATGTTGTTAGTCTCTTATATCTCTAATGGGACTATCTTTCCTCAACCTTTAGATAAAGAAAAAGAGAAATTATACTTAGAAAAATTGAAGAATGGGGACTTAGAGGCTAAGAATATTTTGGTAGAACATAATATGAGGTTAGTAGCTCATATTGTAAAAAAGTTTGAAAATACAAAGTTGGTATTATGACAAAAGAAATTTGTATGCCGTTTAAAATTTATAGATTATCTCAATTAGTTCTTGTTTTTTACTAATCTTGATCTCTTTTACGATAGAGTGGAGGGTGTTTTTCTTTTGTTGGATGCTTACATTATCATTAACTAGTGTATCTTTAGCATCTTTGATTTTCTTAATGAATAAGTCCTTATCTATTTCATTATCTAATCTACCTTCCAATTCTTTAGCTTGGTTCTGTAATTCTTCTTTCTCTTGTTTAAGTCGCTTCTGGTATTTCTTTAGTTGATCCAAATTAATTACACCAGCTTCAAATGCTTCCATCTGTTTATCAAAGCGGTTCTCTATATTCTCTAAGCTTTCTTTTATTCCTTCGTATTTTGCCGAAATATCGGTTTGTTTTGTCTTTGCTACTTCTATATCGTTTAATGGAATAAGTCCTTTAGATACTTTGTCTATCGCTTGTACAACCGCCTCTTCAATATCTTTCATTCTGTGGTGGTTGACATAGCAGGTTCTATCTTTTGAGTAAGTAGTACATCTAAGATAGACATACCTCTTTTTCTTACCACTGGCTAACTTTTGACTAGAAAAGTTTCTATGCATCTTTCCACCACATTCATAACAACGGGCTACTCCTTGGAGTAGGTAAGCATCATATTTTTTGGAACTTCTTTTTTTCTTTCTTTTTTGTAATAACTCCTGGACTAGCTTAAAATCATCTCTGGAGATAATAGCAGGGTGGTTATTTTCGATTCTTACATCTTGCCAGGTAAATACTCCTGTATATACTTCATTTTTTAAGATAGTTCCTATTGCCATATCAGACCAGTTTCTTTCATCTTTGAATTTATGAGTGTGCTTATTAAAATCTAAGGCAATAGAAGCGGTGCCTTGTCCATTAATGTATTTTTTGAATATCCGCTTGACTATTTTAGATTTTTCTTGATCTATTTTATATTTACCATCTTCGCCAATCTTATAACCTAGTGGGGCTTTGCCTACGGCTTTACCTTGCTTAGCTATGTGGTATTGGCCTTTTTCAACTTCTTTGGCTAGGTTGTCACTATAAAACTCTGCTACAACTTCCATGATTCCCTCGACCATCTTGCCGACTGCTCCATCACCAAAGTCTTCTTTGATACTTATTACATCGACATTACAATCTCTTCTAAGTAATGACTTGTAGACGATAGAATCTTCTCGGTTACGAGCGAATCGATCCGTTTTATGTATAAGTACGGCATTATAAGTATCAGGATCAGATTTAATATCAGATATCATCTCCTGGAAAGCGGGGCGGTCAGAAGTTTTGGCTGATTCTCCTCGATCGATATACTCTTCGACAACTTGATAGCCATTGGCAGCTGCATAGTCCTTAAGCTGATTTAGCTGAGCTTCTATACTGACTCCTTGCTCTGATTGTTTAGTTGTGCTGACACGAGCGTAAAGGACAGCTTTTTTCATAAGATCGCTCCTTTCATTAATATTATTGTATATCAGAATTAAGTTTAAATAAAGTTAAAATTAAAATTTGGTTTATAGATTTAGAAGTATTGTAGGAGATAAAATTTATTTATTGGAGGGGTTGTTTTTATAGTTGTAGTGAGAGGTGGGACTAGTAGGATAGGTCCCAACTCAGTTAGTGGTAGTCGTTCGTTTTATTTGATAATAGTAAGGGTTATCCATGGGACTAGATTGAAGATAAAAATAAAAATTTTATAGATACCAATAAGAGAGTAGATAACCATATTGAATGTTTCTCGTGGCATAGAAAACCATTTGCTATGAATTTTATATACAAAATCAGTGCCAAGTATTAAGAATGGAAATGATAGGGTTAGTAGTCCTACATTCAAGATTGTACACCACATAAAAAATGTTCTTAACAGTTCGAGATCCATAATATTCCTCCTTTCTTTTTTATAAGTTTGGTTATCTAATGTAAAGGGTTATATTTAGCTTAATATTAGTAAAATTATTTTATACACTTGGCTGTGGTTACCTTAAAACAATAAAATCTAATATAAGTCATCTCTGCTTCCTGCTAAGACTCATATGTTGCTAGCCCATATTAGAGTTCAGCTATGATTTTATTGTCTTTCTAAATACTTTACAAATTTAGACATGGTTACACTGAGAAAAAAGGAAGGGGTAAACTGAAAGTTTGATTGTTTTCTGCACAATATATAACACTTGTCTTTATCAACTTCATTATATATTATGGTTTAAAATTTATGGTTTATTTTTTGCAGTAAAATCAGATATGTAAATTGAAAAAATGCAATAAGTAATCAATCCTCCTACATATACCCATCCACTACCAATTATTTCAAATAAAACTGTTGACCCTATTGAAATTAATATAACTAATCCAAATAATTTTGTCCAATTTCTATTTTTTAATTTCAATTTTTTTGTAACTATATATGAGTTAAATATTTTTAAAACTACTAATAGCCCAAAAAAATGAAATAGAGGCCTACTTGACAATAAAAAAGCTTTAATAATTCCTGCTTCTTTGACTTTCAACATTGTAGCAATAAATATTAGAAGTCCTATACTTATTATAATAATTAATAAAAGAGACTTTAAAAAGCTTTTAAAACCTGATATAAATAAAACCTCTCTAATCAGTGAAAATAAATCCAAATCGTTATTAAGCCTATAAACTTTTTGATTTAATTTTAAAATTCTTATTTTCTCTTCTAGCTCATCTATAACTTCTTTTCTGTTTTTTTCTCTCCAATCTATTAAATATTGTGTAAATTTTTTTGTAGTATATGGAATCACATCACTAATAATCTTATTAATATTATCTTTAACTTCTAAAGGGATATCTTCCAATGAATTATTTTCTAATGACTTCAAAATAAAGAGTAATTCACTGTATTTAGATAATATTATATTATTATGATCATCTTTTCTTAATTCTATTTTTTGGATTCTATTGTTAATATTAATATATAACCAAACAATAACACTAATAAATACATATAAAAATAAGTATTCATCTGGATTATCTATAAATGGTTTTAAAGCTTCTCCTAAACCCATTTTAATCCTCCTAAGAGTTAATATTATCTTAGATTTATTTAGCGGGATTTCGCCTAACAATATTAATATATCTAGTTTGATTTTTAGAATTATCACAAGTTGATATCTTAATTGTAAATAGATAACTTCTCTAAAATGTCCCATTACAGAAGAATAAGAGAGCCATACACTAGATTTTAAAAAGGAGTCAACTCGTTTAGTTTATTTTTCTATAAAGAAATTTTATCCCCTTTAATCTCTGAAGATAATTTCTTATTTTTCAATTTACTCTTGAATATTGAACTATCAAAACTTTGGTAAAAGGGATTAACTTTTTCTAAATTTTAAAAGGCCAACGTAATATTACGTTGGCCCTTCAAAAACCTTAGCTAAGATAGTCAATAACCTCTTGATTTTTTACAAATTGACCAGTTCTAGTGCTTTTGGCTCTTTCAGCATTACTCCAGTAGCCAACAAGATACTTATATCTGTTCTTTAATTGATCTTGTAAGTCTTTTAACTCTTTAAATGCTTCTTCCTTTTCTAAAGAATCAATATCTTTCTTTAAAAATTCACTCATGGAAAAGTCTGAACTCATCTGAGATCACCTCCTTTAGTTTTATAGCAGAGTTGGCCCGGCTTATTGGGAGTTAACGCCGTGTTATCTGATGGCTCTGACTGTTAAAACCCATCCCATTCAACTCAGCACCCTCTCAAATATCAAAGAGGTAGGAGGTGTTTTGATAATCCTAAGCTAAAAAATTAAATTCAATTAGAAATTTAGAATAATCTATCCAGTTTCACAAATTGAGTTATCTCTTCCACCCCTGAACTTTACATCGCTTTTATCCGTTATTCAGATTAGACTAACATTAAAATACTAATCATAGGTGTGAACTCTTAAGTTAGGGGAGATAGTGATCTCAATGTGTCTTGGCTTTTAATTCAGTTTTGCTATATAATAACCTTAAAAATTCTTCTCTTCTTTCAACTTTATCAATATTAAGAACACCAAAGAAACTATTATTAATTTCAATTTGTATTCTACCCTTCTCCAACTCTCTAATAGAGCCCATTTCATCCCACTTTGTAAATTTAGATTGATAAAAAACCCCATTTTGATAGATATCTATCTTCCTAACTTTTATAATAAATTCAAATAGTAATAATAATTGAAATAAAATAAAATTAATTATCTCAGCAAATGGAAAAAAGAGTGCTATATTCAAGAAAGTAAATATAACAAAAAATACCATATCTGATTTACAATTAAAACTTTCTATCTTTTTAGCTCCATATTTTCTTAATTTATGATAATTTTTTGTTACTTTTAGTAAATCATATATTAACCAAAAAACTATAAATAAATCAACCCTTTCCATACTAACACCTTCTTTATTTTCTCAAAAGCTTATAATTTGAATAACATTTAATCATTCTATTCTGTTCCTAATTGAACTTCAAATGATTTTCTCTAAATAAACTTGCAACCTCCTTAGCTTTGTCAATCCCTACACTAAATTATCAACAAAAAAATAATCACATCCTAATCAGAGCTTTCAGATAACCTCATGTTATCTGAAGTTCAATATTTTTATTAAACACTTATCTTAATTTTAAGTATTCTTTTAAATCTATTTTTAATATTACTATCTAAATCTTTTATATCACCTTTAACATCTGGATGAAAAACTATTTCCATATTTTAAGCCTCCTAAATAATCAATCTAGCAAATCCATAACTTCATCTTCTTTTACTGCATCTTTTATATCAAATCTTTCTTTTCTCTCTTTAAGCTCTTTCATAATATAAGCATCTTCTAATTGATTTTCTAGATATTCTATTTTTTCTAATAACATCTCATACTCCTCTATATCCATAATTATTCCTTCAATATCATTGTTTCTCATAATAAATACTGGAGTTTCTTTAGATTTATCTAACATCTTACTAAAATTACGTACAATATCTGTAGATGAAACCATATTTTCACGTTCTACATTCAAAGTAGCCATTTTCTCACCTCCAATATATTATATTCTCTCTTTCAAGTTTGGTTCATAATATATTATATATTGTTCTTAATAGTATTATACATTTAATTATACATAATATCAATCATCTTTGATAATTTAGAAAATTAGTCAGCTCTTTCGCCTAACGTCCTTAGCATCTCGCGACGTCAGTTAATACTATCCAACTTATTTTTCAAACTGTAATTTATTATATAAGTCATCTCATAATCGCTTTATTCTCAGCAACTGATGTCGCTAATGCTATGTTATACGAAGTCATTCATCCGTAATATAATAAATTTTCTTCTAATTAATACTAATAACTCGATTTCTTCCATTTTCTTTAGCTTGATATAATGCATTATCTACTCGTTTAGTAAAACTATCAAAATCATCTTTTCCTTTGAACTTTGTAACACCAAAACTACAAGTGATTTGACCAACTTTTTTTATTTTATTCTGTTCTATATTTTTTCTTATTTTTTCAGCCAATTTTATTGAGCAACTTAAACTTGTATTAGGATTTAAAATCATAAACTCTTCCCCACCCCAACGAGCAAAAATATCTGTTCCCCTAATTGATTCCGTAACAATATTTGTTATTTTAATTAATACTTTATCACCAATATCATGACCATAATTATCATTTACCCGTTTAAAATGATCTATATCAAACATAATTAATGATAATTTATTTTTATATATCTCCACTCTATTAATTTCCTTTTCTAGTTCTTCCATAAATTTTACCCTGTTATATATTTTAGTTAGTTGGTCAGTTTCTGCTAATGTAGTTATCTGCTCTATCTTTTGATCCAATTTTTTAGTCAACTCTACATATCTATTAATCAATTCTTTAAATAGTTTCTTTTGAATTTTTTCATGGCCTTCTTTACCTTTATATTCAATTAACATTTTTATAAGTTCTGGATTATTAGTAAATTCATTATTTTCTTGATTCAAAATTTCATAAAATTTATTACTATTCATAAAATCACCTCCTAGAAAATATTATCAATACCTATATTGTCTATCTCTTCTAATTTGCATATAACCGAATTAATACTCTTAGTATCTGCGATAACACTTCCATGCTGGGGAGCCACAAGCTGAACAGGTAGTTCTTTTATCCGATTCAAGGCATAAGTTAATGCCTTTTTAGACGTCATAATATTAATATGAAAGTCTATAATCCCCAAAATAGGGCATTCATTTTTATTAACAGAACAATCCTTATACGAATAACAGTCGTAACATTTTGAATCTAGCTCTAAAAACAAATCCCATTGTTTTGCATAACTCCCAAATAAATCACTGCTAAATAAGACTCCAGTTTTTTCATCAAAAGTAACAAAGCTACCTGGCGAATGAGCATAAGGAGTTCGAATAAATTTAAGTTTTCTGCCACTAGAAAATTCCCATTCAAAATCTAACCCCTCTATACATCTCCTTCTTAATGAGCCACCATAATACTTAATAAAAATATTATTTTCTCTATGTGAGATAATACTTAAATTATTATTATCAATAATTTCTTCAAAATCAGGAATACTACCACATAAATCTGGATCATAATGTTGATAAATTAAATTTTTAATATCTGAAGGTTGAATGCCAGTTTGTAATATTTTCATCATAACTGAACTAAAATCCGTTCTACTACCACCATCAATTAAAATAGCTTCACTTCCTTCTACTATTAAATATGGATTGCAATGTAAAGAATAATCTTTATCTAAAAATCCTACCCAATATACTCCTTCAGCAATTTCTATAGGTTCTTCATAATTTAATCCTACATTTTCTTTGACAACCATTATAAACTCCTCCTTTTTAAGATCCCGTTCACATTAGTGATTTCGTCTAACTCTATATTATTGAAATTGATTTTGTGAATATCTTATATATAGTTTGATTTTTAGAATTATAACAAGTTAATATCACAAATAACTTCTCTAAAACGTCCCCTTAAAGAAGAATAAGAGGGCCAAGAGAAGAGTGCACTAAATAGTTAACTGATTTAGTTTATTTTTCTATAAAGACATTTTATTCCCTTTTATTTTCAAAAATAATTTATTATTTGTCATTTTTTTTCTTTGTAATCTCTTACTGGAGCTTATTTTTATGATCTTTTAAGAAATGAAGGATAATCTTGCTGAGATATAGAAATATTTGTAATGATAAGTATAATTAATGGAGGGGTAGTCAATGACAAACTTTGGTGAAAAGATTAATTTTATATGGAATATAGCAAATTTACTTCGAGGGCCGTATAAGCAGGAACGCTATGGTGATGTAATATTACCTATGGCTGTATTGAGAAGATTTGATTGTTTGTTAGAAGATAGTAAAGAAGAGGTATTAGAGAAGGCTGAGGAAGTAGATATTGATAAGATACTTAATAAAATCACAGGCTATAATTTTAATAATACTAGCGTTTATGATTTTGATAAGTTATTAGATGATCCTGATAATATAGCTGAAAATTTAAGAGCTTATATTAGAGGCTTTACTCCTAATATCAGAGAGATTATAGAGAACTTTGATTTTGATAAGGAGATAAGTAAATTAGATAAGAATAATCTGTTATATCTAGTAATTAAAGAGTTTAATAAGATAGATTTGCACCCAGATGTAGTAGCTAATCAAGAGATGGGCTATATTTTTGAAGAGTTAATTAGAAGATTTTCTGAAAATGCTGATGCTGGGGATCATTATACTCCACGAGAGGTTATTAGATTAATGGTTAATCTATTATTAACGGGTGAAGAAGATGAGTTAACTAATGAAGGTAATATTACCACGGTAGGAGATTTTGCTTGTGGAACTGGTGGTATGTTATCAGAGATGACTAAATACATAACAGAGATGAATCCTAATGCACAGGTAGAGGTCTTTGGGCAAGAGATAAACCCTCAATCCTATGCTATTTGTAAATCTGATATTTTAATCAAAGGTCAGAATGCAGGTAATATAGTTTTAGGAAATTCATTTACAGAAGATGGACACCAAGGGTTAAAGGTTAGATATGGGATCATGAATCCTCCCTTTGGTGTTAGTTGGAGAAAATACAGTAAAGAGATTAAAAATGAGCATAAAGAGTTAGGCTTTGATGGTCGCTTTGGAGCAGGAACTCCAAGAACCTCTGATGGTTCATTACTCTTTTTACAACACTTGATTTCTAAGATGAAAGATGATGAGAAGGGCAGTAGAATTGCCATAGTATTTAATGGATCGCCACTTTTCACAGGTGATGCAGGAAGTGGAGAGAGTGAGATCAGAAGATGGATTATTGAAAATGATTTGCTAGAGGGGATTGTAGCTTTGCCTGAAAACCTATTTTATAATACAGGGATAGCTACTTATATTTGGATTTTATCTAATCGGAAGAATGATAATTTAGAGACTGGAGCAGTTAGAAAAGATAAGATTCAGTTAGTTGATGCAACTGAGTTTTATGAGAATATGAGAAAATCTTTAGGAGAGAAGAGGCATAAGATAACTGATGAGCAGATAGATGAGATTACTAGAATTTATGGTGATTTTAAAGAGAATGAATACTGTAAGATATTTGATAAAGAAGAGTTTGGCTATCTTAAGGTAAGGGTTGAAAGACCTCTTAAACTTAACTTTAAGATTACTGAAGATAGAATTGAGAATATCTACTCTGAGAATACTTTTAATAAGTTATTTGATGAAGAGAAGTATCAAAAGCTAGCTAAATTGTCAGAAGCACCAGAGTTTAGTACTAAGCAAGAGAAGAAGTTAGACAAGCTTAAACAGGGAAGAGAGTTACAGGAGAAGATCTTGGCTAGATTAAGAGAGAATACTAGTGATAAACTATATAAAAATAGAAAAGAGTTTAAGAAGGTTTTAAAAGAGATATTAGGAGATTTAGATTTAAAGCGTTCTTTGTTTAAGGCTGTCTATAATGGATTAAGTAAGAGAGATGAGAGTGCAAACTATTGTATGAAAGGTGGCAAGAAGCAACACGATACTGATTTAAGAGATTATGAGAGAATAGATTTATCACAGAAGGTAGAGGAGTATAAAGAGGATACTTCTGATTTTGTGGAAGGTGAAAAGGAGAATATTACAGCTTATTTTGAAAGAGAGGTTAAACCTCATGTCCCAGAAGCGTGGGTAGATTATTCTTATACTCGGGTAGGTTATGAAATTCCTTTTACAAGGTATTTCTATGAATTTGAAGAGTTAGAGTCTTCTGCTAAGATTAAAGAGGAGATAGAAGAGATAGAGAGTGAAATTCAAGGGTTAATGAAGCAGGTTTTAGAGTTAGGTGATAGTGGTGGAGCATAAGCGATATGATGAGTATAAAGATAGTGGGATTGAATATTTAAATAAAATTCCTGTAAATTGGAATTTAAAAAGGTTTAAGTATCTTTTTAGTCATCAAAAAGGCAAAAAACCAAATAAAACTAATCCAGAGCAAGGAATACCATATTTAAGCATGGATTATCTTAGAGATAAAGATATTGAAAATGTCTCTTATGTAAATAATACTATAGGTTTAGTAAAAGCAAATGAAAATGAAATATTAATTTTATGGGATGGGTCAAATTCTGGAGAAATATTAAAAAGTCCTTGTGGCATTATTTCTTCAACTATGGCAAAAATAGAGTGTTTAACTACAATTATTAATAAAGATTATGGGTATTTTTTATTAAAATATCTTGAGAGATACATTAAAGATAATACTATAGGAATGGGAATTCCTCATGTAGATTCTAAAATTTTAAATAATATTAAATTAACATTACCACCTTTCAAAGAACAACAAAAAATAGCCTCCTTTCTTGATAAAAAGACTGCTGAAATTGGTGGAATAATCAAGCAGAAAGAAGCTTTAGTCGACAAGCTAGAAGAGTATAAGAAGTCTGTGATTACAGAAGCAGTTACTAAAGCAAAAATTGGCGATAAATATTTGAATCAAGCTGGAGAATTAGTCGATGAAATAAAAATGAAAGATAGTGGAGTTGAGTGGATTGGCGAGATACCAGAGTATTTTAAGAAAGCTAAATTAAAATATATTGCTCATATTGAATTAGGTAAAATGCTTCAAAATAATAAAAAGCCAAATTATTTTTACAAACCTTATTTGAAAGCTAAGAATATTCTTTGGAATAAATTAGATTTATCTGAAATTGAAAAAATGTGGTTTTCTAAAGCAGAAATGAAAAAATACCAATTAAGTAAAAATGATATGCTTGTTTGTGAAGGGGGAGAAGTAGGCAGGTCAGCTATATGGAATGAAGAAATAGAAGAATGTTTTATTCAAAATTCTGTACATAAGATTAGTTTTTTTAAAAATGAGATTTCTAAATATTATCTCTATTATTTTATGTTTTTAGGTGAGAAAAAATATTTTGATTCAATAGTTAATCAAGTTAGTATTGCACATTTAACAAAAGAAAAGTTAATAAATATTTCAATTGTAAAGCCAAGTTTTCAAATTCAAAATAAAATAATTGATTACCTAGACCAAAAAACAACTCAAATCAACAACCTAATCCAAAAAACAAAAGAGTCAATCGAGAAATATAAAACCTACAAGAAATCATTAATCTATGAAGCAGTAACAGGTAAGATTGACTTAAGAGATTATGAAGGAGGGGAGTAAAGTGATAACTCCAGATATCTTAAAAGAGGAGAAGTTTCAATCAGTAATTAAGGATTATCTAATTGAAGAAAATGGCTATCTTGTCAGCTCTAATTATAACTATGATAAACATCACGCTTTAGATAAAGAGATGTTCTTTAACTTCTTAGAAAGTACCCAAGAAGAGAAGATGGCCAAACTTAAAGAAATACATGGAGCTAACTATAAACAAAAGATAATCCTTCGTTTAAATCAAGAGTTAGCCAGAAGAAGTATGATAGATGTGATTAAGCATGGGATTAAAGACTTTGGAGTTAAATTAGACCTTGCTTACTTCAAGCCACCTACATCCTTTAATCAAAAGCTAAATGAATTATACCAACAAAATATCTTTTCGGTTATAGAAGAGCTGAATTATAAAGATGCTAAGCGAATAGACTTAGTAATCTTCTTAAATGGTTTACCTATTATTGCTTTTGAGCTTAAAAATCCATTAACAGGACAAACTTATAAGAATGCTATCAAACAGCTTAGGACGACTAGAAAGCCTAATGAGAAGCTATTTAAGTTTAAGCAGAGAACAATAGTCTCTTTTGCATTGGATACAGAAGAAGCCTATATGACTACTAGATTGAGTGGTGCTAATACTTTCTTCTTGCCATTTAACAAAGGGCATAAGGGTGGGGCTGGTAATCCACCAGTAGAAGGGAAGCTTAGAACTCATTATATCTGGGAAGAGTTACTGCAAAAAGATAGTTTATTAGAGATATTACAGAAGTTTGTCTTTGTTGATGTAGAAGAGAAGACAGATGAAGCTGGTAATCTTAAAAAGGAAGAAATTTTAATCTTTCCTCGTTATCACCAACTGGATGCAGTTAGAAAGTTGTTAAGAGATGTTAAGAAGAAGGGGGCAGGGGATAGATATTTAATTCAACATAGTGCAGGATCGGGTAAGACCTATTCTATTACGTGGTTGGCCCATAGACTATCAAGCTTGCATGATAAAAGTAATCAAGTCATCTTTGATGGTGTGATAGTAATTACTGATCGGCTTATCTTGGATAAACAACTGCAAAATTCTATCTATCAAATAGATCATAAAATAGGTATGGTAGCGAAGATAGAAAAAGACTCTACTCAACTAGCGGATGAATTAAATAAAGGGACTAAAATAATTATCAGTACTATTCAAAAGTTTCCTTATATTTTAGATAAAGTGGCAGGAACGGAAGATAAAAACTATGCTATCGTAATAGATGAAGCTCACTCTGGTTCAACGGGTAAGAATATGTTGGCCCTAAAAGAGAGTTTATCCTTAGAGGAAGCGGCTGAATTAGATAAAAAGGCAGAAGAAAATACTAAAGATGCAGAGGATAAGATAAATGAAGAGTTAGCTAAAATTCAAAATGTAGATAGTATCAGTATTTTTGCCTTTACAGCTACACCAAAGGGGAGCACCTTAAAGTTATTTGGAACTCCTAATCAGGAAGGAAAACCTCAAGCCTTCCATCTATATAGTATGAAACAGGCAATCGAAGAAGGATTTATCCTTGATGTTTTAGAGAATTATATGACTTATAAAATGTATTATAAGGTCAATAAGAAGGTTAAAGATGATCCAGAGATAAAGAAGACTCAAGGAACAAAAGAGATAGCTAAATATGTTAGTCTTCATCCTCATAATATCTCTCAAAAGACTGAAATAATGATTGAACATTATAGAAATGTAACTCGGCGTAAGATTGGTGGAGAAGCTAAAGCAATGTTAGTAACTTCATCTAGATTGCACGCTGTCAGATATAAGTTGGCCTTTGATAATTATATTAGAGAAAATAATTATACAGATATGAAGACTTTAGTAGCCTTTTCGGGTAAGGTTAAAGATGGCGGGCTAGACTATACAGAAAATAATATGAATGAGATATCTTCTTCAATTCGTAAAGAGTTTGATAAAGATGAGTATCAGGTGCTAATAGTGGCAAATAAGTTCCAGACTGGCTTTGATCAGCCTAAGCTGCATACTATGTTTGTAGATAAGAAGCTGAATGGATTAACTGCTGTTCAGACCTTATCTAGATTAAATAGGACTTGTAGTGGTAAAGAGGATACTTTTGTATTAGATTTTGTCAATGAGCCAGAGGATATAAAGAAATCATTTGAGCCTTATTATGAAGCAACAACTCTAAAAAGCGATATAGATCCTAATGAGATTTATACTCTTCAAGATGAGATAATGAATACTATGTTAATTAATCAACAAGATATAGATGAGTATGTGGAATTATATTATAAAGATAGTTCTAAAAATAATGATGCCCAAAGAATGAATAATCTTTTAGATAACTCAGTTGAACGGATAAATGAATTATCTAGAGAGGAAAAGATTGAGTTTAGAAGTAAGGTAAAGAAGTTTGTTAATCTTTATATGTTAATTTTACAAATAGCTCCAATTAAGGATGAAGAATTGCATAGACTAAATATTTATCTAAGGTATTTAGCTAAGAAGATAGATATAGAACAGACTGGATCGGTGGATATATCAGATAAGGTAGTCTTGGAGTATTATAAGTTAGAAGAAAAGTATAAAGGGGATATTGCTCTTGAAGGGGCGGGAAGTTATGATGTAGGAATGACTGTTTCTGGTGGTGGCTCTCAAAATGAGGAAAAGGAATTTTTGAGTGTGATTATTGAAAGGTTAAACGATAGATTTGGTTCTGAATTTGATGAGTCTATTAAAATACCTATAAGTCATATAACAAGTATTTTAAAAGATAGTGAGAACTTAAAGACAAAAGCTCAAGTTAATACTTTAGAAGATTTTGCTTTAGTTTATGAAGATGAGTTTGATGATGTGGTAGTCGATTCTTATTCTAAAAATCAAGAGTTTTATGGTAGAGTCTTAAAAGATGAAGAGTTTAGAAATAAGTTGATGGATTTGTTATTAGTAGATATTTATAATTCATTGAATGAGAGTGCAGAAGCTTAGAAGGGGATTGGTATGATGGCCGTCCCTGGGCTTCGCGACGTCTGAGCTTACTTTCGATAAAACCCATCTCATTTGTTAAAACAAAACACTCTGATATAAGTCATCTCTGCCTTATTACTAAGGCTCATATGTCGCTAAGCCCATGTTATATGACGGATAGACGACTTCCAAGCTTCAATCTTTATTAATTTTAAATTAAATTATTTTAGATAATATTAGGTATTTAATTAATAGTTTTATTTTCGGTTTTAATGATATTTTTATAGTCACTTATTATTATACTATATACTCCCGAAACAATGAATCCTAACGCTAAAATATCAAAAAATTTAATAAAATAATGTTGAATTCCTAAAATATAATTGCCAGTGAAATCAGAAGAGATTTCTCCAGCAGAAATAATTACTGATAAACTATCCACAAAAGTTAATTCATATTTATTATTTTCTTCATTACTATTTTCCTGTGAAATATAAGTTTGATGTAAATTATATAAATTTTCATTCTGTATTATCTCTTCTTTTTCCATACTATACAAATTATAATATCCAAAACTTAATAATATTTGTATGTTTAATATGAAAACTGAAAAAATTAAAATAGCTATTACAATAAACTTCCTTAAGTTTATGTAAATCATAGAAATAATCCTTAATTTTTTTATATTATATTGATTTTCCAATTTAATTTTTTCATTTTTTGTCAAAGATATTACAAAAGTTATGGTTGAGACTGTAGGAATTAATAATGCAATTAATAAGGCTAAAAAACTAACTTTTTCTTCTAATAAGATTCCGGCTATACTCATAAAATAAGTTAAATGATATAGTACTAAAAGAATAAATTTACTAAATATATTCTCAGCTATTTCACTAATTAGGAAACCTTCATCATCAATTTTAAATATTGATATAAGTATAAGCATAAATAAAACAAAATTAATAGTAAGCATAAGTAATTGAAACTGTTCAGGTAAAATTTTTTCCCAAAAATAACGAGTTTTTATGATACCTACAAATAAAATAAAACCCACTAATAAAACTAACCATAAATTTTCTGAAAGTTGCTTGTCAATCCATGATAAAAATTTTAATTTTCTTTTATTCATAAAATCAATTCCCTCCATAATCTATTAATTTGTATCTTTATTTTTCTAATCTTATGTTCAAAAGTAAATAACATCAATTATTTTTAAAATATAATTTTCATACAGAAAACTAAGTCTATCATCTGGTAGGTAAGCGGGTCGCCCCGTCTTTCCCCCATCAGAACTGTGCGTGACAGTTTCCCGTCACACAGCTCAAGCAGTTACTTACCAACCTTCGGATTGGCAATAGTATATTTCTATACTATCTGACCTTTCAGAATATGAGTCTGTTAACTTTAATTGTCTGCGGTCGCCCACTCACTAAAGAGTTATTTGGCTTGCCACATTCACAAAGCTCTTATTCCTTCCAGCCTTAAACCACCTTTTAGGAAGTCTGCCTCCTTTCAGAGTGGGGCAAATTTTGAACCCCTATCTATCTCATTACAAGATAGCCTTCGCTTTTTCCAATCTCTTATGCTCACTAAGTATTGTATCACGACAATCTTTTGACCTACCTGATATTATCAGGAACTCATTGGGTTTTCCCAGTTCTATACCTTAGCCAATTCATACTGTCTTAGATTTTACCTTTACTCCGAAGATATTGGTCTATTTGTCAAGCAATACGACAACTTACCTGACCCCATCTCACACCTTTTGGTCATAGTGTACCAGCCTAATTTCACTATTCACGTTTGACGAAGCTTTCGGTAATTCAATTAATTTAATCTTAACAGTATATTTACCCTAGCAATCATCTGTTTTAAGGCTAACAGTCTATTTCACATTGTCCTTACGGCTTAGCACAAAACCGTTACCAGTAATGCACCCGTAAGTAGGGTTATTTCAAATAGAATAGATAGTCCAAAGGTCTAATTTTCATTAGACTTAGACAGCCTAAGATATAGCTTAACCCCTCTTATCTCAAGGGCTGGTCGCACTGTCATATAACGTCCCTGGGCTTCGCGACGTCTGAGCTTACTTTCGATACAACTTGTCTTTTCCTTTAAAATAAATATCCTACTGACATAAGTCAGCCCTTCCATTCCTACCAAAGCTCAGATGTCGTTAAGCCCATGTTAGGCGAAGTAGTGCGTCGTAATTAAAAAAACAACTCAATAATATTTATATTTTAATTTGAGGTTAAGCAAATAAAAACTAATATCATAATTAGATTAAAGTAAATTAATTATAACTCCTATTAAAATCAAAACAAATGAAATAGCTTCAAATATTGATTTCTCTAAATATTTATCAGCATACATAGCAATACTATGTATAGCTATCCAAATTATCCAAATAAGAACCATTAATAATAATGATATTAGCCAAGAAAATAAATATATAAATATTATACAGAAAATAAATAGTATTACTGATAAAATAAATGAAGTTAAGAGAGGGGATTGCTTATAAAATGATTGAAATCCAAAAAAATAGTAAAAATTAAAATTTAATGAATACATTAACTCAAGTGATGGACTTATTTCAAAAAATTTTCTTCCTAATAACTTCACTAAAATCTCTATTAAAAAAGGAACGAATGAAACAAAAGATAATTCATATAAATATTCTTTGTGTAAATTCTCCCCTACAAACCAATTTAAATAAATATATCCTAAGAAAAAGATATTTAAAAACATAGCACTAGTTATAAAAAATGTAGTACCAGTTAAATCGAGTAATAATAAAATCACAAGCAATACAAATAAGATAGCACTTATTCTTCTGAAAAATTCCTGTAATAATTTTATAACCTCTTCATAATTTAAACTTTTTAAAGATATAAAACTTTTAAGAAGTCTCTTATCTTTATCCTTTATAATATTTTGATATTTTTCCTTTTGAATAATTCGATGATATTGAGTAAGGAAAACAGGAAGAATATAAATTAAAACTTTAACTACGTTTAAAATAATCCTCATTAATTAGGTTCCTTCCTCTAAATCTTTTTATTAATTCTCTTCTAATGTAAGTACTTCTCCTAAAATTAAATATGTATTTAAAAACAATGACCTTGCCTCTTCTACACTTATTTCATCATGTACTCCAGCAGATAACCTACTATATAAATTTGAAAGATTTTGACCTATCTTTTTTTGTCTAGATTTACTATTACAATTTTGATAAACATACACATTAATTCTATTTAACGATTTATCATTTTTTAAAGATAATTCATTATTACCTATTTTAAAAGTTTCATCTCTAGGGGGGAATATTTCATCTGCAAAATTATCAATGATTCTTCGACAAGTATTTAAAGCTTGACTTATAGATTCTTCATTTCCTTCAGCTAATCTATCTAATACAAAAGGGATTTTTTCAATTATATCCCCACACTTTTCTGTAATTAGATAATTAATATCTTTTTTATAAGATTCAAAAATACTTTCAGAAAATGTTTCAAAAACTTTCTCATAATAAATTTCAGAAATAAAATTATGTAACTTTGCTAGTACTCTACTTTTAATTCCGCCTAATTTAGAAATTCTATTTGAAGTACGATTCATAGAACTTATAGCATTTCTAATTGCAACATTAGCCCATTCACCACTTGTATCTGGAATACTCATTTTTTTTAATTTTGCTTTTTCTACTTTTATGGTAGATTCAATTTGAGAAAGAGGCATAAAAAAACCTTTTTTTTCTTTTTTATCCGACCAACGTCCAACTATATCCAGATATTTATAACCCACTTCATCAATTTCTTTATATCCAAGCATCTCATATGATAACCATGTTTTTATTTCTTCAACACCAGTATAACGTGCCAAACGCATTGTTTTTAATAAAAGTCTCTCAGCATCTAACCTATTCAACTCAATATCATCTAAAAGTTCTTTGGATAATTCTTTAATATGTTCAGTTCTACTTTTTTCACTCAATACTATTCACAACCTCTCTTTTTATTTCAAAGCACTATTTCGCCTAACGATATTAAGAGTTTCACGACGTCTCATTAAAAAAATTAGCTCAACTTATCTCTAAACACTTTTATAAGTTCTTTTCATGCTTCATTTTATTTCGCACTTAGATGTTGTTAAACTTCTTGTTATATGAAGTGCTGAGCTCCTGTGTGTTGCTATGGAATTTTCTTTTAACTCTTATCCAGTCCAATATATCTTATGGTTTTCTTTTTTCATTTTTTAATTAATCTAAACTATAATTCTTTAACTCTATAAATTAACTATTTCTAATAATTTTCTTAAATCTTTTACAAAAAACTCAATGTTAGAGTAACAACTGTTACCCAGCTATTTCTCTTATGCTATTAATTCTCTATCTTTTAAGATTAAACCATCACTTAATTTCTTTCCTAATATAATCAATAAAAGAGCTAAGCTCCCTGATTTAAATTCTTGACCTTTGATTAGTTTCTTTCCACATTCAGGGCAGATTGATTTATCATTTTTTCCTTCACTTTCACAATAATCTTGCCACTTTAAATTTTCTATATCTTTTACTTCATCTTGTCCTAACAGCTTCCTACACCTATTCAACTCTTCTTTTTTACAGCTAGCATATAGTCCATAATGTCTTACTACTTTCAAATGAGGCCTTGGTACATGTAATAAAAATCTACGGATAAACTCTTCTGTTCTAAGAGTCATTATCTTTCTCTTCCTACCATCTTTATTATCTTTATAATAAAACTTAACTTCTTTTTCATTATAAAAAATTATCCTTCTATTAGATATTGGGCCACCTTTTATATAATCCCCAAGATATTTTATTACTCCATTTCCATAAACAGCTTCTCGATCTATATTTACATTCCAATCTTTTTTTCTTTCTTTTCTTAGCATTTCATGGGTTTCATAATAGTTCTTGTTTGATGGTATCTCCATTTCTCCATTATAAACTGTATTATGTATTTCATCTAAAAACTTGCCTCTAAATACTTTCATTAATTCTTGTACTGGTAATAAATAATTCTCTTTGCTTTCTTTCCAGTTCTCTGCCTTCGTAACTCCACCACCTGTTATTAGGCAATGTAGGTGAGGGTGAAAGGCTAAATTTTCTCCCCAAGTTTGTAATGTAGCTATCATTCCCGGAGTTGCTCCTAAGAATTTCTTGTTAGATAACATATTAAATAATGCTTCTTTTACACTTTTAAATAATATTCCTGTTATCTTCTTAGGATTCAACAACCACAACTCATTTAATTCATGAGGTATAGTAAAAACTGCATGATGATGGTGGGTATCTAGAACCTTAGCTGTTTGCTTTCTTTTCCATTCTTCCTTTTGCATCCCTGTACATTGAGGACATGATCTGTGCTTACAGGAATTATACCAAACTCTATAAAAATGACCGTCCGGACATTTTTGAATGTGTCCTCCCATTGCTTCTGTTCGGCAATTAATTATGTTCCAAGCTGCTTTTCTTGCGTGATTTGCTAGTGCATACTCTTTTTCGCATTGGTTATAATATTTTGTAAAGATATCTTGTATCGCAGCCATTTTATATCACTCCTGAAAAAACTTTTTCGAGAAAACTACATAATATCGTTCCCGAAAAAATCCTTCCTTATTCTCTATGCGAAGCATTTAATATAACTTAATCTTTACGAAAGCACTTGCATGAACATCTTATATCAAATAAAAACAAAGAACATATTGTATTATAATCATTTAATAAATAGCCAAAACAGACAATATTCTCTGATGATGGTAAAAATAAAACACTACTTTTAAAAAGTAGCCAACGTTTTTAACTTTTTTACTTGCCTAATAGTGACATAGACTTGGCTAGTCGCTTAAATTTATCTATCTATTTACTATAAAAGGGGAGGGGAGTGTTGATTGTTGCCCTCCTTTAGTTTTATAGAAAAGTTGGCCCGGCTTATTGAGAGTTAACGTCCTTAGCATCTCGCGACGTCAGTTAATACTATCCAACTTATTTTTCAAACTGCAATTTATTATATAAGCCATCTCATAATCGCTTTATTCTCAGCAACTGATGTCGCTAATGCTATGTTATATGAAGTGAAATCCTCAGTTCAAAAACCACCATTCAATAATTAGCCAACAAACTGGAATAATAATAGTAGATAAAATCATTAAAATTAACGCTCTTTTCAATTTCTTCTTTTTAAAATGTTTTGCTCCAAAATCAAATTCAATATCAGGCCATAATTTAAAGAACTCTCTAAATAACTTTACAGATAATGCCCCGCCTAAGATCCAAGCAAAATATATAACAAGAGATACTGTAAACCAAAAATTTCGTTCCAACATTTTTGAAAAAGTTGTTGTCTCGTTTATGGGAGCAATTGCTTTATAAAAAATAAATAATATAATTATTCCTATTATTACTGCTCCTATATTGCGAATTAATTTTTTATTTCTTAATATAAAATTATCTTGAGGTTCAAAAGAATTAATAATATCTTTTCCTCTATTAAAGACACCATTAACCCAATCCATATCTTCTCCTTTTACAACAAACTTACTATTATGATAATCTCCATTCTTTATGAAAAGACTCATAACTTTATCTAAATTATAATTTAAATACTCAAATTTAATTGATTCTACTTTTTTAATATTAATTATTTCACTCTCTTTAATCGACTTAAAAGATCCACTTTCATAAGATGTTCCATCAAAACAATTGATTTTAATCATTATGGAATAGGTACTATTCATTCTTTCATCTCTCGAACATTCATTTGAAAACAAATTTCCTATTCGAAAAATATCTTCTTCTGAAATAACTTTTGACTCTATTTTCTTTTCTT
The DNA here is from genome assembly GCF_046097105.1 of Natroniella sp. ANB-PHB2. Taxonomy (GTDB): domain Bacteria; phylum Bacillota; class Halanaerobiia; order Halobacteroidales; family Halobacteroidaceae; genus Natroniella. Next base: position 1,663,659 of record NZ_CP175562.1, on the reverse strand, counting down.
TAATTTCCTTCATTATATACTCTCCTCCATAATGATTTCATTTTATATAGCTTGATCTTTACGAAAGTACTTGCATGAACATCTTATATCAAATAAAAGCAAAGAACATATTGTATTATAATCATTTAATAAATAGCCAAAAAATACAATATTTTCTGATTGTGGTAAAAATAAAACACTACTTTTGAAAAGTAGCCAATTTTTTCACTTGCTTAATAGTGACGTAGAATTGGTTAGTCATTTAAATTTCTCTATGTAATGCTATAAAAGGGGAGGGGGGTGTTGATTGTTGGCCCTCCCTTAAATATTTAAGATCATGCTTTCGATTTCTTCAACTGCTTTTTTAGCTTTTCTTTTGTTTACCCATTTAATTTCTAAATCACTGACTGCACCGCCAGTAGTTTCAACAATTATTGTAGAGAAGAAAAAACCATTTTCTCTTCTTACAGAGGCAATTTGGTTTCTTAATACATTTTTTTCAGTAGACTTTAAGCCTAATAGCTTTCTTTTTTTTAATTTAACTTTAGTAGGTAGAATTTCTAAAGTATCAGGAAAAAATATGTTAGTTAAGCCAAAACCATCACTAAAGATTCTGCTTGCTTTGATTTTCATATGTTGGCCCTCCTTCATTTAGTTTATTCTTTCAAGGGATACTACTTCTTGTTCCAAAGTATCACTGATGATATTAACATCTCCTGAAGGATCAATTTCCCCAATAACGGTTGCTCCATCCTCCATTTTTAATGCGTTAAATATTATTTTATCATCTGAGGAAACATTCATTTTATAAATATCGTATTCTTCATCGAGTAGGGTAGTAGTTGAATCATTGCTTGGGTTAACTCTAATTAACTTTCCGTTATCTCCAAATAAGTAGTAATAGTTATCAGATGCATCGGCTAATACAATATCTGAAATTGTAACGTTTACTTTTCTAGGGGTTGCATCGTTATTATATACTTCATAAATATCTCCAGATGGCCTTGCTATAATGATTCTATTATCTATTTCAATTTTATAATCGTTAAAGCCAAGATTAAAATGATTTTCTGGTGTACTTCCATAAGTTTCAACTTCTAATTCAAATGAATCATTAATTAAAATTCTATTTATTTTATTTTCATCATTATCTACATAATGGATTTTATTGTCTAACCCTCGCCAAAACTTTCTAGAATCTAAAAATTCCATACCCCCATTAGTTTTTATTATTCTTTTGACCGAATTTGAAGTATCATTATTATCTCTAGCCCAATAGGCTATATTTCCTTGAGCATCGACGGTAAAATACTCTAAGTTATGGTGTTCTGGAGTAAGTATGGTTCCAGTTAAGTTTTCAGTATCTAGTTTAGTGATTCCTAGGGAAGGCCAGTTTCCGGCTCTATAATATAAATTTCCTGTACTATCTGTTTTTACAACATCAACATTTTTAAAATAATTCATCGGTTCTTTTGGGAAACCAGCATTAGATATGTCAAAAACAGCTCCATCAGATTTTCTTACTAAATAGCCATTATTTATATTTGATTTATTGTAACCGAACCCTACAATAATGTACTCTGAATTAACATCATATATAGCTGCAGGTTGTTCATCTATAGTCTCTATTTCTTTGCCATCCTCATTATAATAGGTAACTTCTTGTATATAACCATCAGGAGTAATTTTGAATAGCCTTTTGGCATCCTCATTACCAGATTGTATTAGTTTTGATTGTGGAACCAATGAGGATCCTTCTGTTATAAAAAGAGATTCAGCATTATTAATTCCCATAGTTGCTATGGTGTTATCAACTGAAGGAGTGGAAGAATCTGAGGAAGAGCAGCCAATTATTAAAAAACTAAGTAATAAAGTTATTATCCAAACTTTCTTCATAAGAATCATCCTTTCAATATCATTATTCAACAAAAAACCCAAAAATTTCTCATGCAATTATAAGAAAAACGCTACTTTTGAATAGTAGCTAATGTTTGCAATGCTAATATATCAGCTTCCTCCTCGATAGGGGAGTGCTGCATATCCATTCCAACCATATATGTATACTTAGGAGAGTGCTTTAAAATATGATAGACTTCGTGAACCAGCACTTTTCTTTGCATTTCAATAGTTAAATTTTTATTGATTGCTATCAGATATGAGTCATAACTTGACTTAAAGACATAGCCCCAGAGTTCTGGCCCCAGTTTTGTTACTCTAGGATATACATTATGTCCTTTGGCCCACATCAATAACTCTTCAAAGCTTAATTTTGTTTCTTCTTCATAATATATAAGTTTATCCTCCATGGCGTTCTCGTTCCTCTTCTTCAAATATCTTTGAAATTTTGATTAGTCTTTTAATAGTGCTGGGGCTAAGTTCACGACATTGTTTAAAGAACATCTGTAGATCATCCCTTTGGGTCATTTCATCGAAGAATTCGAGTAACTCTGGGTTATCTGAAATAGCATCTTTAATTTTTTCTTCTGCTTCATTAGTTTGGTCAATTGGTTGGCGTTGTTCAGTTCTACCGAGTAGGTAATCAACGCTGACATCGAAGAAATCTGCTATTTTAGATAGCATTTCGTTATCTGGGCTTCTTTTGCCCTGCTCATACAAACCTACTGAACCTCTTGTAATTCCTAATTTATTAGCTAATTGTTCTTGGGTTATCTTTTTATCTTTTCTTAATTCTTTTAGTCTGCTTCCAATATTCATAGAAAAAACCTCCCAACTAACAAGTTTATTATACTACAATTAGTATCATTAATAAATCATAGATACAAAAAGTTTCAAAAAACAAACAAAACACTTGACAGATACACTATGTATCTATATAATGCTAATAACGGTGATACATTTCGTTTCTGGAAAGGGGTGATCATATGAGATATAAACTTGTAAATGCAAGAGAAAAAGAAGATTTAACTCAAGAAGAAGTTGCTGAAATGTTAAATATCACAAGAGGTCATTACGGTCATATAGAAACTGGAAGAAGAAACCCTAGTATTAAATTAGCAATAGATATAGCAGATTTATTTGGGATGGCAGTAGAGAATATTTTTTTAATCAATAACGAAACAGAATGTATCGAAAATGATAAAGCCAGCTGAAAGGAGGGCCAATATCAATGAGAAAAAGAGTCAGAGAAGAAATCTTACAAGCTGCAACAACTAAAGAGTTAGTTGAAGAGTTAAGCGCTAGAGAAGGAGTAGAGGTGAAAGAAGTTGTTCCTTATCAAGGTTGCCAGCCCGAAGTAAACGGGCCAGCAAAGGTGCTTGTAGTGATTGATTAACCGATTTTAGTGTAGGTGTAGTTATTTATGTGAGAGTGAAAGTAAGAAAACAAAATTAAGTAGTTTCAGGAGGTAAAAGGACTCCGAGAATACCTTATTTAATCAGCACTGGTATTGCTGAATTAATTATCTTAATTTGCGTTTTAGTTTTCTAAGTTCACGCTTAGTTTTACGTTCAGATTTTTTAACTTCACGTTTAATCTTACGTTCGGCTTTACGCTGTTCACGACGAATTTTACGTTTGATTTTAGATTTATTCATAACTATCTACCTCCTGGATATATTTTCCCGGAGCCCTATAATTTGAATTCAGCATAAAATTAGATTATTCCTTCTAATTTTACAAATATTTATTAATTAATCAATATTATCCTAAAGAAAGGAGGGCCAACGATGAAAGAACTACTAGTAAAGCAGCTAGAAAGATTGGATCGAGTTAATGAGAGGCTTTTGAAGAAGGCAGAGAATAATGAGTTAACTGAACTGGAAGTTGAAACTTTAGAGGTTGTTAATAATGCAATAGATGATATCAGTTATACTCTTATGACAACTAAAGCTGAAGAGTAATTGGACTCTAAAGGAAGAAAATACCTTTAAGTTGGTTGTAATAGGACAATCTGAAAGTTTAATACCCTGTATCAAAGGGGGGTTGATAAATTGAAATATAAAGTTTTGCATACATCGAAGGGTAAAGAGCCTATGGAAACTGAGGAGTTTATAGAGAGCATGAAGGGAACAGAGTTAGAAGCTGCTTTTAAGCTTTTTTGGAAGAGATTGATTAAAGCAAGGGCAGAAAGTGAAGGCCTTGAAGTTAGCCTTGGTAATCTTGAATGACACTTATTTGATGGGAGTTAAATAAAGGGGGAGAGGTTGGCCCTAAGTTTAGACAAGTATATATGCTGTATTTTGAAATGGGATGATTGATTTGAATTCAGAAATATTACTGGCTCATTTGGACGAGCATCATACTGGAGATAAAAGTAGGAATTTTCAAGAGTGTTTGAAGAGAAGTGATAATTAATACTTAGGATCCAGTAGGTAAGTTAATGGACAAGTATTAATTTAAGGAGGTGAGATATTTGCCGAGAAAGTTCGATCCAGCTCAAGCCTTTAAGATTGCTAGAAGGCTTAAAAAGGAAGGTAAAGATAATACTGAAGGCTATAAAAAGATTATGGGTAGGCTTAAAAAATATTTTGCTAAGTAGTTTAACTTGTTTAACTACTTATATTATACCGGATATTATTAGCACAAATCTAGAGTTTTTTGTGAAGGTTTGGCAAAAAGGAGGGGTTGAATGTGAATAACAGATATATCGGTAATTTAATTAAAGAAGAAAGAGGGAAGATGACCCAAAAAGAGTTGGCTAAAAAGGTTGGGGTTGATAGAAGTACAATCAGTAAATATGAATCAGGAACAGAGATGTCTAAAGATATGCTTAGAATAATTGCTGAAGCATTAAATAGTTTAAAGTTGAAGATGATTGCAGATGGAACGACAACCGAGACTATAATTTTTGACCAGGTTAATTTAGATTTTTATGTATCTCTTTCTAAGACTAGACAAGAGTTATTGGAAGCTGCACAAGCGATTAATGATGTGTTAGATTTTGCTCACAATGTAGAGTCAATTGAGGAGCTTAAGGAACAAGAGAGAGAAAGAATTGAATATATGTTAGAGCAGATCGATGATGTTAATCACGCCTGTGATATGGCTGATCTGGTTTGTCATGAGTTTGGAGCTGATATAAACAAAAGGAATGAGAAGAATCTGCAGAAGTATTATGCTAAAGGTTATTTATCTTCGTTACGTGATGTTAGGCAAATAAAAAACACCCGCTGCAACGGGTGAGAACTTAAGTAAATTCAACTACGGTCATTATATCAAATCCCGGGCCAACTTACAAGTTAAAGCTTAGGCTGGGGAGCTAAAAGAAAGGGGAGAGGTTGATGACTCATCTGGAAGCAACTGAAATTAGACTATATGATATGCGGGAAGCAGTTGAGAGTAAGGTTGGTAAGTTAATAGACTATGATCATGTAAATATAAAGCAAAATGAGACTATGATTTGTCAAAGTAGAATTACTAAGTATGAAATAGTTAATAGATTACGTGGATTGAATAGCTACAAGATAGTTCAGCATCTTAAGAATGATTTATATGTTACTGATGATCAAGAAGATGCAATGGAAGGATTGATAGCATTAGTTTTAGCCGATAGGTGTAAAAGTTTTATTGAGATTAAAAATAGTACTAGGAAGTATTTTCTTTCGGTTGATATTGGAGGTTACCGTAGTAGGTGGGAAGTCAAGGATAAAGCTGTTAAGCAAGAAAGGGGTGCTAGAGATGCCTGCTAATAAATTTTATGTAGAAGCTGTAGATAGAAGTTTTCCTGTTAAAGAGCTTAAGGTTGCTGCTGGAGTCTATACAGGTTATTCAAGGTTTAGTTTGAGAAGTTTCAGAGTGATTAGAATAAGTGATGATTCATTTTGCGTCTATGATGTTAAAAAGACAATGAAGTATTATAAACCGCCAACATTGGTTACTAAGTTGACTGTTATCCCAGAAGAAGATGGTTATAGCTTCAGGACAAGCCGTAAAGCCCCTAAGGTTAGATATGTAGAAGCTAATGGGGAAGAGAAGATGTTGAATCTATATCAGGCTAAAAGGATAGTTGAGAGGATAGATCCTGAACTTTCTAATCGGCTATTGGAAATCTCGACGATAGAAAAGATGGAGCCTTATTATTTAATTAAGTTCGGATTAGAGGAAGAAGCATTGACTTATCAAGTTGATGAAAAAGATCTTCCTGAGGTGGTATAGATGCCAGTCAATAGAAATCGGAAAGCAGTAACTAAAGTTTGTAGGATATTAAACGGGATAGAAGAGCAGTTAGTATGGAAGATGGGTCGCTGGCAAGGCAAAGGTTCAATTATGAATAATGGAGTGCTTGTTTTTAAAAGAGAAGTTCCTATGAGAAAACGGGATTATCATAGGTTGAATAAAGCTCGAAGGATAATCAGAGAAAAATTTGTATTAGCTGATTTGATATCACTTGATGATCAGTTGGAGATTGGGTTGAGTTTTGTTATAGATGATAGGTTGAGTGAGATTAGGGCAGCAGGTTTATAAAACATACCAGGCCAACATTTCTAAGTGTTGGCCTGGTTTAAAAAGGTGGTGAGTTGATGATTAATGGAATTGAAGGTCTAAATGGCGTATCTGAGATAGAGATAGGAAAGATCAAGACTGGTGAGAAAAATAAGAAGGGTTATCCATCGAAACTGGATTACTTTAAAATTGTCAGACCGACTAAGAAAGGTAAAAACTACGAGTTGGATCCGGTGATGGAGCAGCTTCCTGATAAACCTAAGAGATTAGATATTACGTTGGCCCATGATGATATTGACAAGAATTTTCTAAACTATTTCGCTTACTATCAAGGTTATAATGATTTAAAGTGTCGAGGTAATGGGCAAAGAGCTATTGTCGATGGAGAAAAAGAGGTTAAGTGTAATGGATCTAGATGTAAGTACTGGACTGAAGGGAAATGCAAACCTAATGGGATCCTCAAGGTAAGTCTTAAACAAAAGCCAAGTTTGGTTGGTTATTATTTTTACAGAACCACTAGTTGGAATTCAGTCAAACGGATCAAAGAGTCGCTTAATTATATCAGTCAAGTTACTAATGGAATTTTGGCTGGGATTAACCTGAAGTTGGTCTTAAAAGAGGAAAGAAATGATCATGGCAATATGTATATTGCTCATATTGAGTATCCAGGTACTGTATTAGAGCTTAGAAAAGAAGCAGTTGAGTTGGCCCGGGCCAAAAAGGAGTTACAGGAGCTTAACTCAAATAACAGACATTTCAGTTTACCAAATCAGAGTACAAGCTCTAAATCAGAAGAAGTTACAGCTAAAGTTGATAATCAAGATGATATTTCTGATGAAGTTAAAATGATTACTGGAGCTCAGAGAAAGAAGATATTTGCTATGATAGGGAAAATAACTGATTGGATGGAAAAACAGGGTGTTAATCCAAATAAGGAAAAGGTTAGAAAGCAGCTGATGAAGGATTTTTCTGCAGCTGAAGGAGAGAAGTTGGAAAGTCTAAGTAGTGATAAATGCACCTATGAGCAAGCAGATAAATTTATCAGTTGGCTTGAGGATAAGAGTAAAGTTGTGAAGGATGAGAACTTTAAATTAGAAGTTGTAGAGAGTGCTTAGATTATCAGATAAGGGCCAACATTGAAAGTGTTGGCCCGAATAAGGAGGTATCTTAAATGGCTTGGGAGAGATGTGAAGAGTGTAATAAGATGGTACGACGGAGTACTGAATCTGATCAGCAGCAAAAGTATTGTCCTGAGCGTGGTAAGTTTTGTGTTGGTCAGGAACCAGATGATTTAGAGTGTAGTTATGATCAGAGTTATTTCGATAAGATTGTAAGTGGTTTAAGGGGATTAGCAAGTTTATTTTGATAGTATAGATTAAATAGATTATGTTCCAATAAGGGGTGATTAGATGCAAAATATAGAAAGTGATCTTTTGATAAATGAAGGTAGTTTAATTATGTTTGATAAGCAACTGGCAGAAGAAGTTGGGATGAATGAGGCAATATTTTTACAACAACTTTATTATTGGCTTAGAATAAATTACAAGGCAGATAAAAATTATATTGAGGGCAAATATTGGGTTTATAATACTTACGGAGAGTGGCTGGAGAATAACTTTCCTTTTTGGAGCAAGTCAACATTGAGAAGAACGATCAAAAATTTAGAGAAAGAGGAATTAGTTATAACTGATAACTTTAATAAAGCTGGTTTTGATAAGACTAAATGGTACACAATCAACTTTGAAGTTTTAAGCAAAATTGAGAATAAAATCAAGGAGGAAGAGCAGTCTGCTCAAAATGAACAGACGACTGTTCAAAATGAACAGAGGAAGTGTTCAAAACGAACAGATGGAGCTGTCCAAAATGAACAAACCAATACCAGAGATTACACAGAGATTACTACAGATAATAAAAGTAAGTATGTAAGTAGTAATGATAATTTAACTGTTGAAGAGGAACAAGAAGTTTTAGAAGAGGTTAAAGCCCAACAGACAGACAGGCAAACAGAACCTTCTCCAATTAGAGAAGCGATTAATAATATTTGGAAGATGAATAATTTCAATCCTAATATACTAATCACCCTAATTAAATATGCTAATAAGTCTAGTCCTGAACTGGTAATTGAAGCAATGAAGCGGGCCAAGTATGAAGATAACCCATTTTATTATTGTGTTGGTCGTGATCCAGCACAAGGAAAAGGAATATTAAACCGTTGGCTTAGTAGAGGTATTACTTCTATTAGTGAGCTTGAAAAAATAGAGAGGGGTAATAGCAATGAGAGCAAATGCAAAGGAGATCAGTCCGAATCAATTTCAGCAGTTGATAAATCAAAGAGTGACAGAGCTCAAAGAAAAAAGCCAAAATATAAAGCAAAAAGAAACTGAGAAGTCAAATCCTCGCAGGATAAATGAATTTTATGAGAAGATACTTGCAATTGCTGATATTCCAAGCAAGTTAAAACGGGAGTCATTTAAGAGTTATGACTGTTCTGTTAAAGAAGGGTTTGAGGGTAAAGTAGCTTTAGTTAGGAAATTTGCTCAATCATATCAGAACCCAGAAAACATATTTTTGTACTTAGGGGGTAATGTTGGTAATGGGAAAAGTCATTTAGCTGTCTCTGCTGCTAAAGTGATTGCTTATCAACAAGCTAAGGAGTTAGATGCTAAGATTGATCGATTTATGCCATCTAAATTGCCGAACGGGGAAGTGTTTTTGTTCTATGTCAACTGGAGAAGTGAAATCAAAAAGATTAGAAATAGTTATTCTAATCGAAGTTCAAATTATTCTGCTTTAGAAGTGATTCAAAAGATGCAAAGGGCTAAAGTGTTGGTGATTGATGATTTATTTGCTCGTTCTAAGATTTCAAGTTCTGATTTAGATGATATTTTTGAAATTGTTGATTATAGATATCAAAGAGATAAGCTGACCATCTTTACATCAAATAAATTCCCTGGTGAGTATTTGACAAGTCTTACTCCAGAGGATTTAAAAGATAATAGATACAACAGAATGAATCAAGATGATTTAGATATAGTAACGGATAGAATAGCAAGCAGGATTCTTCATGGTTGTGGTTCTCCAGGAGTGGTTGAATTTGATGGGCCAAATTATAGAGTGGTTTCAAATAGATGAATACAAAAGAAAAACAAGCCGACTTTCGCCGGCTATTATATATATAACAAAAAGGGAGGTTTACAATTAAATTATAACGTGTTGATTTAAGATAAGCATTACTATTTTTAAAAAAAAGGATGATTTCAATGAATAGGTTAATAATTTGGCTTTTGATAGTGGTTATTGTTGTTAGCATTGCTTTTTTAATAGATAAAATCGATAACAAGAGCAGAAGAAAAAAGTGTAAAGAAAGTGATTTAGATTTATTAAAGATTATGAAAGGAAAAGATGAATAAGAGATTAGGAAGTGTTATTAGTATCTGCGGGCCAACTCGCCTGGACAACGACTGGCTGGCAGATGCCCTCTCTCGTTAAGAGTATGGATTTTACAAAAATAAAATGAAGGGAGGAAGCCCACCTAAATTTATTATTCATCTACGGGTCAGCTTTTGGTCAAAGTTGGCCCGACTAAAAAAAGGAGGGGTTTAAGGTGGCTGATTATATTAGTAATGGAGTAGAGAGTATTGAAAATGTGGCTCAAGAAGTGATAAAAAAGCATCATGAAAAATTAGCTAATGTCAAGATTGGTTATAGATTTAGGGATAAAGCTAAGGTTTCAAAAGGGAGAATGGTTTATGGAGAGATCAAGAAAGTTCCAAAGCTATGGCAGACATTTATTGAAGAAGATATTATCTTGATAGTCCCAGAAACTTATTGGTCTGCTGCAGATAATATTAAAAGGGAAGCTATGATTGATGAGGCTTTTTTACAAATAGATTTAGAACCGATTCAAGTTGATAATTTTCCCAAAAGAATAGGTAAAGAGTTATATGAATTAAGCAATGGTGAAAGAGTCGAAGGTATTAGAGAGGCTAAACGAGCTCAGGACGAGCTTTGTGATTATAAGATATCTATTTTAGATTACGCTGAAGAGGTTATTGCTAAGAATATTGCTAGATATGGTTGCTGGAAAGAAGGGTTTAAAAAGTTAAAGCAGACTATTACACAAACTAGAATTGAATTTGATAAGGCAGCTGGTCAGTAATGAGTATTAATTATGCTAATAGAGGACAAGGGTTAGAGGATATGATTGAATCCTCTAACCAGCAATATTTCTTCCAGGAGAGAGCATTGGTACAAAAGGTTCCTACGCCAGTTAAGGTTTTAAATATTAACTCTAGGACTGGGAAGATTAGCAATGGATTTTATGAAAAGAAGTCAACTGTCGATTACATAGGTTTATTTGAAGGTTATCCAATAGCTTTCGATGCTAAACAAACTAAGGTTGAAACTAGATTTGATTTGAGTAATGTGGAAGAGCATCAATATTATTATTTAGCAGATTGGGCCAAAAACGGAGGTATTAGTTTTTTGGTGGTTTATTTCAGTAGCCTGGATGAATTTTATTATTTACCATTTAAGTTATTAGATCGATATTGGCAAGGAGTATTACAAGGTGGTAGAAAGAGTATACCTTATGATGAATTTAAAGAAAGATGGAAGATAAAGCCCAAGGGACTGATTTTGGTTGATTATTTATCAACTCTTAAGGAGGTAGAGGAGATTGCAAGCAGAGAATGATAAGATGACTTGGAAAGTTGCTAAAATAATATGCCAGATCCAAGAGATTGAAATAGAAGTATTGGTTAAATGTCCGTATTGTGAGCTTAGGGTTGCTAGGTTGAATCTAAAAGAATCTCTCTGGGAGTGTGATAGGTGCAATAAAGAAGGGGCGGAAGAGGAGCTTTTAAGGTTGGCCCAGGAGAACTTTTTTGATAAACATCAAATGGCTTACTGGGAAACGAGAAATAATAAAGGGGTAAAATAGAAGAGAACGAGCCTGTTGGCCCGCTCTAAGAAGCATTTAACTTGATAAAACCATTATAACATAAAAGAGAGGGGCGGGTAAAGGTGGGATGCGAGGTAATTGAAGAGATTAAAAAGGATAGTAAGGATAGGATTGAAGAAATATTATATAATTACAGACCAGCTAAAGCTAAGGCAAAGGTTTTGATTACTACTTCTTTAAATATGAGTTATAGCTTGAAAGCAATTAGATATAATGAACCTTCAGCAAAGACTAATGAAACTGCTTCTGATACTGAAAATTATATTGATAAAAAAGAGGAGCTTAAGGAAAGAGGAGAGATGATTTTAGAAAATGTTGAGACGATAGAAGAATGTTTAGAGTGTCTTGGCCCGGAAGAGCATGATGTGATAGAGTATAAATATTTTGATAGATTAGAGGATTCAGATTCAGCTGAAAGATTAGAAGTGTCGATCCCAACGGTACAAAATAAGAAGAGATCAGCTTTAGAGCAGCTTGAAAAGGTGGGTTTATCAGAAATTTATCAGGAATTTATCACTATTTTAGCAGTTAAGGCTTAAAAAGTGTGATATTATATATAATGAAACGAAGTATAAACAACACGCTCGATTACTTTTTTTGGGGAGAGATAAAAAGATGAATAAAATGATATTAGAAAAGGAAGAGGCTTTAAAAATACTCAAAGAGGAACAGGCTTATTGTTTCAATGGTTCGGAGAGTGAATTTGAAGAGTATATAAAAGATTGCTTACCTGAGTTATGTAGCAAAATTGGATTGCCAGATATAAAAAATATAATACAACAAAAACAGATTAAAATAAGTAATTTTAATATAAGACCTGACTTGATAGTTGTTCATGAGGATTTAAGCAAGTCTATTTTTGAAATAAAATGCACTAATAAAAAACATCCTGCTACAGCTCCAACAGAACAATGTAAAGCTATAGGTCAATTAATGTTGTACCAAAATTCTATAGAAGCATTAACAAAAGAAAAGCCAAGAATGTTTTTGATTGATGATAAAATACATTTAAGAACAGTAGCAGTTTTTAAAAATTCTAACCTACCAATAACATTAATAGAAGTTCAAAATGGTAGAGTTTTTATACCTTATGTGCCTATTAATCTTTAAACACTCGCAAGAGTGTTTTTCTTTTTGATAATTTAATTTGAGGAGGTGTTGCTAGTGAGTGAAAAAGTATTATTATATTGTATGGGAGAGAATAATAATAAATCTAGATGCAGTAGAAAAAAAGAATTTATAGTTAATCAAGCTCCAGAAGAATGGTATTGCTGGCAGCACGAATATCAAAAGTATGAACATCCTTTTCAGTTACCGATTGGTTTTGACTACAAGCTAGATGGCAGGTTAAGATATTTAGCAAAAAGGATTTTAGATAAGATGGAGGATCTTAGTGAGATAAGAGATATAATTGGCCTTGAAAATATAGGGTTTGTTAGAAGTTATAAAGAGAAGAAGAGTCAAGGTAGGACTGTTTTTGCTGAGTGCAAGAAAGTTACTGGGCCAGAAAGAGCAATTATCCCTTATAAATTTTTAATTATCTTTTATGATCCTAATATAGCTAATTTATCAGATAATCAAAAAAAGATAGTTATGTATCATGAGTTAAGGCATATTGGTCCAAGAGAGAATATCGTCCCTCATGATATAGAAGATTTTTCAGATATAATTAAAGAGTTTGGAATAGATTATTTAGACCTAGATAAAGAAGTACCAGATATATTAGCTGATGATTACCATCGGGAGGTGGTTTAATTGTCTGATAAAACTAAACATAATGAAACAGATTTGCCTTTATCAGCTAAGCAGATGAAATTTGCTCAACTATTGGCAAATCCGGATGATAGACGATCAAGAAGGGCCAAAATTAGGGAGGTGGGTGTTTCACCTTCCACAGCATATCGTTGGTTGAAAGATGATAGCTTTTTAGAATATTTAAATGATCAAATAGAAAGGTATACAGAGGGTCATTTAGCAACTGCATGGAATTCATTAATAAGACAAATGAAGCGAGGAGATACAAAAGCTATCAAACTTTTCTTTGAACTTAAAGGTAAGTATAAACAAGAGATTGAAGTAACAGAAAAGAGAAAATTAGAAGATTTCTTTTAAGGATGGTGATAATAATGAGATGTTATCCTGTACAGATATAATCCAAAAGAGGAGGGAGTTATGGGCCAACAACCAAGATATAGGCTTAGATAGGGAATTTAGAAAAGCGATTGTTGATAAGCTAACAGAGGTTGGCCCGGAAGGTGAACTGACTGAAGAGGCTCAAAAATTAAAAGATGAGATTCAAACTGATCCATCTCTATTAGTAGAGATGGTTTTTGTAATTGATAATAAAGAAGGGGAAAGGGTTCCTTTCTTTCCTAATCAAGCTCAAAGTATGGTGAAAAAAGAATATAGACGATGTAAAAAAGAAGGAATCTCCTTTAGAGCAATCATTATTAAAGGGCGACAACAGGGTATATCATCTTATGTTACCTCGCTGCAGTTGGCCCAGGGGATAACAACGAAGAATTTTCAAGGTTATACAGTTGCAGATGAAGATAAATCTACTAATAATCTATTTGAAAAAGCTAAAAGTTATTATGAGCCTTTACCTGAGAAGTTAAAACCTACTGAGAAATATAATAACCGGAAAGAATTTAGATGGGCCAAAGATGATGGGCAAGGGATGAATAGCAGCTGGGGGATATCTACTGCAGGTAACACCAGCAAAGATGGTCGAGTGGGTAACTCCTTTACGATTCATTTTCTACATGTATCTGAGTTAGCTTGGTGGCCAATCATCGATAAAACCATGTCAGGGTTGACTGATGCTTGCACTCCTTCAGCAGATATAATCTTAGAGACTACTGCTAATGGTTACAATGAAGCTCAAGAAAGATGGGATAAGGCTGTTAAGGGTAAGAGTGATTATATAGCTATCTTTATTCCGTGGTATATTCAAAAGGAGTATAGTAAGGAGTTTAGATCTGAAGAAGAGAAAAGAGAGTTCATTAAAGATATCGATAACTCTAATTATAAAATCTTTAAGAACTTAAGAAATTACCGGGCCAACATTGAAGAGATAACCTATGAAAAACTGTGGTGGTATTATCGTAAGTATGTTGATGATAAAAATGAAGATTTAGCAGAGATGCAACAAGAATATCCAACCTTTCCTGAAGAAGCATTTCAAGCTTCAGGTAATCCGGTATTTAATATTGATAAGGTTAAGGAGAAGTTGCTATATGCTAAAAAGAAGATTGGGCCACTCAAGGCTTTCAATGCAATCCCAATTGTCAGAAATACTGATAGCATCAAAGAAAGGGTTAAATTTGATCATCGACCAGTAGCAATTACTGGGGATGAACGTTGGCCCGAGGCAGAGATTTATGTATTTGAAGAGTATGACCCCAATAAAACTTATGTTTGTGCAGCTGATGTAGCTGAAGGAGATGGCGGTGATTACTCTAGTGCCAGTATTTATTCAATAGATGATTGGAAGCAGGCAGTACAGATTAATGGCCATTGGGAAGCAGATGAATATGGTTATCTATTATATGAGTGGGGCCAAAATTATGGTTGGGCTTATATGATGGTTGAGAATAACAACCATGGCCTAACTACTAATACTACCCTACTTAAGGAGCTTAATTATCCAGAACATTCATTCCACTTCAGATATAAAGATGATGAGAAGCGAGATGAAGAAACTAGGAAGATGGGCTGGTGGACTGGCAATAATAAGTTCTTAATGATCGACGAGTTTAGAACTGCTGCTATTAACAGTGATCAGATGGAGATTAAAGATTATAAGACACTTCAGGAGTGTATGACTTATGTTAAGGACAAGAATGGGGGATATAATGCTGAATCAGGTAGCTTTGATGATCGAATAATTGATAAGGCAATAGCTTGGCAGGGTAGAAAATATGTTAAAACTAAGAGTAGTGTTGTTTGGAGTAGTTAAGAAAGGAGGGAGATTATGGCCGATGGAGAAGAGATTGATGCTGTAGAGCAGCTAGGTAGAATGGTAGCTAATTCATTGATTTCTGCTCGAAGTAAGTTAGCTAATAAAGCAGGTGCTTCTTTTGCAGGGGAGAGGAATTACTATCAAACCTTAGGCTATAAAGATGAGTTAACTTTTGAAGATTACTGGGCCAAATATGACAGGCAAGATATAGCTAAGACAATAGTAGAGAAGCCTGCTAAGACTACCTGGAAGAAGAAGGCGATAATTAAGGAGCAGGATAAGAAAAAAGATGATGAAACTGACTTTGAAAAAGACTTAGCAACAGTAGTTAAGAATACAAAGTTGTTTAATAAGTTAAAGCGAGCTGATATATTATCTGGGATTGGTCGTTATGGGGTTATACTCTTAGGGACAGCTGATCCTAATGGTAATGACTTTAGTAAGCCTTTGGAGAAAGATTCATTAAATGGTCCAGAGGATGTATTATATTTGAGTGTTTATAGTGAAGGGTCAGCTAAGATTAATCAATGGGAGACTGATCAGACTAACAGAAGATTTGGTAACCCTAAATTTTATAAGATAGATCTAACTGGTGATGATCCACCTAAAGGATTTAAAGCTGGTAATGTAATTGTTCATCATAGCAGAGTCATTCATTTAGCTGAAGGTTTATTGGAGAATGAGGTCTTAGGTACTCCTCGGTTAAAGAATGTATATAATCTACTTGATGATCTGATGAAGATAGTTGGAGGTAGTGCTGAGACCTATTGGAAGAATGCTAGTAATAAGTATCATGCTGATGTGAGAGAGGAATATGATATTGATCTTGGTAAGCTGGATGAACAAATAGATGAGTTGGTTCATAACTTAAGAGATTATATTGGGACGAAGGGAGTAGATATTAATACATTAACTACTAATATTGAAGACCCTAGTAACCCTTTTGATATTATTATCTCTCTTATCTCAGCAGTGACTGGGATTCCTAAGCGAATATTATTAGGTAGTGAACGAGGAGAGTTGGCCAGCAGTCAAGACGAAAGAAATTGGGTAGAAAAAATTAATGAACGACGGGCCAACTATGCTCAACCTTTGATTTTAGAGCCACTTATTGAAAAGTTGATTGAAATAGGAGCAGTAAGTCAACCAGAGACTGGTTTTGAGGTTGAATGGCCTAATTTATTTGAGCTAAATGAGATGGAAGAAAGTGAGCGAGTCTTAAATTATGCTAGGGCTATTAATCAATATAGTGGTGGTAGTTCGGAGTTGATAGTTGCACCGGCTGAGTTTAGAGAGAAGTATTTAGGATTAGAGCCTGAGATAGCAGAGGAGTATTTGATTGGTGAGAATGATTTATTGCCTGAGGAAGAAGAGGAAGTTCACAATTATTTTAAAAGATTAAAGAATAGATAAAGGAGGGCCAACAACGATGTGTAGAATATGTGGGAATTTGGCCCTGGTATATAATAAGACTGATCCTACTCGCAGTAAGGTCTTAAGGCAGAAGTATAGTGCTGAAATGTATAAAAGGTGGCGTAGAATCAAAGGGGCGATCAGGAAAGTATTGATTGAGTATGATGCATTACATCTTAAGGGCCAAGCTGCTAATGAAAAGATTTTTATTCCCAGAAACTTTGAATTTGAAAATGATGCTGAGAAGGTTGAAACTTTTATGGCTTGGTTGGATGAAGCAGTAGATGTAGGGGTATTAGAAATAATGGAACGGGATGGCAGGGAGGCAGTTAAGAGAAAAGAGTGGCAGAATATATATATTAAATCAGCTTATGAGAAGGGATTAAAACAAGCTGATAGTAAGATGAAGAAGTTAGGTTTAACTGTGCCAGATGATGATTTGAGTTTGACTCTAGCTAAGCCAATCCATGCTGATAAGTTAGGTTTGCTATATACTCGAAACTTTCAGGAATTAAGAGGGATAACTGAGGAAGTAGATCAACAGGTCAGTAGGGTTTTAGCTGAAGGTATGGGCCAAGGGCTAAACCCTAGAGAGATAGCTAGAAATATTAATGATCGAGTCTCTAAGATAGGGATTACTCGGGCTAGGACGTTGGCCCGGACAGAGATAATCAGATCTCACGCTGAAAGTACTCTTAATAGATATGAGGAGTATGGGATTGGAGAGGTAGCAGCAGAGATAGAGTTTAGTCATGCTGGTGATGATAGAGTTTGTGATCTCTGTCGGAGCCTTGGTGGTAGGACATTTACACTTAAAGAAGCAAGGGGGATAATCCCTGTTCATCCTAATTGTTTCGATTCTAAGACAGAAGTCTTTACAGATGAAGGGTGGAAATTATTTAAAGAGTTAAAGGGGCATGAAAAGATTTTTAGCAGAAACCCAGATGATTTAGAGGTTGGCTATTTACCTTATGATAAATTTATAAGTTATCAATATGAAGGGCCAATGTATCACTTAACTGGTGATTCTCTAGATTTGATGGTAACTCCGGATCACAATCAACCAATTTTAGAAAATGGGAGAATGATTATTAAGTCAATGAAAGAAGTGGTTAAACAAAAAGATTTTTCATTGTTAACTAGTGAAAGTAAAATTAACTCCAATAATCTTAATATAAAAAGGGTTGATTATAGTGGAATGGTGTATGATGTTGAGTTGCCTAAGTGGCATATTTTATTGGTAAGAAGGAATGGTAAAACAGTTTGGTCGGGTAACTGTCGTTGTGCTTGGTTGCCTGTAATTTAATATAGATAACTCAACACCTGAAGGGGTGTTTTTTATATTTTGAAGGGAGGTGAGAAGGTGTTTAGAAAGATTGCTGGTTTTGCTCATAACAATAAGCAAGAGTTAGTAGTCAATAACGAGCCCAATTATCAGTTGGTTGTCAATCAGGCTACTATTACTATTAACAAGACTAGAAGGGAGACTTATTTAAATCGAGAGTATTTAGTGGCTCCAGTAGTTGCAGTTAAGCCTAAGGTGCTCAATGGTGAGAAGTTGCCTTTTGATGAATTGGCTTACAGTTGGCAGAGTTGGGAAGGTGTACCTTTGACTCTTAATCATCCAACTAAGGAGGGTCAGAAGGTGGCAGCCAACAGGCTTGATGTCAGAGAGAATTATTATATTGGTCGCTTCCATAATGTCAGCTTTGACTTTGAAGCAGAGGAGTTGAAGGGTGAAGTTTGGCTTGATATTGAAAGGTGCCAGCAGTTTGGCGGAGAAGCTAAGGAAGTTTTGGACATTATTGAAGAAGGAGAAGAAGCTGTTGAGGTATCTACTGGTTATTATCGATTGGTAGAGCGAGCTGAAGGAGTATTTAAGGGCCAAAGCTATAATGGTGTTCAAAGAAATATCTTACCGGATCATTTGGCTGTTTTACCGAATGATACTGGAGCTTGTAGTGTTGAAGATGGTTGTGGAATTAAGACTAATCAGTCTGAATCTAATAGTGTGATCGAAGCTATTAATAAGGGTTTTAGTAAAGTAATTAATATGTTTAAGAGGGGTGAAAAGATGGATAAAGAGAAGTTAATTGAGCAGATTGTTAATTGTGAAGGGTCAGGATTTACTGCTAATTCTAAGGATTTGTTAGCAGAGATGGAGGTGAAACAGTTGGCTACTATTGCTAAGGGGCTTGATTGTGATCAGGGCCAACAGTCTAATCAAACGAATAATTCTAGCCAGGGCCAACAGCAGAATAATCAGGGGCAAGCTGGGTTAGAGAATGTTGATAATGAGATGTTGCAGCAGGTAGTCAATAGTGTTAATCAATTGACTGAAAAGGTTGAGAGTTTAGAGGGTGATATTCAAAGCAATAAGCAGGAGAAGAAGGATGAGTTGGTTGAGATCATCACTAATGCTGAACAGGATTTAGGAGAGAAAGAAGAGCTTCAGGAGTTACCTGTTGATTATCTAGAGAAGTTGGCCCGGGTAGCTAATTCAAATTACGCTGGACAAGGTGGTCCTATTAACTTAGGTGCTGATTTAGAGAATAATGAAGAGGAAGTTAGTCAGCCTAAGCCGGTCTTGTTGAGAAATAGAAAGAAGGAGGAGGATAGCGAATGAAGGCAATAACTAGAAATACTAATCCTCATAAAGAGGGGACTGCTGGAGAGAAGATTACTCCAGGGCAGTTGGTAGATGGAGCAGATCGAGAGAATGTAGTCAAACATAATCAAGCTGGTGGTTTAGCTGCTAGTACTTTTGCAGTGGAAGCTGATTTTGTTGGTCGAGGTATTGACCAGGATATTGAAGAAGGTGAACGGATTAAGTTCCGTTACTTTAGGAAAGGTGATGAAGTTCATACCTTTTTAGCACCAGGAGAGAGTGTTGAGAAAGGTGATTTTTTAGAGAGTGCTGGTGATGGTTCGCTAAGGGCCAAAACTGAAAGTGGAGAAGTGTTGGCCCAGGCTTTAGAAGAGATTAATAACTCGACAGGTGAAGAGGCTGTCAGAATAGACGTGGAGGTGTTATAAATGACAAAAGTTGCACAAGTTTCGAGCCCTAAAAGTTTAGGGATGGCAAATAATAAGATTTTAACTTTAATCAATAGTGGGTTACGTTTGAACTCACTGCGGACAAATAGTATTTTAAAGAAGGATGAATGGAAGCAGATTGATAGTCGAGTGGTGACTATCAGTTATAAGAATTTAGTTGCTGTTAATGATTTGATTGAGAATGGACTGGATCGGGATAACGGTGGTTTAGGAACTACGATGGATGGTTATCCACGTAGAGGAGAGAAGGAAGAGGCTCAGATTGATATGTCTGGGACAAGTGGTGGCCAAGAAGAACATACAGATTATGATGAGGTTGGTGTTCCAATCCCTGTGCTTCACTCTAACTTCAGGATTAATATTAGAAGGCTATTAGCTGCTAGGCAGAATGGAAGAAATTTAGATACTACTGAAGCTGATGAGTCAACAAGAGTGGTCAATACTGCTATGGAGAAGATGATCTTTAAAGGGGCAGATGTCTCAGTAGATGGGGCCAAGATTTATGGTTATTGTAATGTACCTGGTAGATTTACTGGAAGTTTATCGGACTGGACTACTGGAGCAGATGTTATCTATAAAGATATTAAAGAGATGATCTTTAAGCTAATCAACAAAGGCTTTATTGGCCCGTTTTATCTCTATTTAGGGGCCAACAGATATGATAAGTTATTTAATTATGTTGATGGATCAGATCAGACTGCTTTAGATCGAATTACAAACTTACCTGGGCTAGAAGAGATTAAAAATTCTCCTGGTACTCCTAAAGATGATGTAGTATTAGTTCAGATGACATCTAATGTTGTTGACTTATCAATTGGTGAAGATGTACAGACTGTTGAATGGGAGAGTTATGGTGGAATGGAGATGCAGTATAAGGTGATGGCTGCTATGGCTCCACGGGTTAAGAGAAATAAGAATGAAGTAACAGGAATTGTTCATTATAGCTAAAAGTAATTAGATTGGAGGGAGTAGGTTGAGATATGAATTAATCAAAGGTACGCACTCTATCCCTAGTGATGGAGGGCGTACCGAATTAACTAAGGGTGATATTGTTGAGTTGACTGAAAGTCAATATCAGAGTTTTAAGGATAAGTTTAGACCAGCTAAGGGGCAACAATCTAAGTATGGTTCTAACTTTTCTTTAGATGATCTATCACAAGGTGAGATTGAAGGATTGATGGAGGAGTTGAAGCAGAAAAAGAGTGGTTGGTATGAGTTGCCTAATGGTGAGAATGTACAGGGTCAACAAAAGGCACTTGAAGCATTGGTGGAGCTTAAAAAAGAAGGTGACCAGTAATGGCTAGGGTTGGCCCTGGGGAAGTGTTAGAGATTGCTGAGTTTAAGATGGATGAGAATAAACTCGATGCCTTTATTAAGACTGCTAATATTCAGGTCAATAAACATTTAATCGATAAAGGCTTGAGTGAAGAAGAGTTGGAGGAGATTGAGAAGTGGCTGGCAGCTCACTTTGCTTCGGTAGCTGCACCACGGGTTAAGGAAAAAAGGATCATGGAGAATCAATATAAGTATGAAGGGCCAATGATGGATAAAGGGCTTGATGGCAGTATGTATGGTCAGACTGCTAAAGTGTTGGATCATACCGGTATTTTGGCTAAACTAGGGGCCAAGAAAGGAATGTTTACAGCTCTATGAGTTTTAGCTTTAAAGGATTAGAGGGGATAGATGGAATTATTAATGATCTTAATAGGGCGATTGGTAGTGTCAAAGATGTTGATGGTTGGGTGGTGGGGACTGGAAGTTCATATGCTGTGTACGTTGAGTACGGGGCTGAGAATATGGAAGCCCAATCTTATATGAGGAGGGCAGCTAAAGAAGTCTTAAAAGAGCTACCTAGATTAGAAAGAGAAGCTGATGGAATTAATGATCTGATTAAGAAGGTAGCTTTAAGGATTGAAAGATTAGCCAAGAAATACTGTCCTGTGGATACTGGCAATCTTAAAGCGAGCATTGAAGCTGAAAGAATTAGAAGGTGAAATTGATGAGTAATAATCTAGAAGCTGATTTAAAGAGGCATGGTAAGAAGTTGACTTATTATCGTAAGAAAAAGGTTGGCGAAAATAATCATGGCGATCCTATTTATGAGGAAGACCCCGAGACAATTCGGGGTTTTTTACGTTTCAGGAGTAATCCAAGAGAGATTGAGACTGCAGCAGGCAAGGTCAAGCAGGTAGCAGTTGAGATTATGATTGATGGGAATAAAGAGATTGATGATCAGTTGGATGAAAGACTGGAGTACAAGGGCCAACAGTTCCGGATAGTAACGACCAATCCTGTTGGTGATGGGTTTCAAAAGTTAAGCTGTGAAAGGGTGAGATGATGAGTAATCAAATAGCTCTGACTGACCCTAAGTTGGTGATTAAATCATTGCTAGAAAAAGAATGGAAGCTAGAGAATACCCTAGGGGTTACTCCTAAATTCTCTACTGGCTGGTATGAGCAAGGATTAAAGTTGGCCCAGGTGACTGTAACTGGTGATGATGAAAATGGAGACTATCACGGGATAACTTCTCAAGGCGGGCCAACGAAGAGATTCGATGGAACGCTTGATGTCAATACCTGGGCTAATCGTAACTGTCATAATGATCCTAAAAGCTTGGTCTTTGTAATGAGCAAGGAGATTGAAAGGATAATTGATGATAATTATGACAAGCTTGAGGAGTTGGAGTTGATTGGCTATCAGAGAAAAGTCAGTTTAGATCAAACGGATATCTCTCCAAAGATTTATAGATATTTGAATATAGTTGCTTACAATAGGTATACAAGACGTTAGGGAGGGGTTAGATGTGGATTGAGAATAAAAATAAACAGACTAAGAAGTTGAAGGTTAAAGGATTAACAGATGGGCCAATATTCTTTAGTGCTAATGGTACTGCTCAGGTTCCTGAGGAAGTAGGTAAAGAGTTGGTTGAGAGATTTGAGAGTATAGTTGTTAAGGAAGTTGGCCCGAAAGATAAGAAGGAGGGTGATGATTAATGCCACAAGAGGGTGGATTGAGAAAGCATAGGATTGAGTTTGTAAGAGAGGATGAGATGGGAGTTACCCCTGTCGATCCTGATTGGGGATTATTTTCTGATAATGTCAGGCAGATTAACTGGAATCCTGATGCCAATATAGAACCACAACGAGGGATTGGTAATCCTGATCCTAAGGGGCATCATGCTAGTGTTGAGACACATAATGTTGACCTAACTTATGATTTACAGAGATTTTTAGTAGATGATCCTGCTTACGATGGGTTGGCCCGTGATGAGGATAATGAGCTACCTAATTCTCATACCTTAGTCGATCGAGAGAAGCATCATAAAGGAGGAGCTGCCGGAGCAGGTTTTCATACTTATACAGTTGGTACAGGTGGAAAGATTGGTGATGTATCGATTGAAGGTGAGCCAGATAGTAGTCAACCGATTCCAATAACCTTGAATTATCAGTTTGAAAAGGTTAGACCTTATAAGATTGATCAGCCTGCTGGGGCTACTCTATTAACTATTAAGTCCAACAATCAGGAAGATGTTGGCCAAGAATTAACGATTGAGGATGAAGGAGCAAATACATCAGAGACAATTGAGATTAATGGAGAAACAGAAGTAACAACAACTTCTGAATTTGAAAGTATTGATGTTTCTTATCTAAGTCAAGAGTGCCAAGGTGATTTAACTATTGAGGATAGTGACGGTAATCTCTTAATGACTATCAATGGTAAGGAGACTTATGATGGGGTTGAGGGTGATTTAGGAGTGCCACCATTAGGTGTGGGTAGTCATGCAGAGGAGCTTGGAACCGATTATGAATACTTCTTAGGGGATGAAATCGAAAGAAATGAGGAAGAGTTTGCCTTTGATATCAGCTCCGTCTCTTTATCAGTTGCTAATAACTTGGATACTACTCCTCGACATAATAGCAAAAAGTGGAGAATCAATGAGACTAACAGGGAGACTCAACTATCTGCTACTGTATATGGTGAAGCTGCAAGTCACGATCGTATTTTGGAGCATTTACAGACGGTTGCTAAAGATATTACTTGGAAGTTAACCAGTACGATTGTAAAAATTAAGAAAGCAGTCCTAGTTGACGGGCCAAGTCGAGATATAGAGGAAGGGCAAGCTGTTATGAGTTTGGATAATAACTTTAGTGGTGAAGGTTTAGAGATTGAAAAAAGAAATTAAGGGAGTGGTTTAATTGGCTAAGGAAGAACAAAAGCAAAATGACAAGGTGCAGCAAGAAGAGGAGTTTGCAGATATATCAGCTTTTAAAGTTCCTCGTGATGAAGAGGGGAACCTGTTACCTGAAATGACTACAACTAAGTATGGCAAGGTAAAGGTTGTACCGCTTACTTATGGAACAATAGAGCAGTATAAAGAGGAGATAGAGGATTTAAAGAAGATGGGGTCTGATGTAGTTGCTGAGTTGTGCCAGAGATTTAAGGTTCCTGATATGTCTGATTTTACTGAGGAAGATGTTGAGGATATGAGGCCTATGGCTGTGCAAGAGATTTTGTTTGCTCTCTTTGGTGTGAGTGATGTTAAGCTTAAGAGGTTAAAGGTTAATCAGGATCATAGTGTTGATATTGAGTTAGATGAAAAAGCGGAAGAAAATCAAGAAAAAGATGATATAAAAAACTAATTAACCAGGAGGCTGAGTTTGTTTTATGGCTTCATAAGATGGGCTATACCTTTCACGGGCCAACTTCCTTTTATGGATTGACCTTTAAAGAGATGAGTCTTTTGATGCATGGGTATTATTGTTCTAATGAGAGGAGGAAGAAGAGGTTACAAAAAAAGACTGGCAAAAAGTTTGGCCCGTCGGAGAGTGACTGGAAGGGGATGAAGAAGTTTAAGGATAGGTTTAATTTGAATTAGAAGGGAGGTGTCAAATTTGGCTTTTGCACCAGCATTAGATGATGGTAATGTTGAGATTCAGGTTGGAGCAGATACAAGAGGGTTTACTCGGGGGATGAAGAGTGCAGCTAAAGAGTTGAGTAACTTTAAGGCGATAGCAGGAGCAGCAGGAGTTGCTTTAACAGCATTGGCAGTTAAAGGGTTTGCTGATGCAACTGAAAAAGCAATTGAGTTTGAGAGTGCTATGGTTGAGGTTGAGAAGGTAACCGATCCTAAAACTGCTGACAAAATGACAGCTTCTATATTGAACATGGCTAATACTATACCGCTGGCCCATCAAGAGTTGGCAGGGATAGCAGAACAGGCGGGAAGGCTTGGTATTGAAGGAGTTGACAATATAGAGAACTTTACAGAAGTAACTGCTAAGATGTCAACTGCTACTGATCTATCAGCAGAACAGGCAGCCGATTCATTTGCTCGATTGACTAACCTAATGGATCTGCCTGTTGAAAATGTGGAGGAGTTAGGATCGGCAGTTAATGAATTGGCTAATAATATGGGGGCCAGTGCTTCTGAGATTGTAGATAGTACGGTTAGATCATCTGCTGCTTTAAGTGATTTAGGATTACAGCAAGAAGAGATCTTAGGGATTAATGCTGCTATGAATGAAGTATCAACCAGTTCAGAGGTTGCTGGTACTCACTTAAGAACATTATCTAATGAGCTGTTAGATCCTAATCGGGTTGAAGCTTTATCAGAGAGTTTTGGAATGACCAATGATGAGTTTAGGTTTATGAGAAATAATAATCCTGCTGGGTTGATTAAGATGTTGGCCCAGAGAATGGGAGAGGGTGGAGAAGAAGCCGAAGAGTTAAGAAAAGTTTTTGGTCAAGTATCTACTCAAGCATTATCAGGACTATCTAAAAACCTAGAAGGGGTTACAGAAGGTTTTGAATATGCCAATAGCCAGTTTGAAAATGCGACTGCCCTTAATGAAGAGTTTGAGACAGCAGCCCAAGCAACGGAGAATCAAATGCAGCTACTTAGTAATCAGATGGATACTTTACAGATTATCTTTGGTACTGCCTTTTTACCTGCTATAAACTCGGTAATATCTGGATTCAGGGAATTGTTACCCGAAGCAGATGAGATGCAAATTATTATGGATAGTCTACAACAGAAGTTTGCTGAAAATAGTGAGACCTTAGATGATTTAGGTAAAATGATCGGGTTAGTCTTTGGTACATTAGGAGATATTGCAGAAACTTTATTACCGATGGTTATGGATAATATGACACGTTTTAAAGATGTTGTTGGTGGTGGATTTGAGGATATATTAGGATCTATTAGGGCCAACAATGAAGGGTTTGAAAATTTGCAAGAGATTGTTTCAACTGTATTAAATTTAGTCGGTAATTATTATATAGATCAATTCGTGACTAAAGTTGAGGTTGGCTTTGCAACTGTATCTGGTGTGCTAGATGTTTTCGGGAAGTTACTTGAAGGTGACTTTGAAGGTGCTTGGGATAGTTCAATTGGTACAGTTGAGAATATAATTGATACTTATATCGGGTTTGTAGATCGGCAGTTTACTAATCTAAGTAATGTATTAGAAGAACAGTTTGGAGTTCAATTTGAGCTATTTGACCAGTTAGATGGTACGATTAATGACCTTAGTGCTCTTGTTGAATCTGCATTTGATTTTATAGCAGATAATATTACAATTAATACTTCTTCGATAACTGGTAGATTAGGTAATGTTGGAGAATCGTTGGCCCAATTACAAGAATCTTTTAATGAGTTAAGAGATAATGTCAGAAGTGTGCTTGATGAAAATTCAGAACAAATAGATAGATTTAAAGATTTATTCAAAGCTACATTTGGAGAGTTAATTGGGTTTTTATCTGATGTGGTTGAGGTTTCATTTATAAACTTATTAGATATAATTGATGGTGTAATAACTTCTATTGCTAAATTATTAACTGGTGACTTTGAAGGTGCTTTAGGTTCATTAGAAAAGACAACTGATAGAGTTATGTCCAATGTTAGAGGATTCTTTAGAAGGCAAGTTGATAGGATTAAAAGAATATTAGAAAATGATCTGCTCGGTACTGTTGAAGATACCGTGCAAGGAGTTCAGAATTGGTTTGGAGAGACTAGATTAGGAAAAGCGACTGAAACTGCTGGAAATATGTTTGGTAGAGTAACTGACGGTGCATCTAATATGTATTCAGCTGTTGTTGGTAACTCTTATGTGCCAGATATGGTTGATGATATTGATAAAATCTTTAACAGAGATCTTTCTAAAGCTATGGATAGTGGTGTGAATCAATTTGAATTACTTACCGATGAAGCAGAAGATAATCTTTTTGAAATAAGTAAATACCATTTTCCTAATATGGTTGATGAAAGCAAGGATCAGGTTGAGGTTTTAGGTGTGGCATTAGATGATTTTACTAAAGATGAACTAAAGGGTTTGGTTGATGATATAGAAGTTGCTGCTAATATGAATCAAGTTTGGGGAGATAGCTTTGATCAATTAGAGCAGACTCAAAGGAATGTAGAATTGACTATTAATAACTTGATTAGACAAGGTATTGATCCACAATCTAGTGCAATCCAGCAACTAAAAGAGTATTATGATGAATTAGAAGAGGCTCAAGATGGATATAATGATGGTTTAGATGAACAACAAGAAAAGACAGAGGATTTAATTAATACTGTAACTGATTTATTTAATGCTTTAGCTGATGGTGAGAATACCCTTGATAATATTGAAGAAGCCTTTACAGGTTTTTTAACTGATACTATTACTGGTGATTTAGAAGAAGGATTGACTGTCTTTGAGAGCATTGAGGGTATGTTTTCAGATATGGGCCAAGGCTTAAGCCAATTAGCTGATAGTTTCAATGAATTATCTTTAGATGAAATCGGCGGAAGTGATATGTTAAGTGCTGGTTTATTTGGTGGATTGGAAGGTTTAATGGCTGGTGATGGTTCAACAGGCTCATCAGTTACACAAGGTTTAGGATCAGGAATTGGGGCTTTATTTGGATCACCCCAATTGGGGGCTGCTGTTGGTAATTTAGTTGGGGGAGTTGGTGAAAGTCTGTGGGGTGGAGATGTAGGAAGTCACACAATGGATCAAGTTGATAGTTATGAAGATGCTTTAAGTGATGCCAGTTCTACTTTACAAGATTTTGGGATAGATGACTTTATGCCCGAATTAGATTGGGAAGATGATACATCAGGTTGGCGAGATTTTTGGGGTGGTAGTGATATAAATATCGAAAATGTAGATGAGGTTGAAGATGCTTTAGAAAGATTTGCAGAGATATCAGAAGAATTGGGGATAGTCTTTGAGGATATTAGTAGCGGTTTACAGAGTGCTTTTCAAGAAGAAACCTTTGAAGGGTTTATCGAGAGCTTTACTGATACTGTGGAGCAGACAATGCGGGATAGTTTACTAAGAACATTTATGCAACAAGAAATGACAGAAAGTTTAATGGAGGATTTGACTGGTGAGATTGTAATGGCTACTGAAGATGGAGAAATAACTGATGAAGAAATGGATATGATTCAAAAAAGGTATGAGTCAATTATATCTCACTCACAACCTTTCTTTGAAGTTTTAGATGATTTAGAAGGATTACAAGCCCCTGGTGTTCAACAAGGGATTCCTTCTTTTGACCATAACATAGGAAATATTGAAAATTTAGTGACTAGAGTGAGTTCAGATGTAGACCAAGAGATTCAAACGCAGCTTGATAATATGTTGGAATCCATTGATGAATCTATGAGAATGGCAGAAGTTTGGGGTGATGAAGAAGGAGCTTTATCGGAAATAAGAAGAAGCTTAAGATCTACCATAGATAGTTTAGTCGGGCAAGGTTTTGATTCTGATTCTTACCTTATTCAAAACTTATTAGAGCAATACGAATCTTTACCAATGCTTGCAAAAGGCGGGATAGCAACTGGGCCAACATTAGCAATGATTGGAGAGGCTGGCCCCGAAGCAGTAGTTCCCTTTGATCGAGTAGATGAATTTTTGGCAGCAGCATCAGGAGAGTTTGGCCCGAATGAATATGGTGATTATGAGCCACTAGGTAATACTTATATAGAAGTTGTGATTACTGGAAATAAGATCGATCGTGATTATAACGGTGAAAAGTTAGGTAAAGAGGTTGTTAGGGTACTAAAAAGGTCAGGTGTTGCTTGATGAGTTTAAAGATATATGTTGCTGGTGAAGATTATAGTAAGTATCTTAATGCTGAAACACTTGTAATGAATGATGATTTAGACAGTATTAATACCTGTAATTTTGAAATGGATATACCTATAAATAAGATCCCTGTGATTGGTCAGCAAGTTTTAATTGTCGATTCAAACGGGTCTCATTATAACGGTAGTATTGAAGAGGTAGTTGATGAAGAGAAGTATGGTAATGGTAACTGGTTTGAATGTCGGGTAGAGTGTGTTGATAATAATAAGATAGCTAATCGGAGAACAATAGCTGCAGTCTATGAGGGTAAAAGAGCAGGTTTGATAGTTAAAGAGCTATGGGAAGAAAAACTGAAAGAAGAAGGGGTTGAATTAGGAACGATTGAAGATGGGCCAACGATTACTAAAGCAGTATTTAATTATATTACAGTTGAACAGGCATTAGATGAAATCTGCGATATAACGGGTTATATCTGGTATATTGATTATGATAAGAAGTTATATTTCTACTCTCGTGGGACTAACTTGGCCCCTTTTTCTTTAACTGATGATACAGATAACTTTAACACTTTACAAAGAAGAAGGACACGGGAGGATTATAGAAATAAGCAATATACAAGGGGTGGTAAGAGTACAACCAACCCTTTAACCGTTACCTTTGAAGATCTTGATAATAGTCAGCGTAGTTTTACTTTACCTCATGAGTTGGCCCGACAGCCTGAAATATATTTGAATGGAGTTCAGCAGTCGGTAGGGGTTAGGGATGTTGATTCTGATAGAGATTTTTACTGGCAAAAAAATAATAGAAATATCAATCAGGATCTAAACGGGCCAACATTGGGGGAAGGTGATGTAGTAGAGATTACCTATGTTGGCTATTTCCCGATTATGACTGTGGCAACCTTGGATAATAGTATCAACCAGAGAAGAGATGTTGAAAGTGGCACGGGAATCTATGAAGCTGTTGAAGATGATCGCAGTATTGATCAGTTAGAGCAGTCAGAAGAAAAGACATTAGGTTTACTCAGAAAACATGGTAAGATTCCTAATGTAATCAATTTTACAACTGACCGGCCAGGATTAAGAGCAGGCCAATTGATTCCGATTAGATTATCACGTTATGGTCTTGATGATCGATTTTTAATTCGGAATGTTGAAGCGTTTGACATTAACGGTCAATTTGTTAGATATCAGGTTGAAGTCCTTGACGGGCAAAGTCTTGGAGGTTGGAAGAAATTCTTTAAGGATTTGGTTAGAAAGGGCCAACAGTTTAACATTGCTGAAAATGAGGTAGTAACCTATCTAAGAATATTTGAAGATGAAGTAGCTTGTAAGGATAATTTTTCAATCAGTGTTGATGTCCCTGAAAGTCGGGTCGGTTATGCACAGATTGGATTTAGTGAAATTGCTTAAAAAGGTGGTGGTAGATTGGAAAGCTTTATTCAGCTAGGGTCAAAAATAAAAAGAATTGTTAAGGGTAAATTTAATTCAGGGCCAAACTTAAAAGGAAGCTCAAATTTAAGTGTATTACCTAAAGTTAACGTGGATATTTTAGCGGTTAATACTAAAACTGATCAGATTGTATCACATCAAAGGACTCATAATTTGGCCCTTCGAGACGGTAGAAATCTAATTAGGGACTTTTTAGATAATGAAGAGGTAACAGGTCTGACAACTTTTGCTTTGGGAACTGGTGATAAAGAGGAAGAAGATACAGACGAAGAGTTAGAGAATGAAGTCTTTGCAGATCAGATCACTAAGACAACTAAAGATACTGGGAAGCTGACTTGTATTTATTACTTAAGAGCAGAGGATGCAAATAATAACGATCTTAAGGAAGCAATATTGAGGACAGATCAAGGCAGGGTATATGCTAGAGTTGTCTTTAATGAAGCGATAGAAAAGAATGATAGTATAGCAGTAACCTTTACTTGGGAACTTACGTGGGTGGTGGTTTAATGTCAAAAATAATTAATTCTAAGATTAAGAATATTAAAAGTGCAATCAAAGACTTAGAGAATAACAGGAAGGTCTTACACCGTGTCGGGGGCTTAACATCACAAGGGCCAGAAGCAGAGATTGAGTTTCAAACTAAACGGTTAGAGTTATTTAAATGGTGCTTAGAAGCTGAACAGGAAGAAATAGAACAGGAATTAGAAGATTTAGAGGGCCAACTTGAAGAGGATGAATTGGCTTGTAAGTATGGAATCGTTAAGGGTCTACCTGGTGATACAATAGAAAAGTTAATCAAGATTGAAGATTTAGAGTTGGCTTTAGGTATTCATCCAGCTTTAGGAGGTGAGTAATCAATGGGGTATGAAAAGACTGTTTGGACTACTGGTGATGTGATAACTCAATCTCTTGCTAATAAGTGGGAGACACAGTATGACCATGCTAAAGATGACTTAGAAGATCATAGTAGCAAGGAGACGTTAGATCACCCTGATGGGTCGGTAACTGATGAAAAAATAGGTCAAAGGACTGTTGATGATAGCATTGGCCCAACAGATAATACAGGGTTATTAAGTTTAATTATTAACTGGTTTGCTAGTCAGATTAAGTCTATTACTGGTAATGATGATTGGAAAGTTGGTCCTGATACTAATCTTAAGGAAGTTAAGGAGCATTACTCAGAGAGTTCAGGAGTTCACGGGGTGGGAGATAGTCAGGTTGAAAGTACATCAGGCAGTCAATTAAAAGCTAATACTGCTGAATCTAATGCCAAGGATTATGCTGACCAACAGACTGACGCTGTTCAATCTAATCTGAATGATCATAACAGCCAAGAAACATTAGATCACCCTGACGGGTCGGTAACTGATTCTAAGATAGGTCAGAGGACTGTTAATGATAGTGTTGGCCCGACAGATAGTAATTCAGGGTTATTAAGCTTAATTATAAATTGGTTTGCTAATCGGATCAAAGCAATTACTGGTGAAGATGGATGGAAGGTTGGCCCTGATACTAATCTTAAGGAAGCTAAAGAACATTACTCAGAGAGTTCAGGAGTTCACGGAGTGGGAGAAAGTAAAGTTGAAAGTACGTCAGGAAGTCAATCAAAAGCAAACCAAGCTGAATCTAACGCCAAGGATTATGCTAACCAACAGGCTAACGCTGTTCAATCAGATTTAGATAGTCATAAAGGGGATACTAGCAATCCACACGAAGTAACTCCTAGTCAAATAGGGGCTTTAGGTAATAAATCTAATATTGAAGACTATCTGGACTTTGGTAATAGTTACCGAGTTGGTTATGATGATGAACAGAAAGCCTTCTTTGTGGAGGTGATTTAGTATGACTAGAGCTTTAGAGTTAAAGCCAAAAAACATTATAAGCCCCAACCCAGATAATTGGGTTGCTTCTGGCTCTACTGATATAGAAAGATTAGGTTTGACCAAAGCTAAAGTATCGAATTTTAATAGAGGTACTTCTAGCGACTGGAGTAGAGGCATGAGTGAATACTTTGAAGTAAAAGAAGGGGAAGTTGTTAGAATATCAGCTAATTACTTCGATCACGAGGGTAGAATTAGGGTACAGATTCGTAATGAAGATGATAATAATACTATTGGTGATAGGATTGAATTTAGTGAAGATGTCAGTTATGAAAAAGGAAAATATAGTGTATCATTTGAAAGTCCTGTTACTGCTAGTTGTAGGGTATGGATAACTGTTTATAACCGAGATTATAATTATGATTATGAGCAATACATTATATTGAGCGGTTTGTGGGTAAGTAAAGAAAGTGAAGAACAAAAAGATTTATTTTTAGATGGAGAACTCTCGGAGTTTAGAACTGATAAAGTGTTTCAGATATCAGAGGGGGTAATAAATACCTATCAAGATACCGACCCTCTATTTAGAAACGGTGTTGGTATCTGGGAAGGACGGTATTCTGGAGATAGTGTTATACATTCTAACGGAAAGAGTAAAGCTGGAAGGTATTCATTGAAAGTTAACGCAGGTAATCACGATTGGGGAGGAGCTTCTTCTCCAACACAAGAAAACACTCTTACTCCCAATGAAGATAACACTATTTCCCTATGGGTGTATCTCCCATCAGAGTACGGGTATGGCGATAGTATGAGACTAAACACCTACACCTATCCAAGTAATGAGAGGAGGATATTCGATAGGTATGATATTCCAGAAGACCAATGGACTAGAATAACAGCAACTTTTAATCCCGGAGACGATACTGATTTAGAGCTGGAATTTTATAAAGGAGATACCTCTACAACAGGCCATTATTTTATTGATTGTGTTCAAGTAGAAGCTAAATCCCACCCAACTCCATTCGTAGAAGGAACTAGAGAAGGTTATGGGATAACAGTCAATGAGTTTAGTGAAGTTCCAGATGCTTTGGAGTTTGATGGAGAGGGTAGCTTTATAGAAGTAGATCACAAAGGGTTGTTAGATTTTGGTACTGGTGACTTTACTGTACTTTATATAGGTGAAGGTTTTGAAGATCATAGACACGTGGCTTTTTGTACTAAAAGATCATTTAATAATAGTGCAGGTTTATTTTTCTCAAGAGCTAGTAATCCTCCCGAAATGTATTTTGGTATAGGTGATGGTAATGACTCTAGTTGGAGCAATATAGACAACTTGAAAGGAAATTTTGATTTAAGTAGTTTTGCTTTTGTTAGAGATAACGGGGTATTAAAATATTATATAGATAATGAGTTAAAAGGAAGTTCTACTATGGATTACAATATTCAGAACTCAAGTAATTTATTAATAGGTATAGACCAAAATAACACAGCTAATTTTAGCGGTATGAAATTATTACTTGCCTTTTTTAATAGGAAGTTATCACAAGAAGAAATTAAATACTATCATAATAACTATCTAACAGGAAATGAAGAAGGTCTAGTAGGTTTATGGCGAATGAATGAAGGAGCAGGAGACAAGGTCTTTGACTACTCTGGTAATGGTAACCACGGAGAAGTTAATGGTGCAGATTGGGTTTATAGTTATGATGGAGACTTTACTATAAAAAATGGTATGCTTTATGTTAAAGGAGAGCTATCAGAAGGGTTAGGATTATAAAGGGAAGGAGGTTTTAACATTGGCTAATCTAAGCGAAGATACTACAATAGGTGGAAAAAAGATTAAAGATTTGATTGCAGAAATGACTTATCCAGTCGGCAGTTGGTATTATAATAGTGAAGATAACACAAACCCTGCTGAATTATTAGGCTTTGGAGAGTGGCAACCTGTTGCTGCTGGTAAAGTTCCTGTGGGTGTTGATCCTAATGATTCAGATTTTAATTCAGTAGAGAAAACAGGAGGAGAAAAAGAAGTTAATTTGAGTGAAAATGAAATGCCTTCACATAGTCACTCTGTTTCAGAGGATACAACGGGAAGTCACGATCATAACCCACCTGATGATGAAGATGATCTTAGTGGTTCGAGGGTTGTCGGTAATTTAGGAAGTCACGATCACGATATACCAGCTATCGGAGCTAATTCGACAGACGGTGGGAGTTATTGGGAAATTTTACACCCTTCTAATACAACAAAGACCAGTTCAGTTGATCTTTTTCACCGTCATATGTTGCATATTGAAGAAGATGGGTTGCACAACCATAACACTTCTGTAAATAATGCAGGAGGAGGCCAAGCACATAACAACTTACAACCCTACATTACTGTTTATATTTGGAAAAGGGTAGGGTAATTAGAGAGGAGTGATTACAATTAAAACTAAAAAAATGTATTACTATGATAAAAAAGGTTTACTAAGTGGTTATGGGTTTTATGTGGAAGATAAAAATGAGTCTATACCTAGTCGTTCTACTTTCAAAAAACCGCCCGTAACAGAGTCAGCAGAAGTAGCAATCTTCAACCGAGAAACAGAAGAATGGGAAGTTAAAGCAGATTATAAGGGCCAACGCTTCTACGATCAGGAAGGTAATGAATATATTATCGAAGATTATGGGATTGAGCCTAAGGAAGATTGGAGTAGGACTCCACCACTGACCGAATTAGAAAAACTTAAACAGGAAAGGGATCGACTTTCTAAAGAATTTGATCAGTTGGCAGTAGCTAAGACTAAATTAGAGATTGCTAAAGCTGACCAAGAAGAGATTGAAGAGCTGGAGCAGGAGGGCCAACAGTTGTTACAAGAGATTACAGAGTTAAATATTAAGATAAGGGAGTTGAGGGAGGATGAGTAGATGCCCTATCTGTGGTACTAAATTAAAAGAAGATGAATGTCCTAGATGTTTCTATACAGAGGAGTGAGTTGATGGCTATTCCAGAAAAGATTTATAATCAGGCAATGAAGTGTGATTATCAAAAGTGGCAGTTATGTAATGACGGGCCAAGGGCTAACTGCAATATTCCTAGATGCTGTGGAGTCTGTCCTAAGAATATCGATTGCGGAAATCTTTGTTTGGTCTTAAAAGAGAAGTTTGATTTTAAATAAGGAGGATGGTATGCCAGTAAAAGCTGGCCTTTTTTTATTTAGGGAGGGATTATGTTGAATGATTTAGATAATAGACTTACCAAAGTAGAGACTGAAGTTGAGAATATGAAAGAGGATGTAGCTGCTAATACTGAGAAGCTGCAGGGGACAGCTACTAAAAAGGATGTTGAAGATCTTAAGAGGTATTTTGGGGAAAGGGATAGTGATTTTACTAAGAATATGTGGAAGTTGATCTTTGGCTTGTTAGTTTTGTTGGGAGGGTTACTTGTGACGATGTTTGGAATTGAAAATTTACCTGGTTTGTTCAGCTAGCTTCCTCAAGGGGAAGTTTTTTTAATTTAGGGGGAGGTGATTACTTGTGGATGTGATTAAAATTGTAAGAAAAACGGAAACAAAAAAGGCTATGATGGGAGAGTTGTATGTTAATGGTGATAAGATTGGCCCGTGCCTTGAGCAACCTTGGAAAAATAACAAGAGGGGTGAAAGTTGCATTCCTCCTGGAGAGTATTTAGCTTATCTTAGGGATCAGGAGCAGAGCAATAGTAGGTGGAATTATAACCCCATTCAGTTGATTGGTGTACATGAGCGTGATTACATTCAGATTCATATTGGTAACTATCCAAAAAATACACGCGGTTGTATTCTGCCAGGTAAAAGTAAGGGGAGAGATGCTGTCTGGAACTCGAAGAAGGCTTTCAATGAAATTGTTGACAGGTTAGATAAGACTAGACCTTGCAAGGTGGTTATAACTTATGAATGATTTATTAAAAGAGAGGATGATATTAAATGATAGGTAGTGTTGTTAGTTCTACTAAGAATATTTTGTTAGGATTTATTGCTTCATTGGCCAAGTCTTTCTTACAGTCAACTGCTAATAATCTCTGGGGAGAGACTTGGGAGATCATCTTTGAGTCTATTGAAGAAGCAGAGAAAGAATGGGATGATGGCAGGGTTAAGAAGAAGTATGTAATGGATAAGGTTATGAAGCATATTGAGGGCCAAGGTCGCTTTGGACGGGTTAAGAAGTTTATTATTAAGAATTTTATAGGTTCGGTTATCGATGCTTTAATTCGGGAGATTAATCAAGCTGTTGGGAGTGATTGGGTAGAGAAAGCAGGGATATATGAACGTAGGTTGGCAGATAGGATTGAGTTTATTGATTGAAAGGGCCAACAGGATCAGGCTCCTGGGCATCGTGAAGATGTGCAGTTCGATATTGAGTTGGAGCAAAAAGATAATTTTGGTCAGAAGATTGTTGGTGATTTAAGAGAAGAGAAGGGATTGGATCGAGAGTGGGATCCAGATGATAGTATTAGCTCCTAGGGCGTTGGCCCTGGGAGCTTTTAGTTAACTTCTATAGGCAGGTGGTGATTTAACCCATCCTTTCATCATACCGTATTCTAGGAAGTTACCATATAAATTTAATTCTTCTGTTAAAAACTCTTGAAAGGTTGTTCTAATCATTGGGGAAACTGAATGAGAAAAAGCAGTTACAAGGATTGGTAGAAAGGATTGTAATCCTGCTAAAGTATGCGTATAAATATATTCATCTGACATAACTTCAATATCAAAGACACTTAGAGAATTTTCAGCCGGCTTTTTTACTGTAGGAATACCAAAATCTACGCATAGTTCTTCTAGTCTTTTAATTTCTTTGCTTAAAAATTTCTTTCCTTGTTCAAGGAGAAATTTTAAATCAGAGTCCTGAACAATTCCTAAAAAAACTTTAGTATTTTCTAATGTTTGATATCTACTGGTTAGTATGTCCCAAATATATCCAACTTCTAAAACGTTAATCAATGTTTGTCTATCTCTTCTAGATTTGCTAAGCTTAAGTTTTTGTTCAATTTCTTCTAAAATAGGTGTAAGCATTTATTTTACCTCCTGTAATATATTTTACCTTTTATTAAATTTATTATTATGTTAAATTGTTTATTTGTCTATAAAAAGGAGGAAATGAAAATATATTATTCAATTAATAATAAAAATTGGATAAAGATTTCATGCAATTGGAGGGATGTTATTGAAAAAATACGTTATTATATTGTTTTTATTGAGTGTGAGATTAATATTTCCAACTAATGCTGTTCATTCATGTGTAGGAGCTAGACCTTTAGGAATGGGAGGGGCTTTCGTTTCGGTAGCTGATGATGTTAATGCTATTTACTGGAATCCAGCGGGATTAACGAATATAGAAGGTTATGAAGCGGCTACGTATACTCGAACATTGAATAACCGTGATAAAATTAACTATGATGACTTTATTGGTGCAGCGGGGACTTCTGACGAATTAGGTTTAAGCTTTGGACTAGGTTATATTGGAGAAGGAGTATTGCTTTATGATGGTCTTTATAATGAAGAATTTGAGTCCGGCGATGATACGATAGAGTTTGATGGGGATTTAGAAATAGAACAGAGTACTGACTGGTTAATACTTTCTGTAGCTAAGGATCTTTCTGAAGAACTTAATTTAAGTGGATTATCTGTAGGAGCTAATATTCGGCATATGACTATGGGTAGGGAGGAAAAATTTGAAGGAAAGATATTTAAGAATGATGAACTAATCGGTGATAAGGATATATTCTGATTCTGATTCAAGTGTAGCAGTTGATTTAAGTTTATTATATCAACCTATGGAGCGGTTATCAGCGGGACTTTTAATTCAAGATGTTTTTGAAACTGAGTTTGAGGTATATGGACAAAAATTATCATATATCAGAAATGTACGCCCAAGTTTCTCTTATCAGCCAACTGATTCCCTGATATTTGCAGTTTCAATCTATGATTTTACTGATGAACTAGACAGACAAGTTTCTTTTGGTAGTGAAATAGAGCTTACTCAACTAACTGGATTAGAGATATTAAATTCTGAAGAGGAAAAGTTATACGTTAGAGGAGGAGCTTATTTAGGAAATTTAACGTTGGGGGCAGGTTATGAATATGGGGCTTTTGGATTTGATTATGCCTTTTTAGGAGAAAATTTAGGTGATACACATCAATTTGGGCTTACGTATAAATTTGCTGGAATTTAAAAGTTTAAGATGGGAAGCAGATGATATTATTGGCTCCTAGGGCGTTGGCCCTAGGAGCTTTTATAGAAAGTATATAGAAGAAGGGTATTGAAATATACTTTCCAATAATTCATGCTCAAATAATTGTCAGGCTAAGTTAGCTTAGATATAGTAGAGAGGAGGGTTACATCTGTGCTTTATATTAATTGATGAGTGTATATAAGGGGTTATTATAAATTTAGCAATGCATATAATTTAAAAATCAAACTGATCAATAAGTTCTTGTAGATTTTCTCCCATCCCTGCTAACTGTATAGAAGAGGCTGCTATCTCATCTATCATACTTGCAATATCTTGTGAGGTATTCATTAGCCTATTGCTACTTTGAGCTAAATCTTGTGTAGCAGAAGAAGTTTGTTCAATTTGTGCTGTTGTCTGTTCACTAGAAGCAGAGATGGCCTCAAAGACTTCACCTGTTCTTTCTGCAATCTCTTCACCTTCAGTAGCTTTATCTTCTACTTTATTAATAGCTTCTAATCCTTCAGTTGTCTCTTTTTGAATTCTATTAATCAAGTTGGTAATATCATCTGTAGCTTCACTAGTCTCTTCTGCTAAATCTCTAATTTCTTCTGCAACCACTGCAAATCCATGTCCATGCTCACCAGCTCTAGCAGCTTCTATTGTAGCATTTAAAGCTAAAAGGTTTATCTGTTCTGATATATTTGTAATTAGGTTTATGATTTGACTTATTTCTTTTGATTTATCATCTAAATCGTTAATTACCTTAACCGCTCCTTTAACAGTAGAACTAATATCTTCAATACTTCCCACAGTTTCCTGAATGTTAGAATATCCAAGTTCTGTCTGTGAACTTGCTTCTTGAGCATAACTTGTTACCTCTTGACTACTAGCAGAAATTTCTTCGATTCCTGCTGAAATATTTTCAATAAGATCATTATTATTTCCAACAGAACTAGTGCCCTCTTCAGCAGCTGAGGATAATTGTTGACTATAGGCAGAAACTTCTTCGATAGTGTCGGCTAGTTTTTCTATTATATTTGAAAACTTGTAATTCATTTCATTAATCTCTCTTTGCAAGTAACCAATTTCATCTTTTCTACTTACATCAATATTTGATACATCTAGATTTCCTTTCTTAAACTCTTGAATTACTGTCGCGATTTCTTTTAGTGGCTTAATAATTATTTTTTGATTTATACAGACTAAGACTACTATTAGAAGAATAGTATTTAGTGTAGAAGAAATAACTACCCTCCATGAGCCTAAATCACCTTCAGTTAATAAATAATTATCAATAAGTAGATTTATACCCCATGCTAAAAAAGTAGACACAATTATAGAAGTCAAGACAGCAATAATAAATTTAGCATTTAAATTCAACTTGGTTTCTTTTTGCATATTAGAATTTTCACTCATATTATCAGCTCCCTTTTTTCTAATATTTTCAATCTGTATGATATTAATTCTACAAATGCTAATATATTCCTGCAAATTTAGATGTTTTTTTTCTAGTTTATAGAGTACGAGAGTTTTATTTATGAAAGTGATTCTTAAGTATAATTTAGTTTTATTTTTCAATAAAAGGAGGAGAAGTTATATACTAGGAGAGGAACTTGCCTTGTTTAATATTGGGGCTAGCTATGAATATGGTGATTTTGGAGTTAATTATATTTTTTAGGAGAAAAATTGAGAGATAACCACCAATTCGGGGTTACGTATAAATTTGCTGGAATTTAAAAGTTTAAGGTGGAAATCAGATGATATTATTGGCTCCTAGGGCGTTGGCCCTGGGAGTTTTTTTGATTTGTAAAAAAATATAATTTAATGTTATCTCTAGCATTTTTCGCAGGAGTTTATATATATAATCGTGAAAGGCATAAGGTAGTTATTTACTATTAAATGAGGAGATGAGTGTAGTGAAAAAATTATTAAGAATTACTTGGTTGTTAGTATTAATTATTACTTTAGCAGGAGGCTTGGAGGGGGATAAAAATGAAAAAAACAAATTTAACTTTAATTATAATATTATCAATTTACTTAGTGTTTAGCTCTACTATTGAAATCAAGGCAGAAGACATAAATTTAAATCATCTCTTTGATTCAGTAGGAACCAATGATACAGAAGAAAGTAGTGAAAAAACAACTGAATCAAATACAGAAATGCTTTCATCAAAAGAAGAATCTCTTAATTATTACTTTTTAGGATTTGGCTTCTTTGGTAATGTTAAATACACTACTTATGATACTACTATGTCATTATATGGCGTAGAATGGGCTGAACATAACGAGGCATTGCAGAGTGGAGTAGGCTTTTCTGGGGGGATTATATATAAATTTAATGAGGGGTTAGGAATAAAAGGAGGATTAGGGTATGAAGTTGCCCAAGATGAAGGTTTAAAAGTTGACTTAATAGCTCCTTATAGTGAAATTGAAATAAATGTTTTAGATAATTTATTCGATTTAAACTTTGGAATTGGAAAATATGGATATAGATTTTATGAAGAACGTACTGATTTTTTAAATAGAAGAAGACGTCAAACATACCAAACAGGAAGTGGAATAGGTTATAAAATTGGAGCAGTAATTAATCTTTTTGAGAATAAAAAAGATTATTGGAAGTTAAGAGCTGGCTATCGTTTTCTTGATGTAGATATTGAAAGACATTATGGGGAATATGTTCAAGGTTTAGAAGTTGATATGAGTGGTTGGAAATCAAGTTTTGAGCTTGGTCGAAAATTTTAATCAATTAATTGTCCATTAAGTTTTCCCTCTCTTGAAAAGCTCAGTTACCAAGTGTATTCAAGAATTAATTAAACTATCTATTTTAGACTCAGCTTCTTCGATTTCATTCGCATCTGCTATAAGGTCAACATTGCAATTTAAACTTTTAGCTAATCTTGCTAACTCCTCCAATAGTTCAGGAGGAGCTTTTTTGATTTGTTCTAAACAATTATCTTCTTTGATCTGTTTATCAATAAATTCTCTAATCCTATCAGCTGCACCAGGAGTATTTTCCCACCATTCCAACCGTTTACCCTTTAACCGAATTCCTTTAGTTTTCTCTAAATTGTCTTTGTCCAATTTTCAACCCTCCCAAAGCATTAGCCAACCGTGGGTCAGAGATTAATTTCAATTCTCTTTCCAGTTCATTAGATAGCCGGGCCAACAGTTTTTTAGAGTTAGCTCCACCACCGCAGATAAGCCATTTATCTACTTCAGTTAGTGACATATCAAGTTTGTTCTTTATATTACCTACCGTATTGGCAGCTAGTTGTTCATATTCTGAGTTTAAGATATCAGTTATCTCTATCGGCTGACCGTTCTTTCTAAACTCCTTATCCAATTCTAAATTTTTCTGCACCTTATAGAGCTGGGGTCTAATACCATGCTCTTTTATCAGCCTGGACTGTATGTTTCTAAAAGCTTTATTCATGCCTGGGATCCTATCGGTTTCATTTCTCATAGAGATTGGATCTAAGCTATCACAGAAGAAGGGGTCTATGCTGTATTTACCTAGATCGATTACTCCAACAGTATAATCTAGAATATCAGACTTAGAAGTTTGGATATTGCCTTGTTGGTTTAGGATATAATGCATGAAGGCAGAAAAACCCTGTTTATTAACTATGACATTATCAATATAGAACTTAGTTGTAGTATATTGGCCCTTCAGGTAATCATAAACCTCAATCTTAAAGTGCTTGTCCTCAAATCTTTTAGCAAAGTCATCCTTTTTGATATTGTATTGATCGACAGAGAGGGTAGTAACTAGATTGATTTTAGTGTAACTAGTAGTTGGCCCAATGAGTAGAGCAATAGAGGTTAAGATTAAATCATTAGTTTTTTGATCATCGATATCATCATAGTTAGTAGTATCAAGATTATATTCAACATCTTGGGCTACTTTACCTACTGCTAATTCTCTTTCTCCAATCTTTGCTTTTAAGAAACTTAATGGATTATTCTCTAAGTAAGCTGCTGGGGTAGATTCTGCTTTAGTATCTACTATCTGATGATCATAAGATACTACCGATGGAATTATCAATTGTTCCTTTAGATTAAAGCCAGCTACGCTTTTAACTGTGGATCGACCATAGTCAACAGAAATAATTTTTGACATTAAAATCACTCCTTTAGATTTAGTTAAACTTGTTTAACAGAAATCAAGAAAATGGGCCAAAGATGTTTAACTTGTTTAACATAGTTTAAATTTAGGTTTGTTGGCCCTTAGCTGCTATATTAATATATAATGTAGAAACTCAACATAGAGCAGATTATATTTTGTCATAATACCAAGTTAGTTAATACAAAGTTGGATACTGAGGATCTGATTTCAATTGGTTCAATCGGTTTGATTAAAGCAATTGATAGCTTTGATCCTGATAAAAATACTAAATTAGCAACTTATGCAGCACGTTGTATTGAGAATGAGATATTAATGTATTTGAGAAGGAGTAAAAAACTGAAAAATGAGAAGTTAATGCATGAACCGATTGGTTCTGATAAGGAAGGAAATGAGATTAGATTGATTGATATTTTAGGAACAGCAGTTAATATTGTTAGTGATGAAGTAGAACTATTATTGAAAGAAGAGAAATTGTATGAAAAATTGACTGAGCTTGACCTTAGAGAAAGGAGAGTATTAGAATTAAGGTATGGTTTGAAAGATGGAAAGAAGAGAACACAGCGTGAAATTGCAGAAAAGATGGATATATCTCGCTCTTATGTATCTAGAATTGAAAAGAAAGCTGTTAATAAACTAACTAAAAAGTTTACTGTAGAAGGGTACTAGATTTTCTAGTGCTCTTTTTTGTTTAATTTGTAAGTATAAAAATAATAATGATAGAATTAAGAATTCTATCATTAAAAAGTTGTAGGTTATGTGAATGATACTTTGATTTGAAGAAGGTAAAAGGGTAGTTGAAAACAATGCATAATATTGATTATGGTTAAACAAAATAACTTTTGAGAGCTATTAAAAATATGATGATAGGCTTATTTTTTATAGATAGTAATGAGTTTAGAGAAAAACTATATTAATTTAGATGACTTAATAACTTTTATAACTGTTAAATAGGTTAGTTAAACTTTATTAGAGGAATAGTTACTTTTTGAAAGTTAAATATAGAAAGGGATGGATAATTTGCAAGATAAAACGATAGCTGGATTTATAGCAGGATTAGTTGGTGGAATTGCAATGAATATTAAAGATTATATTACAGTCTTTTTATTAAATTGGGAAGAGGAATTGTATTTTGAATGGGGAGCAATGATGATTTATGGGAGATTTCCTGAAAATTTATCTGAAGTTATTTTGGCTCAACTTGCCCATCTGTTTTTTGCTGGCTTGTTAGGGGGTTTATTTTCTGTTTTAATTATACGATTAGACACAAAAAGATATTTGATCAAAGGTTTTATTTATGGAACTGCTGCATGGTTTATAATATATGCTATTTCAATTCTCTTAAAGGTGCCAAATTTAATGGAACATACTTTTAATGCAACCTTATCAAACCTGAGTGGTGCGATAATTTATGGTCTTGTTACAGCAGAATCATTTAAAAGGTTGCTCAATTTAAATTTAGAAGAAAAATAAAGTTTATTGTAGAAGGATACTAGATTTTTCTAGTATCTTTTTTTTATTAGTATTCACAAAAATTAATAGTGCTGCATATTATAATATATGGGAGTTTAAGGAGGGAAATCAATGGATAATAATCTATTAACGATTAATCGTTATTTAGATTTAAAGAGGTTTAATTCGCTCCATTTAATAGATGAACTGCGCTTATTTGTAAAAAAAGTAAAAAAAATAAACCCTTGCTTAAAAAGTTACCAATTACATGATGTTGGATTCATTTTTAAAGCTGATATAGTTTTAATTAAATTATATTTTTATAGATAACCAGTATATTTTAGAGTGAATGTTAATATTTATTATTTGTAAGATGTCATTTGAATTTATTGAAGGGAAGTGGTAATAATTAACGAATATAAACATATGAAGTTAAATGATTATATTAAATCAATTTGATTTTAATCAAAGTTAAGGAGGGTAGAATTGATGAAATTTGATGTAATAATTGTAGGAGCAGGGCCAGCGGGAGCGTATACTGC
This sequence comes from Natroniella sp. ANB-PHB2, assembly GCF_046097105.1. Lineage (GTDB taxonomy): Bacteria > Bacillota > Halanaerobiia > Halobacteroidales > Halobacteroidaceae > Natroniella. The sequence goes on along the minus strand of NZ_CP175562.1, from coordinate 1,619,227 downwards.
TTATAACTTGGCCCAAGCTGGTCTAGATGTTTTAATATTAGAAAAAGAGGGGTTACCTCGTTATAAAGCATGTGGTGGGGGATTAACCTTAAAGATTAAAAGTTTATTATCAGATTTTGATTTAACTGGGATAATTGAAGATAAGATTAACCAAGTCGTTTTTACATATGATTTAGAGCAACCAGTAAAATTAAGTTTTCAAAAGCCGGTTGTTTTTATGGCAATGAGAGATGAATTGGATAATTTTTTAGTAGAAGAGGCTAAAAAAGTTGGAGCCACAGTAATGGCCAATCATGAAGTAGAGAATGTAATAATGTTTGAAGATGAGGTTAGAGTTAAGACAGAAGCTGAATTATTTACTGCGAAGATCATTATAGGTGCAGATGGAGTAACTAGTTTAGTAGCTGATAAGTTGAATCTAGCTAAAGATTTAGAATATGCAGTAGCTTATGAGAAAGAATTGAAGGTTGCAAGTGATCGGTTGGTTGAGCAAAGGGGTAAAATAAATTTAGATTATGGAGTAGTAGCTAAAGGTTATGGTTGGGTTTTTCCTAAAGAGGACTGTTTATCAGTGGGGGTAGGAAGTTATCAAACTGGCGTGAGTTTGAAAGAAAGTTTGAAAAAGTACTTATCTGGAGAGAATTTAATAGGTAATGAAAAGATAAAAGCTAAAGGCCACTTACTACCAGTAGGAGGAGCTAAAAGAAGGCTGAATAATCACACTGGATTGTTAGTGGGAGATGCAGCAGGGTTGGTAGATCCTTTATCAGGAGAAGGAATCTTTTATGCGTTGAAGAGTGGCAAAATAGCAAGTCAAGTGGTTATTGATAAATTGACAGAGGGTACTTCTTTAAATAATTATACCCAATTGATTAATCAGGAAATGATACCTGAACTTAAAAAGTCAAAGCTATTGAGTAAATTTTTCTTTATAGCTCCTGAAAAAATTCATAAACTCACAAGGAAAAGAGAGTGGCTTTTAAAGGAGTTAGTTAAAACTGTCTATGGTGCTAAAAGCTATAAAGAATTATATAAAACCTTCATGTCAGAAATTCCATTTTTGGATGCTATAATTAATCAGTAAAATTTCAAATAAAAAAATCAATTTAGTCCTTGACAATTTAACAGTTATATTATATGATTTATAACTGTTGGAAGTGATAATTATAAGTTCTAAGGGCCATTAGCTCAGCTGGTAGAGCACCTGACTTTTAATCAGGGTGTCGGAGGTTCGACTCCTCCATGGCTCACCAAAATTAATTGTTAATAAAAGCATTGAATATGGAATATTTAATAATCTAAGTTCAAAAGCATAATAATTTAAATTCCTGTTTTTTAATTTATTCAATGTTAAATATTAAATAAGCATGCCCCCATCGTCTAGTGGCCTAGGATACCAGGTTTTCATCCTGGCGACAGGGGTTCGAATCCCCTTGGGGGTGCCATTAATTTAATTTAAAGGTACCGCATTAATATAGAGCACTATGATTTAATAAAGAGATTAATTTTCTTTATCTTCTTTATCTATGGAGAGCCTTTTTTTTAAGGTTCGGAAGGGTACCAATCTTTATCGTTATTAATTAGCTGTAACTTTAAGATAGTACTTGTACGTTTTACATCTATCTATTGACCACGGAATGTTTTGGAAACAAAACATAAAGGGGTACTAATCTGGTGGCATAGCCAAGTGGTAAGGCCGAGGACTGCAAATCCTCTATCCCCAGTTCAAATCTGGGTGCCACCTCCAAAATAAAATATGCCGGGGTGGCGGAATTGGCAGACGCATCGGACTTAAAATCCGATGGGACTTTCGTGCCCGTGTCGGTTCGAGTCCGACCCCCGGCACCATTTTTTATTTAACTATTCCTGTCTTCTAAATTAGAAGAGAGGTTTTTATTATTTAAAGATTAAATTATAATTTTTAAGCTTGACAATTATTTATCTTACTTATAAAATATAGATAGGATGATTTTAGTAAAAACTATAAAATTAAAGATGATCTTGGCTGGTTTTTTTAAATGGAATATAAAAAAGCCTATCTAATCATTAAGGTAATAATTTATCTAGCAGTAGAGTTATCTTAATGGAGAGGTAGGTTTTTTTGTGACTTAAAAAGTATTAGTAAAAATAATAATCTATCTAAGGAGAGGATGGAAGATGGAAGAGTATATTTTAGCTATAGATCAAGGGACGACTAGCTCTAGAGCCATAATCTTTGATCATGATGGACAAATTATTAATATAGCTCAAAAGGAGTTTAAACAGATTTATCCTCAGCCAGGTTGGGTTGAGCATGATGCTAATGAGATCTGGGGTACGACTATTGGAGTAGTAGCTGATGCTTTAGGTGAAGAGGATATTAGAGCTGAACAGATAGCAGGAATTGGGATTACTAATCAACGGGAAACGACTGTTGTGTGGAATGTAGAGACTGGAAAGCCGATTCATAATGCTATTGTTTGGCAGGATAGAAGGACTGCTAGTATCTGTGATAGGTTAAAAGAGGAGGGCTTAGAAGAGCAGATTAGGGCCAAAACTGGCTTGGTAGTAGATGCTTATTTTTCAGGAACTAAGATCAAGTGGATCTTGGACAATGTTGAAGGAGCTAGAGAGAAAGCTCAAGCAGGTAAGTTGAGATTTGGGACGATTGATAGCTGGTTGATTTGGAGATTAACTGGTGGTGAGGTTCATGTAACTGATTATACCAATGCCTCTAGAACATTAATTTATAACATTCATCAACTCAAGTGGGATGATGAGCTATTAGATGTTTTAGAGATTCCTAAAGCAATGTTACCTGAAGTTAAATCTAGCAGTGAGGTTTATGGAAAGACGAGTGATTCGCAATTCTTTGGTGAAAAGATATCGATTGCAGGAATAGCTGGTGATCAACAAGCTGCTACTTTTGGCCAGGGCTGTTTTGAGAAAGGAATGGCTAAGAATACTTATGGAACTGGATGTTTTCTATTATTGAATACAGGTACAGAAGCAGTAACTTCTGAAAATGGTCTGTTAACAACAATTGCTTGGGGGCTTGATGGAGAGATTAATTATGCTTTAGAAGGTAGTGTCTTTGTTGCTGGAGCGGCTGTACAGTGGCTAAGAGATGAGATGAATCTAATTAATGAATCGGCTGATTCTGAATATTTTGCAACTAAAGTTGATGGAACTGATGGTGTTTATGTAGTCCCTGCTTTCACAGGCTTAGGAGCTCCTTATTGGGATATGTATGCTCGAGGAGCAATAGTAGGCTTGACTAGAGGGACAAATAGAAATCATATGATTAGGGCTACTTTAGAATCTTTAGCTTATCAGACTAAGGATGTGTTAGAAGCGATGAAGGCTGATTCTGGTCTGGAACTGAAGGATTTAAAGGTTGATGGTGGTGCTTGTGCTAATAATTTTTTGATGCAATTTCAGGCAGATATCCTAGACTCTACTGTTGAGCGACCTGAGATTACAGAGACTACTGCATTGGGTGCTGCTTATTTGGCAGGGTTAGCAGTTGGATATTGGGAAGATAAAGATGAAATTTTGGCTAAGAGAAATGTTGATTCGCAATTTGAACCTAAGATGGAAATTGAAGAACAAGAAGAATTATATGCCGGTTGGAAGAAAGCTGTTGAACGGGCCAAAGCTTGGGAAGGGGCGGAGTAACAGTAATTAAGTATAAGTTTAAGACTAAGTCTAAGTAAGATCTAAAGTTATATGTTTGTAATGGTTGGCTTAGCCTTAACCTCAGCCTTAAACTTAAAATTGCATAATCTTTAAAGTTGTGAGAATAAAATGAGATACCACATTCTAGGAACAAGGGGGTAGTCTGTCTACTTTGCTTCTTAGGGTGTGGTATTTTTCTTTTAAAATAATGAAGCACAATATTGTGTCAGTTGTGTGTGGGGGTGTGAGTAAGATCAAAACCATAAGGGCTAAGACTTTACTTTTTACTTACACATACTACTCACACACACTACTCACACTGGACACTTAATAGTAATTATAAAAGAAAGGGGAGGAATTAATTTTGAAAAAGGAGACTGAAGTATTAATCATTGGAGGAGGAGTAGTAGGAACTGCTATTGCTCGTGAATTAGCAAAATATAAATTAGATATAACTTTAGTGGAGAAAGAGGCAGATGTCTGTACAGGTACGAGTAAAGCTAATACCGCTTTATTACATGCTGGATTTAATGCAGATTTTAATACACTTAAGGGCAAGTTAAATGTCAGAGGAAATGAGCTGTATCATCAACTTGAAAAAGAGTTGGATGTTCCAATTGAATGGATAGGGGCATTGGTTGTGGCTAAGAAAAAATCAGAGATAGCTAAATTAGAAGAGTTATTGGAGAATGGTCAACAAAATGGGGTTCCTGATTTAGAGATTCTGAAAAGAGAAGAGCTATTTGAGTTAGAACCAAATTTAAACTCTGATGCAATAGCTGCTTTATATGCTCCAACTGCTGGAATAGTCAATCCTTTTGAATTGACTGTGGCATTTGCTAAAAATGCAGTTGAGAATGGGGTAGAGATATTATTAGAAGCAGAGGTATTGGATATTGAAGAGCAAAATGATTATAAATTAGTAAGGACGGCTCAAGGTGATATTGAGGCAGAATTGGTGATTAATGTGGCAGGATTATACTCTGATAAGATAGCTAGTATGGTAGGGATAGACGATTTTGAGATCACTCCACGTAAGGGTGAGTATTATTTATATGATAAGAAGTTAGATATAGATGTTAATCATACTATCTTTCCTGTGCCGACTGAAGTTAGTAAGGGAATAGTGATTACTCCTACTGATGAAATGAATTTGTTGATTGGTCCTAATGTTGAAGAAGTAGCAGATAAGAGTGATCTTGTTAATACTAGGGAAGGATTAGATGAACTAATGAAGGGAGCTCAACGTTTGATTCCTGAATTGGGAATGAAGAAGGTTATTAAGCAGTTTTCAGGTTTGCGGGCAGCAATTAAGGAGACGGGAGATTTTTTAATTGAAGCTAGTGAAAAGGTAAAAGGATTTATCAATGTAGCAGGAATACAATCGCCAGGTTTAGCATCTGCACCTGCAATTGCAGAGATGGTAGTAGGAATTGTTAAAGGGGAATATGGTGAGTTAGAGCTAGATACAAAATTTAACTCTAATTATCAAGGGATACCCAGATTTAGACATATGTCTCATCAAGAACGGGCCAAGTTAATAGAGAAGAATAAAGATTATGGTGAGATTATCTGTCGCTGTGAAACTGTAACTAAAGGTGAAATAATCGAAGCAATTAGAGAGCCAGTTGGTGCTAGAACGGTTAACGCAGTAAAAAGAAGAGTTAGACCAGGTTCTGGAAGATGTCAAGGTGGATTTTGTGAGCCAAAGGTCGTAGAGATATTGGCTGAGGAGTTAGGGATTGAACCAACGGAAGTGAAATTGGAAGGGGAGGATTCGCAGTTATTGGTAGAACCAGTAAAAGAATCTTTACAAAAAGAGGTGAGCGATAGTGAATAAGCAAAACTATGATTTAGTTGTAATCGGTGGTGGTCCAGCAGGATTAGCAGCAGCTCAAGAAGCTTATGATCAAGGGGTTAAAGATATATTAATTATTGAGCGTGATTTTGAATTGGGTGGAATCTTACAACAATGTATTCATAATGGATTTGGGTTGCACTATTTTGGTGAGGAGTTGACTGGACCAGAGTATGCTCAGCGTTTTATGGAGAATATAGCTGATAGAGGGATTGATACTAAGTTAAATACAATGGTTTTAGAAGTAACTTCTGAGAAGATGGTCTATGCTATTAATTCAATAGAGGGGATGTTGGAGATTAATGCTCAAGCTGTAATCTTAGCTATGGGGTGTCGAGAAAGGACACGGGAGGCAATTGGCATTCCAGGGAGTAGGCCAGCGGGAGTCTTAAGTGCTGGTACTGCTCAAAGGTACATTAACATGGAAGGTTATCTTCCTGGGAAGAAGGCTGTGATTGTAGGTTCAGGTGATATTGGGTTGATTATGGCTCGGAGAATGTACTTAGAAGGGGCAGAAGTAGAGGCAGTTTTAGAGATAATGCCATTTTCAGGAGGGTTGGCCCGTAATATTATTCAGTGTTTAGATGATTTCAATATTCCTCTAAGATTGAGTCAGACTGTAACTAGGATTCATGGAAAGGATCGGGTAGAAGGGGTTACAGTTTCTAAAGTTGATGATAATTTAAGAGCTATTTCTGGTACAGAGTACTTTGTAGAGTGTGATACCTTATTATTATCAGTAGGGCTGATTCCAGAGAATGAACTGTCAACTGAGTTAGGTGTAGAATTAGATACTAAGACTAACGGGCCAACAGTTAATGAAGGTCGAGAGACCAATATAGAAGGAATTTATGCTTGTGGAAATGTACTTCATGTCCATGATTTAGTAGATTATGTAACTGAAGAAAGCAAATTAGCTGGGAAATCAGCAGCTTATTTCTTACAAGATAAGATTGCTAAGCGAAAGGAAAGAATAGAGCTAAGGGCAGGTGATAATGTAAGTTATGTTGTGCCGCAAAGGATTACAGATGAAGTAGTTGATAGAAAGAGGGTTGATCTTTACTTGAGGGGTAAAAGACCATTAGAGAATGCTAGAGTAGTTATTAAAGATGGGGAGCAAAAGCTGTTCAGTAAAAAAGAGCCAGTCATTAAACCAGCAGAGATGATTACTGTGCCACTACCAGAGAAAATGATAGATGATTTAAATAGCAATCAAATTGAGATCAAGATTGTAAAGGAGGGAGCGTAATGAAAAAGGAGTTAATCACTTGTATTAGTTGCCCGCTAGGGTGTGATGTAGAGTTTGAGGTTGCCGAAGGTGAGATTAAGAATACCGAAGGAAACCGCTGTTCAAAAGGGAAAGAGTATGTTAGTAATGAATACTTTAATCCAACTCGAGTATTACCGACAACTGTTAGGGTTGCAGGAGGAGTTTTACCTTTAATTCCAGTCAAGACTGAAGAAGCAATTCCTAAGGAATTATTAGAAGTGGCAATGAGGGAGTTAGCTAAGGTTGAACTGCAAGCTCCTGTTAAATTGGGTGATGTAGTGATTGAGAATATTCTTGATACAGAGGTAAATGTAGTAGCTACACGAGATTTGGCCAAAAGGTAAAAATATTGACTATTTTCTCCAAAAATTTATTTGAGATGAATATTATACTAGATTAAAAAATATTTATATCATAAGCTTTACTTAAAATGGTTTAATTGAGTTTTTAAGATAATAAATTTTTGGAGGGGGCAAAGGAAAAATGGTTGGGATAGTAGTCGTGTCTCATAGTTACAAGATTGCCCAAGGGATTAAGGAGTTAGCTCAAGAGTTGATTCCTCGCCAGATACCTTTAGTAGCTATTGGAGGTATTGAAGATGGAAGAATAGGAACAGAGATAGATGAGATTATAGAAGCAGTAAAAGAGGTCTATTCTGAAGAGGGAGTTATAATTATAGGTGATGTTGGCAGTGCATTGATTAATTCTCAAATGGCTTTGGAGTTGTTAAGTTTGGAAGGATATGATGCTGTAATTGTTAGCAAAGCTCCGTTAGTTGAAGGGGCAATGATAGCAGTAATTGAGAGCAATTTAGGAAAAAGCTTAGAAGGGATTAATCGCAAGATAGAGGAGCAACAGGGGGTTGAATTAATTTGATAAGAAATAAGATTAAAGGATATTAGTCTTGAAGAATTTGCTAGTAAAGAATTTAAAGAATAATCAGTAATGCCCCAGTACCTTAAGCAGGTATTGGGGCATTTGTTTTTGTTATATAGATTGAAGTTGATAATTTAAAGAGTTCTAATTATAAAATCTCATGTATTGTTGGTAGTGGTTAAGTATTTTTTTTGACAAGAGTTCTTGACAATTTGATAAGTTATTAATATAATTACATTAGTAAATTATAATATAGTTATATTTTTTGGAACATATATTAGAATATAATAATATACTTATATAAAGGAGGTCAAAATGTCTCTATTAACTAAACTAAAGGGTGATTTATTTAAGGCCTTAGCACATCCAACTAGAATTCAAATTTTGGAATTATTACAACAAGGGGAGTTATGTGTTTGTCACATTTACGAAGAGTTAGAACAGAGTCAATCAAATATTTCGCAACATTTAAGTAAGCTAAAGAAAAACCAATTAGTTAAGAGTCGTAAAGATGGCTTAAAGGTCTATTATAGTTTGCGAGATAGAAAAGTTATTGAGATTTTAGAATTATCTAAAAAGCTTATTTTAAGTCAATTAGATGAAGTTAGAGATTCCTTAAGAAAGGAGGGGTAAGGTGTTTGAAAGATTAGCTGATTTAGTAATTTATAACTGGTTCAATTTTGAGGCAGGAACCCGTTTGGGAGAAGCAGTTCATTTCTTTTTTTATGATACAATGAAGATCTTATTTTTATTAAGTTTAATGATCTTTGTTATTTCTATTATTCGTAGTTACTTTCCACCAGAAAGAACTAAGAAGCTATTAGAAGGTAAGCCTAAGTTTGTTGGTAACTTTTTTGCTTCTTTATTAGGAGTAGTAACACCTTTTTGCTCATGTTCTTCAGTTCCGATCTTTATTGGCTTTGTCGAGTCAGGAATTCCTTTGGGAATGACTTTTTCTTTTTTAATAACTTCTCCGATCGTAAACCAGATTGCACTTGTAATGTTATACTCATTATTTGGCTGGAAGATAGCCACACTATATTTAATAAGTGGTGTTTTTGTAGGAGTAATCGGTGGGATAGTCATTGGAGCTTTGAATTTAGAGGATGAAGTAGAAGAGTATGTTTATGAGATTTCTATGGATGAACAGGAGGTTGAAGAGTTAAGTTGGGAACAAAGGGTTGATTTTGCTAAAACAGAAGTTAAAGATATTGTTGGTCGTATTTGGAAGTATGTCTTTATTGGGATTGGTATTGGAGCCTTTATTCATGGGTACGCACCTGAAGATTTATTAGTTCAATATGCAGGGCCGGGCAATCCTTTTGCAGTTTTAATAGCAGTAGTATTAGGCATTCCTCTTTATGCTAATGTTGTAGGGGTAATCCCTATTATTCAGTCATTATTGACTAAAGGTGTTGCTGTGGGAACGGGCTTGAGTTTTATGATGTCAATTACTGCGTTATCTTTACCGGCAATGATTATTTTACGTAAAGTAATCAAACCTAAGTTGATGGCTATCTTTGTCAGTGTAGTAGGATTATCAATTATAGGTGTAGGCTATTTATTTAATTTTACATTGTAGTAAGTTGTGGGCCAAGAATCATAATGAATTTTAGACTATTAATTAATTTTTGAAGGGAGGTGTTGAGGTGAAGATTACTGTTTATGGGTCAGGTTGTTCTAGTTGTGTAGAGTTAGCTGACTATGCTAAAGCTGCTGCTGAAGAATTAGGTATTGATGCAGAAGTTGAAAAGGTAGAGGATATGGCCGAAATAGTAAAGGCTGGTATTATGAGTACTCCAGGTTTAGCTATTGATGGTAAAGTCAAAGTTAAAGGTAGAGTTCCTAGTAAGGATGAAATTAAAAAATTACTTAAATAATAACTATGGAGGGGTACATATTATATTATGTATCCCTTTTTTTAATCTTAACAGATTAGCTCGTATTAAATTGAAATTTACCCTTAAGCATATAAATATACTCTGATATAATAAAGATAAAGTAAATTTTAAGATGAGGTGGTAGTATGTCAACAGAAAATTATGAAATTGGAATTGTTGGAGCTGGCCCGGCTGGAATGTCAGCAGCAATCAATGCTAAAGCTCGGGATAAAGATGTTGTTATTTTTGAGAGTAGTCAATTAGCTAAAAAGATCGAATGGGCTCCTCATGTTGATAATTATCTTGGTTTCAGCCAGGTAAGTGGAGAAGAGTTAGCAGAGCAATTTATTAATCATATTAAAGAGCTAGAAATTCCGATCATTAAAGAGAAAGTTGTACAAGTCTTTCCTATGGGTGATCAATTGATGGTGACAACTAATGGAGAGAGTTATCAAGTTAAGAAATTAATCTTAACAATAGGGGTTGTACAAGAAGCTAAGATTACAGGAGAAGCTGATTATATAGGACAAGGGATCAGTTATTGTGCAACGTGTGATGGAAGATTATATAAAGATAAAGAAGTTTTGGTAATTAGTGATAGTGCTCACCATGAAGATGAAGCTAATTTTTTAGCTGATATCTGTGAAACTGTTTATTATATACCACAATATAAGGATATTGAGAATTTAGATAATAGAATTAATGTCGTTAGAGAGAAGGTTAGAGAGATAAATGGAGAAGAGCTTGCTAATAATGTTATAACAGAAGAACAAGAGTATGGAGTTGACGGGATCTTTATTTTAAGGGAGACTGTACCACCTTCAGAAATAGTAGCAGGATTAGAGCTAGATGGAAAGTACATAAAGGTTGATCGGGAGTTTAAGACTAATGTTAAAGGAGTTTATGCAGCAGGAGATTGTATAGGTCGGCCCTTGCAGATATCTAAAGCAACAGGTGAAGGTCAAGTAGCTGTTTTGAAGGCAATTGAAGAGCTTGATCAGGAGTGACTTACACAACAGCTTAAGTTTAAGCTTGAGGTTAATTCTAAATCAATCGTTAAAAACATAAAGACTTTTAGTTTTTATTTAAACTTAGACTTGGACTTAAACTTAAGCTATATATCAAAAAATATCCAGTTATTTGATGAATAAAATTCCGGCTAATTGAAGATAATGAATAGCAAAAGGGCATATAAAAGTTGGTGATATTATGTTCTGTAAATTAGCCGTAGTCGGTTTGGGAGATGTAAGGAAGCAGGATAGAGGGGTTACTATTCATTTGTTGGATAAGTTAAAAGAGAATTTTTCTCAAAAACTAGACATTTTATTTATCAATGCTGGTAAGACTGGAGAAGACTTATTTGATATTTTACAAACTATTAAAGCGGAAAGAATTTTGGTTTTAGATACGATGAGAGAGATAGTTAGACCAGGAGAGTTAGATTATTTAAAGATAAGACCTAAAGATTCTATTAATTTAAAAGAGTTACTAATGGTGACTATTGGAATTGATAATGATGGGTGGGGAAGTGAATTATCTGAAATTGTTAATGGTAAGTTTTACGATATATTAGATAAGATCTCAAATGTGATTTGTAATCTACTGGGGTAAATATATTATGATCAAGCTTGAGAAAGGTCATCAAGTTAAAGTTTAACTCAAGCTTGGTCTTTTTCACATGCTAAGTTGACATTAGTTAGGTAATAAGTTATAATTAATAATAATATTATTAATTAGTGGGTGAAAGTATGGGAAAAAAGACACAAGAGCTAAAGAATATTTTGGCTACAAATAATTATAAATTAACCTCTCAACGGGATTTGATCTTACAGATTTTAGCTGATAATGAAGGTGAACATTTAAGTGCAGAAGAGATTTATAATATTGTTAAGCAACATGATGCAGGGATTGGTTTGGCAACAGTTTATCGGACTTTAGAGTTATTTGATGAATTAGCTATTGTCCAGCAATTGAATTTTGATGATAACTGTCGAAGGTATGAATTAGAAGGAAATAATAATGACCACCACCATCATTTAATCTGTGTTGATTGTGGAGCAGTGATTGAATTCAATGATCAAATTTTAGAAGATTTTGAAGCTGACCTGGAGAAAAAGTATGATTTTTTAGTTACTGAGCATAGAATTAAGTTTTATGGCTATTGTGAAAATTGTTAATTAGCAGTAGTCTTTTTTAAAGAGAAGTCGTGAGAATGGATATCAACTTTTGGTACTCATAGTAGAGCTGAGATAAGGTAGTTTTATTTTTAGCATTGAATGAGAATGATTATTATGTTTAATTATATTACAACAATGATTTATATAATTTAGTTAAGGGGTCGATTAAGAGTGAAGTTAATTAAGGATGTAGTAGCAAAGTTAGAAAAGAAATTGAATGATATACCGTTGATGTTTAAGCTATATGCTTGGCCGTACAAAGCAATCTTAAAAAAAGAGATAGATCTAGCTCAAATAACAGCTGATGATGTAGTCTTAAATGTAGGATGTGGGGCGATGCCTTTTAGTGCTGTTTATTTGGCAGAGTTGACAGGTGCAAAGGTGTTGGCCCTTGATCGGGATCAAGAAGTAATTGATAGAGCAGAGTCTTGTATTCAAAATTTAGGTTTAGAAGATAAGATTGAGGTGTTAGAGGGTGATGCAATTGAGTTTGAGCCTCCGGAATTTACAGTAGCATTGATAGCATTACAGGCTGAACCCAAGGTTGATATTTTGAATAATTTGTTAGCTAATGCTAAAAAGGGAGCTCGTTTGATATTTAGGCAACCTCGGGATTATTTTGAAGATCAGTATGATTACTTGCCAACTGATTATCAACCTGATGCCCTTAAGAGACAAAAGATGATTACCTTTGATAGATCTGTTTTGTTTACTAAGGAGGTAAGTAATGTTCAATAAAAAGGTTTTATTATGGATTATAGGAGTTATAGCTCTTACTATATTAACTATTAGTACAGGGTGGGATGAGATAAGGAGTATCTGGCAAGGTGTCAATTCGACGGTGATCTTCAGTCTCTTTGTTTTACAGATTGGGACTTTATCTTTAACAGCATATCAATGGTATTACTTACTTAGGAAAAAGGCACCTAATATTTCTTTTAGGCAAGTCTTTTCAACTTATTTAGCTGGAGGATTTGTAGAGAGTGTGACCCCGTCTTCCAAATTAGGAGGCGAGGCTGCCAAAGTGTATCTCTTTCACCAACAGACCGGTTTATCTTATCAAGAGTTGACTTCTTTTTTAGTTGCCCATAAATATATTTCATTGTTGCCGTTTTTGTTATTATGTTTATTATTTTTAATTATTGCATCTGTTAATTTTGTTTTGCCTAAAATTATTTATATCTCCTTTTTAGTATTTGCTTTATTCTTTGGTTTGATTATATGGCTGATCTATAATCAAAATGAGAAAGATAGAAAGCAGCAAATTGATCAAAAGGACAATTCAATGGTTAAAGAAAGATTTAGTTATAAAGTTTATAAGGTCTTTATTGATGGCTTTGCTTTTATAAGTAAGGCTGTTTGTCAAGTTAAGAATATTATGACTCCAAGTGAAAGAAATTGGTTATTAATAATTTCTTTGCTAGTTTGGGGCTTTTATCCGGTTAAAATTTATTTGGTAGCGTCTGTGTTAGGGTTTAGTGTCCAATTTATTTTGGCGGTGATAGTAACTTATGCAGCTTATTTGGTTAGCATATTACCTTTATCACCTGGAGGATTAGGAACTTTTGAGGGAAGTATGGCTTTTATTTTAAGTATTAATGGATTATTGTTTGCTGAAGGATTAGCAGTTGCTCTCTTAACTCGGCTAGTAACTTACTGGTTTCCTTTGGTCTTATCAGCTCTAACAGCGATTTATTTAATTACTACTGAAGATATACCGTTATTCGCCAATAGCAAAACTTGAGGTGCTTAAATTAATAATAAAGAGAAGGTGTAATTTTTGAAAAAAGAGATAAATACGGAAGCAAGTCTAATAAGTTTCTTTTCAGAAAAGCTACTATGTATAGTTGAGTTTTTTTTGAAAATAGTCAAGAAATTAGAGCATGTTGGAAATCGATTCAGTTTCTTTAGGAAATTATACTGTAATTTATTTTATAAAAAGATGATAGAAAGAGAATTAGAGTTAGCTGAATTAAACCAAACAGGAAGGATACTACATATTGGTAGTGGGCCATTGCCTTTGACAGCTATCATTCTAGCTGAAAATGGCTATGATGTAACTGGAATCGATAATGACCCCAAGGCAATAACTGTTGCTCAGGATTTGATAACAGAACTAGGATTAGATTCCAAGATAGATTTTAAGTTGATCGAGGGAATGGAAGTAGAAGTTTCTGATTTTGATCTTATTTTATTTTCTCTACATGTTATTCCTAAGAAAGAGATTGTTAAAGAGGTATTATGTCAGTTACAAGAGGGCCAAAGATTAATCTATCGTAATCCTAATGGCTTGTTAGAATTACTCTATCCTAAGTTAGAGCCTGCTGAAGTAACAGAGCTTCCTACTGGTGAGGTTAAGCAGAGTTTTGGTAAGCAGAGTGTTGTTATTACAAAAAAGTCTGTTAAAAAATAGATTGAGGTGGTGTTGAAAAATGGGAGTCAGTTTGAAGAAGGTAGCATTGAATTTTATTGGAGGTAAAGAAGAGTTGGTTGAAGAAGAGTTAACTCTTGATAAATTGAAACCAGGAGATAAAGCAGTGATTTCTGCTGTACCTGATCATTCTTTGTTATCTCCTCTGGGTTTTAGAATAGGTAAAAAGGTTGAATTAAAGACTAAACAACCTTGTGGAGGGCCAGTGGTGGCAGCAGTAGAAGGAAGAAATGTAGCAATTGGACGTAAGTTGGCTAAAAAAATTGAGATGACAAGTGGTGCTCAATATGGAAGCTAAACAGTTGAAAAATTCTAAAAAAAAGGTACTTTTAATTGGCCCTCCTAATGTAGGGAAGAGTGTATTTTTTAATCGCTTGACTGGTTTAGATGTAGGAATGGCCAATTATGCTGGAACGACAGTAGAATATAAAGCTGGAAGTGCAACATTTGGTAATACAGAAGTTGAATTAATCGATGTACCAGGGACATATACACTTGATGCTACTAATGAAGCAGAAGAAGTAGCAGTTGAGATGTTAGATGAAGATCCTGAGGCTGTTATTTGTGTACTTGATGCTAATAACTTAGAAAGTAGTTTGTATTTATTACTACAAGTTTTGAAAAAGAAGATACCTACCATAGTAGCTATTAATAGGATTGATATTATAGAAGAAAAAGATTATGAGCTTGATCTTGAGTTATTGGCTGAACAATTAGGGATTCCAGTAATTCCAACAGTTGCAGTTGATGGAACTGGTTTTGAAGAGCTAGAAGAGAATGTAAGAGATACCATCAATGATAGCCTTGTCTTCAAGAAAAAAGTTGAGTTAGAAGCCAGTTGGGAAGTAGCTGAAAATTTAAATCAAGAAGTTAAAGTTGGTTCGAGAAGAGATAGCCTACTGAATCGAGAACGGTGGGGTCAACTATTGGTTCAGCCCTGGCCTGGTCTTCCTTTAGCAATTTTGATTTTAACTTTGGTTTTTGGGATAGTTGTGGGACTGGGAATGGGGGTCAGACAGTTTGTTTTGTTACCTTTCTTTAGAGGCTTGATCTTTCCGGTGATAACTGCAGCAGTAGAATCTGTAGTTCCTAGCGGTCTAATTAGAAATATTTTAATTGGTGAATATGGATTCTTAATTAAAGGTTTAGAATGGCCATTTGCTCTTGTGTTGCCTTATATTATCTCTTTTTATTCTGTGTTAAGTATTTTAGAAGATAGTGGATACTTACCAAGGCTAGGAATTTTAGTTGATGGTTTGTTGAATAAGATTGGTCTTTCAGGGGGAAATGTTATTCCATTATTATTAGGCTATGGTTGTGCAATACCTGGAATTACAGCTACTAGGGCAATGAGTAGTTATAAGGAGCGGGTGATGGTTTCGACTATGATCTGTTTGAGCGTTCCTTGTATTGCTCAAACAGGAGCTTTTATTTCTTTATTAGCTGAGGAGTCGCTTATAGTGATGGTGGCTTTATTTATGGTATCAGGGCTTGTCTTGATTGGATCTGGATTTATTTTAAATTATTTTTTAGAAGGAGAGCGTCCAGAAACAGTAGTAGAAGTTCCGGAATTATTATGGCCTAAGTGGAATATTTTAGGAAAAAAGATCTTGATTAGATTAAAGAGTTATGTCTTTAGCGGAGCTGTAACGATGTTTTATGCCATAGCATTAGCTGCGGTATTATATGAGGTTGGGATTTTAGAGGTTATTGGAAGGATGATGAGTCCTGTAATAACTGGTTGGTTGAGGTTACCAGAAGAGGCAGCTGTGCCATTAGTATTGGGAATTGTGAGAAGAGAGTTATCTGTATTGCCATTACTTGAAATGAACTTAACAAGTTTACAGCTTTTTGTAGGAGCAGTTGTGGGATTGTTTTATGTGCCATGTATTGCTGTATTGGCTATTTTGGGGCGTGAATTTAAGCTCTCTATAGCTGGAGGAGTACTTGTTTTGACAACTACTCTATCTTTTTTGTTAGGAGGAATTTTTGCTCGTTTAGGGGCATTAATTTTAATCTAGATGCTGAGTTTTTGTGCTTAAGTCAGTTTGATTTTAATAAAAATAGTATATATAATTAGATTGAATTAATAAAATCATTATCTTGTTTTAAACTCAAGATAATGATTTTTTAGTTGGGAAAGGTTTAAGTAAAGAAGTTGAGTCTAAATTACATAGAAAGGGTGGGTTTATGCTTAAATTCCCTAAGAAATTGATAATAATTTTAGTCTTAGTAAGTTTAATTGCCCCTATGAGTATTGAAAGTATTACTCATGCTAGAGAAATTGAAGAACAAGAAGTGGAAGAGTATTATCGAGGTAAGGTTTTATTTGTTCGAGAGATTGAATCAGAGGGTCATTCGAGAATGGTCGAGCAAAGGGCTGAGGTATTATTAACAACTGGGCCTCATCAAGGAGAAAAAATAACTGTTAGGAATACTTATGAAGAAGGAAATACATATTTAAGCCTTTATTTAGAAGAAGGGCAAGATGTTATACTGGTTTCTAGAGATGCAACAGATCAACTTGAAAAAATTTATTTGCATGATGTTGCTCGGGATCGTGGTTTGTTTTATTTAACCATTATTTTTATGTTATTGTTAGTTTTAGTTGGAGGAAAGTCTGGATTAAAGACGATTATAACTTTAGTCTTTGCAGGGTTGGTTATTGCTAGGTTTATGCTTCCTGCATTATTAGGAGGCTATGATCCTATTTTTATAACTTCAATTTCCGCAGTTATAATCATAATTCCTACTTTGTTAATTATTGGCGGGGTTAATGAGAAGTCTTTAGCAGCAATCATAGGTACAGCTACTGGAGTAGGAATAGCTGGTCTTTTGACTTTATGGGTAGGGGAGTTGGCATATCTGACCGGTTTTAATAGTGAAGAAGCTATGATGTTATTTAATTTGGATCAGGATATAAATATTAGAGGTTTGCTTTTTGCAGGGATCATAATAGGCTCTTTGGGGGCAGTTACAGATGTCAGTATGTCGGTAGCATCAGCTATTTTTGAAATTAGTAATAATAATCGGACGCTGAGGGTTTCTAATTTGATGTTAGCTGGTCTAAATGTAGGGCGTGATATTATGGGAACAATGGCCAATACATTGTTGTTAGCCTATGTAGGTAGTGCAATACCGTTGTTATTGTTATTATTGGGTGTAGAAATGCATTGGATGAGGATTATTAATATGGATATCATTGCAACAGAGTTTGTTCGCGGAATTACAGGTAGTATTGGTTTGATTATTTCGATTCCTGTGACGGCTTTTGTAGCAGCTGTATTGATGGGAAAAAAATAAAAAAAGATCAATTTAAATGTAAGATATTAACTATTATTTATTGTAGGAAGGAATTTAGAGTATTGATATTGAAATAGTCGATATTAAAGAACAATTTTAAAATATTTTAGAGGAGGATTTATAGTTATATGGTCAATCTATTTAATGCGGTAAAAAAAGGCTGTAAAAAGGCTTTTGTTACTTATGTTGATTTAATAAAGGTGATTGTTCCAGTTTATATATTGATAACTTTTCTTAAAAATGTTGGTATAATTGAATATTTGGCTGGTTTTTTTAGTCCGATGATGCAGTTGTTTGGGTTACCTGGAGAAGCGGTAGTTGTTTTGATGACTGGGTATTTTTTAAACCTTTATGCTGCTATTGGAGCTATTTCTAGTTTACAATTGGGGGTTAGAGAGATTACAATTTTAGGTACTATGTTAGGGTTGGCCCATAGTTTGATTATAGAAGGAGCGGTAATGAAAAAGATGAAGGTTAATGTTCTAAATTTAGTTATCTTAAGAGTAGTAAGTTCTCTAATAGTAGGAGTAATTTTAAATTTAATATTATAGTTCATAGGAGGATTAGTATGGATTGGTCAGAAATGTTGCTAGAGATATTATCAGGGAATCTAGAACTGTTAATTGATATTGCTAAAATTATCTTTCCCTTATTAATTGGGATTGAAATAGCAGATGAAGTAGGAATTTTAGATAAAGTTTCACAATTATTTAATCCTTTTTTAAAATATTTTAATTTGCCTTCGGAAGCAGGGTTGCCTTTAATTGTTTCTCAAATTTTTGGTATCACTTATGGAGCTGGAGTTATAATTAGAATTGTAGATGAAGATAGACTTACAGCAGAGGAATTGATGAGTGTGGGAGTGTTTTTAGCAATCTGTCATGCAGTTATAGAAGATACATTGCTATTTATTGCGATTGGTGGTAGAGGAGTAATTATGTTAGGGGTAAGAATTATGTTAGCGATTGCTCTAACATATATATATAGTAATTACTTAGTTAATAATCAGTTGCAAGAGGGTGCTAAAGTTTAATCAAATTGTTGCTTAGAAAGGTGTGAAAATATGATCAATAGTTCTACTAAATTAGTAGGCTTGTTAGGAGATCCAGTTGAACATTCTAAATCACCAGTAATGCATAATGCTGTCTTTGATCAATTAGATCTAAATTATCGTTATTTAGCTTTTCAAGTTAAGGCTGAAGAAGTTAAAGAAGCATTGCAAGGGATTAAAGCTTTAGGTATTAAAGGAGTTAATGTTACTATTCCCCATAAAGAAGTAGTCATAAATTCTTTAGATAGCTTGTCTAAGGAGGCTAAATTAATTGGAGCAGTTAATACGATTGAAAATAAAGAAGGAAGATTGATTGGACATAATACAGATGGACAAGGGTTTATGAAGGCATTAGAGAAAGAAGGAGGGTTTAGTGCTCAAGGTAAAAAGGTTTTAATAATTGGAGCAGGTGGGGCTGCTAAAGCTGTTGCTTTTCAGTTAGGTTTAGAAGGAGCTAGTGAGTTATATATAACTAATCGTACATTTGAATCAGCAGTTAATTTAGCAAAAGATCTTGACGAAAAGTTGACTTTATCAAAGGTAAAAGCCTTTCCATTAGAAGAGGAGGCTTTAGTAAATGATTTACCTGAGCTTGATTTAATTGTTGATACTACCCCGATAGGGATGTATCCTCAAACTAATATAGCACCGGTTATAGGAGATAGATTATTAGAAAAATCTTCACTAATAACAGATCTGGTATATAATCCAGTTGAGACTGTATTATTAAAAAGGGCTAAAGAGTTAGGAGTAAAAACTGTCAGTGGGCTAGGAATGCTTATTTATCAAGGAGCAATTGCATTTGAAATTTGGACTGGACAAAAGGCTGATGTTGAAGTTATGAAGAATGCTATTTTATCTCAGCTAGAACTTATAAATTAATCTATCTTAAGGAGGAGTTTAAAATGGCTTCAGAGTTAGGGCAAGAGAATATAGTTGTTGGGGTTATTGGGGCTGGAGAGATTGGAGCTGAATTATTAAGAATTTTTGTAGAATTGAACTTTATAAAGGTTAAGCAAATAGCTGATATAGATTTAAATTCTCCAGGAATAAAGTTGGCCCAAGAATTAGGGATTGAACATACTACAGATATGATGGATATAATTAATGATCGAAGAGTTGATTTGGTTGTTGAAGTTACTGGTTCTAATCAAGTATTAGCTAAAGTAAAAGAAAATATGAGAAATGATCAAGAGTTGATCAGTGGGGAGAGTTCTTATTTACTGTATTATATTGTTGAGATGTATAAAAAGGAGCAACATAATTTATTAGAATCTGCAACCAGTCAATTGACAAATATTTATAATTCGATTGAAGATAATTCTTTAGATATTAGTCAGTCCATAAATAAGGTAGAACAAGTAACTAAAAATCTGAATATCTTAGCTATTAATGCTTCGATTGAGGCTGCTAGAGCTGGTAAAGAGGGGCGAGGTTTTTCGGTTGTGGCTAATGAGGTAAAAGAGTTAGCTGAAGAATCACAAGAACTGGTGCAAAATATTGAAAAAATTAATCAGAATATTATTAAATTAAATCAACAGATTACTGGAGCTGTAAATAATCTAACAGAAAAAATGTCAGAAGATGATTAATATTCGTTTAATTGTTAGATGTATTAATAGCTTTTTTATTTCATATAAATATAATTAGCTAAAGGAGAGTGGTTAGTATGTGTACAGATATCTTTGAGTTGTTGCAACAAAGAAGAAGTGTTAGAAAGTATCAAGAAAAAGAAGTAGAGTCAGAAAAGATTGAACAATTACTTGAGGCAGCAGTGTTGGCCCCTAGTGCAGCTAATTTTCAGCCGTGGAGATTTAAAGTGATTGAAAATCAGGATATTATAGAAGAGTTAAGAAAAGAAGCTATGGTTGCTTTTAATACTAACTGGATGTCTAAAGGAACTCTTAAGTTGATTGCAGTCTGTGCAGATCCTACTAAAACAGTTGATAAATATGGAGAGAGAGGGGAGAATTTATATATAATTCAGGATACTGCAGCAGCAATTCAAAATATATTATTGAAAGCACCAACTTTAGGTTTGGGAACTTGCTGGATTGGAGGTTTTAATGAGGAGAAAGTGGAAGAAATTTTAAATCTTGATTCTTCTCTTGAAATTTATGCTTTTATTACCGTAGGCTATCCAGAAGAAAAATTAGGGCCAAGGACTTCAAGAAGGGATCTATCTGAAGTAGTAAGTTATATTAAATAATAAATAATACTTGTAAAGATCAACTCTTAAGAGTTGGTCTTTGTTTTTTGAAATTTAAAGAAGTAAGATAAAAAGAATATATTTAAATTAATCTGTTTAAACTAGCAATAGGTGTTTAAAAAATGAAAATTTTAAGTTTTGTACCTGGTCGAATTAGGTTAAGAATAGCTGAGTTATATAAAGATGAGCAGTCAGCAGAGGTTATGGAAATATATTTGCGAAGGTTGACTGGGTTGAAGAAGGTAAGGGCCAATCCAGTAATTGGTACTTTAGTGCTTGAGTATGAGAGGAGTAAGTTAACTACAAAAGAGGTAGTAAGAGCGGTTCAGGAATTTGAAGTTGATGATTATTTAAGTTACCTGCACGAATATTATGAAGATTATTATCAGGCGAAAAGGAACTTTGTTGCTGCCCGGGATAAGACTTTTTTATTTGCTGGAATCTTTTTGATCTATAAGGTCAAAGGGTTGTTATGGGGTAAATCTATTTTAAATAAGGATTTAATTTTTTTAATAGGTGCTGCAATTGTTAGTTTAGTTAATAGTTATCCAACTCTAAGTAAAATCTACGAAAGAATGAATCAGTCTATCACAGCGTTGGCAGATGATTTACTTGTTTGGTCAGGAATTTTGTTGACATTATTAAGGGAGAGTACAGGGTTAGCTCTTTTATTTTTAAAATCGATTACTGACCTGATTGGAGAATACTCTAATTTACAGTTACAACAAGTCTTATTAGAAAGTGATCGAGATCGTTTGGAATTAGTCTGGTATAACTATAATCAGCAAGAATACTTATTACCATTAAAGGAAGTAGAAAGTGGTGACCTTCTTTCATTTTATGAAGAAGAAATGATCTTAGTGACAGGTACTATCAAGGAAGGAACTGCTATTGTAAGTCTTAATTATCGAACTGGGCAACCAGAAGTAAAAGAGTTAGAGGAAGGGGCCAAGGTTGCACAGGGAATGTTTCTTCTTGCTGGAGAAATAAAGGTAGAAGTTGCTAAAGCTTCAATTACTCAAGAGACTAAACTGGAGCAAGTCAAGATGCAGTTACGAGAAGAAGTTGATATCTACCAAGAAAAATCCCTTTATACTGCTTTTAGCTTAGCAATCAGTAGCTATCTAATTACAGGAACTTTGCTTGGCCCGTTGAGTGTATTATTAGTAATGTCTCCTAATGCAACTGAGATTGCTTTAAATGTTGGACTAGTTAAATATGCCAAGTTATTATTAAAAAATAAAATCTTGTTGAAAGATGTTAATAAAGTTGAAAAGATTATAACGGTTGACAAGATTGGACTTGATAAGACAGGGACATTAACTTCAGGAAAGTTAGAAGTAGTAGAGGCAGAATTAAATGATGATAATTATTGCTACGAAGATTTAAAGCTGGTCTGTCAGCAAAGATTTGATTTAATTAAACAAGATCGGATTGCTTCTATAACAACTACTAGAAATTCTGGAATATTGTTGATTAAAGAAGTAAAATTTGTAGGAGAGCATTTGACAGTTCATATAGGTACTGCTGATAAATTAATAGGTAAGGTAAGATTAAAAGAGCAGTTGCGTTCTGGAAGTAAGAAAGTTATTGCTCAGTTGAAGAGAAGAGGAATAGGTGTAGAATTATTAAGCGGAGATAGGATATCAAATGTAGAGCATGTTGCTCATCAGTTAGAGATAGAAGAATATTATGGAGAGTTAAGAGATCAAGATAAAATGGAGCAGCTTGTTAGCAAAGATAAAAATACTATTATGCTAGGAGATGGAATAAATGATTTAGTTGCTATGGAGAGAGCTGATTTGGGTCTGACATTTAATCAAGATGAATGTAAGGAAGTAGTATCTTCATCAGATTGTATTCTGTTAGATAATGATTTGAAATTACTTCCTAAATTATTAGCTTTATCAGAAGAAAGTTATCAACAAATAAAGTTTAATATAGTTGTGGGCCAAGGATTTAGCTTATTGTTGGGTGCAATCGCTCTGTTTGGGTCTATTAATCCATTTGCAGCTAAGAGTTTGAGTACTTTAAATTCAATTTTAGCTATTTTGAATAGTGCAAGAATTTTGCAGATTGAACCTAAGCTTGATAAAATTGAAGGAGCTGATCTTGATGAAGAAAATATCCAGTCTATTAACAGCTAAAGGTATCTTGTTTTCAGTAGGTTTGAGTTTGACAGGATACCTGTTAGGGCCATTATTAAAGGAAATGCTGAATAATAATCCAGCTACTGAGAATGATTTTACTGAGTTGACTGCTCAAGAAAGAGAGTTATTTTTAAAAGATAAAGATGGTTTAAAATAAAAGCACTCCTGCTAATGCAGGAGTGCTTTTTTGATCAGTCAATTTTTAGTTAACAAGTTGGTGTAGATTGGGTTAGTTTTTTTTGCGGAGTATAGTTAATTAAACTGATTAAACTAGAGATAGATAAAATAATAATCCAATCAAATAACTGTAAAGGAACAGTACCGAAAAGCTGCATTAATGGTGGAAGGTATATACTGCTTAGCAGTAGTAAACAAGAGATTATAACTGCTGGGACTATATACCTATTGGCTCTAATAGGTTTATTTCTACATTGAAAGACATGAACCATCTGAGTAATTACTAGATTAGCATAAGCAAGGGTACTAGCTTTGGTCAAATTACCGGTAGTAAAGTAGTTGGTTAGATATAAACCTGCTGTACTAGCTCCCAATAATGAACCTTTAAATAATATCTGTGATAAGAGGTTCCGATCAAGAATGCTCTGTTGTCCATCTCTTGGTGGCTTTTTCATATTATTATGATCTGCTGGTTCAATCCCCAGCGATAAAGCAGGGAATCCTTCTGTAATAAAGTTAATTAACAACAGTTGACTAGCAATTAAAGGTGGTGGTAAACCTAAAATTGCAGAAATGAAAATAGCAATTGCTTCACCAATATTTCCAGCTAAGACATATTTTAAAAATCTTTTAATATTGCTACTGATACTTCTACCTTCTTTAATAGCATCTACAATTGTAGTGAAGTTGTCATCAGTTAAGACAATTGATGATGCCTCTTGGGCTATATCAGTTCCAGATTGGCCCATAGCAATACCAATATCTGCTTCTTTGATGGCGGGAGCATCATTGACTCCATCACCTGTCATAGTAACTACATGACCCTTCTCTTTTAAAACTTTAACGATTCTTAACTTTTGTTGGGGTGATGTACGAGCGAAGATTGAAATTCTATCAATTTTCTCAGTTAGTTGTTGTTTAGAGAGGTTATTTAATTGTTGCCCAGTTAGTACTTGTTCATTTTTTGTTGGATCGAATAGGTTAAGTTTTTTGCCAATAGCTTTCGCTGTTCGCTTATGGTCTCCAGTAATCATTATGACCTTAATTCCTGCTTGACGGCATTGCTTAATTGCATCTTTAACTTTAGAACGGGGAGGATCAATCATACCTGTTAAACCTATAAAAGTTAAGCCTTCTTCAATCATATGATCAGTAGTTGGCTTATAATCTAACTTTTTACAAGCAAAGCCCATCACTCGTAGTGCTTTATTTCCCATTTCTTTTATTTGAGTATTTATTTTTTCAGTATCTTCTTTAGTTAACTTTCTGATTTGCTTTCCATCAAAAATATTGGAACACTTGGCAAGAATGATATCTGGAGCCCCTTTAACATTGATTGAATAGTTACCAGAACCATCTTGGCAGATAACTGTCATTTTTTTCGTTTCTGAGTCAAAAGGAATCTCATCTTTACGAGTATAACAATCAAAGTCTGTAAGGTCTAGATTTGCTTTATGGGCCAAAACCAGTAAAGCACCCTCAGTGGGATCGCCAATAACCTTTAAAGACTCACTATTTTTTTCATATGATGTATTATTACATAATGAGGCTATTGTTAACAATTGTTTTAAATCTTGTCGTTTTTGAGGGTTGATAAGTTGTTGATTACAATAAAATTTTCCGATAGTTGAATAGCCTCTACCTGAAACTTTATATTTATGATTGATAGTCTGGACTTCTGTTACAGTCATCTGTCCTGTAGTTAAAGTTCCTGTTTTATCTGTACAAATTATGTCGGTACAGCTTAGATTTTCAGTAGCAGATAGTTGCTTTACAATAGCCCCTCTTTCTGCTATTTTTTTAACTCCAAAGGCCAAAGAAATAGTTAAAATTGTAGCTAATCCTTCTGGGATAGCTCCAATAGCTAAGCCTAACCCTGTCTTGATCATCTGAACTAATGGTTGACCAGTTAAAAATCCAGTAAATATAATTCCACTACAAGTAGCTAAACAAGCCCAAGTAATATGTTTAGCTAATTGATGGAGGTCTTTTTCTAAAGGAGTAGATTGTTGTTTAGAGGTGTTAACTTTTTGAGAAATATAGCCCATCTGGGTATGATTACCGGTAGCTACTACAATAGCCTTTGCTCTCCCTTTAACAATACTTGTTCCCATAAAGATCATATTATTTCTATCTGCTAATGGTTTGGTAGATGTATATTCAACCTTATGTGTTTTAGAGATAGCCTCTGATTCACCGGTTAAGGTTGCTTCATTTACCTTTAACTTAGAGCTATCAATTAATCTAGCATCAGCGGGGATAATATCTCCTGCTTCTAAAGATATAATATCTCCTGGAACTAGCTTCTTAGAGTTGATTTTTGTTGTTATATTATTTCTGATTACTTTAGTTTCTGTTTCTGAATATTTTTTTAGGGAAGTTAATGATTTTTTGGCCTTGAATTCCTGCCATGAACCTAACAGTGCCTCTAAAATTGTAATTGCTAAGATGATTAAAGCATCACTAACTTGGCCCAATAGAAAAGAAGTAAGGCTAGCTCCTAACAATAGTTTAATAATAAAATCTTTAAATTGATCTAAAAATAGTTGCCAAAAGCTCCTTTTTTTCTTTTGATTGAATTGGTTTGGCCCTAACTTTTCAATTATTTGTTGGGCCTGTTTTTCCTTCAAACCTTGCTTAGGATCACTACTTAAAGTCTTGATAATTTGCTGTGAAGTTAACTTATACCATTCTTTTTGCTGGGGTGATTGCTTAGAAAACTTAGGTATTTCAACTGAATTTTGTTTTAAGGTAGGAGTGACACGATTGATTACTCTATTTTCTTTTAAATTTTTATATTTTGTCAATAGATAGCTTAACTTCTTAACAATTGTTTTAGCTGAGATTTGATTGGGTTGATAGTAGATTAAGATAGATTTACTATATATATTAGTTGTTATACATTTGATACTATTAAATTTAAGTAATAACTGCTTGATTTTTCGGGCTAGAGAGTTATTATTTTTGATTTCTTTGATCTTAAATCTGATTCGACCTGGCAGATAGGAAACGATATTTGGTTGTTGAGTCATAGATCTTTTTTCATTAATAATATAGTCACTCCTTTCCCTACTTTCTTATTAAGTAGTATTACCTAGATTGATATTTGAATACACAGAAACAGATTCAAGAACAAGTAAGATTATAAGTAATATTTTCCTGACAATTAGGATTGAATATTTAATTTTTTTTAGCTTATACTATCAAATAGTAGAGGAAAGTTAAACTTAATTCTAGCTCTAACTAAATTATAAAGCCTAAGTTTATAAGTTTTATTTTGTAAGTTTTATAGTAATTCAGTTTTAAGTTAATTGTGTATAGCTAAAAAATATAGGGAATATATTTTAAAAACTTATTTAGAGTCTTTGTTAGAATTTTTTGAGCTTGGATTACACATAATCACTTACAAACTGTGCACTATAAAATCGTGAAAGGAGGCTATAATGAAAGAAAAGATAAGTAGTGAATTAAATCAAACAATTAGATTGGTTAAAGAAAATTTATTAACTAGCTTTAAATATATGAAAGAAAACCCACAGGAAAGAAAAGAGATTATTAATATTTGGAGAGAATATATTAAAAAATTATGGAGTGAAACTAGCAAATTGAGTGAAAAGTATCAGGAAAAAGGTATTATTAAAGCAATAACTAAGGTGTTTATGTTTGGGCGCTGAAATTAAATACCATCTTTTAAAGTGTTTTGATTTTGATATTTTAAACTTAATTGTAAAAGCTGTATTATGAATTTTCAAATGAAATGGGGGATTAAATGATTCCTTTAGGGATAGTATATGGAATTGCTACTTTTTGTGGATTAAAGAAGTTTAAAAAACCGCTTAGAAAAGCGGCGGTATCAACTACTAGCCAAGTATTTAGTGCTGTAGATTTGACTAAGGAAGCAACATACAGTTTTAAAGAAGAGGTTGAAGATATTATAGCTGAAGCTCAATATGAAAATATGAAACGAAATCAGAGCTCCTTTGCAGGAAAGTTAGATTTAGAAGAGGGATTTATGGAAGAAGAATTTAGTACTGAATTGATAGAAGATAGTGAGCATAATATTTCAGAGCGAAAACAGTAGATTAGTTAAGAGGGGAGGCAGAAAATGAAACTTTTAAAGCCATTTGGAACTCAAAACTTTGTGTTAGGTATCGGAATAGCTGCTGCAACTTATTTATTAGGGCCAACTTTAAAGCGGAATGCTAGAAATGTAGCAGTTAAAGGAGTGCAGGGAGCATTAACAGCTGGAAGTATGGCTTCGCAAGTAATGGATGATGGAAAAGAAAAGATGACTGGGTTAGTTGGAAATATGTCAGATCAACGAGCAAACCAAGAAATGGCTATGATTTATAATGAATTAAGAGAAGAAAGGGAGCAGATGAAAGAGTTGATTAGTACTGTAAAAGAACTACAACAGGAAGTAGCTGATATAAAAAATGAAACAGAATAATTTGAAATTAGTAACCCTGCATCCTATTTTAGATGCAGGGTTTAGTATTTGGAGTCAATAAAAACAAATTGCTATGTATAATCTTCCAAAATATAGATAAAATACTAGTAAATCAGTCAGAAGCTAGGTGGGATAAGATAATGGAGCAATCTGAACTTGGTAAGTATTATGAAGTTGAAAATGAAATTATTGAACACTTGGATAAGATAGAATTAAAAAAGAAGTACTTTAATATTACCAAAGATGAATTAGCTATAGCAACAATGATAGAAATAGTTGATTTGATCATTAACCAAGCAATTAAAGCAAAGGTGAGTGATATTCATCTTGAAGTAGTAGGAGAGAAGTTGAGGGTTAGATATCGAATTGATGGTTTATTACAGGAAGCATTGACTCTACCGCAGGGGGTTCAGCCTGCTTTAGTATCAAGAATTAAGATTATGGCTGATTTAGATATTGCCATTAAGAGGGTACCCCAAGATGGGAGAAAAAAGTGGAGTTATAAAGAACGGCAGATTGATTTGAGAATTGCTATTTTACCAACGGTAGTTGGAGAAAAAGTAGTAATCAGAATTTTGGATAAGGGGAACTTATTGTTTGACTTGGAGGAATTGGGCTTTGGTTGTCAAGTAATTCCTAAAATTAAAAGGATGATTAATCAATCACATGGGTTGATCTTAGTTTCCGGGCCAACAGGTAGTGGTAAGACGACGACTTTATATTCAATTATAAAACAACTAAATTCAACTACCAGTAATATTATCACTATTGAAGATCCAGTTGAATATCGATTGTCAGGGATTAATCAAGTTCAGATCAACTCTAAAGTTAATCTCGGTTTTGCAACAGGCTTACGAGCAATCTTACGTCAAGATCCTGATATAATCATGGTCGGAGAAATTAGGGATTACGAAACAGCAAAAATAGCTATTCAGTCATCATTAACTGGGCATCTAGTTTTGAGTACGATCCATACTAATGATGCTGTCAGTTCTGTGATTAGGTTGATTGAGATGGGGGTTGAGGGTTTTTTAGTTGCTTCTTCAGTAGTAGGAATTATAGCTCAACGACTGGTACGTAAAATTTGTGATAATTGTAAGGAAGAGTATCGATTAAAAGTAGCTGAAAGTGAGCAATTTTATTTTAAGGAGCAACTAGTAGTTGGTGAGACTTTTTATCGGGGAGTAGGTTGTTCAGAGTGTAATTATCTAGGTTATCAGGGACGGACTGTTATTTATGAAGTTCTAAACTTAGATCATAATTTAAGAAGACTTATTACTGAAGGTGTTTCTAGTACTCAACTAAAAAGATTTGTTTTGAAGCAAGGAATGGATTCTCTATCTGAAAGTGGAATTCGGAAAGCTAAAGTGGGTATAACAACTTTAGCAGAGGTAAAGAGAGTAACATCGCGATTAGAAACTGAAGTTAAGGTGTCAAGTTAAATGAAAATCTTTAATTATCAGGTTATATCAGCAACTGGAACTAAAAAGAGGGGTAGCATAGAAGCTAAAGATGAAATGATTGCAGCCAAGAGGTTGAAGCAAGAGGGGTATTATATTATTGGTCTTGAAGCTGAGCAGAAAAATAAAGTTAATAAGAATCTTTTTGGTAAATTATTTACCAAAATAACATATCAAGAATTAGCTACTTTTATGCGCCAATTTGCTACAATGGTTGATAGTGGTTTGCCATTGGCAAGCTCTTTATCGCTTTTAGCAGAGCAGTTTACTAATTCTAATTTAGATTCAATAATCAATCAGATCAAAGAAGATGTTGAACAAGGTAAAAGGTTATCGACCGCAGTTGGAAGACATTCTAATATATTTTCAAATTTAGTAATTAATATGATTGCAGCTGGAGAGGAAGGGGACTGTTTGGCTGCTGTGGTAACTGATTTAGCAACTTATTTTGAAAAACAGTTACAATTAAGGAAGAAGTTACGAGCAATTTTAGCTTATCCGCTCTTTATTGTAGCTGTTGCTTGTGGTTTGTTGTTATTTATCTTTTATGTTGTACTACCTTTATTTACAGAAGTATTTGCTACCTATAATTTAAATCTACCATTGATAACCCGAAGCCTATTACAGATAACAGAAGTCTTGACTGGATATTGGTTGCTTATTTTATTGGGGTTGGTTACTTTGTCAATTACTACAGTCATTTACTTTAAAAGTAAGCAAGGGCGTTCTTTATTGGATCAGTTGTTATTGAAAGTACCTTTAATTAATAATTTAATCTTAAAAATTATGGTAACTAGAATCACAAGAACCTTAGGGACTTTATTATTGAATGGAGTTAGTTTGTTACCAGCGTTAGTGAGTATAGAAAAGATTGTGAATAATAAGGTGGTTGAAAGAAAGTTGAAACGAGTTCAACAGACGGTAAAAGAAGGAGGTAGCCTTCGTAATGCTCTAGGAGGTATTGGACTATTGCCAGAGATGGTATTGCAGATGGTCAGTGTTGGAGAGGAGACTGGTCAGTTAGGAAAGGTACTGCTTAAGGTTGCAGATTATTATGAGCAGGAGCTAGAGACGGACCTAGAGTTAATTACTTCATTAGCTGAGCCCGTATTGATCTTGGTTTTATCAGTTATTGTTGCTGGGGTTATCCTCTCTATTTTATTACCTATTTTTAATTTAATCAATTATCTTTAAAGGAGAGAGTAAGATGAAGGATTATATTGTTGGTGAGGAAGGATTTACTCTGATTGAATTGATGATCGTTATTGCAATTATTGGAATATTTACCAGTTTAGCCATACCTCAAGTTGCTCAGTTAAAAGGACGGGCAGAAAAGCAAGTGGCTTTGACCCAGATTACGAATATTGCTGAAGCAATACAAATGCATTATTTGGTGGAGGGGGATTATCCAAAAGGAGATGAGGATAATTATGAGGGTTTACATGGTGAAATTGAAGATTATATCAATCTAGCTACACTGGATGATTTAAATATCGAAGACTTTTCCTATTCTTTATTAGACGAGACTGAAGGATTTGAAATTTCATTTAAGATTGATGGATTACAATATTATTATCAAACCGATAAGGGATTAATTGAAGAAGATAATGAAGATTAATCAACAGCAGGGGTTTACCTTAGTAGAACTGTTAGTCGTTTGTGCAATTATGAGTGGGTTATTGCTTTTAGTTGGCCCTACATTTAATAGTTATTTAGATTATCTTGAATTAGAAACTACAATTAATCAGTTGGTCAGTGATTTGAAATGGGCTCGCCAGCAGGCAGTTATTAATCAGGAAGAATGGGGAGTTATCTTTGATTTAACTCGAGATAAGTATGCAATAGTTAAAGATCAGCTAGAACCTAAAGTTATAAGAAAAGTTGAATTTGAACAGCTAATGATCAAAGAGGTTACTTTACCTGAATATACTGAGCTTGTAACTGAAGGATTTAATGCAGAGCGAGCTGTCTTCTTTAAGAAATTAGGGAATTTGGCGGGACATAATGGTGGGATCAAACTTGAATTAGAGGATTATGGTACAAGGAAGATAGTCTATTCTTCTAATGCTGGCGAGCTTAATTTAGAATAGGGGTGTAGTGGTGTCTGAAACAGAAGGATTTACTGTAATTGAGTTGTTAATAGTGATTACGGTCATTGGAGTTTTGTTAATTCCAGTAGCTAATACGGTAGCTAGCACTACAGAAAAATTGGCTACTGCTTCAGTTATTACTGAGGCTACTGCTTTGGCCCAACTAAAAATAGAAGAAGAAAAAAATCAAGAATTTGAGGAGTTGATGACTATTTATCAACAACCAGTAGGTGAGACTAGTGGTTATCAGTATTCAGTTGAAGTTGAGCAGATTGAAGAGGATTTAAAGCAGATAATAGTTAGAGTCTATTGGCAAGAAGAATTAAAAGTAGAATTAGAGACATTTGGTTCTCGATTGGTTTAGGGTGGATTAAAATGAATAATTTGTTTGGTGGGGATGATGGTTATACAGTAGTGGAGATGATGGTGGTAATTTCAATTTTAGGGATTCTAATGGGCTCTTTAATAGGAATTAATAGAGTGTTAATCACAACTTGGCTAAATAGTAATTTACATTCGCAGTTACAACAGGAGTTGAGGATCAGTATGAACCAGTTAGTAAATAATTTACGCTCAGCTAAGCAAATAATTACTGTTGAGCAGCAAAGAATCTCTTTTTATGATCAGCAATTTGATGAGCAAGAGATTTATTACAAGTCAGAAATAGGGTTGGCCCATAATGATGATCTAAATTTGATCAGTAATCGAATCAGTGATCTGAAATTTGAATTGGTGGCTGATGATTTATTAGTTATTAAATTGGTGGCAGAGAAAGATGAGTTGAAAAGAGAGTTGGAGACAGGATTAGTTATTAATAGATAGATTGGGTGAAAGCAATGATTAGAGAAGAGCAAGGGTATATTACAATCTTTGTTATAATTATCTTGGTTGTGATTGGGAGTTTAATTCCTTTGTTTGTGCAGTTAGTAACTAATGAATTACAGATTACTGCTAATTATCAACAGATGGTTCAGGAAGGTTATTGGCAGGAAGGATTAGAAGTAGTAATTGGCCATCAAGTGATTGTAGAATTAGCAGAGCAGTTGACCGATCAATTAGTGACCAGAGAAGAGCTGGCCACAATTTCCTTTGAAGGGACAGAAGAGATTGAAAGTAAGCTGTATGATGAGGTAGTTAAAATTGATTATAAAATAGTAGAGATTACAGACCAAGCTGCTCAAGTTAATTTGAATCTACATAGCCAAGAGATGTTAGAGTCATTGTCAGGGGTTGGTAAAACATTAGCAGAAAGGATAATTAATAATCGTTATTATGATGAGCAGGCAGAAATTTTAAAGCTTGCAGGTATTGGTCAGACGACCTATCAGACTATTAAGGATTATATCACAGTCGATTCAACTGGAAATATTAATCTCAATACTGCTTGTCAGATTGTATTACAGACTTTACCTGAGATTGGCAAATCTTTAGCTGAAGAAATAGTTACTCATCGTCAACAAGAAGGCAGGTATATAAAGATAGAGCAATTAAAAGAAGTTGCAGGGGTTGGTAATAATACTTATGAACAACTAGAGGATCTAGTTACAGTTAAGGCAGGTTTATTGCAGATTGAGATAGAGCTTGAGCAAGCTGAGCAAAAGTATAATAAAAGAATAGCTTTAGATTTAGGAGGTTAATCAAGGTGTGGTCAAGGAATAATAATAAATTTTCATTAGGTTTGGATATTGGAGCTGATTCAGTGAAGTTGGCCCAGTTAGTAAGGGATTCTCAAGTCCCTAAGTTACAGGAGTGTATTATTAAAAAGTTGCCTGAAGGGGTTATTCAAGAGGGAGTAATTAAGAAGGAAGAGGAGTTACAAGAGGTTTTGGAGTTGCTTGTAACTGAATATGATTTACAAGGGC
Source organism: Natroniella sp. ANB-PHB2 (assembly GCF_046097105.1). Lineage (GTDB taxonomy): Bacteria > Bacillota > Halanaerobiia > Halobacteroidales > Halobacteroidaceae > Natroniella. Next base: position 1,586,326 of record NZ_CP175562.1, on the reverse strand, counting down.
AAGAGGTTGTGGTAGCTATGTCAGGTAGTAAATTATTTGTTAAAAAATTAAACTTGCCACAAATGGAGCTAGAAGAATTAGCAGAAATAGTTATCTGGGAAGCTGAAGATTATCTACCATTTTCTAGACAGGAAGTGGTTTTAGATTATCATATAATTGAGCAGAAGAAGACAGAGATTGAGTTACTTTTAGTAGCTGTTAAAAAAGAGATTGTATTAGATTATGTTAGCTTAATAGAAAGGGTTGGTTTACAAGTTAAAGCTGTTGATATTGAGATGTTGGCTTTACAAAGGAGCTTACTTAGTCAAGAGAATATAAAGGATGATCTGATTTTGCTTGATTTAGGAAAAGATGAAACTGAATTTGTAGCATTTAAACAAGGTAAGTTTGTATTTAGGCGTGTTTTATCTGTGGGAGGCAGGGATTTTTCAGAAGAGGTTAAGGTTAAAAGTGAGCAGAGTATTAATTTAAGGGAAGCAAGAAGATATAAAAAGAATCAGAATTTATTTAAGTCAGGAATGATAACTAATACTTCAATAACTTTGCTAAAAGAAGTTAAACGGGCAATCGATTATTTTCAATTAAAGTTTAAAAACGATGCTCCCCAGAGAATCACTTTGACTGGTGGAGGAGCTAAGTTAAAGGGGTTGAAAGAGTTTTTACAACAGAAACTACAATTAAGGGTAGGGGTTGGTAAACAATTAGCAATAATTGATTTTGATTCTGAAAAATTTACTAGCCATTATTTGCGTGATAAATTTGCTTTAATGGCAGTCAGTTTAGGTTTAGCATTGAGGGGATTAGAAGATGATTGATTTATTACCGATTGAGATAAAAAAGCAGAGAAGGTATGATATGTATAAAAAAATTAGTTTGATTGTTCTATCTTGTCTGTTAGTTATAGTATTAGGCTGGGGGTTATATAGTAGTTTTTTAGTTACTGAATATCAAAAAGAACTGGGGCAAATTAAGAAGCAAAGTACTGAGTTATCTTTAGTCGAGTTAGAAATGTTAGAGCAGAGACAGCAAGCAATTACAGAGTTAGGTACTGCTCAATTATTAAGTTATGGACAGATTATTGCTGATCTTAATTTGATTATACCTCCTGAGCTTTGGATAGAAGAATTTATGATTACTGATGAAGAAAACTTTTTAATTATTGCTAAAACAATTGATGAGCAACAAGTACTTAAAATAATTACAAGATTGAATAAATATCCTTTTTTTGCTCAGGTTGAATTGTTAGCTACTGAGAGGTTAAAAGATGATATTATTTTATTGGAACTTGAAGGGAAGATTAAAAAATGAGATTATTAACAGTTACAAAGAAGAGTTATTTAATCTTATTAATTGCTTTACTAATAGCGAATTATGGTACTATGATTTATGTTAGATCTAATTATAGAGAAGTTGCTAGTTTACAGCAGAAATCAAAATTAGAAATAGAGAAAGCAACTAGGTTTAAGGATAGTAACCTTATTGAGCAGAAGGATTTTGTATTACCTTCTCAAATTAAGTTGAGTGAGTTTATAAGTCAACTTGAAGAAATGATAGCTAAATATGAGATTAGTTTAATAAACTTTACACCTAATAGCAAGTTTGAAACTGAACAGTTAGTTAAACTTCCGTTAGAAGCCTCTTTTAGAGGGGGTTATAAAGATTTAACCAATTTTATTTTAGATTTAGAAGGTCAAGATAGGTTAGTAACTATTGAAGAATTGGGATTAAAAAATATAGCAGAAAATAAATTAAGTCTGGATTTATTAATACATATTTATGCTCTGCAAAGTGGTGAATGAGATGTTAGAGAAGTTAATAGTCAGATTAACTAAAGAATTTGAGGAAACTTCTACAAAGAAATTGATAATTTTATTGGGATTAACTGTATTAGCTATGGGGTTGTGGGTTAATCTACTCTTCTTTTCCCAAGGTACTGAAGAGGCTTTTGAAAATAAAGGGCAAGATAAGATAGAGTTGAATGAGCAATTATACGATGAGCAATCTAGTCAAGAAGAGATAGATCTATACCAGTTGTATGGGATAGAAGAGGTGGTGCGAGAGAGTCCATTTTTAAATTTAGCAGAACTATCTAAATCTAAATTCAGTTATCAAAATGAAAGAAAGATTAAAGAGGGATTTCAAGATGATTCGGGAACTAAGTTAAAAGATGGAAGTGAATTTAATTTTGAAGTAGAAATATTAGGTGTAGTAAATAGAGCAGAAGAAAGTTTGGTTTTGCTTGAATTAAATGGAGAAAGTAAATTAGCTCAAGTTGATGATCAAATTTCTGGTTTTAAAATTGAGGCTATTTTAGATAATCAAATTATTATTGAACGGGATACTGGTCGCTATAGCTTTGGTTTTTAGAATTAGTTATTTATTTTTGAGGAAAATAATGATAAAATTAATTAAAAATTTATTCTATGTAAAAAAGGAGGAGTATAAAATTCGTTATTTAACAGCAGGAGAATCACATGGGAAAGCAATTACAGGAATTTTAGAAGGTATTCCAGCAAATTTAGAGGTTACAAGAGAAGAGATTGATCGTGAGTTGGCTAGACGTCAAGGTGGATATGGTCGTGGTGGAAGAATGAAAATAGAGACAGATCAAATTGAAATTTTATCTGGAATTAGAGGAGGGAAGACATTAGGCAGTCCGATTACTTTTCAGATTAGAAATGATGACTGGGAGAATTGGCAACAGGTGTTGGCCCCTTTTGGCAATTCAGGTTATGATCAAGAGGAAGTAATGATTAAGAAGGAGGAGAAGGTCAAATCGGTTACTCCTAAGGTGACTAAGCCACGACCTGGCCACGCTGATTTGGCAGGTGGTTTAAAGTATAATCAAACTGATATTAGAAATATTTTAGAGAGGGCCAGCGCCAGAGAGACGGCAGTTAGAGTAGCAATAGGAGCTGTTGCTAAGAAATTTTTACAGCAATTTGGAATTGAAATAGTAAGCCATGTATTACAGATAGGTCGGGCCAAAATTGAAGAGGAAGAAGTTAGTTTTTCTGAAATCAAGGCTAAAAGTGATCAATCTCCAGTTAGATGTATTGATTCTAAAATAACAGAGGAGATGATTAAAGAGATCGATATCTGTAAAGAAGAAGGGGATTCTTTAGGAGGAATATTTGAAATAAGGGCCAACTCTTTGCCTGTCGGTCTGGGTAGTCATGTCCATTGGGATCGCAAATTGGATGGGAAGTTGGCCCAGGCACTGATCAGTATTCAGGCTATTAAAGGAGTAGAGGTTGGTTTAGGATTTGAAGCTGGAGAGATGTATGGATCTAATGTCCATGATGAAATTAGTTATCAAGGTGGGTTTTATCGTAGTTCAAATAATGCTGGGGGGATAGAAGGAGGAATCAGTAATGGAGAAGAGATTGTCTTAAAAGCAGTCATGAAGCCGATTCCTACTTTATATCAACCATTATCTTCAGTTGATTTGGAGACAAAAGAGGAGTTTAAAGCAAGTGTTGAACGTTCAGATGTAACAGCTGTACCTGCAGCGAGTGTAGTAGGAGAGGCAGTAGTAGCAGTTGAGTTGGCTAAAGCATTATTAGAAAAGTTTGGTGGAGATAGCTTAGAAGAGATTAAAACAAATTATGATAATTACTTAGCAATGTTGGAACAGAGGTAGGTAAAGATGAATATAGTCTTAATCGGATTTATGGGGACAGGAAAGAGTTCAGTAGGAAAGAAGTTAGCAGAAAAAGTAGGCTATAAGTTTGTTGATTTAGATCAAGAGATTGTTAAGTATGAAGGTTTAGAGATACCACAAATTTTTGCTACTTTGGGCGAAGAGTATTTTAGACAGCTTGAGACTGAAGTTACCAAAAAGATAGCTAAAAAAGATAAACAGGTGATTGCCACTGGTGGAGGAGTAGTATTGAAGGAAGAAAATTTAGAGGCTTTAAAAGATAATGGTACTTTAGCTTTATTGACTGCTACTTCTGAGGAGATATTAAGACGTACTAGTCAAGATGGCAATCGACCACTGTTAGAGGTTGATGATCCGCTAGGAAAGATTGAGAAGTTGTTAACTGAGCGTAAGGAGAATTATAATTGTACTCCTTACCAGGTTGATACTACTGGCTTGTCATTGACTGAAGTTGTAGATGAGATAATTGAACAGTTAGAATTACGGTGAATTACAATTATGTATTAATTTTAATGATTTAAGATCTCTGACTTTTAATTATCAATTATAAACTGTAAATTTGTTTTCTGGGGGGGAGATTATGGAAGAGGTAAAGGTTGATCTAGGAACACGAAGTTATCAAATCAAAGTTGGGAAAAATTTGTTAAAAAATATCGGTACTTACTTAACGGAGTTAGAAATAGGATCAAAAGTGTTGATCATAACTAATGAGTTAGTTGATAGTTTATATGGTCAAAAGGTGAAAGATTCATTGAAAGAAGTTGGCTTTACAGTTGAAGTGGCTAAAATTGGTGATGGTGAAGAGTATAAATCTTTAGAGACTGCTCAGCAGTTATATGATGAAGTAGTAACAGCTGGTCTAGATCGCACCTCTTCGATTTTAGCTTTAGGTGGTGGTGTAGTCGGTGATATTGCTGGTTTTATTGCTGCTACTTACATGAGAGGGATCAATTTTATTCAGGTGCCTACTACATTGTTGGCCCAGGTTGATAGTAGTGTTGGAGGAAAGGTAGCAGTTAATCATTCAGCAGGGAAAAATTTAATTGGGGCTTTTTATCAACCAAAGTTAGTAGTGGCAGATATTAATGTGTTATCGACTTTAGAAGAAAGGGAACTAAAAGCAGGTTTAGCTGAGGTTATTAAATATGGTGTCATTTGGGATGAAGAATTCTTTACATTTTTAGAGCGTAATTATAGAGAAGTTTTAGCTTTAAAAGCCCAGCCTTTACAACATTTAATTAAATTATCTTGTCAGATTAAATCAGCAATAGTGGCTCAAGATGAAACAGAAAGAGGTTTACGGGCAATTTTAAATTATGGTCATACAATTGGACATGCTTTAGAAGCAGTTACAAATTATAAAATATATCGACATGGTGAAGGAGTAGCGATTGGAATGGTTGGAGCAGCTAAGTTGGCTAATCGAATTGGATGGATAGATGAATCTGATGTGATTAGACAGCAAAGATTGATCAAAAATTTTGGGTTGCCTACCTACTTTGACCAATGGTCAGCAGATGAAATTTATCAGGCATTAACTAAGGATAAAAAGGTTCAAGATGGAGTCATCAGATTTATCTTGGCTAAAGAGGTTGGAGAAGTTGAGATTATTGCTAATTTAGAAGAGGGTTTGATCAAAGAGGTTATTCAAGAAATAAAGGTTGGTGATAATAAGTGATTCTAGTACTTCATGGGCCAAACTTGAATCTATTGGGTACTCGTGAGCCAGATGTTTATGGTTTAGAGACTTTAGAAGATATCAATCAGGAATTACAAAGGATTGCTACTGAAAATGACCTTGCATTAGAAACTTTCCAGTCTAATAGTGAAGGTGAATTGGTGGATCGGATTCAACAATCGATTGTAGAGGAAGTAGAGGCGATTATTATTAATCCTGCTGCTTATACCCATTATAGTATTGCAATTCGTGATGCTTTAGCAGCAGTTGAGGTGCCGATTATTGAGGTCCATCTAAGTAACATTTATCAGAGAGAAGAGTTTAGGCATAAATCAGTTGTTTCACCTGTTGTGACCGGACAAATTGCAGGATTTGGAGCGAATAGCTATATTTTGGCCCTGCAGCAAGCATTAACATTAATCGGTTAAGTTTTTTTAGGAGTTTAGTTTTAATTACCTTTATAATCTTGACTTTTAATTATTGACTATTAATTTATATACTACTTTTTAGTGGGAGTGATTAAGTGCAAATTAGAATTGAAAAATTAAGAGTAAAACTAAAAAAAGAGAAAATAGATGCTTTATTGGTCAATGATCCAGCAAATAGAAGATATTTAAGTGGGTTTACCGGAACAGCAGGTAGCTTATTAATTACTCAACAAGATGCAATGTTAGTAACTGATTTTCGCTATACTGAACAAGCTGAAGTAGAGGCAGCAGATTATGAAATTATTGAATTCAATGATTCTAAATTAGAGATGTTAAGTCAGCTAATTAATGAGCAACAAATTGAGATATTAGGCTTTGAAGCTGAGCATGAAACTTATGATCAGTATTTAAAGTATCAAGATAAGCTCGATCTAGAATTAAAAGCAACTAAAGGGTTGGTTAAAGAAATACGAAAGGTTAAAGATCAAACTGAGGTAACTAAAATAAAGGAAGCAGTTCAGATTACGGAGGAAGCTTTCTTTGAAATCCAACAAAGTCTACAACCAGGAGTAATCGAACGAGATATTGCTGCTGAGTTAGAATTCTTGCTTCGCAAGAAGGGAGCGAGTGGAAAATCATTTGATTTTATTGTTGCTTCTGGAAAACGTTCTGCACTACCACATGGGGTAGCAAGTGAGAAGGAAATTGAAGTTGGTGACTTAGTAACGATAGATTTTGGCTGTCTTTATAAGGGATACTGTTCTGATATGACAAGGACTGTGGTCGTTGGAGATGGGCCAACGAAGAAACAAAAAGAGGTCTATTACACAGTGTTAGAAGCACAACAAGAGTCTCTGAAAGGTATTAAAGCAGGAGTAAAAGCATCCGATGTTGATCAGGTTGCTCGAGATATCATTACTAAAGCTAGTTACGGAGATTATTTTGGACATGGATTGGGTCACTCAGTTGGATTAGAGATACATGAAGGGCCAAGATTATCACCTAAAGATGATACAGTCTTGGAACCAGGGATGGTACTGACAGTAGAACCTGGTATTTATTTACCAGACTGGGGCGGGGTTAGGATTGAAGATATAGTAGTTGTTACTGAAGATGGTTGTCAAGTGTTGAATAAATTTAATAAGGAGTTAATAGTAGTTTAGTTGATAGTTGCAGGTTTTTTAAATAAGTTCTTGAATAGTAATTAAGGAGATTATTATTATCGCTTACAAAGGAGGACTAATCAGTGATTTCAACCAATGAATTTCGGACTGGTTTGACGATTGAGTTGGATGGGCAATTGTACAAGATAGTCAACTATGATCATGTTAAACCAGGAAAAGGTGGAGCATTTTTACAGACAAAGTTAAAAAACATTGAGACTGGACAGACGACTAATAAACGATTTAGAGCTGGGGAGAAAGTGAATAAGGCTCATATTGAAAGTAGAACTTATCAGTTTTTATACAAGGGTGGTAAGGATTATACATTTATGGATAAAGAGAATTATGAGCAAATCACTTTAAATCAAGAGGAGATTGGAGATGCAGCCAAGTTTATTAAGGAAAATTCTGATATCGAAATACAACTATACCAAGGGAATCCAATTGGAGTGGATGTGCCTGTCTTTGTTGAGTTAGCAGTAACAGATGCTCCTCCAGCAGTAGCAGGTAATACTGTTTCTGGAGCTTCTAAAACAGTTACTTTAGAGACAGGGACTGAAGTTTCAGTGCCGTTGTTTATTGAAGAAGGAGATATATTAAAAGTAGATACTAGAACAGGTGAATATATAGAACGAGTTAATTAATATTAACCAAGTTGGGCTTAATGCCTAGCTTGGCTTTTTTTATTTTATATAAAGTGAAGTATTATTATAAAATAGCTTAAGCTTAAGGTTGAGGTTAAGTCTAAGGTAATCGTTAAAAACATAATGGTTTTTAGTTTTTACTTAAACTTAGGCTTGGATTTAAACTTAAGTTATATATCAATTAAACCTGGTTGTCTTTTTGGTAACTTTATTTTTTTGTTTGCATAAATTTACCATGAAAATAATAGAATTAGATAGTAGGGGTGGTGTATATGAGCAATAAAGTTAATAAAGTTCTAAATCAAAATATTTTACCGGTCTTAGCTCCTAGGCTAAGAAGAATTATCAGTAATTTAGTAGATGCTAAGTTAGCTAATTTAGTAGAAATTCGATTAAGGGCCAATAAACCATTGGTTTTAGAATTAACAGAGGAGGAATTATTTATTGATAAATCTGGCTTAACCAGAAAAGATATGAGACAGGCTTACCAAGTAAGCCAGTCTGATATTACAGATACACTAAATTTAATGACAGCCAGTTCCCTATATACAGTTGAAGAAGAGTTAAAAGCAGGTTATTTAACGTTGCCGGGAGGTCATCGAGTTGGGCTAGTTGGTCAAGTGATCAGAGAACATAATCAAATTAAACGAATTAAATATATTTCAGGATTGAATATTCGCTTATGCCAAGAGATTATAGGAGCAGCTGATGAAGTGATCAGACAGATTATTACTGGTGCTGATGATGTTTACAATACGTTAATTATTTCACCACCACGTTGTGGGAAAACAACTCTACTTAGAGATTTGACTAGGCAGATTAGTAATGGGATTTCTAAATTGAACTTCAAGGGATTAAAGGTAGGGGTAGTAGATGAGCGTTCGGAGATTGGTGGTGCATATCAAGGGGTAGCTCAGAATAGATTAGGAATGAGAACAGATTTATTAGATCGGGCTCCTAAAGCTGAAGGGATGATGTTATTGATCAGGTCAATGTCGCCTGATCTAATTGTAACAGATGAGATTGGCTCCAGAGAAGATGTTAAAGCAGTTTGGGAGGCTCTCAATGCAGGGGTTAGAGTAATTACAACTATTCATGGAGATAATTTAGCAGATATTAGGTCTCGGCTAAATTTAAAAGAACTGTTGCGAGAAGATGTCTTTAAACGGATTATTATCTTGAGCGGACGATCAGGGCCAGGAACGATAGAAAAGATTATCAAAAGATAAGAGAGGAGGCTGATGATGAAACTAATAGGAGCTAGCCTAATAATAATAGGCAGTGGTGCAATTGGATTTGTGGTGGCTAAACAGTTTGTTTTGCGAGTAAAGGAATTACAAGAGTTACAGACTGCTTTACAGATGTTAGAAACTGAAATAAGTTATGGCTTAACCCCTTTACCCCAGGCTTTTGCTAAAATTTCAAAGAGTCTATCTACTTCAGTTGCAGGATTATTTTTAGTTGCCCAAGAGGAATTAGAAACAGGGTCTACTGCTCAACAAGCCTGGCAGCAAGCAATTAAAAAAATCTTTTCTGAAACAGCTTTACTTGAAAGTGATAAAGATGTTTTGGTCAGTTTAGGACATAACTTGGGCCAATCAGCAAGTCAAGATCAGCAGAAACATTTAAGTTTAGCCCAGCATAAATTAACCAATTTACATCAGCAAGCTGTCGAAGAAAAAGAGCAAAAGGTTAAACTCTGGAGGTATTTAGGGGTTTTACTCGGTTTATTTATCGTGATTTTAATCTTTTAAATCTTGATTTTGGGAAGGGGTTAAGTGATGGATATAGATTTAGTCTTTAAAATTGCTGGTCTAGGAATTTTAATTTCTGTATTTAATATGGTCTTAAAACAGGCTAATAAAGAAGAACAGGCCCAAATGTTAACATTAGTAGGGGTGATTATTGTTTTAATGGTCATAATTCAATTAATTGATGAGTTATTTACTAGTGTAAGGAGTATTTTTGGTTTTTGAGGAGGGGGAGAATGGAGATTGTCCAAGTTGTAGGATTAGGTCTGATTGGAACCATATTTACCATAGTAGTTAAACAGTATAGACCAGAGTTAGCATTACAATTAAGCTTGGTTGTTGGTTTGATTATTTTTATTTTGATGGTTGATCGAATTGCTGTGATCGTTGATGTAATGCGTAGGTTAGCAGATGAGGCTAATATTGATTTAGTTTATGTCAATACGATTTTAAAAGTAATTGGGATTGCTTATATAGCTGAATTTGGAGCCCAAATTTGTCGTGATGCGGGAGAGAATATTATAGCTTCTAAGATAGAATTTGCAGGAAAGATAATGATTATGGTATTAGGGGTTCCAATTATGATCTCAATTTTAGAATCAATACTTCAACTTTTGCCATAAGGGCGTGAGAAGATGAAGAAAAAAATTGTTATGTTACTCAGTATAAGCTTGTTATTTTTAAGCTGTAATCCAGTACTAGCTAATGAAGATATTGAGCCTGATAGTATTATAGAGGATCAATTACAAAACTTGAATTTAGGTGAATTAGAAGAAGTAGTTAATGACTTAAATCGAGATGCTGGAGATTATTTACCTAGATTAGAAGTTAAAAATATAATTGATCTATTTCGGCAAGAAGGAATTTCTGGTATGCCAGCAGAGATTATTAAAGGCTTAGTACATTATTTATTTGATGAGATAATAGCTAATAGTACTCTGCTTGGGCAATTAATTATTTTAGCAATGATTGTAGCAATTTTAAAGAGCTTTCAAGGAAATTTTGCTGGACAAGAAGTCAGTAAATTAGCTAATGGGATTGTCTATCTTGTCTTAGTCATTATTGCTTTAAATTCCTTTAAGGTTGCAGTAACTACTGGAACAGAAGCAATTACGAATATGGTTGATATTATGCAAGCAATCTTACCATTGCTGTTATCATTATTAGTTAGTATGGGCAATGTCACTTCTGCTGCTTTGTTCCATCCAATTAGCTTTCTGATTGTTAGTGCCTTAAGTACTTTGGTTAGGAATGTTGTTTTTCCTTTGATATTTTTAGCTACTATTTTGGATATTGTGAATAATATTTCTGATGAATTTGAGGTAACAGGTTTGGCTGGACTATTTAAACAGTTAAGTATGGGAGTTTTGGGAGTAATTATGACTGTCTTTATGGCGGCAATAGTAACTCAGGGTACAATTGGTACGGTCAGTGATGGGGTTACAATTAGAACTGCTAAGTATTTAACAGGAACCTTCGTTCCGATTGTAGGAGGTTATTTAGCTAGTGCTTTAGATATGATTATTGGTGGTTCATTATTAATCAAGAATGCTTTGGGAGTTTTTAGTGTAATTATTGTCTTGATCTTTTGTTCTTTATCAGTGCTTAAGATTATTGCGATGGCATTTATCTATCGGCTAGCAAGTGCAATTATTCAGCCGGTTAGTGATCCCAAAATAGTTAGTTGTCTTGATAAATTAGCAAATAGTCTTTTATTGATCTTTGCTTCAGTAGCAGCAGTAGGACTGATGTTTTTTGTAGTGATTATAATGTTGGTAGGGGTAGCTAATTTTAGTGTGATGATGAGGTGATAAAAATTGGATCAGCTACGAGAATGGGTTAAAAATATAGTGTTAGTTATCTTATTTTCTAATTTTATTCAGATGTTGGTTCCTAGTGGTCAAATGAAGAGTTTTGTTAAGGTAATTATTGGTTTTTTTATTATATTAGTCGTATTGAATCCTATTTTAAGTTTGGCCCGTTATCCTCAACAAATATTGAATTTAGATTTATTCAGCATCCAAAAACCTTCCTTTGATGAAGTTTTAGAATATGGTGAAAGTTTAAAAAGAGAGCAGGATAATGAAATAAGGGATGAATATGAACAGAGGTTGGGTAAGCAGATTGAATCTTTTATAGAATTTAATTTTCAAATAGAATCCACAGTAAAATTGAGTTTAGATCAAGAAAATGAATTAGAAAAAATAAAAATTAGAGCTCAAAAAGGTAGAATTAATCCAGTAAATATTGATTTGTCTCAGGAAGATAAAGATTCTAAATCTGATCAGAAAGAAAAAAAAATAAAAGAATTAATTACTAACTTTTATGGTCTTAATTTAGAGCAGGTTGAAGTCAATTTTAATTAGAGGGCTATTTAGTTGAGGTTAAGTGATTATGATAGCTAATAAGTTAATTTTTGAGTTAGCTCAGAAAGGAGAAGAAGAATGGGAGCTGAAGATTCATTTTTAAAAGAGATTTTAAATAGTAATTTAAGTAAATCACAATTAAAGTTTATTCGTTACCTAGGTTTATTTATCTTAATGGGAGTTTTTTTGATATTGCTTGGGGATTTTGGTGGTAACTTTTCTCAGCCTGAAGGTTCGAAGCAAGATTATAATCACCAGCAATCTAGTGCTGGAGGTGCTTTGGCTTTAGAAGAAGAATTAGAAAAAAAACTAGCATCTATTTTATCTCAAGTACAGGGGGTAGGAAGAGTAGCTGTTGATGTTACATTAGATACCAGTTCAGAGTATGTTTATGTCAGGGATTACCAGCAATCAAATCAGGAAGTTAAAGAAGAAGATGATGCAGGTGGAATTAGAAATACGATTGAATCTGATAAAAGAGAAGAAATAGTTATTATAAATAAAGGTACTGGGGAGGAAGCATTAGTAAGAAAAGAGATTAAACCTAAAATTAGAGGAGTGTTAGTTGTTGCTGAAGGGGCAGGGAATTCTTATGTTAAGGCCGACTTAATGCAAGCGATCAGAAGGGGATTAGGGGTGCCTAGCCATAAAATTATTGTATTACCAAAAGAAAGGTAGGGAATAATAATGATCATAGGTAAATCAGAGTTAAAAAAGAAAATGGGTTGGTTTTTAGTATTAATGGTCTGGGTAGGAATGGTAACTGCTGTTGTAGTTCATCAACTTCCCGAAGGAGGGCAGTTAGCTGAAGTCTCTTCTGATCAAGAAGTTGAATTCAAGACAACAAATTATGAAGAAATGGATAGTGAGCAATTAAAGGAGGTTGAGAAGCTAGAAGAAGAATTAGCTACTAGTGTTGCACAGGAGGATAGTCACGATACTAACTTCTTTGTAGAGTATCGAATGGAACGTGATCAAGCTCGTAGTGAACAGATTAATCTATTGCGGGAAATGATAAATAACCCTAATTCTGATGATAAATTGAAGGTTCAAGCACAAGAACGCTTATTACAAATAACTAATAATATAGAAAAAGAGATGGAAATTGAAAGTATGATTAGAGCTCGGGGGTATAATGACGGATTAGCATTCTTACATGACAGTTCAATAGAATTAATTATAGCTACTGAAGGATTACAAAAACAAGATGTGGCTAAAATTGGAGATATAGTTTCTAATAGTACAGGAATTAGTCTAGGGAATATAACTATAATTGAGAAAAAACCTGAATAATTGACAAATAGAAGGAAATAAGATATAATAGTTAGATAAGTTTATCGTTTAGCTCAGGTGAGTTGTTTATTACCTGAGTTTTTCTCTTAATTTTTTATTAGAACAATCTGTTTTTATAAAAGAGGAGAACAAGTGATATTATAGAAGAATAAGTAGTGAGTAATATAGGAGGGAGAAAAATGGAAAAAAAGAAGGTTAAGATCACAGATACTACATTAAGAGATGCTCATCAATCTCTATGGGCAACTAGAATGAAAACTGAGGATATGCTACCGATAGTTGGGAAGATGGATGAAGTAGGTTACCATTCGTTCGAGGTATGGGGAGGAGCAACTTTTGATGTATGTATGCGTTTTTTACAAGAAGATCCGTGGGAAAGGCTAAGATTATTAGATAGTTATATTAGCAATACGCCGTTGCAGATGTTATTAAGGGCACAGAATGTAGTTGGCTATAAACATTATCCTGATGACGTGGTTAGAAAATTTGTTGAGAAAGCAGCTGAGAATGGAATAGATATCTTTAGAATTTTTGATGCATTAAATGATGTTAGAAATATGAGAACTGCTGTGCAAGCAGTAAAAGAGACAGGTAAACATGCACAAGCAACTATATCTTATACAGTAAGTCCAGTGCATACAATAGAACATTATGTAGAGACTGCGGTTACTTTACAACAAATGGGGGCAGATTCTATCTGTATTAAAGATATGGCTGGTTTGTTGAGACCATATAGAGCTTATGATTTAGTATCATCATTAAAAGAAGAAATAGAAGTACCAATTCAATTACACAGTCATTATATTGGTGGATTAGCAATGCCTACATATGTAAAGGCTATTGAAGCTGGAGTTGATGTTGTTGATACTGCTACTGCCTCCTTAGCTTTTGGTTCTTCGCAGCCACCTGTAGAGACAATGACTGCTATTTTAGATGATACGAAATATGATACTGGTTTTAATCTAGATCAGTTATTTGATATAGATAGTTATTTTGAACAAGTCAGAAGAAAAAGAGGATTTGATCGTGGAGTTACTAAGATTACTGATATGCAGACTTTTTCTCATCAAGTACCAGGTGGGATGATGTCTAACTTAATTTCTCAATTAGAAGAGCAAGATTCATTGGATAGAATTCAAGATGTATTGAATGAAATTCCAAAAGTAAGAAAAGAGTTAGGTTATCCACCATTAGTGACTCCTACGAGTCAGGTGGTAGGAGTGCAATCGGTATTTAATGTATTATTAGGTGAAAGATATAAGGTAATCCCAGATGAGGTCAAATCTTACATTAAAGGATATTATGGTAAGCCGCCAGCTGAAGTTGATCCAGAAATTAAAGAGTTAGCAATTGGTGATGAAGAACCAATTACTTGTCGACCAGCTGATTTATTAGATCCAATCCTGGATGATATTAAAGATGAAGTGGAACAATATGTAGAGAAAGAAGAAGATTATCTCAGTTATGCTTTATTTCCTCAAGTTGCTTTAAAGTTCTTAAAGAGAAGAAAGCAAGATAAGAATATTTTTGGGGAAAATAATAATAATAAAATTTCAGAGGAGGAAGAAAATATGGAATTAAAAGATATTAAGGAATTAGTTCAGATGTTAGATGAAACTGATATTTCAGAGATTAATTTGGAAAATGACGGGACAAAAGTAAGTATTAAGAAAGGTGGAAAGGTTGTAAGTCAAGAAGCTAGTGAGAATGTTACTACTCAAGCTGTAGAAGATGAAACAATTGTTGTTGAGGCTGATAAAGAAGATACTAAAGAAGATACTAAGGTTGCTAAAGCTCCAGCAGCAGGAGAGAAGATTGAAGCTCCAATGGTTGGAACATTCTATCGTGCACCTGCACCAGATGCTGACCCATTTGTAAAGGTAGGAGATATAGTTGAAGAAGGTGATACGGTATGTATTATTGAAGCAATGAAATTAATGAATGAAATTGAAGCTGAATTTAAGTGTAAAATTGTTGATATATTAATAGAAGATGCAGAACCAATTGAATACGGTCAACCGTTGTTTGTTGTTGAAAGAGTATAAAAGGAGCAGTGATAAAATGTTTGATAAAATATTGATAGCAAATCGAGGCGAAATTGCACTAAGAATTATTAGAGCATGCCAAGAGCTTGATATAAAAGCTGTAGCAGTCTACTCTGAAGCAGATAAAGATTCACTACATGTTAAATGTGCTGATGAATCATATTGTATTGGAGCTGCTTCATCAAATGAAAGTTACTTAAATATTCCTAGTTTGATCAGTGTAGCTGAAATTGCTAATGTAGATGCTATTCATCCTGGTTATGGCTTTTTATCAGAAAATGCAGACTTTGCAGAGGTTTGCGAAGAGTGTGGCTTTAAATTTATTGGGCCAAAAGCTGAAAGTATTAGAAGAATGGGAGATAAATCAGTTGCTAGAGAAACAATGATTGAAGCGGGAGTGCCAGTAGTACCTGGGACTGAAGGTGTTTTAGAGAATAAAGAAAGAGCAGTTGAAATTGCAGAAGATATTGGATATCCAGTTATTGTTAAAGCTTCCTTTGGTGGAGGCGGTCGAGGAATGAGAGTTGCTCATAATAGTGATGAAGTAATTCAAGCATTCCAAACAGCTAGTTCGGAGGCAGAAGCTGCCTTTGGTAATGCTGAAGTTTATCTAGAAAAATATGTTGAAAAACCACGCCATATTGAATTTCAAATTTTAGCTGATGAACATGGAAATGTAGTTCATTTAGGTGAGCGTGATTGTTCAATTCAAAGGCGTCACCAAAAAGTAATTGAAGAAGCACCATCACCAGCTATTGACCCTGAGTTGAGGGACGAAATGGGTTTAGCAGCAATTAAAGCTGCTAAAGCGGTTGATTATCATAATGCTGGGACAATAGAGATGTTACTTGATAAACATGATAATTATTACTTTATTGAGATGAATACAAGAATTCAGGTAGAACATCCTGTTACTGAACTGGTAACAGGAATAGATATTATCAAGGAGCAGATCAGAATAGCCGCAGGAGAAGAATTAGGTTATACACAAGATGAAATTGAGATTAGTGGTGCATCTATTGAATGTAGAATTAATGCTGAAGACCCTAGTAAGAACTTTAGACCTTCCCCTGGTAATATAAATGAGTATATCATTCCAGGAGGATTAGGAGTTAGAATTGATAGTGGTGTATACCCTAATTATATGATTCCTCCTTTTTATGATTCAATGGTTGCTAAATTAATAACTTGGGGTCGTGATCGTGAAGAGGCTCGTAAGAGAATGTTAAGGGCATTGAATGAATTTAAAATTGAAGGAATTAAGACAACTATTCCATTTCACAAAGAAGTATTACAAAATGAATACTTTATTGCAGGTAACTTTGATACAGGATTTATTGAGGAGCATATAACACATAATGAAGAATGAGTCTCCTTTATTTAACAATTGATAAATTAATTAGAGGTTTTTAAATTGGAGAAGGGGGAAAGAAGAATGAGCCAGACAGATAATAGTGTGGGAGCAATTAGAATTGCTAATGAAGTGGTCAGTATTATTGCTGGTTTAGCTGCTACTGAAGTTGAAGGTGTAGCTGGAATGAGTGGAGGATTAGCCGGTGGTATTGCTGAGATGTTAGGTAGAAAGAATTTGACTAAAGGTGTTAAAGTTGAAGTTGGTGAAACTGAAGCTGCAATAGATTTATATGTAATTATGAATTATGGAGTCAGCATTCCTGATGTATCTTGGAAGATTCAAGAAAGTGTAAAGAATGCTATTGAAAATATGACTGGCTTAGATGTAGTAGAAGTTAATATTCATGTACAAGGTGTCAGTTTTGAAGATGAAGATAAAGATGAAGTAGTAGTTGAAGAAGAGGGGGAGACAACGGAGGTTCATAGAGTAAGATAATTGATAGTAAAAGCTAACTCTGTTTAAACAGAGTTAGCTTATATGCTTATTAAGAGGTGAGTAAAAGTGAAGTTGCTTGATAAATTTTTTATGCTATTATTTACAGTGATACTGATTCTTCTGTCTTCAGTAATGATTGGGTTAGCAGTAGATTTGGTTTCTTTTCAACATTTATTCGAATTTATTAGAGGGTTAGAGGGTAGAGTTGAAGTAGGGGTTATTGGTTTAATCTTCTTTTTAATGTCAGTTAGGATTTTACAACTATTATTTAGAAGAAAAAAAAGCAAGTCTGCTGTAGTAGATAATGCAAAGACAGGAACAATTATGATAAGTTTAGAGGCAATTAATAGTTTAGTTAGGAAATTAGTTGAGCAAGAAGATAAAGTTGTAGAGAGCAATTCGAAGATTAAAATTAAAGATAAGGGAGTACATATTTATTTGAAGTTAGTAGTATATACTGAAACTAATATACCTAACTTGACTCAAAAATTACAAGAGATTATTAAAGAACAGGTAACTCAATCTACAGGAGTTAAGGTTGGTCAAGTAGAAATTTTGATTAGGGAGCTTCAATCAGAAGAAGCAACGAGATTAGATTAAAAAAAGAGGTGTTTATTTAAATGATTGAATTGGATGATCTAATGCAATTTTTAAGCCTCTTGAGTGATTATAAAGGCAGAATTTTGGGTACATTATTGGGAATGTTTATCTCTTTGTTGATTATTAGATTTGGAGTTATTTTAGCTATTTTTATTTTAGTGTGGATGGTAATTGGTTTTTATTTAGGAGCAAGATTTGATCGTAGGGAAGATTTCAGAGATATAATTAATGATATTTTGCCTCCTAATGAATAAAAACAGTTATTTTTTATTAAATTAAGATTAATTCTAAGCCACCTGCTGAGAATAGGTGGTTTTTTGAATTGAATAAATTATTTGCTTTGGGGATGGATTAAAAGAGGAGGAGATTAAAATTAGTTGTAATGTAAATAGACATCAAGCAAGAGAGATTGCTATTCAGGTTTTATATCAAATGGATATTAACAAAGAGGGCTTAGAAGAGAATTTGAGTATTTTAAGCCAAGAACAACCGGAATTAGATTTAAGTTCAGGATTTTTAGTAGAGATAATTGAAGGGACAGTAAATAATTTAGAGCAGATTGATCGATTGATTACTCAAAATACAGTAGGCTGGAAAATTGAGCGAATGAGTAAAGTTGATAAAAGTATTATTAGATTAGCTGTTTATGAAATTTTACATCAAGCAGAGATACCAATTGCAGTATCAATTAATGAAGCGGTAGAATTAGCTAAAAGTTTTAGTGACCAACAATCTAGTAAGTTTGTAAATGGAGTATTGGGTAATATAGCTGATTCTTTAGAAATAAGGGAGGAGGATTAGTTCAATTGATTTTAGGGATTGATACGAGTAATTATACTACTTCAGCAGCCTTATTAGCTTCTTCTGGAGAGTTGGTTACTCAAAAAAGAGAACGGTTAGAAGTTGAGCGAGGGGAAAGAGGGCTTCGGCAATCAGAAGCAGTCTTTCAACATGTTAATAAATTACCACAGGTAATTGCTGAAGTAGTTGAAGGTAAAAAGGGAGAGTTAACTAAGGTTGTAGTCAGCACAAGGCCAACTTCTCAAGCTGATTCTTATATGCCCGTTTTTAGAGTTGGTGAGGGCCAAGCTAAAAGTTTAGCTAGTATTTTAGACTTGCCTTTGTTTGAAGTTTCTCATCAAGAAAGTCATTTAATGGCTGGAGTGTGGTCGGCAGGATTAGATGTTGAAAAGTTTTTAGCAATTCATTTATCTGGTGGTACATCTGAGTTATTAAAGGTCAGTAATAAGCAGGGGTTAGGTTTTGTAGTAGAAGTATTGGGTACCAGTCAAGATCTACATGCGGGCCAATTTATTGATCGGGTAGGAGTAGAACTAGGGTTTTCTTTTCCTGCTGGGCCAAGTTTAGAAAGGTTAGCTTGGGAAGGTGAATTAGGAGAAGTTGTCATTCCTTCAGCAGTTGATGGTTATCAGATGAGCTTTTCAGGGCCAACATCAGCAGCAATGAGAGCGATTGAAGCAGGAGAGAAGAAAGCGGATATTGCTTTAGCAGTCCAACAAGCGATTGCCAATACAGTAGAGAAAGTATTAAGAAAGGCTATTGGGAAAGAAGATGTAACAGATATCTTAATTGTAGGTGGAGTAGCAGCTAATCAATATATAAGAGCAAGATTAAAGAAGAGATTAGAGCATCCTGGGGTTGGAGCTAAATTATACTTTGCCGATCCAAAGTGGAGTAGCGATAACGCCGTAGGAACTGCAGCATTGGCATTGGAGCTAGAGACAAAAAGTTAAGTAAAGTATCATTACCCTCTAGATGGTTCTGGAAATTTTTAAAAATCAAATTGTATATTGTGAAAATGTTTTTATTATAGTATAATAAAGATTAGTTATTGATTACTTACTTTTATTTGTAAGTCTATAATATAAATTACAAAATAGCTTAAGCTTAAGGTTGAGGTTAAGCCTAAGACAATCGTTAAGAACATAAGGGTTTTTAGTTCTTACTTAAACTTAGACTTAAACTTAAGCTATATATAATAAGTTTAGAGTTTATAATTAACTTACAATAAAGATCATTTTTAAAGAGAATTAGAGGAGGGTCTAGAATGTATCAGATTTTAGAGAAAGAAGAATTAGCACCTAAAATTCAAAAATTTGAAATATCAGCTCCCCAGATAGCAGCTAAAGCAGAGCCTGGACATTTTCTAATAGTTAGAGTAGATGAATTTGCTGAGCGAATTCCTTTAACAGTTGCTGATTATGATCGAGAGCAAGGAAGTGTTACAATTATTGTTCAAGAGGTTGGTTTTAGCAGTAAGCAGATCTGTGATTTAGAAATTGATGATAGTTTTTTAGATCTAGTTGGCCCGTTGGGGAAACCTATTGAAACTGAAGATTATGATCGGGTTATTTGTGTTGCTGGAGGGTTAGGAGCAGCTCCTTTATATCCTAAGGTTAAATCGTTAGCTAAAAAAGGAGTCGAGTTGATTACGATCTTAGGGGCTCAAAGTGAAGAGTTACTGATCTTAGAAGAAGACTTGGCTGATTTGAGCCAAGAGTTATATATTACAACTGATAATGGTTCAAAAGGAAGAAAAGGATTTGTAACTGATCAACTAGAAGAGATTTTGACTGAAGACGATCAGTTTGACCTGGTAATTGCAATTGGCCCAATGATTATGATGAAATTTGTAGCAGAAGTGACTAAAGAGTATGATATAGATACAATGGTCAGTTTAAATTCATTAATGGTTGATGGAACAGGGATGTGTGGAGGTTGTCGAGTTACAGTTGGTGGAGAGACTAAGTTTTCTTGTGTTGATGGGCCAGCTTTTGATGGCCACTTAGTAGATTTCAATGAACAATTACAAAGAAGTAAAACATACCAAGATAAAGAAGAAAAAGTTAAAGAACATGAGTTTTGGGGAGCTGATTGCCGTGCAAAAAGAGAAAACTAAAATGCCCCTACAAGATCCTAAAAAGAGGGCCAACAATTTTAATGAAGTAGCACTAGGTTACTCTAAAGAGGATGCAATCAATGAAGCTAAGAGATGTTTACAATGTTCTAATCCTGTTTGTAAGGAGGGCTGTCCGGTTCGAGTCGATATTCCTGAATTTATCGATTTGATAGCAGAAGGCGATTTTGCAGCAGCAGCTAAGAAGGTTAAAGAAAAGAATAGCTTACCTGCTGTTTGTGGTAGAGTATGTCCTCAAGAAGAACAATGTGAAGCTGAATGTATAGTTGGTAATAAGAATCAACCAGTAGCGATTGGTAGGTTGGAACGTTTTGTAGCTGATTATATTCGTGAGCAAGAGGAAGTTGAAAAAGTTGCTCAAGAAAAAGGGCAAGTGGCAGTAATAGGCTCAGGGCCAGCAGGTTTGACAGCAGCAGCTGATTTGGCCAAGCTAGGTTATCAAGTGACTATTTTTGAAGCATTTCATAAGGCCGGTGGAGTATTGACTTATGGAATTCCTGAGTTTAGATTGCCTAAGAGTATTGTCCAAGATGAAGTTGAAAAGATCGAAGAATTAGGGGTTGAAATTAGATACAATCAAGTGATTGGAAAGATAAAGAGTTTAGACGAGTTATTTGTTAAGGGATATCAAGCAGTTTTTGTCAGTACAGGTGCAGGGTTACCACGCTTTTTAGGGATCGAAGGAGAGAATTTAAATGGTGTTTATTCAGCTAATGAATTTTTAACTAGGGTTAATCTGATGAAAGCTTATCAATTCCCTAAATATAAGACTCCAGTCTACACTGGAAAGAAAGTAGCAGTCGTAGGGGCAGGAAATGTAGCTATGGATGCAGCGCGAACTGCTTTGAGGTTAGGGGCTGAAAAGTCGATAATTGTTTATCGACGTAGTAGAGAAGAGATGCCTGCTAGAGAAGAAGAAATTGAGCATGCTCAAGCAGAAGGGGTTAAATTTAATTTATTGAATAACCCAACTAAGATTTTGGGTGATGATGATGGATTTGTAACAGGAATGGAATGCATTAAGATGGAATTAGGGGAGCCTGATCAGTCAGGTAGAAGGCGACCAATTCCAATAGAAGATTCAGAATGGACCTTAGATGTTGATCAGGTGATTATGGCAATTGGTCAAAGCCCTAATCCAATCTTGATTAATGATACTCCAGAGATTGAAACGAAAGATTGGGGTACGATTAAGGTTGATGAGGAGACAGGAATGACGACTAAAGAAGGTGTTTTTGCTGGTGGAGACATTGTAACTGGTGCAGCAACTGTAATTGAAGCTATGGGAGCTGGTAAAAAGGTTGCTCAAGCAATTGATCAGTACCTCCAAAAGAAGAATAATTAAAGAAAAGCTGATTAAAAGCAGGTTATAGAATTCCTATAATCTGTTTTTTTAATTGGTTAGGAAATTATGAGTGCTGTTTATCTTTAAGGTTTTTAAATGGTTGCCTAGAATAAGGATTAACCCTAGATTATATACAGAAATCATTTGGTTTATTTGCTATAAAGATGAATAATGTGTAAAATTTAGCAGGTGAAAAATGATTAATCTAGAACTAATTCTAATATACTTTATAAACCGGATTAATCTCAGTTAAAATAAGATGTTGGAAGTTTATGTGTAGCTAGTTTATCGACTTGTTGATATCTTTTTAAAGGTTTTAAGTTGATAGTTGACGACTGAGAGTTATCTTACAAAAGTACTATAATAGTGGGATAGTAGCTTTTGTTTTAGATGAGAGTATGAACTAAAGGGGGGAGAATAATGAAGAAGTATATACTCCTGATAGGTGTTATGATAATAGTTGGATTAGTTTTTAGATCTATGGGAGGCCCTAGCTTTATGAGGGATAGTGGATATGAAATTACTGGTCAAGTGGTAGATAATCAAGGTAGAGGTATAGAAGGTGTTAGTTTTGATTTTGGTGCTTTGGGAACTGTTGAGACAGATCAAGAAGGAAGATGGAGTAAAACCGGTTTAAAAGAGAGCGTAAGGGTTGAACCAATCAAAGAAGGGAAGAACTTTTATCCTAATAATGTTGAAGTAGGTATGGATAGGGATAATCTTTATTTCGTAGAAGAGGAATGGTTGGAAGATATATTGATCTGGTTGAGTTTAGATCCTGATAGTAGTAAGGCTAATTATGAAGCATCTGCTTCTATTCGGAAACTTAACGGGTCTAATCAAGCTCAAAAATTTAGTGATACAGAGATAGTAGTTAATGATGTAATGTTACAATTTGATAATGCTTATGATGATGGTTTGGTCAGTTTATTTAGTTATCGGGAAGGGGATCTAAAGTTAGAGAATGAAGATGTGATAACTATAAAGATCATTCATCCGCTGTTGGGCTGGACTGCAAAGGAGGTTGAAGTTCCTAAGCAAGTAGGTAATTTAGAGATAACAGGTGATATAGATGGATGGATAGGAGGAGAAGAGGATTCTATAATATTGGAGTGGTCTGCAAGCAATAGTGAACTTTATAAACTTTGGATTAGTCTGTATGATGAACAAGAAGAGTTGATTAGTGATGCGGTTACTTTAGTTGCTTCTGAGTCATATACTTTTTCTGATACAAGTTTGCTAAGTTCTTATGATACAGATAAATTAACTACTTATATTGAATTTGAAGTCTTTGCGGTTAATATGTATAGATTAACTGATTTTAGTAAAAACTCAGGAATTGAAATTAGTACTAAAGAAGGGCCAACGGTTTCTAACTTACCACATAATTAAATTTTTAGGTCCTAATGTAGGTAATGAAGGTACCTGCATTTTTTTATTGAAATTTAAATTTGAGATGAAAGTTATATATATGACTAGATAAGGAGGTTAATGATGAGTCAACAGAAAATTATAGGTATTAGTGCAGGGCGAAAAGGAAAGATAACAGAAGAAGCTGTAAAGATTGTTTTAGAAGAAACTGGGTTAGATACGGAAATTTTTTCATTATCTGACTTTGAATTGTTAACATGTGATGCTTGTAATGGCTGTGTAGAGACCTATCGTTGTGTTAAAGATGATGGGTTGAATCAAATTTTTATCAAAATGGAGCAAGCGGAAGGGGTTGTCTTTGGGGCTCCTGAGTATTGGGAAGGAATTAATGCTAAAGGGCGAAGTTTTTGGGAGCGTATCTGCTTTAGTATTCGCCATAATGCTCATTTTCCTTTGCAGGATAAAATAGGAGTAGCTATAGGAGTTAGTGGAGATGGTAATTCGACAGCAGCACTAGAAGATATCAGGAGGTTCTTTGTAGATGCTAGACTTGAAATTGTTGGTGAGATAGAGGTGCAAGGAGAGTATGCTTGCTTTACTTGTGGATATGGAGAGCGGTGTGCAGTAGGAGGTTTAGCGGAAATTTATGATTTACCGCTGGAAATTACTCCAGATAAGATTCCAAATTTATACAATCAAACCTCTCATCAAGCTAGAAGGAATAGTGTAATTGCTAAATTAAGAGAAGTAGGATTAAGAGTAGCTCAAAAAATAAAAGATAATTAAAGTCAAAAAGATAGATTAATACCTCCTTCTTGTTAGTATAGTTATTTGATTTAGGGAAGATTGATATTAAGGAAGATTAAAAATTAATTTTATTTGATCTTGAAAAAGAGGGTGATTTTTTTTATAATAACAGGTAATAGTAGTGAAGTTAAGTATTGAGTAATGAGGAGGAGAAAAAATGGGGAGTACTAAAGGAAAAGTGAGTAGTGAGAAGGTAGTTGCTCAGTCTCAAGATAATGTCGATTCTAAGCAGGAGAAGAAAGAAGCTGTAAGATATCGGAGTTTAGGTTATGGTGGCTGGGCCAATTTATATGTGATGCCTGAATAATTTAAATAAAGAGAAAGAAATTTAGTAATAGCTTTGGCCGGTGTAACCGGTTTTTTTTTTGCTAAGAAGTTTAAAAGCGTTCTTGTTATTAAAAGATATAGTAATATTAGATTGATTGAAGTGATTTATTTTATTTCTGAGTTTTTTATCTTTTTGTGTTATAATATAATTGTATAATCTAAAAAGGAAAGAAGATGATATTATGGATTATATTTGGTCTGTTTCAGAAGTTACTAATTATATCAAAGAAGTGCTGACAGCTGATCCTAATTTAAATCAACTCTTAATTAAGGGGGAGATTTCTAATTTTCATGCCCATTCTTCAGGTCATATGTATTTTACTTTAAAAGATCAGGATTCTCAAATCAAGGCGGTTATGTTTAGAAGCAATAATCGCAATTTGAAATTTGAACCAGAAGATGGGATGTCAGTCATTGCTACTGGAAGAGTAGGTGTTTATTCTGTACGAGGAGAATATCAATTATACATCAGTGATTTAGAGCCTGATGGGATTGGTTCATTATACATAGCTTTTGAACAATTAAAAGATAAATTGGAACAAGAAGGTTTATTTAGTGAGGAATATAAAAGAGCGATTCCTCAAATCCCTGCTAAAGTAGGGGTTATAACTTCTCCAACTGGAGCCGCCATTCAGGATATGATCAGCGTAATCAAGCGTAGGTTTGCCAATGTTTCTGTCTTAATTGCACCGGCTAAGGTACAAGGAAAGGCAGCAGAGGATAGTTTAATTACTGCTTTAGAAATGTTGAATCAAACAGATGTTGATGTGATTATTATTGGTCGTGGAGGAGGATCGCTAGAGGATTTATGGGCATTTAATAAAGAGCAATTGGCTCGAACTATTTTTAATTCTGAGATCCCTGTTATTTCTGCTGTAGGGCATGAAACTGATTTTACAATTGCTGATTTTGTAGCTGATTTGAGAGCACCAACCCCTTCAGCAGCGGCTGAATTAGTTGTTTCTGATGCTAAAGAGCTCAAAAGGTACTTAATTAAATTGGAAGATAATTTGATTAAAGCTATGGAAAGTAAACTTAATTATTTAACTGAGAGGTTGACTTATCTTAAGGAACGAGAAATTTTTGGGTTATTAGAGCAACAATTACAAGATCATCTGCAAAGAATAGATGAATTGGAAATGGAATTAAGGGGAAGTATTAGTAATAAATTGGCTTATAAACAAGAGAGGTTAGAGTCTATTGTAGTTCAACTTAACTCTCTTTCTCCATTGAATACGTTGGCCCGAGGTTATAGTTTGACTTATAAAGCTGACACAAAAAAAGAAGTTAAATCAGTTGAGCAAGTAAAAGCAGGAGAAAAAATTGGAGTGAGGTTAAAAGATGGAAAGTTATTTTGCCAAGTAGAAAGAACTGAAATTGAAAGCTTAGGAAAATGAATACAAATTCAAGATAAAGTTAATTTAATCTAAATCAAAGTGGTTTAAATTTCCCAATAAAATCAAGAGATTGATTTTAAAGTTGTTAAAAATAGGTATAATAAAGATGGAATCCATATATTGAAGGAGATACTCATTTGATGTAGAAATAAATATAGTGGTGAATAATTAGTAATAAGGAGTGGGGTCAATGTCGATTGAAGTTGAACTATCCTTTGAAGAAGCTTTAGAGCAATTAGAAAGTATTGTTAAGGAGTTGGAAAGAGGAGAATTACCTTTAGCAGAATCTTTGGATAAATTTGAAAATGGAATCAAATTGACCAAATTTTGTTCTCAAAAATTAGAAAAGGCAGAAGGAAAGGTAGAAGTCATTAAAGAAGAAGCAGGAGAAATTAAAACTGAAATTTATGATAATTATGGAGAAAAAGGAGCAAACTAATGGATATCAAGGAATTTATTTTAACTAAAGGAAAAGTAATTAATGAGGCTTTAAATGAGTGTTTAGAAGAGGCTAAGCCTGAAAGATTACATCAGGCAATGAGGTATAGTGTTTTAGCTGGCGGGAAGAGGTTAAGGCCAATTTTAACTTTAGTAGCCGCTAAATTAGTAGGTGAAGAAGAAAAGAAGATCTTACCGGCAGCTTGTGCTTTAGAGTTAATACATAATTATTCATTGATCCATGATGATTTACCATGTATGGATGATGATGACTTTAGACGGGGTAAGAAGACTAACCATAAAGTTTTTGGACAAGGGATGGCTGTTTTAGCAGGTGATGCATTGTTGACTTATGCTTTTGAGTTATTAGCTGAAATAGATGATCTACCTGCTGAACGGGTTTTATTAGCAACTAAAAAGTTAGCTAAAGCTGCTGGTAAGCAAGGGATGGTTGGAGGTCAGGCTGCTGATATATTAGCTGAAGGAAAAGAGGTAGATAAAGAAGAATTAGAGTATATTCATACTCATAAGACTGGAGCTTTGTTAGAAGCAGCAGTCAGTATAGGAGCTATTTTGGGAGGGGCTACACGACAAGAGCTAGCTGCCTTACAGGATTATGCTCAAGGTATTGGATTAGCTTTTCAGATTGTTGATGATGTATTGGATATTGAAGGTGATGCTGAGAAGATAGGCAAAGATGTTGGGAGTGATTTAGAAAGTGATAAAGCTACTTTCCCGGCAGTTTATGGGTTAGAACGGTCAAAGGAGATGGCTAGCGAGAATTGCCAAAGAGCTAAAGAAGCAGTCAGTATCTTTGGAGAGCAAGCAGAGATATTAAGAAAATTAGCAGATTACATTATAGAACGAGAATATTAAAATGTTTGATATATATTAACAAATTATTAATTATTGACTGAAAACTAATAAAAGAAGGTGATTTAGATTATGACAGAGTTGTTATCTGAGATAGATTCGCCCCAGGATTTAAAAGACTTATCAATTAAGCAGTTATCTGATCTGGCTCAAGAAGTTAGAAGTAAGATCATTTTAACCTTATCTAAAACTGGTGGTCATCTAGCTTCTTCTATAGGTGCAGTTGAACTAATAATTGCTCTACATTCTATTTTAGATAGTCCTACTGATAAGATAATTTGGGACGTTGGACATCAAGCCTATGCCCATAAAATATTGACAGGGAGGGCTGATGACTTTGCAACCTTACGTCAATTGGATGGGATAAGTGGATTTCCTAAAACTACTGAAAGCCTTCATGATCATTTGGATGTAGGACATAGTAGTACTTCTATTTCTGCTGCATTAGGAATGGCTTGTGCTCGTGATGTTAAAGGGGATGATGAGACGATTGTAGCAGTAATTGGAGATGGTGCTTTAACAGCAGGTATGGCTTTTGAAGCTTTAAATCATGCTGGAGATTTAGGTAAAGATTTAATTGTACTACTAAATGATAATGAAATGTCAATTTCTAAAAATGTGGGAGCTGTTTCTAATTATTTAGATAAATTGAGAACTAACCCTCGTATTCATAAAGCTAAACAAGATGTAGAAGATTTATTACAAAAGATTCCTAGCTTTGGTGATAAGCTCTTAAAGACAGCTGGAGCAATGAAGAATGCTCTTAAGTATTTAGTTGTATCTGGGGTTTTATTTGAGGAGTTTGGATTTACATATTTAGGGCCAATTGATGGTCATGATCTGAAATCGGTTCAGACCCATATTAAGGATGCCCAACAACTAGGAGGGCCAGTCTTAATTCATGCTTTAACGACTAAAGGGAAAGGATATCTTCCTGCTGAAGAGAACCCTTCTCAAT
Organism: Natroniella sp. ANB-PHB2; assembly: GCF_046097105.1. Classification (GTDB taxonomy): domain Bacteria; phylum Bacillota; class Halanaerobiia; order Halobacteroidales; family Halobacteroidaceae; genus Natroniella. The sequence goes on along the minus strand of NZ_CP175562.1, from coordinate 1,558,391 downwards.
TTCATGGTGTTGGCCCGTTTAATATTAGGACGGGTAAAGGAAAGAGGAAGCGTAAAAATCCAACTTATACAGACATCTTTAGCCAAACTTTGGTTGATCTAGCTGAGGAAAATGAGGATATTGTAGCAATCACTGCTGCTATGCCATCAGGAACAGGGCTGAATCGATTTGCGGACAAGTTTCCTGATCGATTTTATGATGTTGGTATTGCTGAGCAACATGCGGTTACCTTAGGAGCTGGTTTGGCATTAAATTCTGTTAAGCCTTTTGTTACTTTGTATTCAAGCTTTTTGCAACGTGGTTATGATCAAGTTTTACATGATGTCTGTTTACAGCAAGCACCTGTTAAATTTGCAATCGATCGAGCTGGGTTGGTAGGTAGAGATGGGGGAACTCATCAGGGGGTTTTTGATTATGCTTATTTACGACATCTACCTAATATGACGGTTATGGCTCCAAAGGATGAAAATGAATTGCAAGATATGTTATTAACGGCTGCTAATTATGAAGCAGGGCCAATCTCTGTTCGTTATCCACGTGGAGAGACTTTTGGAGTAGAGTTAACTGACAATCAAATCTTGGAGATTGGTAAAGCGGAAGTGCTTAAAGAAGGAAAGGATGCAGTAATTCTAGCTATTGGCTCAATGGTCTATCCAGCTTTAGAGGTTGCTCGGCAGTTGGCCCAAGAAGAAGGGTTGAATTTAACTGTTGTTAACAGTCGATTTGTTAAGCCTTTAGATCAAGAATTAATTCTAAATTTAGCTGCTGAATTTGATACTTTGTTTACTATTGAGGAACATGTTTTACAAGGTGGTTTTGGTAGTGCTGTAGCTGAATTATTGGCTGATCATAATCAACAGCTTAACTTAAAGCGCTTCGGACTACCAGATAAGTTTATTGAACATGGAACTCAAGATGAGTTGTTGGCCCGTTATGGTCTAGATGAACCAACAATTAAAGCAGAAATTAAAGCAGAAATTAAAGCAGTTTTGCAGGAGGGATAATGTGGCACAAAAGGAACGATTAGATGTAGTAGTTACTTCTAAGGGATTGTTTAAAAGTCGTTCTCAAGCTAAGCGTTCCATAATGGCGGGTTTAGTTTATGTTAATGATCAACAGATTGATAAAGCAGGAACTAAAATTGACCCTGAAGCTGAGATCAGGGTTAAAGGTAATCTACATCCTTATGTTAGTCGAGGAGGACTAAAATTAGAGAAGGCAATTGCTGAATTTAATTTGAATTTGACAGACAAATTGGTAATTGATATTGGCGCTTCAACTGGTGGTTTTACTGACTGTGCTTTGCAAAATGGAGCTAACAAGGTTTATGCTATTGATGTAGGTTATAACCAGCTAGCTTGGAAGTTACGAAGTGATGAGCGGGTTGTTAGTATGGAGCGTACAAATGCTCGTTATTTGGCTCCAGATGACCTGGAGGAAGTGGGGGATATTGGAACTATCGATGTAGCATTCATCTCTTTGACTAAGATTTTACCTGCTTTAAAAGGATTATTAAAACCAGCAGGAGAGATTATAGCCTTGATTAAACCTCAATTTGAAGCTGGTCCAGATAGGGTTGATAGTAATGGAGTTGTTAAAGATCCAGCTGTTCATCAAGAAGTAATTACTAAAATTTGCTCTTTTGCTCAAGAGATAGCCTTGAGTCCGATTGAACTTTCCTATTCTCCAATTACTGGTGGTAAAGGGCATAATATTGAGTATTTAGTACACTTGACTCTTAAGCAGCAGAAAGAAATTAATAATTTAGCTACTAAAATAAAAAATGTTGTTGTAGAAGCCCATCAAGCTTTAGATTGATGGATTTTCTCTGGTTTAAGTTGGGGGTGAAATGATGAATAAAATAGGATTGATTGCTAATGTAACTAAAAAACAATCCCAAGATGTGTTGGGTAAGGTTTGTGATTTTTTAGAGGATAATAAGAAAGAGTATATTTTAGATAAAGCAAGTGCTCAATTATTAGAGAGAGAAACAGTTAGTAAGCCATATCAAGTATTGGTTGATTTTGTTGATGTAATTATTGTTTTTGGTGGGGATGGTACTTTTTTAAAAGCAGCTCGTACTTTTGCAGAAAGTTTAGTACCTATTTTGGGGATTAATTTAGGTAATTTAGGATTTTTGACTGATATTGAACTAGATAAGCTTGATCATGGGTTAGAAAAATTATTGAATGGGAATTACTCTATTGAAGAAAGAATTATGTTAGAAGGAAGGTTGATTAGAGAAGGTGAAGAAATTGATCGGGTATTAGCAATTAATGATTTAGTAGTTACTAAAGGTTCTTTTTCACGAATTATAAATTTGAAAACCTTTATAGATGGAGAATATTTGGCTACTTACCCTGGTGATGGTTTGATTATCAGTTCTCCAACAGGATCAACTGCTTATTCTTTGTCTGCTGGTGGGCCAATTATTAATCCTAGAATGGAGTCGTTAATTATTACTCCAATCTGTCCACATACTTTACATTCACGTTCTATTATTACTACTAAGGATGAAAAAATCATCGTAGAAGTGGAGGCTGATCATAGTAATATTATGTTAACAGTTGATGGACAGGGTAGTCTACAACTATTGTCAGGAGATACTGTTGAATTCCAAAAATCAGATTTAGTTAGTCGTTTAGTTAAGCTAGAGGGTTATAACTTTTATAAAGTCTTACGTAATCGGTTACAGGGCAATAAGTTTTAAGGAGAGATAAGTATGAAAAGTAAACGTCATCTTAAAATTATGGAGTTAGTTAAGGAAGAAGAGATCCAGACTCAAGAACAATTAGCAGTTAGGTTACAAGAAGAGGGGTTTAATATTACACAAGCTACTGTATCACGTGATATTAAGCAGTTAGGATTAATTAAGATACCAGTAGGGGAAGGTGGATATAAATATTCTCTCTCTTCTAACCAAAGAGAAAAGGTAAATATCAGTAGTAGGATTAAGAGAATGTTTCGGGATTCAGTAGTCAATATAGATTATACTGATAATTTAGTTGTAGTTAAGGCTTTACCAGGAACGGCCCCAGGTGTAGCTGCATTATTAGATAATAGTGAATGGGAGAATGTAATTGGTACAATAGCTGGAGATGATACAATTTTAATGATTGTAAAGCCTAAAGATGCTGTAAAAGATGTGATTGAAAAGTTAGAAAGTTTGACTGGATAAAGGGGTGAAACTGATGTTATCCAACTTGGCTATCCAGAATTTTGCTTTAATTAAAGAGCTAGAACTGGATTTATCTTCTGGGTTAAATATCTTAACAGGAGAGACAGGATCAGGTAAATCGATTATTATTAAGGCGTTAGATATGTTATTAGGAGGCAGAGCTTCAACTGATTATATTAGAAAGGGTAGAGAAAAAGCAGTAATTGAGGCTATTTTTCAGATTAAAGATAATCAGGCGGTGCAAGAAGAGTTTAAAAGATTAGGATTGGGATTGCCGAAAAGCGGAGAAGTTATCTTAACTCGTGAAATTAGCCACTCTGGAAATAATAAGTCTAGAATTAATGGTCGGATTGTTACTTTAGAGATGACACGTTCGATTAGTAAGTATTTGATTGATATTCATGGGCAACATGAACATCAATCTTTATTGAATGTTGAGAACCATTTGAGGTTATTAGACCAATTTGGTGGAACAGAGGTATTAGATTTAAAGGAGAAGTTGGCAGATTTTTATAGTGAGTTACAACAGAAGGAAGAAAAGTTGTCTGGGATAAATCAGAGTGAAAAGGAAAGAGATCGAAGGATTGATTTATTAGAATTTGAGTTAAATGAAATTAAAACAGCTGAACTTGAAATTGGTGAAGATGAAGAATTGATGTCAGAAAAAAACAAATTGAGTAATGCTGAGGAGTTGAATCAAGTCATTGGAGCTGCATATCATCAGTTATATGAAAGTGATATGTATGACTCTGCTATGATTGATCAAATTAGTCAATTAGCTAAAGAGATAGACAGTTTAACTAAGATTGATCAAAATTTAACCCCAATTGCAGAACTACTAACAGAGATTAATTACCAATTAGAAGATGTCTCTTTTAGATTAAAAGATTACCAAGATCAAATAGAATTTGAGCCTCAGAGGTTGGATATAATAGAAGAGAGGTTAGAGTTGATTAATGATTTAAAGCGGAAGTACGGGCCAACAATTGAAGAGATATTGGATTATAAAGAAGAAATTGCTGTTGAATTGGAGCAATTAAAGAATAGTGAGGTTAGAAAAGAGAGGTTAGAAGAAGAAATTAAGCAGTTAAGGGTTGCTTATCAAGATCTTGCTGAGCAATTATCAACTTCTCGAAGAAAAACAGCTCAATTTTTAGAAAAGAATATATTACAAGAATTGAAGGATTTATCTATGCCACAAGCAAGGTTTAAGGTTGATTTTAAGAAATATCAAAACTTTACTAAACAAGGAATTGATAAAGTTGAGTTTTTGATTGCTCCAAATCCAGGTGCTGACTTAAAACCACTAGCTAAGATTGCCTCTGGAGGGGAGTTATCACGAACTATGCTGGCTTTGAAAACAATCACTGCTGATATTGATCAAGTTTCTAGCTTGGTATTTGATGAGGTTGATACTGGTATTGGAGGCAGAGTAGCTAAACTTGTTGCTAATAAGTTGCTTTTTTTAGCTAAAAAGCATCAACTAATCTGTATTACGCACCTTCCTCAAATAGCTGCTATGGCTGATCAACATTATTTGATTATGAAAAAATTACAGCAAGAAGGTTCACAGACTGTGGTTCATTCTTTGACTACTAATGGTCGAATCAGGGAGTTGGCCCGGATGTTAGATGGTAGTTTAAATACGAAAACTTTAGAGCATGCTGAGGAGTTAATTAAATCTGCTTTAGAGAAAAAAGAGGCAATTTGACATAAAGTAACTGAATACTGTTTGATTGCTTAGGGCATCTTTAAATATAAAGGTGCTTTATTTTTTTTGGAAGAGACTACACAGGTGGGGACTGTGTAGGAGTGTGGTTAATGAAAAAAGCTAAAAAAATTATTTTAATTAATTTAATTTTAATCTTATTGTTAGCTCCACTGGCTTCTGACTTTTTATTTTTAGTAGGTTTGCCTAATTATTGTCAGATTATAGAAGGGAATGAAGAAGAGTTAGAGATTCGTCTTCCCTTTATGGTCTCTGTTAGTTCAAAGCAGGAAGGAAGTTTAAAAGTAAATGGTCGTAAGATTACTACTCAAGGTTTGAATGTTAATTTGACAGAACCATTAGCATTACAAGCATCTTCAGTAGGTAGGTATAATCTTAAATTTAAGTTATTTGGAATTATTCCATTGCAGAGAATGATTGTAAATGTAATGCCTGAAGTTAAGGTTGTTCCAGGGGGACAAGCTATTGGAGTTACGTTAAAATCTGATGGTATTATGGTTGTTAGAGATTCATATGTTGAGCAAGAAGATGGAAATAAGGTTTATCCTGCTCAAGAAGCAGGGATTCAGGTAGGAGATAGTCTGTTAGAGATAAATGGTGTTAAAATTAAAAGTAAGCATCATTTGGCCCGGCTGATTCATCAATCTGGGGAACGTGGTGAGAAATTAGAGTTAAAAATAAGAAAAATTAATGACAGCATTGTTTTTAAAGAAGCTATGCCTGTTAAAGATAAGAGTGGGTATTATATGCTTGGAATTTATGTTGATGATGGAGCTTCTGGTGTAGGAACAATGTCTTTTTATGAATTTGAAGAAGGATATTATGGAGCATTAGGCCACATGATTACAGAAGATAGTAGTCAATTAAAGGTTGATGTGGGTGAAGGAGAGATTGTTAGAGCTAATATTTCAGGAATTAATCAAAGTAGTCAAGGGCTACCTGGAGAAAAGTTAGGTACATTTTTGAGAGAACAAGAAATTCTAGGAAATATTATGAAAAACAATAGTTTTGGAATTTATGGGAAGTTATCTGTTCAGCCTGAACATCCTCATTTTGAAAAACCAATACCAATTGCGAGTGTGTTTGAAATAGAAGAAGGAGCAGCAAAAATGTATACTGTAATTGAAGGAGGAGAGATTGAAGAGTTTGAAATAGAAATTGAGAAAGTTATTAAACAATATCGACCAAGTGAAAAAGGATTAGTGATCAGAATAGTTGACCAAGAGTTACTAAAAGAGAGTGGTGGTATAGTTCAAGGAATGAGTGGAAGTCCTATTGTCCAAAATGGAAAATTGGCTGGAGCGGTTACTCATGTCTTTCTGAATGACTCAACCCGAGGTTATGGCATCTTAGCTCAATGGATGGTAATGGAAACACAAGCATTAAGAGATAAAAACACCAGAGAATTTGCTTCTTGAATTCTTTGGTGCTTTTTATTAAAATAAGGAGGAATATGGAAATTAATCTAGAACTTATAATAAGAAGAACTTAGGATAGTATAAGGGGGAAAAATAATGGAAGAAAAATCGGTAACCAAAATATTATTAGCAGATGACAATACTGATTTTTGTAATTTGCTTAATGAGTATTTAGACCAACAGGAAGATTTCAGAGTGATGGGAACGGCTAATGATGGTGTAGAGGCTTTAGAATTAATTGATGAAGTTGAATTTGATCTATTAATTTTAGATATTATCATGCCTCATCTTGATGGAATTGGTGTGTTAGAAGAATTACATAGTCAAGGAATAACTGAACAATGTAAAATAATTATGTTGACTGCTTTTGGTCAGGAAGAATTAACCCAAAGAATTGTGAATTTAGGAGTAGATTATTATATTTTAAAACCTTTTGATTTAGAGAAGTTAGGTAGTAGAATTAGACAGATAATGTCTCCAGTTGTTGGCGGGACTAATGGATATGCTATTAAAGCTCAAGGAGTTAGTGAAAGAAATGTGGAAGAAAGAATAACTGACATGATGCACCAAATTGGTATTCCAGCCCATATTAAAGGGTATTTATATTTAAGAGAAGCAATTACTCTAGTAATCAAAGAAGTAGAGTTATTAGGAGCAGTAACTAAAGAGTTATATCCATTAGTAGCTCAAGAATTTAATACTACTGCTAGTAGAGTAGAACGGGCTATTCGCCATGCAATTGAAGTAGCCTGGGAAAAAGGAAATATTAAAGCAATTAATCGAATTTTTGGTCACTCGGTAACTACTGAGAGTGGTAAACCTACCAATTCACAATTTATTGCTAAAATAGCAGATAAGTTAAGAATAGAATTGAGAAAAGCAAGATAAAAAATTAATGACCATTTAAAATGTTGGGGCAGATTTAAATCTGTTCCAACATTTTTGTTTTTTGTAATAATTGAATTTGGTTTCATATTATTAGAAGTATGAGACTGATAAAAATAAGCTATACTAGATAATAGTAATTAAATAGGAGGATTGAATTATGCAGTTGACTGGCGAAGTGAGGTTAGGTACTAGAACTAAGCAGCTAGTTAAAGAATTAGCTCAAGATGAGATTACTATAATTGACCATCAAGATATTGACCAATTAGCTGCAAAAGCCTTGATTAAATCTAAGGTTAAAGCTGTAATTAATGCTAGCCCTTCAATTAGTGGTAGATACCCAAATTTAGGGCCAAAAAAATTATTAGAAGCAGGGATTCCTGTTCTTGATCAAACAGGAATAGAAATTTTTTCATTATTAGAAGATGGAGATCAAATTTCTATTGAAGGGGAATCTATTATTAAAGAAGGGCAAGAAATAGCCAGTGGAGAAGTTTTGACCTCCGAAAGGGTTAAAGTTAAATTGCAAGAAGCAGAGGATAATTTAGATAATGAATTGAATAAGTTTATTGATAATACGCTTGATTATGCTAAAGATGAAAAAGAATTGATTTTGGGCTTAGATATTCCAGAGTTAGATACCAATTTAAAGGATGAAGATGTCTTGATTGTTGTTAGAGGCAATGATTATCAAGAGGATTTAGAAGCAGTTATTTCTTATATTAGAGAGGTACAACCAGTATTGATTGGTGTAGATGGTGGGGCAGATGCGTTGATAAATTATGGATTTGAACCTGATATTATTATTGGTGATATGGATAGTGTTAGTGATCAAGTACTAGCCTGTGGAGCAGAACTAATTGTTCATGCTTATTCTAATGGAGTAGCTCCTGGGATGAAACGAATTGAAGAGTTGGATTTGGAAGCTAGCAAATTTGCTGCACCTGGGACTAGTGAAGATATTGCTATGTTATTAGCTTATGAAAAGGGAGCTGAATTGATTGTAGCAGTAGGAACTCATACAACAATGATTGATTTTTTAGAAAAAGGACGTCCAGGGATGGCCAGTACATTCTTAGTACGAGTAAAAGTAGGGAATAAATTAGTAGATGCAAAGGGGGTTAATAAATTATATAAGAGTCGAATTAGGTTTAAATATGTAGCTCAGGTTTTAGTTGCATCTTTAATTCCAATCATAGTCATTGTTATGGTTTCCCAACCAATTTCACAATTGCTCAAGTTATTAATTATGAATATTCAACTCAATCTTGGCTTTTAGGAGGAAAATAGATGCTATTGGATTTGAGGTATCATATAATTACAATTGTGATTATCTTTACAACATTAGCAATCGGAATTTTAATTGGTAGTACAATGGTAGGAAATGAATTAATATTCCAAGAACAGAATAATTTAATTAGTAAGTTAGAAGAGGAGTTTTTATCGATCAGAATGAAAAACCAAAGATTTAAAGAGGAAGTTGAAAATTTGGAAGGGAAATTAAATGATAACTTGGAGTTTCAGGAGATGATCTTACCATTAGTAGTTCAAGGGCAATTAGAAGGGGAGCGAATCTTGGTTACAGGAATCAGTAATATCTCCCAAGAGATGGAAGAAAAATTGATTAGAACCTTACAATTGGCTGATATTAAGCAGGTTAAGATTTTACAAGATCAAAATGATTATAGTGCTGATTTTGATAGTATTTTATATTTAGATAGAGAGAAAGAATTTGATGTGGCTGAAACTAAGGGTAAGCAAGTAAGGGTTGATTCTGAACAATTACAATCAGTATCTGATTTAATAGAGGTTGTCTTTCAGATCAGTTCTAAAGATTTGGAAAATTTAAGAGGTGTTGGCTTTGAATAAATTAATTTCAATTTTAATTCCAGCTTATAATGAGGCAGAGCTAATTGAAGATACGATTTTGGCTGTACAATCATTAACTGATTTTGACTTAGAAATTATAGTGATTAATGATGGTTCTAGTGATCAAACAGTTGAAATTGTAAAACAGCTAGGAGTTAAATTAATTGATTTAGAGGTTAATCAGGGTAAGGGAGCGGCTTTAAACCAAGGATTAAAAAGGGCAAAAGGAAGGGTGCTTGCTTTATTAGATGCTGATTTAGCAGAGACAGCAATAGAAGTAGAAAAACTTTTGTTACCTGTGCTCCAGAAAAAGGCTGATTTGACTATTGCTCAATTTCCAGCAGCTAAGAAGAAAGGAGGATTTGGCTTGGTTAAAGGGTTAGCCCGGCTAGGTTTGAAGTATTTAGCTGGATTTGAAGCTTCCGCACCATTGTCAGGACAGAGGGTCTTAACAAGAGAGTTGATTGATTATTTACAAGGATTTAGAGCAGGTTTTGGAGTAGAAGTGGCTATGACGATTGAAGCAATTAGAGGGGGGTTTAAGGTTAAAGAAGTTCCAGTAAAGATGGGGCATCGAGAAACTGAAAGAAATTTAGCTGGATTCAAGCATCGAGGTCAGCAGTTTAAGGATGTTTTGGCTGTACTTTGTACTCAGGTTAGAGGTGATAACTAGTGTTGTGGCTGATAGTTTTAACAATTATTTTAACTTATATTAATTATCCAGTCACCAAAGATACTTTAATAAAATATGATTTAGTTACTACAAACTATGCTGGAAAGCAAATTCCTATCGGATATGGAATTTTATTATTAGTTAATTTAATTATTATCTTAAGTATAGGGAGAAACTTAGGAGTATATTCTGTACAAGTAGCCGGAGCTCTATTATACCTTGTAATTGTTGCTGGGGGATTAGGACTAATTGATGATTATTATGGAGAACAAGATCAAAGTAGTGGGTTGTCTGGTCATATAGGTGAGTTTATATTGAATTCACGAGTGACAACGGGTTTATTAAAAGCAGTTTTTATAAGTTTAATCGTCTTTTTATTAGTGACTGAAGTAGTTGATGGCTTGGCAGGAGTAATAATTAATTTCTTGTTGGTTGTATTAATGACTAATTTTATTAACTTACTTGATTTGAGACCAGGTAGAGCTTTAAAAGGATTTATTATCATATCAGCTCCATTATTTCTAATTACTACCAGTTTATTCAATAGGTTAATAATTCCTTTATTAATTATGGTTTTGATTATGTTACCAGTTGACTTAAAAGCAGAGGCCATGTTGGGTGATGTAGGGGCCAATTTATTAGGATCTTTTTTAGGTTTAAGTCTTGTTTTTTCTACAGCAGAAAGTTATAAAGTTCTTTTTGTTTTGATATTAGTAGGGATTCATCTATATACTGAAAAGTTTTCTTTGACAGAATTAATTAGCCAAAATCTAATTTTAAATAAATTAGATCAATTAGGGAGGGATAAAGATTAAGGTTATAATTGATAGTAAATTAAAGTTACTTATATAATTTTGTTGTGATAACTGAAGATAATTAGCAGAGTTTTCAAGGAGGAGTTTTTTGTTTAGTATGGAATAATAAAAAAGTATGGATAAAATATAAAGAGGAGTGGTTGAGATGAATCAACAAAGGATTGTTAATCGATTTTTAGAGTTAGTTAAAATAGATAGTGTTTCTAAAGAAGAAGGAGCAGTAGCAAATTATTTAGTGGAATTACTGACCGAATTAGGCTTAGAGGTAATAAGAGACGATGCTGGTCAACAGGTTGGAGGAGATACAGGAAATGTAATAGCTAAGTTAAAAGGAGATAGCTCAAAGCCAACTTTATTGTTGAATGCACATATGGATACTGTAACTCCTGGTAAAGGTATAGAGCCTGAAATAAAGGAGGGAGTTATCTCTAGTAAAGGAGAGACTATCTTAGGAGCTGATGATAAAGCGGGAATTGTAGCAATTGTTGAAGCTTTAAGGGTGATTAAGGAAGATGACATAGAACATGGAGATCTTGAGATTGTCTTTACAATAGGTGAGGAAGTTGGATTGTTAGGTTCTAAAAATTTAGATTATGATTTATTAGAAGCAGATTTTGGAATTGCCTATGATTCTGGAGGAGATATAGGAACGATTATTACTCAAGCTCCTGCACAAGATAAGATAAATGTCAAAGTGAAAGGAAAAGCTGCACATGCAGGAGTCAACCCATCAGCAGGAATTAATGCTATTAAAGTTTCAAGTGTAGCCCTATCAAACTTGAACTTAGGGCAGATTGATGATGAAACGACTGCTAATATTGGAGTGATTAAAGGTGGAAAAGCGACTAATATAGTACCAGACTTGGTTGAATTACAAGGAGAAGCTAGAAGTTTAGATGAAAGTAAACTTACTGAACAGACTGAACATATGTGTGATATTTTTAAGCGAGCAGCAGATAAATATGGTGCCCAAGTGGAGATTGAGACGAAGCGAATGTATCCTGCTTTTGATTTAGAGCGAAATGATGAAATTGTTGATATTGCAGTTAAGGCAGCTCGTAGAATTAGTGTTAAACCGAAATTGCAACCTACAGGTGGAGGAAGCGATGCTAATATATTTAATGGAAAAGGAGTTCCAACTGTCAATCTTGGTGTAGGAATGACTGATGTTCATTCAACAGATGAAAATATTAAGGTTGAAGATTTAGTGAATATTGTTAAATATGCAATTGCTTTAATTAATCAAGTAACTAAGTAGTTATGAGTAAGAGGAGAGATTGCGTGACAGGTTATCTTAATAGAAGGAGGGCTTAAAATAAATATGCCTATCTCCTACAAAGATATATTAAATAAAGCTTTATTAGAAGGAATTCCGGGTGGGGTAGTGGTTGTTGATAGTAGTGAGAAAATTATAGCGATCAATGATTTAGCTTTAGATTTATTGAAGATAGAAACTGACCAAGTTGTTGGTGATAATATAACTGAAGTTATTTCAACAACAAGAATAGACAAGGTTTTACAGACCGGTCAAGCAGAGTTGAATCGTTATCAGATAATAGAGGAAACCAAAATTTTAACTAATAGAGTTCCTATCTTTGAGAAAGATCAAGTAATAGCAGTAGTAGCATATTTTCAAAAGATAAAAGAAGCTGAAGAGATGGCCGAGAAGTTAAAGAGTGTACAACGCTTAAAGAAGACTCTGGAAGCAATTTTAAATTCGATTGATGATGGAATTCGAGTAGTTGATGAGGAAGGAAGAATAAAAATTTACAATGAAAAGATGGCTGAGTTAGAAAATTTAGAACGGGATCAGGTGCTTAATAAAAAATTATTAAATATTCTTCCTTCATTAAATCAAGAAACGAGTACTATAATGAGAACCTTAAGCTCTCAGGAATCTGTGATGGAACGGCAACAAAGTTATATAAATTATAAAGGGGAAGAGATAAATACTATTAATAAGACACTGCCTATGATGTTGGATGGTGAATTTATTGGAGCTTTAGAGATCGCTAAGGATATTACTCTATTAAAGGAGCTTTCTGAAAAGGTAGTCGCTTTACAGTCGGAATTATATCAAGCTAGGGAGAAAAAGAAAGAGTTTAACAATGGTACTAATTATATTTTTTCCGATATCATTGGAGAAAATAGAGTTTTGCAAGAGAAGATTAAGCACGCTAAAAGAGCTGCTCGAACTTCTTCATCTGTTTTAATTTCTGGAGAGACTGGAACAGGTAAGGAATTATTTGCTCAAAGCATCCATAATGCTAGTGAACGTAGAAAAAAGCCATTTATTGCTCAAAACTGTGCTGCTTTACCTAAAGATCTACTAGAAGGGATCTTATTTGGGACTAAAAAGGGTGGGTTTACAGGGGCTGTTAATCGTAAAGGGTTATTTGAGCAGGTTGATGGAGGGACATTATTATTAGATGAGATAAATTCAATGTCTTTAGAGTTACAGGCTAAATTATTACGAGTTTTACAGGAAGGAATAATAAGGCCTATTGGAGGAGATAAAGGCGTTAGAGTTGATGTTAGGATTATAGCTACAATTAATAAGAATCCTTTGCAAGCAATAAATGAGGAGGAATTAAGGGAGGATTTATATTATCGGTTAGCAGTGGTTAATTTGAAATTACCACCATTGCGAGATAGAAATGATGATATTCCTTTACTGGTTGATTATTTTATAGATAAGTTTAACAGGAAGTTTAATTATCAAATTCAAGGGATTGAGCAAGAGACAGAAGATTACTTTCTTAAGTATAGTTGGCCCGGAAATGTAAGGCAACTTGAACATGTACTTGAAGGAGCAATCAATATTTTAGATAAGGATGCTAAAATAAGAAAAGAAGATGTGGAGTTATTTATGCTAGACACAAACTCTAATGATGAAACTGATAAGGTTAACTTTGAACAAGGTGATTCTTTGCCAAATATTATTGAAGGTATAGAAAAGAGATTAATAAAAGAAGCGATTTCCAATAATAATAATATTATTAGTCAAGCAGCGAGGGAGCTAGGAATTAAAAGACAGACATTACAATATAAAATTAAGAAATATCAGTTATAAAAAGATCTCCTTAAAAGGAGACTCTTTTTTTATGAGAATATTTTAGAATTTATGAAAACTTTAATAAGTAATAGAAGAGGTGGAGGAAGTGAGAAATCCTAAAATTAATATTGATCTCAACAAATTAATAGCTAATACTAAGGAAGTAGTAAGTTTAGCAGAAGAAGGTGGAATAGAAGTTGTAGGAGTAACTAAAGCTATCTGTGCTAATTTAGAGGTTGCTAAGGCTTTATTAAAGGGGGGAGTAGCAGGGCTAGCCGATTCTAGAATTAATAATTTGATTCATTTAAGGGAAAATTTAAAATTAGATCAGGTTTCATTAATGCTACTTAGAATTCCAATGCTAAGTGAGGTTGAGTCAGTAGTTAAGTATGTCGATGTAAGTCTTAATTCGGAATTGAAAATAATTAAAGCATTAAATGAAGTAGCAAGAGAAGATGATTTGGTACATAAGATTATTTTAATGGTAGATGTTGGAGATAGAAGAGAGGGAGTTATGCCTGATAATGTAATGCAGGTTGTTAAAGAAATACTCAAATTGACCAATATTGATTTGATTGGCTTAGGAACAAATCTAACTTGCTTTGGAGGAGTATTACCTTCTGATGAGAATATGATGCTTTTGATTAAATTAAAGGAAAGAATAAATAATGAGTTTAATCAAGAGTTAACGATAATTTCAGGAGGAAATAGTAGTTCTTTACCTAGATTAAAAGAGATGGGGTTACCTCCAGAAGTCAATCAGTTGCGAGTAGGAGAGACGATTTTATTGGGTAGTAATGTGATTAATAGGGAGCCTTTTTCGAATACTTTTCAGGATGCCTTTTTATTAGAAGCAGAGATTATTGAATTTAAAGAAAAACCTGCTCAACCTGAAGGAGAAATAGGACAGAATGCTTTCGGTGAAGAGGAGGTTATTAATAAAAAAGGAATTAGAAAGAGAGCTATTTTGGCTATTGGGAGGCAAGATATTGTATTAAAGGGACTGACTCCTGTAGCAAGAGGGGTGAAGGTAGAGAGTGCTAGTAGTGATCATTTGATAGTTGATTTAACAGATTATAAGAAAGGTGTAGTTGTAGGTGATAGTTTGAAATTTGAGTTGAATTATGCAGCACTATTAAGGGCGATGACCTCTCCTTATGTAAATATAAATATAATATAGCTAAAATTTAAGGTTAAGTTAACCACTTTTAGCAGTTAGTAGATTACAGAGTATTAGCAGTGATGAAAATTACTAAACTATTTTAAAGGTTTTATCATAAAACTATCAAAATTGCACCTTAAAATTAAATAAAATGAACTTTGGAGGGTTAATAATGAAAAAGGTACTTATTCTATCTTTAGGAATTTTAGTTTTAAGTTTGGCTTTTTTCAGTTATAATCATGCACAAGCAGTTACAGAGAGAAACATAGAACAATCATTGATGGGAGAACAATTACCAGAAGAACCACCAGTGGGTGAAGAGTTACCGGAGGAGCCGCCAGTAGAAGAACCACCAGCGGGTGAAGAGTTGCCGGAGGAGCCGCCAGTAGATGGGGCACCTCCGGTAGAGCCACCTTCAAATTAATAAGTAATGAATAAAATACCCCCTCTTTTAAGAGGGGGTATTTTATTTTAGAATTAATTATTTGAAATAATAAGTTTGGGAGGGATAGTAAAGGTGAAAATAAGAGGACTAGAAGTTCTAAATACTGCAAAATATTTTGCACAATGCAAGTTATTTGTCAGCTTATAGCCTATTAAAAATAAATAATTGTCAAAATAAAGGAAAAATAAAAAAATATAAATATTACTATACTAGGGGTTGTTCTAGGGAAAGATAACAATCATCTTTAAGCTGGCATGTTAATTGCACGATATATAAGTTAGATTAATAAAAATAAAAACAAATAATTTTAGGAGGATTAAAAAATGAAATTTGAAGGAATGACTATCGGAGTACCTAAAGAAATTATGTCTGGAGAAAAGAGAGTAGCTGTAGTACCAAGGACGGTTAAGAAATTTGTTGAAGATGGAGCTAAAGTCTTGGTCGAAGCTGGAGCTGGTGAAGGTTCTTTTATTGATGATCAGGATTATAGTGAAGCAGGAGCAGAAATTATTCCTAATGTAGAGGAAGTTTTTCAAGCATCTGATCTAATCTTAAAGGTTAAAGAACCAAAGTTTAATGAGGATTTGAATAAGCACGAAGCAGAATTAGTTTCTAAGGATAGTGCATTAGTTAGTTTTTTACATCCAGCACATTCGATAAATCATGATATAATTAAAACGTTAGCTAACAGAAATGTAACAAGTTTTACTTTAGATGGAATCCCTAGAATTTCTAGAGCTCAACAGATGGATGCTCTAACTTCAATGAGTACAGCAGCTGGTTATAAAGCTTCTATTTTTGCTGCAAATCATTTGAAGCGTTTTGTACCAATGATGCCAACAGCGTTTGGGACTATGAAGCCAGCAGAGTTTTTAATAGTTGGAACAGGTGTAGCAGGTTTACAAGCAATTGGTATTGCTAAACGCTTAGGAGCTCAGGTGAAGAGTATTGATATTAGACAGGAAGCTAATGAGCAAGCACGTAGTTTAGGGGCCAAGGTAATTGACTTTGATGTTCCTACTGAGTTGGCGGTTGGTGAAGGTGGCTATGCACAGCAACTTTCTGAAGAATGGTATGAGAAAGAGCGTGAAGTTCTTGCAGAACATATTGAAAGCTGTGATGCTCTTATCTTAACAGGGTTAATTCCAGGGGAAGAGGCACCGATCCTTGTTACAGAAGAGATGGTTAAAAAGATGAAAAAAGGTTCTGTTATAGTAGATGTTGCTATTGACCAAGGTGGGAACTGTGAATTAACAAAAGGTGGAGAAGATTATGATTATAATGGTGTATTTATAAGTGGCTTATTAAACATTCCAACAACTTTAAGTGTTCACTCAACTACGATGTTTGCTCAAAATCTGTATAGCTTTATTGAACATATTGTTGATGCAGGGGAAGTTAATAGTGATGTTAATGATGAAATAATACAAGAAAGTATTGTAACAAAAGGTGGAGATATTGTACATAAAGGTACATTAAAAGCAATGGGGCAATAATGAATTGTAATAAAGTTTTACTTTAGTTAACAAAGTATAGTGTATAGTTAAAAATCTTAAAAATAAATGCTCGTTAAAGTTCTTTTATAATGATTTTAATATTGTTTGAACTTAACTATACACTATCAATAGAGGGAGGTTTAAAATGTTATTAGTGATGGTAGTATTTTTAATAATTGCATCTTTTTTAGGTTATAGGGTGATTTCTTCTGTGCCTTCTCTTTTACATACACCTTTAATGTCAGGGATGAATGCTTTATCAGGAATAACAGTTTTAGGTGCTATTGAAGTGTATGCTACTGCATCTTCAGGAGCAAAAATTTGGGCACTAGTAGCTTTAGTGTTAGCGATGATTAATGTAGTTGGTGGGTTTTGGGTTACTGGTAGAATGTTACGTATGTTTAAGGAAGGAAAAGAAAAATCAGCAGTAGGGAGGGAGAATTTATGATAGGAAATATTACTATTTCAACAGTTATTATTTTAGGTTTTATTATAGGTATTCGGTTAATGCAATCTCCTAAAACTGCTGTATGGGGTAATCGTCTTGGGGCTTTTTCTATGGCTTCAGCTATTATGTTTTCTTTGGTAAACTTAGGTGTTATAAATGATTTTTTTCTATTATTTTTTATAATTTTTGGAGGAGTATTAGGAGTTATACTGGGGCAAGTAGTTGAGATGATTCATATGCCTCAAATGGTAGCATTGCTCAATGGACTTGGTGGTGCTGCTTCAGCTTTAGTAGCTGGTTCGACTGCTGCTATATATACAACAGAACCTTGGATTTTTTGGTTTACTGCTGGGTTGGCCCTGGCTGTTGGTGCTTTAACTTTGAGTGGAAGTATTGTTGCAGCTCTAAAATTGCAAGGTTGGATTATACAAAAGCCAGTAACTTTATCCGGTCATAAACTTTACCAAGCTTTTATTTTAGTAACTGGAGTTTTAGCTATAATTACTTTAAGCATTACACAAATAACTTATTTTCAAATTATAATGCCTTTATTAATTATCATGTTTACTATTTATGGTCTACTAATGGCTTTACGTGTTGGTGGAGCTGATATGCCAATTGTTGTTTCCCTGTTAAATTCCTTTTCTGGTATAGCAGCTGCGATATGTGGTTTAGCAGTATCAAATCTACTTTTAGTTGGTGTTGGTGCTTTGGTAGGGGTAGCTGGTATTATTTTAACTCATATTATGTGTAAAAATATGAATAACAGCTTAACATTTGTTTTAGCAGGGTTTGAAAATAACAAAGCTTCAGAAAAGAAAAAAGTAACGGCAAAAGAAGAACTGAAAGAAGCAGAAGAGAAACAAGAAGCAATTAGTGAAGATAATGAGCAACAAGAGATTTCTGACTTATTAGAGTCAGCAGAAGATGTTGTAATAGTGCCAGGATATGGAATGGCAGTAGCACAAGCTCAACAAGCAGTAAAAGAACTGATAGATTTATTGATTGCTAAAGGGAAGAGTGTTAAAGCAGCGATTCATCCAGTAGCAGGAAGAATGCCTGGACATATGAATGTTTTATTAGCAGAAGTAGGAATAGATTATGAGATGTTATATGATTTAGAAGAAATCAATGGAGAATTTACAGATATAGATTTAGCAATAGTAATAGGAGCATGCGATGTAATTAATCCAGAGGCTGAAAAAGCAGAAGGGACGCCGATTTCTGGAATGCCGATTTTACAGGTAGAAGAGGCAAGGAATGTTATTGTCTGTAATTTAGATGATAAGCCAGGGTATTCAGGAGTAGAAAATAGCTTGTATAAACAAGAGCATGTAGTTTCTTTATGGGGAGATGCAGCAGAGACAGTACCTCATTTAAATACTGTATTGAAGGGATTAGAAAGCAAAGAGTCAGCAGGAAGTAAGAAAGAGAATAAAGAACAAGAGATTCCTGGCTTATTAGAGTCAGCAGAAGATGTTGTAATAGTGCCAGGATATGGAATGGCAGTAGCACAAGCTCAACAAGCAGTAAAAGAACTGATAGATTTATTGATTGCTGAAGGGAAGAGTGTTAAAGCAGCGATTCATCCAGTAGCAGGAAGAATGCCTGGACATATGAATGTTTTATTAGCAGAAGTAGGGATAGATTATGAGATGTTATATGATTTAGAAGAAATCAATGGAGAATTTACAGATATAGATTTAGCAATAGTAATAGGAGCATGCGATGTAATTAATCCAGAGGCTGAAAAAGCAGAAGGGACGCCGATTTCTGGAATGCCGATTTTACAGGTAGAAGAGGCAAGGAATGTTATTGTCTGTAATTTAGATGATAAGCCAGGGTATTCAGGAGTAGAAAATAGCTTATATAAACAAGAGCATGTAATTTCTTTATGGGGAGATGCAGCAGAGACAGTACCTTATTTAATTAAAAGTAAAACTAGTTAAAAATAAATATTCGATCTTATTGACCGCAAAGTTGCGGTCAATTTTTTTTGCAAAGATATATTGGTTTTACAATTATGATAACAATAAACTTTTTAATCTATTTATTTGAAAAAGTGTAAGCTACAGTTAAATTGAGTTTGATTATTTTATGTTAGAATAATATAATCAGGTAAAAAATAAAATATCAATAGTTGTCAGGAATCAGTAGTCAGTAAGTTCAAAATCATTTAATTCAAGAACTCTTAAAAAACTTGATCTTATGGTCTTACTGATTCCTCATTCCCGATTCCTAATTCCTGTGACATGAAAGTGCCACATAATTGTAATAAAGTTAGGTGTTGAGGTCAGGTAAAATAAAACTTGTAGACTGATTGTTGAGATCAGTTTAGTTGGAGGTATTAGATGTTAGAAATTAAACAGGGGAAAGTTATAGATGTTTTATCTAGAAAAGAAGGAATAACTGAGGTTAAAGTTAAAGTTAATAATATAGAAAAAAAAGGAATTAGTTATGATGACTTAGTGGGCCAAATTGAAAAAGGAGACGATGTGATTTTAAATACTACAGCCACTTCTTTACAATTAGGAACTGGTGGTTATGATTTTGTTATCTTTATTTTAGATAAAGAACAAGAATTGACTGGAGCAGGACATATTATGAAATTACGTTATACTCCTTATCAAATAAAGGTAAATAGTGTAGAAGAGGAGGATAATTCTAATCATAAAGAGATTAAAAAATTTAATTCTTTAGAAGGTACTCCAGTAATAGTAGGAACTTTACATAGTATGTTACCAGCTATTGCAGTGGCAATTAAAGAGAATAAACCAGAAGTGAAAGTGACATATGTTATGACTGATGGAGCTGCCTTACCACTTAAGATTAGCAATTTAGTTTATCAGCTACAAAGTAGGGGTTTAATTGATCATACGATTACCAGCGGGCATGCTTTTGGAGGAGGGTTAGAAGCAGTTAATATCTATTCAGCCCTAATAGCAGCTTATCAGGTCAATCAAGCTGATGTAATTATAGTAACAATGGGGCCGGGGATTGTTGGAACGGGAACCAAGTATGGTTTTAGTGGGGTTGAGCAGGCTGAAATATTACATGCCGTAAAGAGTTTAGGTGGGGAGCCGATTGCTGTACCTAGAGTCAGTTTTAGTGATTCGCGAAAGAGGCACTATGGATTAAGTCATCATACAAGAACAGTTTTAGGGGAATTAACTTTAGTTAAAGCTAAAATTGGAATTCCTAAATTTAGAGATCGAAAGCAATTGGAAATTATCAAAGAACAGTTGAACAGATTTGAATTAATTCTTAAGCATCAAATTATCTATAAAAAAGGAGAAGAAATTTTAACTTGTTTAGATGGTTTAGATTTTAAAGTTCAGACAATGGGTAGAAATCACCATCAAGATCGTGAATATTTTATAACGGCAGGAGTAGCAGGGTTGATTGCTAATGAACAATTATAGCTATCTGTAAACTGTATTAGTAAAAATCAATTTCAAAGCTTTATATTTAAGATTTTTAAACAGTTTGATTTGATAGAATAAACTAATAAACGGTAGATAATAAATATAATTTGGAGTGATAATAAGATGAAAGATTTAAAGGAGAAGACTATTGATAGCGAATATTTTTATCAAGGGAGCATAGTTAATTTAAGGGTTGATCAAGTGAAGTTGCCAAGTGGAAATAATTCAAAGAGGGAGATTGTAGAGCATAGCGGTGGAGTAACAGTAATTCCTTATCAGGCAGAGAAAATTATCTTAGTTGAACAATTTAGAAAGCCAACTGAAAAAGTAATATTGGAGCTACCAGCAGGAAAATTAGAAATGGATGAAGATTTAGAGCAATGTGCTTTGCGAGAATTAAAAGAAGAGACAGGTTATCAAGCTAAATCATTGCA
Source organism: Natroniella sp. ANB-PHB2 (assembly GCF_046097105.1). Taxonomy (GTDB): domain Bacteria; phylum Bacillota; class Halanaerobiia; order Halobacteroidales; family Halobacteroidaceae; genus Natroniella. The sequence continues at coordinate 1,537,359 of NZ_CP175562.1, read as the reverse complement.
GAAAATAACTTCATTTTATACCAGTCCTGGTTTTACTGATGAGAAGATCCATCTATTTTTAGCGACGGACTTAAAAAAAACTAAGCAGCAAACAGATCCAGAAGAGTTTATTAAATTAAGAGAGGTTAGAATTGAGCAGGTTACTAAGATGCTTGCTGAAGGAGAGTTTGAGGATGCTAAAACAATTATTGGTTTACAATACTTATTGTCTAGTATATAAATTGAGTTAATGATTTTCATAAGTATAATTAGCTCACTTTTTTTTAAATTTGAGAAGATTAAGTGAAAAAGTTAAATTTAACTTATATATTAAGTTATAAGTTAAATAATAAAAAATAATAAATTATAAATGATAAACATTAGAATGTGAAGGATGTAATTTACGCAAAATAGTAAAGGATCTAAGTTGGAGTAATTGAATTAGAAAATCTAAAAACAAGTCTGTTATTTTGTTAAAGGAGGGAATTATGGAAGAGTTTAAGAGTAATCAAAGGAGTCTAGCTACCTTAAATGTTACGTGTAATGCTTCTGGAGCTGCTCGGGCAGCTCGCAAGGGAGATGTAGTGATGATTGTTGATCTAATTGATATGTCAACTACTGCAGAGGCAGCTTTAGATGCAGGAGCTTTAGATGTTTTTGGTGCCAGTCCTGATCATATTAATGTTCCGGTAGTAATTAATCCAGAGAAGATTGGTTATTTTGCTGGAAAAAAAGCCTTGAAATATGATACAGAGATAATAATAGTTACTGAACCAAGATTAGGAACTGAAGAGGAGAGAAGAAAAAATATACAGTTAGCATTGACAGGAATAACACGTTCAGGGGCTCAGATAGATACTATCCTAGCAAATATAGGATGTGAAGTAACTACTTTAGCTGAATTTAAAGATAAAATCGTTTTATTAATTACTGAGTGTGGTGGGGTTGCTTTTGATACTGCTTATAATTATGGTGCTCCTAAGGTTATTACAGGGACTGTAGCTAGAACATTAAATAAAAAAGGGGTTGAACCTGCTAAGGATTCAGCTGAGCGAGCAATTAATTTAGCTAAGAAGTATAATACAGGAATTACGTTAGTTGCTGCTAGCTCAAATTCATATGAGGATGTTTTGGCAGCTGAACATATAGCTAAACTAATAATTGAAGCAGGCTTTTTACAAGTGTAATAAAGTTATTTCTAGCTGACATATTAATTTATAAAAGACTTTCTGATTAGCTAGGAGGAAATTAATGGTTAACTATAGATTTTTAAAGAGAAAAACAGCTCTTTTTTTAGAAAAAAACCTCTTGCTTTTATTCTTTATTATAGTCTTTTTTGTAATTGGAGTTGTATTTGGAACGCTTGCTGTTAGAACTTTAGATTATACTCAAAAAAAAGAGTTAGTTGATTATTTAGGGAAATTTATTGTTGAAATCAATCAGTTAATGGGAGAGGATAGGCAAGTAGTAGCTCAAAATATTATTATCTCTAACCTAAGATTTACATTTCTATTTTGGTTGTTAGGGTTGACTATGATTGGTGCAATAATAATTCCACTTATAATCTTTTTAAGAGGGTTTATTATTGGGTTTACAGTTGGATTTCTGCTAGATCAGTTGTTTTTAAAGGGAATTATTTTATCAATAATATCTGTATTACCACAAAATATAATATTTTTACCCAGTTTACTTTTAGGAGCATTAGTTAGTATTAGCTTTGCTTTAACTTTAGGAAAAGGAATTTTAATGGGAAGTAGATATAAGTTTCGTCTAATGATAACTAATTATTCAATTGTAATGTTAATGATAGGGATTTTATTATTTGTAGCTGGACTTGTAGAAGCTTATATAACACCAGCTTTGATTAGAACTGTTGCTAATTATATAGTTTAAGGAAGAATAGATTTTTATTTTGGAAATTTTAGTATTAGTTTTTCTAAAAAGAAGGAGTTTCAATAAAAAAATAGAAACTATATATAAAGGTCTGACGTCTAACGAAAATTTAGCGAAGTTTTAATATTTTTGAGAGTAAAGGTTAAGTTATAATAAAATAGGTTTTAACTTAGATGAGAATAATAGACACTTATAAGGAGGTAGTAGAATGAATAAGATCAAAAGAATAAATTTAATCATATTAGATAGTGTAGGAGTAGGAGCTTTGCCGGATGCTGAAGAGTTTGGTGATCAAGGAGTTGCTACATTACAAAATTTAGCTGAAGAGATTGGAGGAATTTGTTTACCTAATTTACAACAGTTTGGTTTAGGTAATATTGTGGAAATTGAGGGGGTGGAGCCAGAAGAGAATCCTAAAGCTGCTTTTGGTAAGATGGCAGAGTTATCAAATGGAAAAGATACAACAACTGGTCATTGGGAAATAGCAGGCCTGTTGTCATCAGATCCATTTCCAACTTACCCAGATGGTTTCCCAGAAGAAGTAATGGAGAAGTTTCATCAAGCGATTGGAAAAGGCAGCTTAGGAAATAAGCCTGCATCAGGGACTGTAATTATTGAAGAGTTAGGAGCAAAACATTTAGAGACTGGGAAGCCGATAGTTTATACATCGGCTGATAGTGTTTTTCAAATTGCTGCACATGAAGATGTAATTTCGATTGAAGAGCTGTATGATATGTGTCAAAAAGCTAGAAGTATCTTAACAGGAGACCATGCAGTAGCAAGGGTCATTGCTAGACCATTTATTGGGGAGTTGGGTGATTTCAATAGAACTTCTCGCCGGAAGGATTATTCCTTACAACCTCCAGCTGAGACTGTATTAGACTATCTTAAGGAAGCTGAAAAAGAGGTTATCGCTGTAGGAAAGATTGATAATATTTTTGCTGATCAAGGAATTACTCAAGCTGTCCATACAGATCATAATATGGATGGGGTTGATAAGAATTTAAATTATTTACGGGAAACAGATCAAGAGGGAATAATCTTTACTAATTTGGTTGATTTTGATCAAAGGTATGGTCATCGCAGAGATGTTAATGGTTATGCTCAGGCATTACAAGATTTTGATCGAAGATTGCCTGAATTAATTTCTGCTTTGAATGAAGATGATCTATTAATTTTGACTGCTGATCATGGTTGTGATCCAACCCATACGGGAAGTGATCATACTAGAGAGTATGTTCCATTGTTAGTATATGGTAAGCATGTAAAAGCTGGAGTTGATTTGGGCACTAGAGAGACTTTTAGTGATATTGCAGCAACTATTTCTGATATCTTTGAGGTTGAGAAGACTAATAATGGAAGTAGCTTTAAAGAAGAAATTCTTTAATTAGTTTTTTAAGCTATAAATGGTTCAACTGTCAACTGTTCATTCTTATCTGTGCATTGATTTTAAAAGTATCTTTTAGCGATTTTGAATTTAAAATATTAGTTATTAAATATTAAGTATTAAATGTTTTTAAAGGAGGGGATTTTAATGCGTGCTTATGATGTGATTAAAAAGAAACGGAATGGAGAGAAGTTGACTGCAGAGGAGATTGAGTTTTTAATTGAGGGTTATACTGCTGGAGAAGTTCCCGATTATCAAATGTCAGCTTGGGCAATGGCAGTTTTTTTACAAGGAATGGATAGTCAAGAAACAGCTAAGTTGACAGAGGTTATGGCTAAATCAGGCGATATGATCGATTTAAGTCCAATTGAAGGGATTAAGGTAGACAAGCATAGCACAGGAGGAGTAGGTGATACGACTAGTTTGGTGTTAGCCCCGCTAGTAGCTGCTTGTGGTGCTCCTGTTGCTAAGATGTCTGGGCGAGGTCTAGGACATACTGGAGGTACAATCGATAAACTAGAGGCTATCTCTGGTTTTGAGACAGGTTTGAGCCGAGATAAGTTTATAGATAGTGTTAATCAACAAGGAGTAGCGATAGCTGGTCAGACTGGAAATTTGGCCCCAGCGGATAAAAAATTATATGCATTACGTGATGTAACTGCAACAGTTGATTCAATTCCTCTAATTGCTAGTAGTATTATGAGTAAAAAGATAGCTTCTGGGGCAGATGGAATCGTATTAGATGTCAAGGTTGGTAGTGGTGCATTCATGAAGGTCTATGAAGATTCGGTAGAGTTAGCACAGACAATGGTTAACATAGGAAAAGAAGTGGGGAGAAATACAATTGCAGTTGTTTCAGATATGGATCAACCATTAGGTTTAGCGGTTGGAAATGCTCTAGAAATAGTAGAAGCAATTGAAACTCTTAAAGGAGAAGGGCCAACAGATTTAACAGAGTTATCATTAACCTTAGGAGTGCAGATGTTATTATTGGCAGAAGTTGCAGAAGACAAAGAAAAAGCTCGTACAATGTTAGAAGAAGCTATTAATAATGGTTCAGCTTTAGCAAAACTAAAAGAGATGATTGATAATCAAGGAGGTAATGGAGAGGTAGTAAATAACCTTGACTTATTGCCACAAGCTGAAAACAGTTTGGAAATTAAAGTAGAAGATGCTGGTTATGTAGAAAAAATTGCAGCAGAAAGAGTTGGAGTTGCTGCTATGTTATTAGGAGCAGGAAGAGAAACTAAAGAATCAGATATAGATTTAGCAGTAGGAGTAGAATTGGTTAGTAAGGTGGGAGTTGAGGTTGAAAAAGGTGATACCTTAGCAGTCTTATATTATAATGATGAACAAAACTTAGCAGAAGCGAAAGAAGAATTATTGGGTGCTTATCAGATTGGCTCAGAAAAACCTGAACAGAGTCCATTGATTTATGAGATTATTAATTAATAATTAAGAATTATTGGATCGAAGAATTAAAGATCTTGTTTTACAATTGCATAAGTGATAGCTTTTTAATCGTTAATAACAGCATGAATTTAATTTTAAATTCATGCTGTTATTTGTTTATTTTAATTGATTTTATTCGTTTTTAATCTGAACTTATCGTTAGGCAGACTTTTCTTCTTGTAAAGATAGGTTAATTTCAAACTTTCCGATATCTGTATGTAAAGGAAGGGCCAAAAATTCTTTTTGTTCAGTTGAAAACTGTATTTCTTTTCCAACTACAACTGAGGGAGGAGTAATATCACACTGATACCCCATATTAGATAATTTTGTTGCTGAATTACCTGTAATAATATTTGCTAACTCTCCTAATGCGGAATTAACAAATTCATTTAATTCATTAACTTCCATACCACACATTTTACTAGCTACATTTAAAGCAGTATCTTTTTTCATGCTAAGATAGATAAAACCTGATAAGTTTCCAGTAACTCCGATTGAAATATTAACATCTTGTCCTATAAAGCCATTTTCTCGAGTCATTAAACTTCCTTTTTCAGTTTTTGTACCAATCATCTGTTGTAAAACATTATGAGTAGCCTCAAATACTGGGTCAATATATATTTTTTTCATTTTTTATTCCTCCTCTTAGTGAGATCTTAACTATTATTGAATTTCAATACCAAGATCTAATCTCCTTGTTAAAAACCTTTAATTTCAAAATTTTATTTTGAAGAGATAAAAAGATTGGATCTTGACAGGCTATCGCATTATATACCGATTTAAATATAATATAGTTCTAATTTTAGGTTCAATTTTAATTTTAATCACTCCCTTTTTTTTACAAACATACTTGATAAAAAGAGGTAATAAATATTAGTAAGAATGCAAGGGGAGGAGATTATGACTTTGTGGAGACGTTCTATGATTGGTTGGTTATTTTTTTGTCTATTAATCTTCCTGACATCTCAATGTGCTTTAGCTATTGAAACACCTGAGTTTAATCTTGAATCTAAATCTGCAGTTTTAATAGATGCTAAGTCAGGTAGAATACTTTATGAAAAGAATCCTCATCAACAGAAACCACCAGCAAGTATTACTAAAATTATGACTATGTTATTAACAATGGAAGCGATAGAAGAAGGGAGAGCTCAATTAACAGATAAAGTACCAACAAGTGAACATGCAGCAGAAATGGGAGGTTCGCAGATTTGGTTAGAGCCGGGAGAAGAGATGACTTTAAAAGAAATGTTGAAAGCAATAGCTATTGTTTCTGCTAATGATGCCTGTGTAGCTGTAGCAGAGTATCTCTATGGAACAGAAGAAGAGTTTGTTAGAGCAATGAATGAAAAGGCTGAAGAGTTAGGAATGGAAAACACTTATTTTAAGAATACAAATGGCTTGCCCATTACTGAAGAGGGAGAAGAAGCTAATTATACGACTGCTTATGATATTGCTTTAATGTCTAGAGAACTATTAAAATATCCAGAGGTTTTAGAATATACATCTACTTGGATTGATAATTTGCGGGATGGAGAATCTTTTTTGCGGAATACAAATGACTTAGTAAGGTTTTATGATGGAGCAGATGGGCTTAAGACAGGATATACAGCAGAGGCAGGGTTTTGTTTATCTGCTACTGCTAGTCAAAAAGGAATGAGGTTCATTGCTGTGGTGATGAATGCTCCTAATTCAAGAGTTCGCTTTCAAGAGACAAGACAACTGCTATCTTATGCGTTTAATATTCACCAAGCGATTAATATTGTAGAAAAGGGAGTAGAAGTAAATCAAATTGATGTATTTAAAGGTAAGAGTGAACAAGTGACTGCTATTACTGCTGAAGAACTAACAGTTTCTGTAATCAAAGGTGAGGAAAATGAAGTTAAAAAACAAATTTGGCTTGATCAAGAGGTTGTTGCTCCAATAGCTACGGGAGATAAAATAGGAGAGATTATAGTTATTAAGAATGGAGAGCAGATAGGTCAGGTTGATTTAGTAGCGGCAGAAGAGGTGGAAGAAGCCAATTTATTTGAATTAATAATTTTATTGATCAAGAAATTTATTAGTAATTTAATTAATTATTCTTAAATTTATTGGTTTCTTTAATTCTTTTAAGTTCGAAAAGGTCAGGTAAAAAAGTTGAATTTAATTTATACAGTTAAGAATAAGTTATTTAAGCTGAGTTGCCGATAGGCAACTTTGTTTTTTAGAAATTAAAAAGTGAAGACCAGCAGGAAAAAAATGGTTTATATCTAAATGTTATTAAAAGGGGAAAAAGGGGGAGAGAAAGAATGGAAATAAACTGCATACAATTGGGTAATAATCTATTTGTCGAATTAGAAGGAGAGTTTGATCTTCATACAGCAGATTATTTTAGAACAGAGACAAGTGATCGATTAACTGCTGAGATTGATAATTTAATTTTAGATTTAGATGGTATTGATTTTATTGATAGTTCAGGGTTAGGTGCAATTTTAGGAGTTTATAAAAAAATTAATCCAAAAGGAGGGAGTATAGGGGTTATAAACATTACTCCACATGTAGAAAGGATCTTTGAGGTTTCTGGGTTTTTGAAAATTATTGATATTTACCCTTCAAAGCAGGAGGTATTGGAGGGAATTTAAAGGGGGAAACAGTTATGGGAAATCAGGTTGAGTTAACTATTGATAGTAGATCTAGTAATGTAGGGTTAGCTAGAGTAACGGTAGCGACGTTTGCTTCCCAATTAAATTTTACATTAGCAGAAATTGAAGAAATTAAAGTTGCAATTTCAGAAGCAGTATCGAATGCTATCATTCATGCTTATCAAGATCAGGTAGGCAAAGTAAAAATAAAGTTGGGAATTTGTGAAGGGCAGTTAGAAATAATTATCAAGGATAAGGGGCAGGGGATTGAAGACGTCGAACAAGCCTGTCAATCTTCATATACAACTACTGATAGAATGGGATTAGGTTTAGCGTTTATTGAATCGTTTATGGACAAGTTTGAACTAAAATCAAAACTAGGCACAGGAACTGAATTAAGAATGGTAAAAGTACCTAGTCAGGAAAAAAAACAGGTTAATTAGGGGTAGAGAAGATGGAAGGGTTATCAAATATTGATCTTAAAGAACAAAGACTTTTGTCTCAAGAAGAGACGAAAAGATTATTAATCAAAAGTCAACAAGGGGATCGACAGGCCAAAGATACATTAGTTAAGCATAATTTGAGACTGGTCTTAAAGATTGTTCATCGTTTTAAAAATGCTGTTTATTCGTTAGAGGATATTTTTCAGATAGGGACTATAGGATTAATGAAGGCTATTGAACGCTTTGATTTGAGTAAAGGAGTAAATTTTTCTACTTATGCTGTACCATTAATTATTGGAGAGATCAAGGTTTTTTTAAGGGATAATGATCGAGTGAAGATAAGTCGCAATTTAAAGGAGAAGGCAATTAAGATTAAGCGAATTCAAGAAGAGATGAAAAAGGAGTTAAAAAGAGAACCAACAGTTAGAGAGTTAAGTCAAAGACTTGATTTAGCTTCAGAAGAGATAATGAGAGCTTTAGAAGCAGTTCAAGAACCTACTTCTTTATATACTAGAGTTTCTAATTGTAATGGGGGAGATGGAAAATTAGAGTTAATCGACCAATTAGCTGTCTTGGATGATCAGTATGAAGCTAGTTTGAATAAGTTATTTGTGAAACAGATTTTAGAAAAAGTTGATCAAAGAGCAAAAAAGATAGTTAAGTTAAGGTATTTTGCTAATCAAACTCAAGGTCAAATTGCTAAACAGTTAGGAATTTCTCAAGCACATGTATCTAGATTAGAAAAGAGAATATTAGCTTTAATCAAGAGAAAGCTGGAAAAAAAGGACAGGTGTTGAACACCTGTCCTTTTTGCATTAAATTTTATTAAATTGTGTATAATAAGTTGTAGAAATGAGTCCTATTAAGAGAGGTGAATATAGTTATGATTGATTTTGATTTAAATAAAATATTGTTAATAATAGTTTTTAGTGTTGGTTTAATCTTGGTTACTTTATATTTTTGGGGTGGTTTTTTTATGAATGATGATATTTCATCTAGAGCTAGAAGGGTTGATGGAACTCAATTTAATCTGGAATTAAGAAGTGAAATTAATGAGTGGCAGATTTGAAATATTTTTGAGAGTTAAAAGGGTTGTTAAAGCAAAACCTAATCAAAAGTTATTAGTAGGGGATTTAGCAGAGGTGATTACTGCTGAAAATAAGCAACAGCAGTTGGAGAATGTGTATGTTAAAGAGGTAACTAAAGAATCTGGTCAGTCAATGATCATTACAGCTTTAGAAATTATTCGAGTAATTAAGGGCCAATTTCCTGAAGCAACGATTGAACATTTAGGTGAAGCAGATATAATTGTCGATATTGCAACAGATTCTAAAAATAAAAAAAATCAGGATAAGCCTTCAAGGCTGTATATTCTTGCAGTCAGTGTTGTTTTATTTTTGGGGTCAGGAATGGCTATTATGAATTTTCATGCTGATGTTAATATGGTAGCTGTTCATCAGCAGTTATATCAACTGGTTATGGGAAGGTTTGAAGAGAACCCACTCTTGTTACAGATTCCTTATTCAATTGGTATAGCTTGTGGGATGATAGTCTTTTTTAATTATATTTACAAGTATAAATTGGATGACGATCCTAGCCCTTTAGAGATGGAAATGTACCTTTATGAAAATAAGGTTAATCAATTTTCTTTAAATCAAAAGACAAAAGAAGCCAAAAAAAAGGGTGGTGATAATTAAAAATGTTAGGTGGTGACTGAGTGAGGGCTTTTATCTTAATTCTGACCGGTTTTGCAGGAGGAGTTGTAGTAGGGACAGCTTTAGTTGCTTTTTTATTAGTTTTAGATGTTATTCCTCGCTTGATACAAGTCAGTGATTCAAAAGAATATATTAAGTTTTATCAAGTGCTGGTAATAGTTGGCCCCTTACTTGCTACCAATTTTCAATTTTATGATTGGAAGTTGCCTTTTATTAATATCATTAATACTTTTTTAATTATTATTATGGGGTTTATATTTGGAGTTTTTATCGGATTATTAGCAGGGGCATTAACAGAGGTTTTAAAAGTACTACCTATTTTAAGTAGAAGGTTGGGTTTGCAAAGTTACTTGGGTGAGCTATTAGCGGTTATAATTTTAGGTAAAGCAATTGGTTCACTAATTTATTGGTTATTTCCTACTTTATGGCCACCTTGATCATCTAAAAAAAGTAAAATTAGGGGGGGATTATTATGAGTCAGATCGATAAAACACAAGAAGAATATAATGAATTGGTTAAAAAACATCAACCTTCTGATTCTAAAGTAAAGAATTTCTTTAGTGCTTATCTAGTTGGAGGTTTGATCTGTCTGTTAGGTCAGATCATAATTGAGCTATTAGTTGGTACAGGTTTAGAATTAACTGATGCGGCTTCTTATACTGGATTAGCTTTAATTTTAGTTGGTGCTGTTTTAACTGGGTTCGGTGTTTATGATGAGTTAGCCCAATTTGCTGGGGGAGGAACGATTATTCCGATTACTGGATTTGCTAATGCAATTGTAGCCCCAGCCATGGAATATAGACAGGAAGGATATATTTTAGGATTAGGTAAGCAGATTTATTCAGTTGCTGGACCAGTTATAACCTATGGGATTTTATCAGCTTTTTTGATTGGGGTTATAAAATTATTACTAGGATAACGGGGTGAAAAAATGAAAAAGCTAGGTCAACAGACAGTAAAATTTATCAATCCTCCTCAAGTTATCTCTTCAGCTTCGATAGTAGGGGCTAAAGAAGAAAGTGGGCCTTTAGGAGAATACTTTGATGAAGCGATCAGTGATGGATATAATAAGCAAAAGACATGGGAACAAGCTCAAATGAAGATGACAGAGGATGTGTTAAATCTTGTTTTAGAAAAGGTAAAACTCTCCAAAGATCAAATAGATTGTTTACTAGCAGGAGACTTGTTAGATCAAACTGTAGCTTCTAATTTTGTTGCTCGCAAATTTCCGGTCTCATATTTAGGTCTGTTTGGTGCTTGTTCTACAATGGCTCAATCATTGGCGATAGGTGGAATGATGGTTAGTGGTGGGGCAGCTAATCAAATTATTTCCTTTACTTCTAGCCATTATCAAGCGACTGAAAGGCAGTTTAGAACACCGAATGAATATGGTGATAAGTACCCACCGTATAAACAATGGACTGTAACTGGAACGGGAGCTATGATTTTAAGTAATCAACAGGGAGGAGTTCAGATTCCATCAGCAACTTTAGGAAAAGTTATTGATTTAGGAGTCAAAGATCCTCAAGATATGGGTTCAGCGATGGCTCCAGCTGCAGCAGATACCATCATTCAACATCTAGAAGATACAGGGCGTGACCCAAGTTATTATGACTTGATTATAACTGGTGATTTAGGTGAAGTTGGAAAGAGTTTAGTCTTGGAATTACTAGCAGAAAAGGGCTGTTCAATTGAAGATAATTATGATGACTGTGGAGTGATGATCTATAATTCAAATCAGAAGACAGGAGCTGGAGGAAGTGGTTGTGGTTGTTCTGCTGTAGTAACGGCCTCCTATTTATTGCCACAGATAATGTATGGAAATTTCAATAAGGTATTAGTTTTAGGAACTGGAGCATTATTGAGCCCTTTAACTTCTTTGCAAGGAGAGACGATTCCTTGTATTGCTCATGCAGTAGTATTAGAAACGACAGGACAGTTAACTCCGGGGATAGGGAGACCAAGTATTAGGAGTAAGTTAGCTAATAAAGTTGAAAATTTATCTGGGAATGAGGGGTAAAAATGAATATGTATATCATGGCATTTTTGGTTGGAGGTTTAATCTGTGCTTTAGGGCAATTATTCTTAGACTTTACTAACTATACTCCAGCCCATCTATTGGTTGGTGTTGTTGTTATTGGTTCAATTTTATCTGGGTTAGGCCTTTATGAACCCCTGATAGATATAGCTGGGGCAGGGGTTACTGTACCTGTAATGAACTTTGGTCATATTTTGACCAGTGGGGTATTAATGGAAGTTGAACGGGATGGCTTTTTAGGATTATTTGCTGGGGTTTTAGAGCAAGGGAGTATTGGGATTACTGCTTCTATAATCATCGGTTTTTTAACTGCTGCTATTTTTAGACCTAAGGAATAAATGTATATTATTGCTTTAAAATAAAAATAATAAAGGAGAAGGATAATGGAAACAAAAGAGGTTATAATGATTACTGATGGGGATAAAACAGCTAGAAAAGCTGTCGAAGAAGCTAGTAAAAATTTAGGTTTGGAAGTTATTGCAAAATCAGCTGGGAATCCAACACCTTGTTCGGGAGCTGAGTTAGTAGAAGAGATTAACAACTGTTCTGGAGAATTAGCTGTAGTAATGTTTGATGATCAAGGGGATTTAAATTGTGGACAAGGAGAAACAGCAATGAAGGTGGTAGCTGGGTCTGATAATATTGATGTATTAGGAGTAATAGCAGTAGCTTCTAATGCTAAAGAAGTAGAAGGAGTTCAACCGACCTGTTCAATTACTAAAGAAGGTGAGCTTGTCAAATTACCTGTAGATAAATCTGGAAAGGAAGAAAAGGTAGAACATACCATACTAGAGGGAGATACTGTTGATGTAATCAATGAATTTGAAGATATGCTGGTTGTTGGCATAGGAGATTTAGGAAAGATGGAAGGCAAAGATGATTATCATTTAGGAGCCCCAATAACTACTAAGGCAATTAAGGAGATACTTAAGAGGAGTGGAAGAGAGGATGGACTTAAATAAGAAATTAGAGCAAAATATAAAGGTGATTGAAGATAGGTTTGATGGAGATAAAACCTTTGATTTTACTATTAGGGAATTTAAGATTGGAAATAAAGATGCTGCGTTAGCCTTTATTCAGGGGTTTAATAAAGATGAGGTAGTAAATCAGATTTTAGCTTATTTAATGTATGCTGAACAGGAAGATTTAAGTGTTGATGCAGTTAAAAAAATAATAGAAACTAGATTGCCAGTGGCAGAAACTGATGTTGTAGAAACGGTAGATGACGTAACATTAGAGGCCTTATCTGGACCACAAGTGCTTTTAATTGATGGAGAAGATAAGGCAATTGTAATTGATGCTAGAACTTGGGAAGCTAGAGGGCCAGAAGAGCCTGAGTTAGAAAAGGCAACTCGTGGTTCTGAAGATGGATTTGTAGAGACGATGATGTTTAATGTTCAATTAATTAGAAGGCGAATTCGTGATGTGGATTTACGAGTAGAGGCTTTACAGGCAGGGAAGAAAGCTAATAGTGATATTGCAGTTGTCTATATGAAAGATTATGCTGATTTAGAGTTGGTAGAAGAAGTAAAGGAACGGATTGATGAAATTGACGTAGATGGACTGCCGCTAGCTGATAGAACAATTGAAGATTATCTGACTAAAGATACATTAAGCCCATTACCTAAAGTAAGGTATACTAATCGTCCTGATATAGCATCAGCCCATATCATGGAGGGTAAGGTCTGTGTAGTGGTTGATAATTCACCGACTGTATTGATCTTGCCAGCAACATTTTTTGATCATACACAGAATTTAGAGGAATATCGCCAAGCACCTGTTCCTGGTACTTACTTCAATCTTTTAAGATTAGTAGCAGTAGTTATTGGTTTGGTATTACCACCTTTATGGTTATTGATAGCTTATGGGCCGGCATGGTTACCTGAAGCATTAGAGTTTATTGGCCCTAAAGATCCAGGTACAGTACCCTTAGGTTGGCAGTTTGTAATAGCCACTGTCGGAATTGATTTGATTAGAATTGCTTCAATTCAAACCCCCACTGCGTTAGCTACTTCACTCAGTTTGATTGCTGCTTTGATCTTAGGTGAATTCTCTGTGGAAACGGGATTATTCGATCCAGAAACAATTCTTTATTTAGCAATTGGTGCGATCAGTAACTTTGCTATGCCAGGATATGAGTTATCCTTGACTCTATCATTGATGCGCTTTGGATTGATTCTTTTGGTTGTCTTTTTAAGGTTGCCTGGATTAATTGCAGGACTAATTTTAAGCTTTTTATTATTTGCTCTCAGTAAATCATTTGGAACTCCTTACTTATGGCCATTGATTCCATTTGATTGGAGTGCTTTAAAGACCTATCTCTTTAGACAATCAATCTTATCTTTAAAGGATAGAAGGAGAAAAGTACCTGGAGCAAAAGACTTTGAATAATATGATAAAGGAGAGATTCGATGAACAAAAGAATAGGAATACCACAAGCTTTGTTTTATCATAGATATTCTCCTGCTTGGAAGACTTTTTTTACTGAATTAGACTGTGAAGTGGTAGAATCAGGTCAATCAACTAAAGAAGTAATTGATGCTGGAGTTAAACTAGCTCCTGATGAGGCGTGTTTGCCTGTCAAACTATTTTTAGGGCATGTTAAGAAATTAAAAAATAAGGTTGATTATTTATTTATTCCTAGAGTAGTCAGTATAAAAAATAAGGAATACATCTGTCCTAAGTTTATGGGGCTTCCAGATATGGTTAGATATAGTATAGATGATCTACCACTTATTATTGATACGACAGTTGATTTGAAGGTTAAAAAGAGTAATTTAGTAAAATCGGTTTTAGAGATTGGAGAGTTATTAGATAAAGATTATTGGAAAATTAGTAAAGCATGTTGGAAAGGTTGGAGGGCGTTAAAGAAACATCGTCAAAGCTTAAAAGAAACTAAAAATGAGGAGGCTCAATATAAAATTGCTATTTTAGGGCATGAATATATTATTTATGATTCTCATTTAAGTATGAATTTGATTGAGAAGTTAAGAGGTATGGGAGTTGAGGTTGTTACTCCAGAGATGCTAACTCCTCAAGCTATGAGATCTGGTTTATCCAATTTATCGAAGGATATGTTTTGGACTTTAGGCAAAAAGATGATGGGAGCAGCTCATTACTTTTTTTCTAGTCAAGATATTGATGGAATTATTCAGTTAACTGCTTTTGGTTGTGGGCCAGATTCATTAGTCGGTGAAATGATAGAACGGGAAGCTAAGAAGAGGGATGGTCAAGCATTTATGACCCTTAACTTAGACGAACATACAGGCGAGGCAGGATTAGTTACTAGATTAGAAGCATTTGTAGATATGATTCAATGGGAAGGAGTTTAAAGTGAAAGTTATATAGAAGTTGCTATAGATTTGTTGGATAGAAAGAAGAAGGGAGTGTAAGGTTATGAAAGTAACATATCCACATATGGGAACAATGGCAATTCCAGTTAAGGGTATGCTTGAAGAGTTAGGGTTAGAAGTCATTGTACCACCTCCAATTACCAAAAAGACATTGGATCTAGGAGTTAAATATTCTCCTGAGTTTGCTTGCCTACCTTTAAAGATGAATGTTGGTAATTATATAGAAGCTTTAGAGCAGGGGGCAGATACAATCCTGATGGGTGGGGGAGTTGGCCCGTGTCGTTTTGGATATTATGGAGAAGTGCAAGAAGAAATTTTAGAAGATTTAGGTTATGATTTTGAGATGATAATTTTAGAACCTTTGCAGGGTGATTGGAAGGAGTTATTTAGAACTATAAGATTATTAGTTGGTAATATAGCAATTACTAAGATTAAGAGTGCCTGGCAAAAGGGTTGGGCCAAAGCTAAAGCAGTTGACCAGCTCAATCGGATTGCTAATCAAACTAGACCTTACTTAATTAATCGTTACCAAGCAAGTGAAGTTTATAAAAGAGGGTTAAAGTTAATTGATCAAGCAGAAACAATTAAAGAAGTTGAAACTAAAGCAAGTTTAATTAAAGAAGAGTTTAATAGATTAGATCGAAAAGAAGATTTTGAACCTCTAAAAGTAGGGTTGGTAGGTGAAATTTATGTTGTATTAGAGCCATTTACTAATTTACAGATTGAAAAAAAATTGGGAGAGATGGGGGTTTTGGTTGATAAGTCAATCTATTTAACTGATTGGATGGAAGGGCATCTCTTTCCTAGATTTTTAAAGCGAGATCAAGAGGAGCAAAAAGTAAAAGAAGCAGCTCAACCTTATCTTAATCATTTTGTTGGGGGGCATGGATTAGAATCGGTAGGGGAGACAGTTTTGTATTCTGAGAAAGGTTATGATGGTGTAGTACAGCTCTTTCCTTTTACTTGTATGCCTGAGATTATAGCAGAGAGTGTTTTACCTACGGTCAGTAAAGATTTAAATATACCTGTTTTATCTTTAACAATGGACGAGCATACTGGGGAAGCAGGATATGTTACTCGATTAGAAGCCTTTATAGATCTATTGGAAAGAAAAAGAAGGAAGGAGAAGGTAATATGAAATGTTATATGGGGGTTGATGTAGGATCTGTTAGTACTAATATCGCTATAATTAATGAGGAACAAGAGGTAATAGAGAAGCTTTATTTAAGAACTGAGGGGCAACCGATTAATGCAATAAAAAAGGGGTTAATGGAGATTAAAGATAGAGTTGATTATGAAATTTCGGGGATAGGGACAACAGGAAGTGCTCGACAATTGGCTGGAGTGATTATTGGTGCTGATACTGTAAAAAATGAGATTACAGCCCATGCAGTAGCTGCCTCAACAGTTATGCCTGGAGTACAGACGGTATTAGAGATTGGTGGTCAAGATTCTAAAATAATAGTTTTAAGAGATGGAGTAGTAGTGGATTTTGGCATGAATACTGTTTGTGCTGCTGGAACGGGATCTTTTCTAGATCAACAGGCAAGTCGTTTAAATATTCCGATTGAAGAGTTTGGTGGGCTGGCCTTACAAGCTAATGCTCCAGTAAGGATAGCCGGTCGTTGTTCAGTCTTTGCAGAATCTGATATGATACATAAACAGCAATTAGGACATAATGTAGAAGATATTATAGCAGGATTATCGGAGGCTTTAGTTAAAAATTATTTAAATAATGTTGGTCAGGGTAAGGAAATTTTAGGGCCAGTTGTTTTTCAAGGTGGAGTGGCGGCTAATGAGGGGATTAAGGCTGCTTTTGAGGAAGAGTTAGGGTTAGAAGTAGTAGTTCCTGAGTACTATGATGTAATGGGAGCGATAGGTTCAGCAGTGTTGGCCCAGGAAGTAGTCAATGAAAAGGGAAGAACAGATTTTAAAGGTTTTAATACGACAGATTTTAATTATCATGCGTCTAGCTTTGAATGTGAAGGTTGTCCTAACTCTTGTGAAGTAGTTAATATTCATCAAGATGATGAAGTAATTGCTCGCTGGGGATCTAAGTGTCCTAAATGGGAAGCGGTTTAAAGCTCTTTTAAACTAATACTTAATTACAATATTGTGGCACTTTCAAAAAAACAGGGAACCACGAATGAACGCAAATTAACACTAATTTAAAATAATAATTTGTTAAAAATCTAGATATTACTGCAAAATGTCTTAATGATTAAATTTTAGATTGCAGGGTTTTGATTTTATTGGAAGAATTATGTGACTGAGATAAGGGCAGATAATTTTACAGATTGATCTTAATGTTTTAAGTAAGAGAGACTTGATTTTAATAGTTGCACAAATTCAAATTTTTCTTGATTTTTTGGCTACTTTTTTATCAAGAAAAAAGGTAGCACGGAAGAAAGTTTGATTTTTAATTTCTTTGTAAACATGGTTTTGAGTCACTAGCGTTGCATCGTTTTTTATAAAAAGTTCTTGAAAAAATAAAACTCCTTTGATTAAATGGATACGTACCCGCCAGTACAAAATCCATGAAATCAAAGGAGATGAAATCATGAATAATTGTACCATACTTTTGACTAAACTTCTAGATGTTATTGATAAAAACTTTTTGAAAGGCCTAATTGACAAATACAATTCAGATTATAAGGTTCATAAACTAACAACAGAAGTTCACCTATTATATCTACTTTATTTTCATCTTACTAAAAAAGAAAGCTTAGAAGATTTTATTTGTGATTTAGAAAATAATAATAAACTAACTAAAACGTTACCTAAAATAAGCAAATCTCAGTTATCTCGTAAAAATGAAAGTAGACCTCATGAGATATTCTTTGAAATTTTTCAACACCTATTTGATAAGCTTAATGCTAATAAAGGGCTTCAAGAAGCCTTAAAAGAAATTGGATTTGTGAAGATTTTAGATTCTTCAACTATAAGTTTATGTTTGTCATTATTTCCTTGGGCTAAATTTAGAAGCACTAAAGGTGGAATTAAACTTCACACTTTATATGATTTGAATACTAATGCCCCAGAAAATATAATAATAAGCGATGCTATAATTCATGACAAAGAAATATTTGATAATCTAACCTTTAATCCTAGCTATACTTATCTCTTTGATAGAGCTTATATAAAGTATCAAAAGTTTGATGAGTTTATAGATAATGATATCTATTTTGTAACTAGAACAAAATCTAATACTTAATTTGAAATTATTAGATTTTTAAATTTAAATTCTAAGGATAAAGAAGCAAATGTTATATTAGATGCTGATATAATGCTAGGTGATCATACTTCAAAAACTAGAATGAAACAGGAAACAAGATTAGTTAGAGTAAAAACAACTGATCGAAATGGTAATGAAAAAATAATTGATATTTTAACTAATCGCTTTGATTTGGATGCTCATGTAATAGCCTATCTGTATAAAAAACGATGGCAAATAGAGCTATTTTTCAAGTGGATCAAGCAACATCTAAAAATAAAGAGCTTCTTTGGACAAAATAAAAATGCTGTCTTAACACAGATTTATAGTGCTGTAATCTTATTTTTAATTCTAAAATTGCTTGAAAAAGAATCTAAATTTAAAGGAAGTTTACTTAAACTCACTAGAAAGATAAAGTATTCCATTTGTTCAGTTACAACAAATGATTTCAATTGGAATAGATGGATTAACAGTAGTTGATAAAATTTTACTACCTAAAACCCTAGGCTAATAGAATTTTATCTAGAAATATATCCCATGTTTTACTTTTAATATAGAATAAGGGCTGCTTCCAAAGTAATTAATGCTTTGCAAAGTCTACTAAGCTATAAATTTTTGATTACTAATTTGATTTGATTGAGTTAGTAGATCTATTTTTTTTAACAATGCAACGATAGTGAAAAAATATCATTGTTTTAAAAAAAGATTTAAGTACTCGCGTAGGATAGTTTGTTCCTTTTCTTTGCTCATAAGTCAAATGATATAAACCAACAAAACCAAATAAACACCCCAAAGTAGTTAATTGTTTTGACATTATTGAAGTTATAATAAACATTAATCCTGCAAAAATAGCAGCTATTAATACAACTTCTTTTTCTATATCCACAAATATCACTCCAAATATTATTAAATCAATACTTACATTAATTTTAAAATTGAAGGTTCAACTCCTAAAAGAGAGGAAAGAATTAAAGTTAGCACTTGTACAAAAACCATTCCACCTCCAAAAGTTAAACCAGCATTTTTAAATTCTTCAAAATTATAATCTTCAACTAGCCAAAATATAGCTAAGATGAAAATTATTGAACCTAAATTTATACTTTTAGGCAAAATTTTATATATAAACAATAATCTAAATAGATACACTCCATATATAGAACTACTTATTTTCCAATTTTCATACTCTTGATTAACAAATTTCTTAATAATAAGAAATAAAATTAAAAACCATAACAAAATAAATCCAACTCCTGTAAGTAATCCCAAGATGAAGAATATAAAAGCTAAAATATAAGCTGTTGTATTTTTAAACTTAATCCTTATAAGCCTTAACATTTTAGGATAAATTGCTGCTGCTAATAAACCTATTGTCATTTCTATAATTAATTCTATCATTAATAACATCTCCTTTAATTGTTGTGACTATATTTTTTAAAATCATCAATATTTTTTAACTCCTGCCTTTTTCCAAAAATAAATAATAACTATAAGGAGACCAATTAAAAAGGGTATAAAAGGAAATTCACCTACAGATAATTCTTCATATAAATTTGTTTCTTTAATATAGTAATTTCCATTTATCTCTTCTAAAATTAAATAAAAAGGTCTATTAACTTTAGTTCTCGAATTATTCTTCCTTGATATACTGTTTTGCCATACCATAACTTCTATCTCATTTTTTTCCTCAATTATATCGTAATCTTCAAGACGAAAAAACTCAATATATATAGAATCTACTTCAGTTAAAAAATTATCTGTTTCATAAAAGAACTTTTCAGTTCCTAACTCTTTAATCAGTTCTATATCTTCTTCATTAAGAGCTTGTTTATAATTCTCAAGTATATACTCTATTTCTCGTTCTAAATTTGAATTGGCTAAAGTGAAATGGCTTATTACTAGTACTAGATGTAAAGTTATAAGGAAAATCACTAATTTCTTTTTCATTTTTTTCTCCTCCTAAGGGTCAGTTTTTTCTTCAAAATCTTTTTTACTTATAATTTATCATATAAACAAAACTTAAATATATTAATATTGCTCTTCTTCTATATCCCATGAAATATTTCCTCCAAACCCCAGAGTTAATCCAAATCTCCCAGAACTTAAATTTGCACCAACTCCTAAAAAATTAAGATCTGTGTTAAGTTTTAAATTTTTACCTTCATTAAAAGGAATAGGTAGATAGTGTGCTCCAGATAATTGAAAAACAGTGGCTTCAACTCCTCCCCCTGCTTCATCAAATCCTATATCATAACTTGCAGATAAAACTTCAAAGTCAGCCTTAGTTCTTCTATTATCTCCAAAATATCTGCCGGTTCTCACCATTCCTCCTCCCCCTTGACTCGATATCATTGTATGATCCGCTGATCTATAAAAAGCATCAGAATATATTTGATTATCAGGGTTAAAAGTATGATACTCGTTTTTTAAATATTCAGTACTTCTCCTAGGATTTTGCCATCTATCAATATATCCATTAAAAAGAGCAACAAAATTTATATCATTTCCATATTGACTTGGGTCAATATCATGTTGCTCCATTGATTCTCCCATACGAATTCTATAATTCAACCCATCAGGATCAACATACTTTAACGGGTTATTAGCAGTATAAACAAACCAATTCCAGCCATCTTGGGCAGGATCTTCAGTAATGAATCTACCCAATTCGGGATCATAAAATCTAGCTCCATAGTAATAAAGCCCCGTCGTTCCATCAAATTCTTTGCCTGTAAAGCGGTAACTATCACTAATCTCCCCTTCACTTCTAATCAAATTACCAAAGGGGTCATATTTATATCGTACTAACTCGTTACCCTCTTCATCTGTAACTACCGATGTACTGCCTAAAATATCATTGACCACATATCTTAACTCACCATCTTCATCCAATACAGCCAGTCTACCTTGATTACCATAGATAAATAACTGTGTATCACCAGTTTCATTTCTTTCTTCTAAGACCTGCTGGCCTTTTCCATATAAGTAATAAGTCTTTTCCAAGCCTGTGTCCTTCATCACTCGCCAGCCTTTGTTATTGTAAGCAAAGTTGACTTGGTTACTTGCACCAGTTAGTTTGTTGCTAATCTCAATCTCTCTTAATTGATTTCGTAAGTCATACTTATAGCTTGTCTCTTCTATAACTTCATTCCCTCTTATCAACTCTTTACTTAAGACACTACCATTATCATTATAGTCATATTCGTAATAAGAGTAAGGACTAAGCTGATAATTAAGCAGTTGATTATTATCTTGGTTATAATCGTAGTTATAATGATATTGATTCTCTGAGGATGTATCATGCCGATAAATCAACTCTTTTCGATTACCGATTGGATCATACTCAAAATAACTCTTCTTATTACCTGGATAATCTACTTCAGTCAATCTATCTAAATCATCATATAGATAACCTGTCTCTTCTCCAAAAGTACCTACTGTCTTACTTCTATTACCAATTCTATCATATTCATAACTTTTACTAAATAACAGTTCTTCATCATTAGTTGCTTCTATAAATTCTAAACGCTGCCTGCTATCATAACCAAACTCTGACTGAATGACTTCATTACCATAAATAATCTCTTCTACTGCTCCATTTTCATCATATCGGTAACTAGCAATCTCTTTATTACCACCTTCATATTCTAATTCAATCCCTGTTCGCAAACCCCGTAAGTCGTAATCATAATTGACTACCCTTTCTGAAGGATAGACTATTGACTCTAATAAACCTTGACTATTATAATCATATTTACTTGTCCAAATTTCCCCAGTCTCTTCTAAAGTTCTACTTATCTTATTAACCCTATTAAACTGATCATAACTATATTCTACCTTGTCGCCACCATCGATGATACTAGTCTTATTACCCAAGCCATTGGCTACATCTTCATCATAATTATAAATAATCTTATCTTGATCTGTATCAATCAGATAATCAGCATCTTTATCTGTAGAATATTCCATATTAATCAACCTATGTAAGTTATCATGCTTTAATTCGACCACTTCACCATTTTTACCCAATTTTTCTATTAAATTTCCTACATTATCATAAGTAAATTCTTCTCTAGTATCATCAGGATACTCAATCTTTAAAATATCACCTCGTTCGTTATATTTATAATTGAATATCTGATCTGTTGGACTAGTAATCTTAGTTACATTACCAAGGTTATCATATTCAAATTCTGCTACTTCATATGCTTTAAACTCACCATCTTCATTCCGCTGATAACGAATACTCCTTAATGCCTTACCATCAGGGTCAAGATAATGTCTACTTCTAGCTCCTTCTTCATTAGTTATCGTCTTTGCTAAAGTAAAATAATCAACCCCATTCTGTTCAATTATCTGATACGAGTAATCGATTTGAACATTTGTTCCATCTGGATGATCAACTCTAGTTCTTCTTCCTAATGAATCATATTCATGATAAGTCTTATTCTTTCCTGTAAAGTCACTCTCCCATTTCAACTGGCCTAACCCATCATAATCATACTCTTTACTAACATAGTCTCCTTCTTCATTAATCTTTACTTTCTCTTCAATTAACCAACCTAAACCATTGTATATTTCCTCGGTTACTTGATTTGGACTTGTATCACTTCCTGCCCCATGAAAGATAGTTCTTTTCTTGTTGATACCATCATTTTGATAATTTTTATAGTCATGTTCTTGATAAGATCCGTCTGCTAATGTCTTACGAGTTAAACGACCTAATTTATCATACTCATATTCTGTCTTGTTTCCATTATAATCCTTTTCCCACTTCATCAATCCTATTTCCTTATAAAAGTCTCTTTTAATTGATAAATAATCATCATCTAAGTATTGATTGTTATCAATATTCTCTTTTATATTATCACTTGATAAATCGTCTCCTTCAAGTAAAGTATAATTTATCTCTTCAATAGGATATATATTATCACTAGCGTTGCATCGTTTTTTATAAAAAGTTCTTGAAAAAATAAAACTCCTTTGATTAAATGGATACGTACCCCCCAGTACAAAATCCATGAAATCAAAGGAGATGAAATCATGAATAATTGTACCATACTTTTGACTAAACTTCTAGATGTTATTGATAGAAACTTTTTGAAAGGTCTAATTGATAAATATAACTCAGATTATAAGGTTCATAAATTAACAACAGAAGTTCATCTATTATACCTACTTTATTTTCATCTTACTAAAAAAGAAAGTCTAGAAGATTTTATTTGTGATTTAGAAAATAATAATCAACTAAATAGAACATTACCTAAAATAAGCAAATCTCAGTTATCTCGTAAAAATGAAAGTAGACCTCATGAGATATTCTTTGAAATTTTCCAACACCTATTTGATAAGCTTAACGCTAATAAAGGGCTTCAAGAAACTTTAAAAGAAATTGGTTTTGTGAAAATCTTAGATTCTTCAACTATAAGTTTATGTTTGTCATTATTTCCTTGGGCTAAATTTAGAAGCACTAAAGGTGGAATTAAACTTCATACTTTATATGATTTGAATACTAATGCCCCAGAAAATATAATAATAAGCGATGCTATAATTCATGACAAAGAAATATTTGATAATCTGACCTTTAACCCTAGCTATACTTATCTCTTTGATAGAGCTTATATAAAGTATCAAAAGTTTGATGAGTTTATAGATAATGATATCTATTTTGTAACTAGAGCAAAATCTAATACTAAAATTGAAATCATTAGATTTTTAGATTTAAATGCCAAAGATAAAGAAGCAAATGTTATATTAGATGCTGATATAATGCTAGGTGATCATACTTCAAAAACTAGAATGAAACAGGAAATAAGATTAGTTAAAGTAAAAACAACTGATCGAAATGGCAATGAAAAAACCATTGATATTTTAACTAATCGCTTTGATTTGGACGCTCATGTAATAGCTTATCTGTATAAAAAACGGTGGCAAATAGAGTTATTTTTTAAATGGATCAAGCAGCATCTAAAAATAAAGAGCTTCTTTGGACAAAATAAAAATGCTGTTTTAACACAAATTTATAGTGCTGTAATCTTATTTTTAATTTTAAAATTACTTGAAAAAGAATCTGAATTCAAAGGAAGTTTACTTAAGCTCACTAGAAAGATAAAGTATTCCATTTGTTCAGTTACAACAAATGATTTCAATTGGAATAGATGGATTAACAGTAGTTGATAAAATTTTATTATCTAAAACCTAGGTTAATAGGCTTTCATCTAGAAATATATTCTATATTTTACTTTTAATATAGAACAATGACTACTTTCAAAGTAATTATTACTTTGAAAAGTCTACTAAGTTATAAATTTTTGATTACTAATTTGATTTGGTTGAGTTAGTAAATCTATATTTTTAACAATGCAACGATAGTGGTTTTGAGTGTGATTTTTATAAAGGAAAAGTGACACAATATATCAATAAATTTAATATAGATAATAAATAAGTAGTGCCTTATAAGGCACTACTTATTTATTTCATTTTGTTATTGTTATTTAATCTGAAATATGTTTTAATTAATTATATAGACTTTTAATTAGAGGTGAGGCTAAATGGAAAAAAAAGAGGAGTACTTAGCAATGTTAGCTGGAATAATTGCAGCAGTTATTTTTGGATTTTCTTTTATGTTTACCAAAGAGGCGTTAGATTTAATGAGTCCGTTTCAATTATTGGGCTTTAGATTTATTTGTGCTGTCATATTATTAACTGCTTTGAAATTAATGAATATAATTGAAATGAATTTTACTGATAAAAATTTACACAGCTTATTCTTATTAGCTTTATTTCAACCTGTAATATATTTTTTGTTTGAGACTTTAGGGGTGGAGCTGACTTCTTCTTCCCAAGCAGGAATGATGATTGCTTTAATACCGGTAGTAGTGACCATCTTATCGGCTATATTTTTAAAAGAGAAGCCTAGTAAAAAGCAATTATTTTTTATTATTACGTCAGTAATCGGAGTCGTTTTTATTATTTTGATGGCTGGTAGTGGAGAGATGGAAACTAGGTTGGTAGGTATATTGTTACTATTAGGAGCAGTATTAGCAGGAGGGATTTATAATATTCTATCTCGAAAGTCTTCTTTACAGTTTAAACCAGTAGAGATAACTTATATCATGATGGTAATTGGTGCTGTAGTATTTAACGGATTAGCAATTATTCAGCATTTATTAGCTGGTGAGCTAACTAATTACTTTCTTCCCTTAATGAAAATTGAAGCTATCGTAGCTATTGTTTATCTTGGTATTTTATCTTCAGTAGTAGCTTTTTTTATGTTAAATTTTATGTTGTCTAAAATTGAAGCATCGCGTTCAGCAGTATTTACTAATCTTACTCCTATTGTAGCAGTAATCGCTGGGGTAGTTTTTAGAGGTGAGTCTTTTTACTGGTTTCAAGCTGTCGGAGGAGCGATGATCTTAATTGGAGTGTGGGGAACAAATTATTTTGCTCAAGGTGATAAATTAAAGAAAAGTCAAATGAATCTTAATGATTCTTTGAAACTTTAAGAATAAGATAATAAATTCAGTGTGATAGATTTGACAAGGTTAAGTAATTATGTTATCCTAATTTAAGCTTAATAAAATCAAGATAGAGATGTAGTGTTTAACAGTAAGTTTTGGTTACTAATCTGTTGAAATTGAAAGGAGAATTGTCGAAGTTCTAAACTTTTGAGTTTAGAGTCTGATTATATAGATTATTAAAGTCTTAATGATGGTTATGATATTATCTTATAGTTTTTTTGGATTGATAAATGAGTTGAAGTAATATAATACTATAAATAAGAGAGTAAGAGTAGAGAGAAAGGAGTAAGTTGATGAAATTACAAGGAACAATGGAAATTAATGAGCAAGGCGAGTTAGAGATTGCAGGACATAGCTTAGTTGATATTGCTAAAGAGTATAAAACCCCTTTATATATTTTAGATGAGGCTGAAGTTAGAAAAAACTGTCGAGCTTACCGGGAATCTTTTGAGAAATGGTATCCAAATTCTGAAACTATTTATGCTGGTAAAGCCTTTATGTCACTAAGTATGGTAAGAATTATTGAGCAAGAAGGCTTAGGTTTAGATGTAGTTTCTGGAGGAGAGTTGTATACGGCATTAGAGGCTGATTTTCCGGCAGAAAAAATTTATTTTCATGGGAATAATAAAACACCTGCTGAAATTGAGATGGCTTTAGAAGCGGAAATTGGTTATTTTATTGTAGATAATAATTATGAACTTGAGTTGTTGAATACTTTGGCTGTTGAAAATGATAAACAAGTAGATATTTTATTGAGGGTTACTCCAGGTATTGAAGCTCATACACATAGTTATATTCAAACTGGACAGACTGATTCCAAATTTGGATTAGGAATTCAGAATGGATTAGCGTTGGCTGGAATTAAAAAGGCTCAAAAATTAGAAAATTTAAATGTAATAGGAATTCATTGTCATATTGGCTCTCAAATATTTAAATTAGAGTCTTTTGCTAAAGCAGTTGATATTATGTTAGAATTTATGGAAGATGTTAAAGATGAGACAGGTATTATCTTACAACAATTAAACTTAGGAGGCGGCATAGGGATTCCTTATACTGAAGAGGAAGAAAAACCTGATATTGAAAAATATGCGGAACTTGTTACTAAAGCAATTAAGGAAAAGTGTGATGAACTAGAAATTCCTCTGCCTAAGGTGATTAATGAACCAGGTCGTTCAATTGTAGGAACTGCAGGTTCTACCTTATACCGAGTTGGCTCGATTAAAGAAATTCCCGAAATCAGAACATATGTAGCAGTGGATGGAGGTATGTCTGATAATATTAGACCTGCTTTATATGAGGCTGAGTATGAGGCATGCTTGGTTACAAAAGCTGATCAATCGTTGAACAAGGAAGTTACAGTTACAGGTAAGTGTTGTGAATCAGGAGATATTTTGATTAGAGAAATTGAGTTACCTAAAGTAGAAGAGGACGATTTATTATTGATTTCTTGTACAGGGGCTTATGGTTATTCAATGAGTAATAATTATAATGGTTTGACTAGACCGGGTATGATCTTGGTTAATGAGGAGCAAATTGATCTGATCATTGAACCAGAGAGCTATCAAGATTTGATAGCCAATGATAAAATACCAGCTAGATTAAAGAAATAATCTTTGGAATTGAGTGAAGGACGTACAATTTAATTGTGCGTCCTTATTTTTGATTATTAATTGTAAATTAAGCTTTACCTGTGGTATAATAACAATTGACTTGAATGGAGGGAGGGTTAGAATGGAGATTATAATTAGTCATCAACGTACTGATTTTGATGGTTTAGCATCAATGGTGGCTGCTAAGAAGATATATCCGCAGGCAGAAATGGTTTTTTTCGGGAAGAAAAACAAATAATGTTAAAGAATTTATGTCATTATATAAGAATAGAATTCCAATTAAGAATCCAAGTGATATAGATAAATCCCAGATTAATAAAGTTATTATAGTAGATACTAGAGTTGCTTTTCGGTTGGGAAGTTTCTCTAAAATTGTACAACAAGATGAAGTAGAAGTTGTAATTTATGATCATCATTTAAATCGACAAAATTGTTTGCAAGATGTAACAGAAATAATCGAGCCACTGGGAGCTACTACGACAATTTTAGTAGAGCAATTAAGAAAAAGAAAGGTTGATTTGACTTCATTTGAGGCCACTTTATTTGCTTTAGGAATTTATGAAGATACAGGTTGTTTAGTCTTTAATAGTACGACTGCTCGAGATGCTAAAGTAGTAGCTTATCTATTAGGGTTAGGGGCCAATTTAGAGATTGTTGAAAAATATATTGATTATTCTTTGAATAGACAACAACAACAATTATTTAATAAATTACTGGATTCAGCTTATAAAGTTACTAGTAAAGGTTTTAGTATTAGTTTTTTCCAAGCAGAAGTTGAGGAATATATACCTGATATCTCCCTGTTGGCCCATAAGTTAGATGAATTACATAATGTAGATGCGTTGTTAGTATTGGTTAAATCAGGAGATAAAGTTCTGATTATTGGGCGTAGTAATCATGAGAGTATTAATGTGGCTCAGATCTTAAATTATTTTGGTGGAGGAGGACATGCCCGAGCTGCTTCAGCAACTATAAAAAGAAATAAAGAGCAAGATTTAATTGAGTTACAACAGGAGCTATTAAATGTAGTTAAAGAGAATATTACACCTAGTGTTTTAGCTGAAAATATTATGTCTAGCCCTGTTAAGACAGTAACACCTGATACTTCTATGGGTGAAGCAGATAAAATAATGTTGCGTTATGGCCATTCTGGTTTGGTTGTTAAAGAAGATGGAAGGCTTGTTGGGATTATATCAAGGCGCGATATAGATAAAGTAAGAAATCATAATTTATTACATGCACCTGTTAAAGGTTATATGTCAACTGATGTAGTGACTATTGAAGTTAAAACTTCTTTAAAGGAAGTTCAAGATTTAATTGTTAAACATGATATTGGAAGATTACCTGTTGTAGACCAACAAGGTAAGGTGATAGGGATTATTACAAGAAGTGATTTATTGAAATTGCTTTATGGAACAGATGATTATATAAAAAATCGACAGAACTTATATGGAAGAAGTTTAGTTGAGTTACAGGAGAAACGTTATAATATAGATGAGAAATTAGAGTTAATTGAAGAGGAAGTTATGGATTTATTAAATTCAGCTGCTGAATTAGCTGATTTTTTAGAGGTTGACCTTTATTTAGTTGGTGGGTTTGTTAGAGATCTTTTATTAGAACAGGAGAGCTTAGATTTAGATTTAGTAGTAGAAGGTGATGGCATTAAGTTTGCTAGAAAGTTGGCTCAAAAATTAAATGGTGCTCTTAATGTTCACCATGAATTTGGGACAGCTACAATATCTTTAACGGATAATTTAAATTTGGATATAGCTACTACCAGGGTAGAGTACTATTCTGATATTGCTAGCTTACCTGAAATAGAACCAGGTTCTATTCAACAGGACCTTTTCAGGCGTGATTTTACTATTAATGCATTAGCTATTCAATTAAATCAAGATTCTTTTGGGCAATTAGTTGATTTTTTTGATGGGAAGGTTGATCTGGAGCAAGGGTTTATTAGATTGTTACATAACTTTAGTTTATATGATGATCCAACAAGAATTTTTAGGGGGTTAAGGTTTGCTAGTCGTTATCAATATCAATTTGAGACTGAAACTGAAAGGTTAATTAGGCAAGCATTAGATTTAGATGTGGTGGATAAGTTGAGTAATAATCGTTTAATTTCTGAAATCCAAAAAGGATTAAATGACGTCCAACCCCTCTCTTTTATTAAATTGTTATTCGATTATGATCTTTTTTCTTATTTGTCAAGTGATATAGAGTGGAACCAGACTAAAGAGGAGTTAGTAATTGAGTTGCCAAATGTTATAGAGTGGTCAAGCTCTTTAGCTGTTACTTTTAATATTGAAAAGTGGTTGTTATATTTTGCTGTACTAACAGATGGATTGAAAAGGAACAAACTCAAAAAATTAGCAAATGATTTCAATTTAAGTAGTGATTGTTTACAGAGATTATTATTTAATTTAGAGGTTGAGCAAGTTATTGAGCAATTGTTAGTAGCAGAAAAGAAGAGTAGAATCTATTTTATTTTAAATGAATTAGTGATAGAAGATATCATATTATTGTTGGCCCGAGAGCCTAAATTAAAAGAGAAAGTTAAGTTATATTTAGAAGATTTGCAGTGGATAGATATTGAAGTTTCTGGAGAGGATATTATTGATTTAGGATATCAGCCTGATCCTGCTTTTAAGAAGGTATTAGCGAAGGTAAAAGAAGCTAAATTGGACGGTGAAGTTGAAGGTTACCAGGATGAGCGTCAACTTTTAGAAGAGTATTTTAAGAAAAAGGGGGTGGAGTAATGGATATGGCAGCTGAACTTATATTATTGTTGCCAGTATTATTATTATCTTTGTCGTTACATGAGTATGCACATGGAAAGATGGCTGATTTATTAGGTGATCCTACACCTAAAATGACAGGAAGGTTAACTTTAAACCCTATGGCTCATTTAAGTTTAATAGGAACTTTAGTCTTAATTATGACTAGGCGTTTTGGCTGGGCTAAGCCGGTTCAAGTTAATCCTAGTTACTTTGATGATAAGCGGAAGGGAATGATGTTAGTTGGCTTAGCTGGTCCATTAGCTAATGTTTCATTAGCAATAGTATTTACTTTTTTCTTTAGAAGCTTGGGGCCAGTATTATATCAGTTTATTGATCGGATAATTATTGAGAGGTTATTTATTAATGGAATATTAATTAATTTAGGACTGGCTATCTTTAATTCAATTCCAGTACCACCCTTAGATGGGTCAAAGATTTTAAGAGGTCTAATACCAAGGAAATATGATTATATTTTTCGAAATTTAGAAGCTTATGGGCCATTTGTCTTATTATTTGCAGTTTTTACAGGATTGATTGGCAGGATAATCCTCCCAATTATTAATATATTATTTAATTTATTAATGAGGATTTAAGGTTAAATAAATAGGAGGGATTGTTATGGAAAAGAAAGGAACGATTTTGAGTGGGATGCGTCCTACAGGAAAGTTACATTTAGGTCATTTAATTGGGGTGTTAAATAATTGGAGAAATCTTCAAGAAGGATATAACTGTATCTTTGAGATAGCTGATTGGCATGCATTGACAACAAAGTATGATCAGACTGAAAATATCAAAAATGATATTAGAGAGATGGTAATCGATTGGATTAGTGCTGGGATTGATCCTGACAAGAGTACTATCTTTGTTCAATCTGATGTACCTGAAATTGCTGAATTAAATTTATTGTTATCAATGATTGTTTCTGTATCTAGATTAGAGAGGAACCCAACTTACAAAGAGCAGGTACAAGAGTTAGGGGTTAAGGAGTCTATTCCTTTCGGGTTATTGGAATACCCTGTATTGCAAGCAGCAGATATATTGATCTATAAAGCAGATATGGTACCTGTTGGGGAAGATCAATTGCCCCATATTGAGATTACTAGAGAGATTGCTCGCAGGTTTAATCATCTATATCAAGAAACTTTTCCTGAACCTGAGCCTAAGCTAGGAGAAGTTCCTAAATTGTTAGGTTTAGATGGAAGAAAGATGAGTAAAAGTTATGATAATGCTATTTATTTAGCAGACGGGCCAACAGAAATTGCTGACAAGGTTAAGAAGATGGTAACAGATCCGGAGCGAATAAGATTAAAAGATCCAGGTAATCCTGAAGTTTGCTCTGTTCATGACTATCATCAAATCTTTAACTGTGAAGAGATTGAAGAACTTGCTCAAGGCTGTTCTACTGCTGAGATTGGTTGTATGGATTGTAAGCAGAAATTAGCTGATCAGTTAACTGATCATTTAGTTGAGGTTCATCGAAAGCGAAAAGAGTTAAAAGCTAATCCAGAGCGAATAGATCAAATTCTAGCTGAAGGGGCTAGTAAGGCACGCCAGACAGCTCAACAGACGTTACAGGAAGTTAAAGAGGCAATGAACTTAGTTTATTCTTAATAACTTAAGTTTAAGGTTGAGGTTAAGGCTAAGTAAATCATTAAAAACACAAAGGTTTATCTTTTAATTAAACTTAGGCTTAACCTTGTACTTAATATTAAATAGTTTTGGTTTTAAGAATTTAATGCTCTTAACTGCTAATTGTAAACTGTAAGTTGATATAAAATAGGGGGGTGAGGTTATGAGCTATCAAATTAAGATTGATGCTTTTGAAGGGCCAAGTGATTTATTATTACATTTATTAAAGAAGAATAAAGTAGAGATCTGTGATATTAAAATCTCTGAAATCACAGAGCAGTATTTAGATTACATTAATAGAATGCAACAGTTTAATTTAAATATAGCCAGTGAATTTTTAGTAATGGCAACTAAACTAATGGAGATAAAAGCCCAAACTCTCTTACCTAGCCCTAAAGAAGAAGATAGTGATGAGGTTGATCTTAAACAGCAGTTAGTAGAACGATTATTAGAATATAAAAAATATAAAAAACTGGCAAGTGAATTACAAGATTTTGAAAAAGAACAGCAAGAAAGATATACTCGGAATGTAGCTCCTTTATTGGCTAATTTAGATTTTGAAGTAGAAAATCCATTGGAAGATGTAGATCTTGATCAATTTGTTACAGCTTTTGAGAAGGTAATTAAGCAAGCTAAAGTTAAAAAGAGGAAACAACAAGAAGAGCCCAAAAAAGAAAAGTTATCATATTTGAATCGAGAAGAAGTTACGATTAGTGAACAAAAACGGTATATTAAAAATAGTTTAGTTGTTGCAGGAGGAGAAATTAAATCTTCGGATTTATTTTTACAATTAGATTCTAGATTAAAGATTGTTGTAACTTTTATGGCTTTATTAGAACTGATTAAAAGAAAGGAGTTAAAGATTAAGCAAGATTTTAACTTTTCCGAGATTAATATTTATTATACAGGGATGGTGCAAAATGTTAGATCAATCTGAATTGAAGGCTGCTATTGAAGCGATCTTATTTATGGCAACTGAGCCATTACAGGTTAAAGAAATAAGAAAAGTAATAAAAGGTGAGTCAACTAAAATTAAAGAAGTATTAGAGCAAATTAAAATAGAGTACAACCAAGAAGCTAAGGGTATAGAACTTGTTAAGATAGATCATGGCTATCAATTACAAACGAAAGCTAAATACTCTTCTATTATCAAAGATTTTCATCAGCCAGAGGTAACTAAGACTTTAAGTCAGGCTTCTTTAGAAACTTTGGCTATTATTGCTTATAAGCAACCAGCTACTAGAGCAGAGGTTGAAGATATCAGGGGAGTGAATGTAGAAAAAGCATTAAAGACTTTACAAAAGAGGGGATTAGTGTCAGAACAAGGTCGTAAAGATGCAATCGGAAAACCTATTATTTACGGTACAACTGCAGATTTTCTTCAGTATTTAGGACTAGAAAGCTTAGATGATTTGCCTGAACCAGAAGAGTTTAACAAAGTAAATAGTGAAGAAATAGAAGAGATTAAGCAAGATGCTAGCTAGCATCTTGCTTTTTTTATGTTTGTTTTTAGTTTTGATTTTGACTTGAACTTAAATTCAAATTGTTTATAATTGAAAGTCATTTTATTAACTGTGTATATTTGAATTTATACAGGGGAAAATAAGGGTTATAAGTTAGAAGGTGATAATAATGTCCTATCTGTTGAGCTTAATTCTATTAGTAATTATGATGGTTTTCTTTTGGATGCCAATTAAAATTGAAATAAATTTTGATAGGTACCAAGACAAGGATAATTTAGATCTTAAGTTATCGATATTATTTATTAGCTATAAACTAAATTTATCATATATGGAAATTAAGAACTTATTATCACTACCTACTTTGGAGGTTGAAGGTGATCTGAATAGTATCTTTATAGATAGGGTAGATGTTACTGAGCAATTAGATAAAACTGAATTAGAAAAACTACACAATCTTTTAAAGAGGTCGTATCAACTTAATAAACAAGTTAAAACTTTTCTGATTTTAACTCATAATTGTCAATCTTTTTTATGGAGAACAAGCTTTGGTTTAAGCAATCCTGCACATACCGGTTTGGTCACAGGTGGTTTATGGGCTTTTAAAAGTTCAATAATTGGTCTTTTACAAGAGTATCTGGAATTTAAATCGTTACCTTGTGTTCAAGTAGAGCCAAATTTTAATCAGCAGCAACCAGTAAGAATAAAACTTAAGGGTATATTTGAATTTAAATTAGGTAATATTATACATGTAGGAATTAAAATTATCTGGTATAAGATTAAAAGGAGGATTAAATAAAATGGCCGATCATCCAATTGAAACATTGATGAATACAGCAATGGAAAACATAAAGAAGATGGTTGATGTCAATACAATTGTTGGTGACGCAGTTGAAACAAAGGATGGAAGTGTAATTATTCCAATATCAAAGGTTAATTTTGGGTTTGCAGCAGGGGGAGGAGAATACAGTAGTAAGAAAGATAAAAAGAAGAATAATTCTGAGGATCCTAAATTCAGTGGGGGAAGTGGGGCAGGTGTAATGTTACAGCCAATGGCTTTTTTGGTTGTCAAGGAAAATCAGGTTAGATTATTGCCTGTTAATGATAATGCAGTCATAGAACGTTTGATTAATATTGCTCCAGAGTTGATCGAACAAATCAAAGGATTTTCTAAAAAAGAGAACAATGGAGATATGAGAAATAGGGGGTTTTAATTTTAGTTAGATAAGAAGTGTTTGTTACATTAGGTGAAAGTGGGAGGTAAGTTATGAAAAATAAAAGATATTATAATATATTGATCATACTCTTTTATTTAGTATTAATAAGTAATCAACAAGCAGTAGCTCAGCCTCAAGTAAATGCTAGAGCTGCTATTTTAATTGATGCTGAAACTGGGCAAGTGCTGTATAATAAGAATATGCATGAAGTACGCCCCCCAGCTAGTACAACTAAGATAATGACTGGAATATTGGCAATTGAGTATGGAAATTTGGCAGATAAGGTTAGTGCTAGTAATAGAGCAGCTTATGAAGGGGGCTCATCTATCCATTTAACTCCTCAAGAGACATTAACCTTACGTGAATTAGTTTATGGTTTGTTGGTTAAATCAGGAAATGATGCTGCAGTAGCTATTGCTGAACATATTGGAGGGTCAGTAGAAGAATTTGCTGAGATGATGAATCAGAAGGCAAGAGAGGTAGGAGCATTACAAACCAGCTTTAAAAATCCTAATGGTTTACCTCAAGAAGGCCATTTAACGACAGCCTATGATTTGGCCCAAATTACTCGTTATGCATTAGAAAATAATTTCTTTGCTGAAGTAGTTGATACTTCTAAAAAAAGAATCTCTTGGCCAGGTAATGACTGGGATAGAATTTTGATTAATACGAATAGATTACTGGTTCGTTCAGAAATGGTAGATGGAGTTAAAACTGGTTATACATCGGCAGCAGGAAAGTGTTTAGTAGCTTCTGCTACCAGGAATGGACAGCAATTAATTAGTGTTGTCTTAAAAGGTGGCGATGTATGGAATGGTTCTCTGGCATTGTTAAATTATGGATTTAATAATTATAGTAAAGTTGATATTATAGCTAAAGGGGATTTGATTAAAGAAGTAGAGTTTAAAAATGGCAGTCAGTTAGGATTAAAAGCAGCAGATGAATTTAGGTGGATAGTAGGTAATGGTAATCAACTGAATCTGAATAAAGTTGTAGAAGTTGATCAAAATATTAGATTCCCTGTCAAAGTTGGAGAAAAGGTAGGGAAGTTATCTATTCATGCTAATGGAGAATTGTTGGGGCGAGTTGATTTAATAGCAGATAGAGATATTGAAGCCTCAGCATGGGTTAATTTTTGGCGAAGATTAAACTCGATAGTTCAGACTTATTTTTAAGGAAGGAACTTCAGCAGCTATCGTGAATTATAGTCAAAGGAATAAAATTATCTAATTGAGGTGATAGTTGATGGAGCGTTTACAAAAAGTAATGGCTAAGGCAGGAGTAGCATCTCGGAGGCAGAGTGAAAAGTTGATTACAGCAGGAAGAGTAGAGGTTAATGGGAAGGTGGTTATGGAGTTAGGAACTAAGGTTGATCCAAATAAGGATCAAATTAAAGTTGATGGTTCTCAAATAACCAAAGAAAAACCGGTCTATATTCTACTAAATAAACCACAAGGTTGCGTTACAACTGCAGATGATCCTCATGGGAGAAGAACGGTGTTGGATTTAATTAAAGTTAAGCAGCGGGTTTATCCAGTAGGAAGGTTAGATTATGATACAGAAGGATTATTGCTTTTAACTAATGATGGTGATGTAACTTATGCTTTAACACACCCTAGTCACGAGATTACTAAGAAGTATATAGCTACAGTTAAAGGAGTTCCTAATCAAGGGAATTTAAAAGCTTTAGAAAGAGGGATTAAATTAGCTGATGGTTGGACAGCACCGGCTAAAGTAGAATTAGTAGTTGATTTTAGTGAACGAGCAATTTTATCTTTAGAGATTCATGAAGGTAGAAAACATCAAGTTAAAAGAATGTGTAAGGCGGTTGGACATCCTGTTCAAGAGTTAAAAAGGATTAAGATGGGGCCTTTAGAATTAGATGATGACTTAAAGTTAGGGGATTATAGATTTTTAAGAAAGAATGAAATAAAGCAGCTAAGAGAGGTTGCTAAGAAAGTAAAGGAAAATGAGTAAACAAAATTATATCATTCCAATTTTTGTTCCTCATTTGGGATGTCCTCATGATTGTGTTTTTTGTAACCAAGAAGAGATTACAGGAATTAAAAATCAGATAAATCTTGAGCAGATAAATAATCAGATAGATGATTATTTATCTACTATACCACCTGAAGCTAATCGAATTGAAGTTGCATTTTATGGTGGGAGTTTTACTGGTATTTCACAACAGTTACAACAAGAGTTATTGGATTTAGCTAATGAAAGGTTAGAAAGTGGTAAAATTAATGGGATTAGATTATCAACTCGACCAGATTATATAGATAGCAAAAGTTTAGATTTTTTACAAGAGAATAATGTAACTGTAATTGAATTAGGAGTACAGTCACTTGATAATGAGGTTTTAGCTGCTGCTGGGAGGGGGCATAGTAAAGAAGATACCTTGCAGGCAGTAGCTTTAATTAAGGAATATAATTTCCAAATTGGGTTGCAGATAATGCCTGGACTACCCTCTTCTAGTCAAGAGTCTGACTTGGCTACTGGTAAGGGAGTAATTGATTTGCAGCCAGAATTCGTAAGAATCTACCCTACGTTAGTTATTAAAAATACTGAATTGGCTAAATCACATCAGAAATGTATTTATACTCCTCTATCTTTAGAAGAAGGTGTTGAAATTACAGCAAAATTATTGAACTTATTTAGAGAGGCTGGTATAGATGTGATTAGGATTGGTTTACAGCCTTCAGCAAGTGTTAACCAAAAACAGATTTTAGCTGGTCCATTTCATCCAGCATTTAGGCAGTTAGTTGAATCTAAATTACTTTTAACTAAAATAGAGAAGAGATTAAAAGAGAGTTTGGTTGGAAATAAAGTCAAGATAACTGTCAACCCGAAAGATTTGTCAAATTTAAAAGGGCAAAAAAATAAAAACTTTGTATACTTAAAAAAAGAATATGATCTTGATGAAGTTGAGTTTAATTTAGATGATACCTTGATTAGAGGAGAGGTTGTAGTTAATCTATTTTAATAATTTTTTAGAAAATAAAGGGATTTTTCCATTTTCAATGAATATTATAATAAGACGATACACTATACATTAATAGAAGTTATGAATGTAGCTATAAAATTAAAGGGGGAGAAAACATGGAAATATTAAAGGTATCATCTAATTCAAAACCTAAATCTGTAGCAGGAGCATTAGCGGCTGTTTTAAGGGAAGAAGGTAGGGTTGAGATGCAAGGTGTTGGTGCTGGAGCAGTTAATCAGGCAGTAAAAGCTGTTGCGATTACTAGGGGTTTTGTAGCACCGAATGGGATGGATTTAATAGCTATTCCAGCTTTTACTGAGATAGAAATTGATGGTGAGAAAAGAACAGCGATTAAATTTATTGTTGAGCCTAGATAAAATTTAAACTTAATTTTTTAGATCTGCTTAACCTATCTACTTTTCTACTTTGTAGATAGGTTTTTTTATGGTTGATATATTTTATTTTTCTTTAATCTATGATAAAATAAAATTTAGTGTTTGAATTTTGGTAATAAGGAGGAACTGGTTTGTTTTTAAAACAGATTGAGGTCAAGGGGTTTAAATCTTTTGCTGATAAAGTAAAGATAGATTTTGAACCGGCGATTACGGGGATTATTGGCCCGAATGGCAGTGGTAAGAGTAATATTTCAGATGCAGTGAGATGGGTTTTAGGAGAACAAAGTGCTAAAACACTGCGTGGTTCTAAAATGGAAGATATAATATTTGCTGGAAGTAAAAAACGGAGAGCATTAGGGATGGCTCAAGTTTCTTTAACTTTAGATAATAGCCAAAATGAATTGCCAATAGATTATAATCAAGCAACTATTAGTAGAAGGGTTACGCGTAGTGGAGAAAGTGACTACTTAATTAATAATAATATTTGTCGTTTAAAGGATATTCAAGAGTTGTTGATGGATACAGGAATTGGAAAAGATTCCTATTCGATTATTGGACAAGGAAAGGTAGAGCAGATTTTAAGTGAAAGGTCTGTTGATAGGCGAGAGTTATTTGAGGAAGCAGCAGGAATTAGCAAACATAAACAGAGAAAAAAAGAAGCATTAAAAAAATTAGAGAGTACTGAGCAAAAATTAAATCGGGTAAGAGATATTATTGAGGAGATAAAACGCCAATTAAATCCGTTAAAACAAGAGGCTAATAAAGCTGAAGAATATAAAAATTATCAAGGAGAACTAAAGGAGTTAGAAGTTAATTTATTATTAAATAACTATGTTAAATTGGAAAATCAATTTGATCAACAGATTGCTACTAAGCAAAGTTTGTCATATCAATTAACTGAAGCTAAAGCAGGGGTGAATGAATTTGATTTAAAAATAGATAACTGTCAGACAAAGCAACAAGAATTAGTAGCAGCAATTGATCAGCAAAAAGATGCTTTATTTAATACCAAACGAGATTTAGAGCGGCTTGAAAGTAAATTAGAGCTACTTGCAGAAAGGAAAAAAAACCTTGGAGGGCAACAAGATAAGTTAAATCAGGAAATAACTATCTTGAAAGATGAGGTTAATCTGCTCCAAGAAAAAATTTACAATAAAAAAGAAGAAGGGGAAATTTTAGAAGAGAAATTACAGCAAAAACTTTCTTTGTTAAATAGTAAGCAAGAAGAAATCAATTCTATCAAGAAAAAGTTAGCAGAAAGGATAGGTTCTAAGCAAGAAATTGAGGGCAATAAACTAACCCAGGCTAATCAAATAACTGATTATAAACATCAAATTGAAAATTTAACTAAAGAGGTTGAACGTTGCCAAAAGGAAAATAAAGAGTTAATTGAAATTAAAGAGAATTTACAACAGAAGATTGAAAAAATTGAGAAGCGGAAGGAGGTTAAGTTCAAAAAAGTAGCAAAGATAAAGGATGAGTTAAGTAGTTTGCGGAGTTATTATGAAAAAAAGAAAGAAGAGCAAGAAGAATTTAAGAAGGAATTAAATATTGTACAGCAAGATTATCAAAAGTTAAAAGAGGAATT
This sequence comes from Natroniella sp. ANB-PHB2, assembly GCF_046097105.1. GTDB lineage: Bacteria > Bacillota > Halanaerobiia > Halobacteroidales > Halobacteroidaceae > Natroniella. The sequence continues at coordinate 1,498,082 of NZ_CP175562.1, read as the reverse complement.
AAATAATAAAGAATCTAGATTGAATGTTTTAGAAGGGATGCAAGACAATTATCAAGGTTATTACAAGGGAGTTAAAAATTTACTCAATTATATTAATCGAACTCAGAATTTAAATGGAGTTTGTGGAGTAGTAGCCGAATTAATAGAGGTGCCTCAAGAGTATGAAACAGCAATTGAAGTTGCTTTGGGTAGTAAATTACAGAATGTAATAGTTGAGGATGATCAAGTAGGAAAGAGGGCAATTGAATATTTAAAGGATAATCGAGCTGGAAGGGCTACTATGCTGCCTCTTAATTTAGTCAAAGCGAGGTCTTTAAGAAAGAGTGAAGAGCGAGGTTTGAAGTTAGAAGGAGCAATTGGCTTAGCTAAAGATTTAATTGATTATCATGTACAATATCGACCAGTGGTTGAAAATATTTTAGGGAGAGTTATTATAGCTGAGAATATAGATGCAGCTGTTGAGGTTTCTAAAGCTGTTAATAAGAGAGTTAAGGTTGTTACATTAGCTGGTGAAGTGATCAATCCTGGAGGAGCAATGACTGGAGGAAGTTATGCTCAAGATAATAATTTATTAGGGCGAAGTCGAGAGATCGAGAAATTAAAAGTAGAAGTAAAGAATATTTCTAAAAAGTTAACCGTTTTGGAGCAACAAGGTCTTGCTAAAAAGGATGAATTAGTTACTAATCAAGAACAGATAAAAGAGACAAAGGAAAAATTACATAAGTTAGAGATTCAAAGAACAACTTTGGAAAAGGATGAGCAGCAATTAGGAAGAGAGCTGGCCCGTATTCAAAAAGAAGTTGCGCTTAAGGTTAATAAGATTGATCAGTTAGAACAACAGATTACAGAATTTAAAATGAAAAAAGAAGAGTTAGTGAATGCTTTAAATCAACTGTCTGTTAATGAAAATAATTTGGAATCAACGACTAATCAGTTAGAAACAGAGATCAGCTCACTTAAACAGAAAGAAGAGTTATTTTCTGAGCAGATTACGAATTTAAAGATTGAATTGGCTTCTGTCAAAGAAGGAAAGAAGAATTTACAGAATGAATTAATGAAGTTAGAGCAGGATTTTAAGAAAAGCCAACAGCAACTTGAAGAGAAAGAAAAGGAAGTTGTTAGATTAGAAAATAAGCAGACTCAACTTAAAGATACTGCTCAAAATTTAGCTTTAGAACAGCAAGAACTAAATTCTAAGGTAGATAACTTAGAAGAACAGTTAATCAGCTTAAGGCAAGAAGAAAAAGAAGTTAAAGGACGAATTAATCAATTTGAGCAACAATCAAAAGAGGTTAGAGAGCGATATCAGAAGTTACAGCAAGAGTATAATCAAATAGAGGTGGAGTTGGCCCAACTAGAAGTTAAATTAACTAATGTTGAAACTAAACTAACTGATGAGTATCAAATAGATATAGATTTAGTGATTGAAGAGCGAACAGCTATTGAAGATTTTACTGAAGTTGAAAAGAGGATTAAAAAGCTGAAGCGAAAGATGAAAAGATTAGAACCGGTTAATTTAGGAGCAATTGATGAGTATCAAAAGTTAGACCAGCGTTTTTCTTTTCTTAAAGAGCAGTCTGATGATTTGGCCCAAGCAAAAAGATCATTGCAGAAAGTGATAACCGAAATTAATGAAAAAATGGAAGAGAAGTTTATTAAGACGTTTAAAGAAGTAAAAGGTCAATTTGAAGAAATATTTACTGACTTATTTGGAGGAGGACAAGCTAAATTAATCTTAGAAGACGAAGATGATTTATTAGAGACAGGTGTGGAGATAAATGCTCAACCACCAGGTAAAAAACTACAGAAGTTGTCTTTAATGTCTGGTGGAGAAAAAGCTTTAACAGCTACTGCGTTAGTATTTGCTTTATTAAAGGTTAATCCAAGCCCTTTTTATGTTTTAGATGAATTAGATGCTCCTTTGGATGATGCTAATGTAGAGCGTTTTGCTAATTATTTAGATCAATTATCGTCTCAAACACAATTTGTAGTTATTACTCACCGTAAAGGAACAATGAAGGTTTCAAATTCATTATATGGTGTTACTATGGAGGAATCAGGTGTTTCAAAACTAGTTTCTTTACAGTTGGATCAATTAGCTGCTTTTTAGTTGTATATTAATTACTAAAAATAGAGAAAATAGACTAGAAAAGGAGGAAGATAATGAGGGTTAAAGGAATAGCGAAATTTGTAGTAGATAGAATTATAAAAAGAAGTAATTATTTAAGTCAAGGTCGGTCTGTAGGGGCAATTGGTTTTGTTAATCAAGAAGGATATATAGATGCTTTATCCGAAGTTGTTAATGGAGGGCTTTCTGGTATTCCTTATCGTGAAATGTTATCTAAAATTGTTAAAACAGAAGGAAGATCTTTATTGGAAATTATTAATCAACTGCCTGATAACGCAGTCATTATTACAACTAATCCAGGTAAAACAGGGATCATTGTAGGAACAGGTGGAGTCAGTATCTTTAATTGTCCTTTGATTAGGATTGGTGTTAAGATGGGCCAACCTGCTGGGGTAGGTATTATCTATCCAGAACCTGAATACTTTGAACTGGCCACTGAATCTGAAGAGATTCAATTAGAAAGGTTGACAGCTAAGACGATGGATGAAGAACGAGGGATATTGCGTAAGTTATTTAATTTAAGATTAAAGTACTTAGATATTAGCCAAGAGCTAGAGGTAGTAGAGATTAAAGAGCAGAAAGTTGAATTTGAACAGAAAGAGCAATCTGAATGGGAGGTTCCATTTATTGAGGTTAATTCTCTTTCTAAAGAGCTTGCTACTAAATTAGTAGAAAAGTCAACTACTGTGGAGCAAGGTAGGGAAGTAGCAGCTTTAGGTGAAATTAAAGATGGTCATATTGTTCAAAAAGGAGAGATTGTAGTAGGGGGAATGGGTTATGTTCCATCACGTATGTTAGCCTCAAGTTATACTGATATTACTGAAAAGTCATTGCGAGAGGTTTATTCAACAGTAATTCCTGATAATGTAGCTATTGTGCATACCCATCCTGGTGGGACTGGTGTAATGCATATGGGAGATGCAAAGGCTGGCCCGGGAACATGGGGGCGACCTGTTGTAGCTATTGGGCATGATAAGGAAGGAGTAATTAAAGGAGCTACTGTAATTGAGTTATTAAAGGAGGTAGCTGAGCTTGATCAAGAGTATGAAGAAATTGGTCAAGAGTATTATGAAGCTGAAACTCCAGAAGAAGAAGCTAAAATAAGAAAGAGGCGTTTTGGGATTGCTCAAGAATATACAGATTTATGTAAAGCATTAGAGATTAAGTAAAAGTTAGGAGGAGAGTCGATGTTAAAGAAGCTATTTGGGTTTGGAACTGATAAAGAAGAGGTTAAGGAGCAAGAGGTAAATGAAGAAAAGGAAGAGGTTACAAAGAAAAAAACTGGATTATTTAAGAGGTTGAAAGATGGTTTAAGTAAGACCCGAGAGGGATTTGTATCTCAAATTGAAAACTTATTTAGTATTTATTCTAGTATTGATGATGAATTATATGAAGATTTAGAAGAGATTTTAATTCAAGCTGATGTTGGTGTTCATACCACGATGAAATTGGTTGATCAATTAAAATTGGAGGTAAAAGAGAGGAAGATTAAGGAACCAGAAAAATTAATAGGAGTTTTCCGAGAACAGTTATGTCAGTTACTAAATAAAGAAGTAGAGCAAGTTGAAGAGAGTAATCAGACGACTATATTAATGGTAGTAGGAGTTAATGGAGTTGGAAAAACGACAACGATAGGCAAGATTGCTCAACGGGCTAAAAATGCCGGAAAAGATGTACTATTAGCAGCAGGGGATACCTTTAGAGCAGCAGCTATTGATCAGTTAAAAGCTTGGAGCAATAGAGTAGGAACAGAAGTAATTGCTCATCAGGAAGGAGCAGATTCTGCTGCAGTAGCTTATGATGCAGTACAAGCAGCTAAATCAAGGGAGACAGACCTGTTGATTGTCGATACTGCCGGTAGATTACATACTCAAGCCAATTTAATGGAGGAATTAAAGAAGATTAAGCGAGTAATAACAAGAGAAGCAGAAGAGATTAAAGTTGAAGTATTATTGGTATTAGATGCAACAACTGGACAGAATGCAATTTCACAGGCTCAATTATTCAATCAAGAAGTCGATGTAGATGGGATTGCTTTGACTAAACTAGATGGTACGGCTAAAGGAGGAGTAATAATAGCTATTATGGATGAGTTGGGCATACCAATTAAGTTGATTGGTGTTGGAGAAGATTCAGAAGATTTACAAGACTTTGAACCAGAAACATTTATTAATGCTTTATTTGATTAATAATACTTTAATTGCTTGACAAAAATTTAATTATATGTTATATTATCTGCTGTAAAGGGAAAATACTTAACAGTAATTGCAGGTGATTTTTGTTGAAGGTTGAAAAAGTAATTAAAATTGGAAAACTATTCGGCTTCTATGCTTCTTTATTAACAGAAAGGCAACAAGAGTTTATGAGATTATATTATTACCATGATCTATCCTTAGGAGAGATTGCTCAACAAAAATCGGTTACTCGTCAAGCTGTTTATGATAATTTAAAGCGATCAGAATATGCTTTACAAGAATATGAGAAAAAGTTAAATTTAGTTAAACATTATGATAAAGTTCAATCAGAAATCGATAATTTAGGGCAGGTAATAGAGCAGATTGAATCTCGGCTTGAACTAGAAGAGGTGGAGAGTTTACGGGGGATCTTAGATAGATTACAGACCTATCAGAAGGGGGAATTGATGTGATTTTCGAGGGGTTAGCAGAAAAGTTACAGAATACTTTTGATAAATTGAAAGGTAAAGGCAAGTTATCCTCGAAAGATGTTAAAACTGCCTTAAGAGAAGTTAAATTAGCATTGTTAGAAGCAGATGTAAATTTTAAGGTTGTTAAAAATTTAATTAATAAAATTGAAGAAAGAGCTGTTGGACAAGAGGTTTTAGATAGCTTAACTCCAGCTCAACAAGTGATTAAGATTGTTAATGAAGAGTTGACTGATTTAATGGGAGGGACTCAAAGTAAGATTAATTTTGGGGCCAAATCTCCTACAGTAATTATGGTAGTAGGCTTACAGGGTGCTGGTAAAACAACTACTGTTGGTAAGTTGGCTAAAAGATTTAGAAAAGAAGGAAAAGATCCTTTATTAGTAGCGGCTGATATCTACCGTCCTGCTGCTATTAAGCAGTTACAGGTACTAGGTGAGAGGATAGAGCAGCCAGTATTCAGTATGGGTGATAAACAAAACCCTGTGGATATAGCTAAAGCTGCTATCAGTAATGCCAAGTCAAATGGAAATGATATTGTAATTATAGATACTGCGGGGCGATTGCATATAGATGAAGACTTAATGGAAGAATTGGAAGATATTAAAGGTGCAGTTATGCCTCATGAAATCTTGCTAGTAGTTGATTCTATGACCGGTCAGGATGCTGTTAATGTAGCAGAGAGTTTTGATCAGAAATTAGGTATTGACGGTGTTGTATTAACTAAGTTAGATGGTGATGCACGTGGTGGAGCTGCTTTATCTATCAGTTCTGTTACAGGACGACCAATTAAGTTTGTAGGAATGGGAGAAAAATTAGATGCTTTAGAGCCTTTTCATCCTGATCGTATGGCTTCTCGGATTTTGGGTATGGGAGATGTATTAAGTTTAATTGAGAAGGCTGAGGAACAGATTGATGCTGAAAAAGCTAAAGAGTTAGAGAAGAAATTAAGAAAAGAAGAATTTACTTTGGAAGATTTTCTAGACCAGATGAATCAAGTTAGAAATATGGGTTCATTAGAGGAAATACTGAATATGATCCCTGGGGTAGGTAAACAGTTGAAAGGTCTCAATATGGATGAAAGTCAGTTGGATCATATTGAAGCAATTATAAATTCAATGACTATTGAAGAACGAAGAAAACCAGAAATCATTAATGGTAGTCGTCGTCGTAGGATTGCTAATGGGAGTGGAACGACTGTGCAAGAGGTTAATCAACTTTTAAAGCAATTTAGACAGACTAAACAGATGATGAAGCAGATGGGTGATTTGCAGAAAGGTAATATGAGTGGATTAAAAGGAAAGATGAAATTTCCTTTCTTTTAAATAGAATTTAAGTTTAAGGCTAAGTCAATCGTTAAAAATAGTTGTTTAGTTTTTACTTAGACTTAAACTTGAACTTGACCTTAATTTTGTTAAAGGAGGTGACAAGAATGGCAGTTAAGATTAGATTAAAAAGAACTGGAGCTAATAGAAATCCTTCTTATAGATTGGTTGTGGCTGATTCTAGAAAGCCACGTGATGGGAGATTTATTGAAGAGCTAGGTTTTTATAATCCTACTACTGAACCAGAGACAGTTAAAATTGATGAAGAGAAGGCATTAGAGTGGTTACAAAATGGTGCTCAACCTTCTAGTACTGTCAGAAATATTTTCAGTCGAGAAGGAATTATGAAGAAGTTTGATGAAGTAAAGTAAGTTTGGAGGTGCTCTAGTTGAAGGAGCTACTAAAAACAATTGTAAGTAATATTGTAGACGAGCCTCATGAAGTATTTGTACGTAAGATAGAAGATAGTAAGACAATAACTTTAAAGTTAACAGTTGCTGATGAAGATATGGGTAAGGTGATAGGAAAGCAAGGTAAAATTGCGAAAGCTATCAGAACAGTAATTCAAGCAGCAGCAACTAAGGAAGGTAAGAAGGCTAGCGTAAAGATTATACAATAATTATTTACTAAAATTACTTACTAAAGACTAGGGGCAACTCTAGTCTTTTCTTAATGAGAGGTTATAAAGTAGGGTATACTACAATATAGTTGGTGAAAAAATCTAAGAGCGGTTTTGACTTTAAGTTCTTTAACTGTCAACCGTTAACTGTACACTGTAAACTGAGGTTAAATGAGGTGTTAATTATGAATGAAGAATTAATTACAATAGGTCAAATCACCCGACATCAGGGGAATAAAGGTGAAGCAAGGGTTATCCCTCTTACCGATTACCCAGAGCGATTTGAGTATTTAGAGCGGGTTTATTTAGTTAAAAATAATGGAACTAAGGAAGAAGTAATGGTAGAAGGAATCTGGTACCATAAACAATTTATTATTCTTAAGTTTGCAGGAATCGATGATATTGGAGAGATTATGGCTTATAAAAATTATTATCTGCAGATTCCTAAAGCAGAAACTGTTGATTTACCAGAAAATAATTATTACTTATATGATATTATTGGGCTTGAAGTTTATACTGTGCAAGGTGAATATCTAGGTCAGGTTGAAGAAGTTTTGGAGACTGGAGCCAATGATGTTTATGTAGTATCTAAAGGTAATGATGAAATTTTAATTCCAGCAACCCTTGAAGTAGTTATCGAGATAGATTTGAATAATGAAAGAATGGAAGTTAAATTACCACCAGGATTAAGGTAGGTGTTAAGATGAAATTCAATGTGTTGACTCTATTTCCTGAAATGTTTGAAAGTGTTTTAGGAACTAGTATGTTAGCTAAAGCAAAAGAGCAGGAATTGCTATCTGTAGATTTGATAGATATTCGAGATTATACTCAAGATAAGCACCGCCAGGCTGATGATTATCCTTATGGTGGAGGAGCAGGGATGCTTTTAAAACCCGAACCTATCTTCAGAGCAATTGATGATTTGGATTATTCTAAGCAAACTCCGATAATATTTTTGACTCCCCAAGGAGAGACCTTTAACCAAGCCAAAGCTAAAGAACTTGCCAGTTATGAAGAGTTAACTTTATTATGTGGGCATTATGAAGGTGTAGATCAGCGGGTAAGAGAGGAATTGATCACTGATGAGATTTCACTTGGTGATTATGTATTGACAGGTGGGGAGTTACCAGCTATGATTTTAATTGATGCTGTTGCACGATTAATTCCAGGGGTGTTAGGTAGTCAGGAATCTGCTATTGAGGACTCTTTCTATCAAGGAATATTAGATTATCCCCAATATACTCGTCCTAGAGAGTATAGAGGATTAGAAGTACCACAAGTTTTGTTAAGTGGGGATCATGGCCGAATAGAACGGTGGAGGAGAAAGAAAGCATTAGAAAATACATTACATAGGCGATCAGATTTATTAGAAGGTGTTGATCTATCTGTACAAGATCAGGAATTATTAGCGGAAATAAAGCAGGAATTAGAGGAGGAGTAAAATGGAACAACAGGTTTATTTAGCTCTATTACATAATCCTGTTTATAATAAAAATATGGAAGTAATTACTACTACAGTAACTAATTTAGATTTACATGATATTGCTCGAGCCAGTAGAACATATGATATTGGTCAATATTATATAGTGAATCATTTAGATTCTCAGCAAGGGTTAGTTAAGCGGATGAAAGATTATTGGGCAGGGGATTTTGGAGCAGAATATAATCCAGATCGTAAAGAGGCATTCAGTGTACTTGAGATTAAAGCTGAACTTGAAGGTGTGATAACAGATATAATGGATAGAGAAGATAAGGAGCCAATTTTAGTTACGACTGATGCTAGAACTTATTCTAATACTATTAGTTATAAGAAGTTACGACAAGGAATTCAGCAAGGAGAAGAAGTCTATCTGATTTTATTAGGGACAGGTTGGGGTTTGACCAAAGAGACTATGAACTCTGCTGATTATATTTTAGAACCAATTTATGGTCCAGGAGATTATAATCATCTATCAGTTAGAAGTGCTGCTGCTATTATTTTGGATAGATTATTAGGAGAAGCTTGGTGGTAGAAAAAATCTAAGAGCGGATTTTTTCATCACGAAGGGTTCAAAGAACCCGAAGGGGAAGTAGGAAACAAATGTACAATGTACAGTTAAAGAGCAAAATCTTAAAAATAAAAAAGTTATACTTAATTACAATTATGTGGCACTTTTGATTTGGCGGGTAGAAATGATATTTGTAGGGGCAGGTCTCTGTGCCTGCCCATGTTAAATCACGGGCGACCACGGAGAGTCGCCCCTACAAAAACACATTCTTTTACGAACGAAAAGTGCCACTGTATATCAATTGATTCTTATAATAAAAAGAAATTAAGGATAAAATATAGCTTGTAATTAGATTTGGCATGTGTTATAATGATTTACGGACAAAAACAGACGGTCCTCTGGCTATAATATAGTTTAAGAACGTTTTGTGAGAGGAGGAAAGAGTATGAACTTAGTTGATATTGTAGAACAAGAACAATTACGTGATGATATTCCTGAATTTGGCCCAGGTGATACTGTTAGGGTACACCTTAAGGTTCAGGAAGGTGGGAAAGAAAGAATCCAGGTTTTCGAAGGTATTGTAATTAAAAGACAAGGTGGTAGCGTACGCGAAACCTTTACTGTAAGAAAGATATCTTTCGGTGTTGGAGTTGAAAGAATCTTCCCATTGCATTCTCCAAAGATTGATAAGGTTGAAGTTGCTAAACGTGGAGATGTTAATCGAGCGAAGTTGTATTATTTAAGAGATCGTCAAGGTAAGGCTGCTCAAGTACGAGAAAAAAGAAATTAATTAAATTGTACTTAAATTTATTTAAGAAGGGGACTGGCTGTGTAGGCTTGTCCTCTTTTGTATAGGAGAGTGTGTTTATTAATGCTGGATAAAGATAAGGTTAAAGAATATTTGGAAGCTGTTATTGTAGCAGTTGTAATTGCTTTTTTTATTATTAATTTTGTTGCTCAAGCTTTTTATATTCCTTCAGGTTCAATGAGACCTGAATTGCAACCTGGAGATAGAATCTTTGCTAATAAATTCATTTATAGGTTTCGTGAACCACGTAGACAAGAGGTAGTTGTTTTTAAATATCCTGTTGAACCTGAATTGAATTTTATTAAAAGAATAATTGGTATGCCTGGTGATCGAGTTGAAATCGTTGATGGTCAGGTTTATATTAATGATCAAATATTAAAAGAAGGTTATATCTTAGAAGAAAGTTATAGTGATTTTTCAGAAGTCCAAATTCCTGAAGATAATTATTTTGTACTGGGGGATAATCGAAACAATAGTGAAGATAGTAGGTATTGGGGTTTTGTTCCGCGTGAAAATATTGTAGGACAAGGTAGTTTTATTTTTTGGCCGCTAACTAGAATAGGTTTAATTAATTAAGGAGGATAAGTTTAATGTCAATTCAATGGTACCCTGGTCATATGGCTAAAGCTAAGAAGAAGGTTGAGGAAGGTTTGAAATTAATTGATGTAGTAATTGAATTATTGGATGCTAGAATTCCATTAAGTAGTAGAAATCCTGATATAGATGATATTTTGGCAGATAAGAAGAGGATTATTGTTCTTAATAAGAAGGATTTAGCTAATAAGAAACAGACTAAAGAGTGGAAGAGATATTTTTCTAAGTCAGCTCCAACGCTAGCTGTTAATTCTTTGACTGGAGCAGGAGTAACTCAAATTTTAAATTTAGCCCAACAAATTATGGAAGATAAGTTATCTGCTTTAGCAGATAAGGGACGTAAAGGGCGTGATATTAGATTGATGATAGTTGGTGTTCCTAATGTTGGAAAATCTCAATTAATTAATCAATTCAGCAATAATAAGAGTGCTCGAACGGGAGATAGACCAGGTGTTACTAAGGGCCAACAATGGGTCAAATTAAGGAAAGGTTTTGAGCTGTTGGACACTCCTGGGATCTTATGGCCTAAATTTGAGGATGAAGAGGTTGGATTTAAGTTAGCAATTACTGGAGCAATTAAGCAAACATTGCTTGAAAGTGAATTGCTTGCTTATAAATTGGTTGAAATTCTGCAAAAAGTTGCTCCTAATAAATTAAAAGAAAGGTTTAATTTAGAGCAGTTGACTTCTGATACATATCAGTTAGTAGCAGATATTGGGCGAAAGCGTGGTTGTTTACAGTCGGGGGGAAAAATTGACCGAGAGCGGACTTCTAAGATAATTATTAAGGAGTTTCAAGAAGGTAAATTTGGTAAACTGACATTAGAATTACCGCCACAGCTTAATTAATCCTGTCTAAGCTAAAGAAAGGGATGTTATAATGGAATTATCTAAATTAACGATTAAAGAGATCAAAGATAAAGTTAAAGCTTTAGAGGAAATATCAGATGAGTTAATTAAAGGGCTGGCAGCTGATTCTAGAAAAGGGGTTCAGAAGTTGGCCCAGAAGCTTGTCCGTCAAAAGGAGAGGAAACGACAAGCTATTGCCAAGTTCAAAAGAATGAGTCGACATGAAAACAGATTAAGTCAACAAGGATATAATTTAATTGCAGGGATAGATGAAGCAGGTCGAGGACCTTTAGCAGGACCAGTGGTAGCTGCTGCTGTTATTTTACCAGTGGATACTTTAATCTTAGGTGTAGATGACTCTAAAAAATTATCTGAAAAGAAGCGTGAAGAATTGTTTGCAATTATTCAAGAGCAAGCATTAGGTATTGGGGTTGGAATTGTTGATAGCCAAACGATTGATCGGATTAATATATTACAAGCTACTTATCAAGCGATGCTAGAAGCAGTTGCTAATTTAGAACAAGAACCGAATTATTTATTGATTGATGCTGAGCATTTACCAGGAACTGATCTAGCACAGGCAGCAATTACTGAAGGAGATAGTAATAGTGTTTCAATTGCTGCTGCTTCTATTATAGCTAAAGTGACAAGAGATCGGCTTTTGGTTGGTTATGATCAGCAATTTCCTGAATATAACTTGGCCCAGCATAAAGGATATGGTACTCAAGAGCATATTCAAGCTTTAGAACAATACGGGCCAACGCCAATTCATCGTACTTCCTTTAAAATAGTTAAAAACTTAAGCTAACTGGAGGCATGTAATGTTGCTTAAAGCTGGTAATAAGTTGGAAGGGGTTGTCTTAGAGTTAAAAGAGGATAGTGCAGTAATCAAATTTGATCAAAAAGCTATTGAAGCTCAAATATTGGCCGATTTAAAAGTAGGTCAAAAAATTACTGTTGAGGTTAAGGGTTGGTATCAAGGAAGGGTAATTTTAAAGATTTTGAGTACAGATAATAAATTGTCTGCTACAAAAATTGACATTAAAGTTTAATAGAGTAGACCCCTCCGTAGGAAAAACTTGGAGGGGTCAATCTATAGTGAAAGATAACCACTTAAGTGATTACCTTTATTTTTATTATATGTAAATGAGTAAAAATAAGTACAGATAAGGGGTAACAATTTTTAGAAAAAATTGCTAATCAATAAAATTAACTCAAGAAGAACTAATGACAAGTTTATAAAAAAAGAAATCATAAGGTTCAGCAAAGCTAGGAGGATGATAATTGCAATTATCATCCTCCTAGCTTTTTTATAAACTCAAAAAAGTTTATTGTTTGTAAAGTTTAAAGGTTATAATTTAATGTATAATTATTCCATCAGTGGTTAAGCTATTTTAATAATAGGATTTGGAGGTAAATTAATGGATAAGAGGGAAAAAGGAGAGTGGGGAGAAAAAATAGCCCAAGAATTCTTAATAAAAAAAGGTTATCAGATTTTAGAAGAAAATTTTTGGACTCGTTATGGAGAGATAGACTTAATAGGTCAAGATGGAGAGTATTTAGTATTTATTGAAGTTAAATTATCGACCAGTAGCTCATTTGCTTCACCATTAGAGAAAATTGATTATAAAAAGAGGCAACATTTAATTCGAGTTGCACGCTATTATCTGAGTTTAAAACAGCAAGAAGTTGATTTTCGATTTGATGTAGTTGCTATTCTTTCTTATCAGCAACAAAATAAGATCAAATTAATTAAGAACGCATTTTTATGTTAAGGAGGATAAAGATGTTAGCTAAGGCAAATAGTAATGCTGTATTAGGAATAGATGGTTATGTAGTTCAGGTTGAGGTTGATTTAGCTAAAGGTTTGCCTGCTTTTAATATTGTAGGTTTGCCTGATACTGCAGTCAGAGAGTCAAAGGAGCGGGTTAAATCAGCAATAAAAAATACTGGATTTAAGTTTCCAGTAAAAAGAATTACCGTTAATTTAGCTCCTGCTGATATTAGGAAGAAAGGGCCAGTCTTTGATTTACCGATTGCAATCGGAATCTTAGCAGCTAGTGGCTTGATTAAGGAGGATAGATTAAAAGAGTATACTTTAATTGGTGAGCTATCTTTAGATGGGCAGGTGCGGGGGATTACTGGGATTTTACCGATGGCTTTAGCAGCTAAAAAAGAAGGAAAGAAAGGATTTATTTTGCCGAAAGAAAATGCTAAAGAAGCTGCTGTGATTGATGAGTTAGAGATTATTCCGGTTGCTGACTTAAAGGAGGCGGTTGAGTATTTAAATGCGGAGTTAGAACTACCTCAAGTAAGTAGAGATTTTTCTATCGCCGAGGGTGAGGATTATAAAATTGACTTTAAAGATGTTAAAGGCCAAAAACATGCTAAACGTGCTTTAGAAATAGCAGCTACGGGAGGACATAATGTGATTATGATTGGTCCACCCGGCTCGGGAAAGACGATGTTGGCTAAAAGATTGCCTACTATTTTGCCACCTTTAAGTAAAGAGGAGGCGATTGAGGTAACTAAAATCTTCAGTATTGTAGGTAAGTTATCAACTGAAAGATCATTGATTACTAAAAGACCATTTAGAAATCCCCACCATACAACTTCAGATGTAGGTTTAATTGGTGGAGGAAGAATACCTCAACCTGGAGAAGTTAGTTTGGCTCATCATGGGGTATTATTTTTAGATGAATTACCTGAGTTTAAAAAAAGTGTTTTAGAAGTATTGCGTCAACCTTTGGAGAAAGGTGAGGTTAGTATCTCTAGAGCATTAACAACATTAGAATACCCGGCTCAATTTATGTTGATATCTGCAATGAATCCTTGTCCGTGTGGTTTTTACGGTGATACTAGAAAAAATTGTAGTTGTAATTCTTATGAGATTAAAAGATATCTAAATAAGATTTCAGGGCCTTTGTTAGATAGGATTGATATTCATCTAGAAGTACCTCGTTTGCAGATGGACGAATTGACTACTTATGAATCTGGAGAGTGTTCTTCTCAAATTAGAGCCCGGGTCAAAAAGGCAAGGAAGATCCAGTTAAAAAGGTTTAACAAAGAGAATATAATGTATAATGCTAGAATGAATAGGCCGTTGATTAAAAAGTATTGCACTATAAAAGAGCAAGGGCAGGAGTTATTAAAGCAAGCTATTTCAAGGTTGGATTTAAGTGCTAGAGCATATGATAGGATTTTAAAGTTGGCCCGGACAATTGCAGATCTAGCAGGTGAAGAAGTAATAAAATCTGATCATATAGCAGAAGCAATTCAATATCGTAGCCTTGATCGAAATTATATAGATTAAAATAGATTAAAATAGATTTTCAAACTGTATCTTTTGATCGATAATATATCAATTATTTATTGTGATATTCACAGATGGAAGGATAAGTAAAATAAGAAAACAAATATTGATTCCGATCTTATATATAATTAACTTTATAATACCGGCCAACAAAACATCTAGTCAGAGCTTAAACAGCTTTGGCTTTTTTATTTGGAGTAGATAACAAGTTTAAAACATAGAATATTTATTATTAATTAAAGGAATTACAAATTAATTTATATAACAATAAAAATAGGAGTGTTAGATTTTATTATTTATGGTTTGTTAAAAAGAAGGGAAGTGATTACTTTGTGTGCTAAGAGAACTTTTGGCTGGGTGCAAGATCCAGCAAGCATAGAAAAGTTAAAAAGAGTAGTAGAAGTATTTGATTATGGTTCTAAAACTCATAAGGAATTAAAAGATAGGATTATTCCTGAACTTGTAGAAGAAAGAGATGGAAAATTAAGGTTTATGGAAGAATTAAATAAAAGACCTTTAAAGTTAAAATATAGGGACTTGGTTGGGACTTCTTTTACTCCTAGAAGTTCAGCAAGATGTAATGGTATAATTTAAGCTGTTGTAGAAGGACAACGAAGGCCTTTTATAGCTGATTGGCCAGCTGATAATTTTGTAAGGTGGGCCCATGCTCTAGGCTTTATTTCGTATGATTATGGTGATGATACGTTCGAAATAACTGAACTAGGACTTGAGTTATCAGATAGTATAAAAAGTTATATGGACAAAAAGAAGGTATTAAAAAAAGCTTTTTTATCGTACCCTCCTGTTATTAGGATTCTTGAACTTTTATCTAGTGGAGAACATTTAACTAAGTTTGAATTAGGAAAGAAGTTAGGCTTTGTAGGAGAAGATGGGTTTACTAATCTACCTCAAAATATATTGATCATGAAGTTAGACACTACAGCAGATAATAGTGAAAAAAATCAAATGAGAACAGATTGGGAAGGTTCAGCAGATAAATATGCAAGGATGATTTGTAGTTGGCTTTCTAAATTAGGTTGGGTAAAACAAGAACGTAAGATTGTTAAAGAAAAAGTTGGTTCAAAAGTATATTCTGATTATATATCCCAATCTTATTTTATAACTGCCGAGGGAATTAAGGTTTTAAGAAGCGGAAGAGGAAATAGCAGAAGGGCACGGATAACTAAAAACATCTTTTGGGAAATGCTTTGTACAAAAGGAGCAGATAGAGATTATATAAGAGATCGACGAGCTTATATAATAAAGGCTTTAGATAATAATTCTATTTTATCTCTAGAAGAAATAAAGAGTATATTAAAAGAAAAATATAAGATGGTTGAAGAATTATCAATTATTAAAGATGACATAGAAGGAATAATTAATATTGGATTAAATATAGAAAAGAAAAGCAGGGGGTATACTATGTATGATTCTATAATTAATTTGTATATTCCTAAAAAAAGCTCTTCTAAGGTACCAGTGAAGAGTAAGATTAGAAAAAGAAAGGATAAATGCAGATCTAGAATAAAAAATTTATCACATGATTATTTAAGTTTAATAGATTTATCTTTTAATGGTAGGCAGAGTAGATTATTTGAGATGCAGACAGTAGATTTATTAGTATCTGAGTGTAAGTTCAAAGGTCAACATTTAGGAGGAGCTAGAGAACCTGATGGGATTATATATACAAAAAATCTAAATAAAAACTATGGGATTATAATTGATAATAAAGCTTATAAAAATGGTTATAATGTTAGCCATGTTGATGAGATGGTAAGATATATTGAAGAAAATAAAACTAGAAACGAAGAGATAAATTCAAATGACTGGTGGAACTTTTTTCCTGAAGAAGTAGAAGATTTTTATTTTCTTTTTATATCAAGCTATTTTAAAGGTAACTATTTTGAAAAATTAAAAAGAATTAAGCTGAGAACTGGAGTTGAAGGTGGTCTTTTAACTTCATATGATTTATTATTGTTAGTTGATTTAATTAAGTCCGCAAAATTAACTTTATCAGAATTTAAGAGTTTATTACAAAATAATGATGAATTACTTTTTTAATAAAACCTAGCCACAAAAATTGATTTTTGTGGCTAGGTTTTATTGGAGTATTTATTTGATGAAAAGTTTATACTATGATAAAATAGGTGATTGTAGAATTAATAATAGTGGAGGTTATAACATTATGAGATATATAGGTTCGAAAGAAGGTTTACTACCATTTATTGATGAAGTTTTAGAAAAAAATAGTATAGAGAGAGGAACTTTTGTTGATCTTTTTAGTGGAACCGGAGTTGTAGGAAAGCATTTTAAAGAGAAAGGTTTTAAAGTTATTTCAAATGATAACCTTTTCTTTTCATATATATTACAATTTGTTTCCATAGAAATGAATACATATCCAAAGTTTGAAGGTTTAGAATTGAAAAAGGAAGTATCATTTGAGCGGTGTAGAGAAGTTATAGATTTATTGAATTTATTAGAAGGAGAAAAAGGTTTTTTCTATCATAATTATAGCCCAGCTGGACAAAGCAATAGGATGTATTTTACAAAAGAAAATGCCAGTAAGATAGATTCTGTTAGAGAAAAAATTGAAATATGGTATAAGCAGAAAAAAATAAAGAAAAAAGAATATTATTATTTAATTTATAGTTTGATTCAAGCTATCCCCTATGTAAGTAATACAACTGGTGTATATGGAGCTTATTTAAAAAGTTGGGATCCTAGAGCGAAAAAAGATTTAACTTTAGAAGTTCCTAAGATCACTGAAGGAAGCAAGGAATGTGTTTCATATAATAGAGATGCAAATGAATTAATAAGAAACATTAAGTGTGATGTATTATATTTAGATCCTCCATATAATAATAGACAATATGCTTCTAATTATCACATATTAGAAACTGCTGCAAAATGGGATAATCCTGATATATATGGTAAAACCGGTTTACGTCCATATGATGATCAAAAATCTTTATACTGTTATAAAAGTAAAGCATTAGATGTGTTTAAAGACTTAGTAGAAAAGGCTAGGGCGAAATATATAGTTTTAAGTTATAATATTGAGGGAATAATGGATAAGGAAGATATTATTGATATATTATTAACAATATCTACTAACGAAAAAATTAAAGCTTACGGTGAAGATTATAGAAGATATAGAAGTGATTCCAATACTAAACGGAATTATAAGCAGTGTAATGATATGGTGAAGGAAAATATATTTTTTTGTGAAGTAAAATAAGTTGATTTAAATTATGAAGATGTTATTTTAGTAGTGGCGAACTTAATAAAATGTTTTTTAGTAAATTATCAAAAACCTAAAAAGATTTAACATATATGTTTTATTCAAAGAGAAATAATTACTGATAGAAGAGGGAGTTGATTAAGTTGGATAAAGAATTTATCAAAAGTCCGTTAAATTATACTGGTGGAAAATATAAAATACTAGATCAAATAATACCTTTGTTTCCCGAAGGAATTGATACCTTTGTTGATTTATTTGCTGGGGGGTTTAATGTAGGTATAAATGTTACTGCTAAAAAAGTAATTTATAATGATATTGTTGATTATCTAATTGATTTATTTTATAAATTTAGAGAAAATGATATAGAAGCTACTTTAAGACACATAAAGAATAGAATTAAAGAATTTGCTCTTTCTAAAACTAATGAAGAGGGATATAAAAAATTAAGGGATTATTATAATAAACATAGACACCCTTTAGATTTATATGTTTTAATATGCTACTCATTTAATTATCAAATTAGGTTTAATAATAGCCATGAATATAATAATTCATTTGGAAGAAATAGAAGTAGTTTTAATCCAAGGTTAGAAAAGAGGTTAGCTAAATTTATAAAAAGATTAAAGAAAAAAAAGGTAGAATTTAAAAATCAAGATTTTGTCAATTTTGATATTAATGCTCTCAATAAAGAAGACTTTGTTTATTGTGATCCACCTTATTTAATAAGTACTGGAAGTTATAATGATGGTAAAAGAGGTTTTAAGGGCTGGAGGGAGAAAGAAGAAAGAGAACTATTAGATTTATTAAATGAATTTAATAATAAGAATATAAAATTTGCCTTATCAAATGTTTTAAAACATAAAGGGAAGACTAATAATATATTATCTAATTGGAGTAAAAACTATAATGTTATAGATATAAATAAGGATTATAAAAACTGTAATTATCAAGCTAAGAATAATAAAGAATGTGTAACTAAAGAGGTATTAATAACTAATTATGAAGTTAAAAGATCTGTTCTTCCTGGGGAACAACTAAAAATGAGCATCTAAAAGATAAGATATAGCAGAGGTAATTTAATATTGTATCTTTAATTGGATTTATATGGATTAAAATTCTAAAAGATATTTTCGATTTTTATTTTTTCATTAGTTGGAATTTGCCTAGCTAACTCTTTAGCGAGTTTTAGTTCGGTTAAAGCTTTATCTTTTTTCTCTAATTCTACTAGAGAGATAATTTTGGAAATAGAGAGATCAAGTTTATCTATCTCATTATGGTCCATAAAAATACTCCAAGTAAAACTTGCCTCTTCCCAAGCTTGATTTAAGGACTCAGTATTATCTCTGGTGGTATCCCAGTTATTATTAACTAAATTATCTTCTAAAGTATTTAGTTTTGAGGTTAGCTGGTCTGCTTTATTATTTGTTATAATGTATCCGTAACTGACAAGGATTAAAGTAAAAATTAATAAAATAGTAGTATAAATTATAGTGTTTCTCATTATTTAATAAACGCTCCTAAAAGAATATTTTAATTATTTTTTTGACGATAAACCTGATAAAATAGATTGCCATTTGAATCTAGATTAGCAAAGAAGACATCAGATGTATTATTGATTCCTAGAGAAATTAATTCTTGTTTTATCCATTCTTTAGTAAGACCTACTTTTTCTAAATTTTTAGTATGAATTTGACCATCTATAATTATTGGGTGTGGAATTCCTTCATAGTCAGTCGCAATATTTAAATCTTCAGGGGTAACTGGTCTTTTTTGAGATTTAGGGATTACACTAAGAGAGCCATTAGTTTCAATAAAAGCAAATTCTATCTCAGAAATGTCAGGGTAGCCTTTAGTTCTAAGTTCTTCTAACAACTCATTAATATTAATTCTACTTTTATTGAGTTCTCCTTCAACAATTTGACCATTTTCAATTAAAATTGTAGGTTTTCCACAAATAATCCTCCTTCCTGTAATGCTTTTAGTAGTGATAGCAGACATATAAATTTGAATAGAAAAGATTAGAATAATAGGTGTTAAGCTATTAATTAAAGGAATATCAGTATCTTGCATAGGAATAGAAGCTAAAGCAGAGATCATAATTGTAATTGCAAGTTCGTATGGTTGTAATTCGCCAATCTGTCTTTTACCCATTACTCTAAAAGTTAAAAATACAATAGTATATAAAATGATTGTACGAATTATTACAATAAACATTGAGCACCTCCTTAAATAGATGACCTTTTAAATTATTATTGAATAAATTATATATATTTATGTATTGGGAAAATATTGTTTAATTTAAACTTAGTAAAGAATCTTTAAAATAGAAAAATATTAAATTTAGGAGGGGAATTATATTTGTTAAAGAATATGATGTTAGGAAAACAAAAAGTGGAGGGGTCTAAGATGATTAGAAAACAGGAGATTGGTCAATTTATAGATGATTTTGCCTCTGATAAGCCAACACCTGGTGGAGGAAGTGCTGCAGCATTGAGTGGGGCTTTAGCTGCTGTTGCTACTTGTATGGTAGGTTCATTAACTTTAGGAAAGGAAGATTATGCTAGTGTTCAAGAGGAAATGGAAGAGTTAATTGAGATTACTAAGGGTTTAAAAGATGACTATCTTGATTTGGTAGATCAAGATATAGAAGTGTTTAATGCTTATATGTCCGCTTTACAAATGTCTAATAAAACTAGTGATGAAAAAGAAAAAAGAGCTAAGGCTTTAGAGAAAGCAGTTAAAAAAGCAACTGAAGTTCCTTTTACTATGGCTAGCAAGAGTATTGAAGTTTTAGAACAAGCTTTAATTGCTGCTAAGAAGGGGAATAAATATGCGGTAAGTGATGCAGGTGTAGGTGCTATTGAGGCTTGGGCTACATTAGAAGCAGCAGAGTTGAATGTAAATATTAACTTAGCTACTATGAAGGATAAGGGTTATATAGCTAAAAAGAGGGCTGATATGAAAGAGCTAAAAGAAAAAGCCCAAAAATTAAAAGAAGAAGTTTTAGAAGTTACAAATCAAAAGATTGGGTAAAGGAAAGAATCGGAGTTTTTCCGATTCTTTTTTAGCTTGTTATTAAGTAGAATATGCTTCTTAAAGGTTATAGATGGATATATTTTTCTTTTGACAAGGAAGTTATGATTTGTTAGTTAATTTTAGCTGGTGTGAAGTATAAAAATTAATAATTTAGGAAAAAAATATAATGACTCTAGGGAAATCATAAAAGGGTGTGAATTAATGTTTCGGTTGTGGAATGGTTTGTTTTTACTATTTATAATTACTATTATTTATTTCAATCTTTTTTTCTTAGGTAATAAAAAGATAATAATTGCATATTATCCTTATTTATTGGGAGTTAGTGGCTTATTAGGATTAAGTTTAATAGGAATATATCTTACTGATAATCTTAATTTTATTTTCAAGGTTTTCTTTATACTAGTTTTCTTATTTGCACTCTTTACTTTTATCCAAGTATGGAGAAATAAAGAATTATTAAATAACTATAATGCAGAACGTAATCAATATTTGAATCAATTGATTGAAATTGCTAAAACTGATACTGAAAGTTCATTGCTAGAGGAAAGAGAAGAAGGAATTTCAAAGCTGATTAAAAAGACTAGTGGATTAGCTTTAACTACTAATAATAAAGTTGAAGCAATCTTTAAAGAAGAGAATATTTTCATGGAAATGTTGGCCCAGTTAAAAGAAGCACAAGATCATATCCATATCTGCTTTTATATTATTAGAGATGATCTGATTGGAGAAAAATTCAAGGAGTTATTGATTGAAAAAGCACGAGATGGTGTTGAGGTAAGAATTATTTATGATGAATTAGGAAGTCACCGATTAGGTCAAAATTATAAAGAAAAATTAAAAAAAGCAGGGGTAGAAATTAAGGGTTATAACAGTATGCTTATTTCTTTATTAAGAGGAAAGCTTAATCATCGTAATCACCGAAAAAACTTAGTTGTGGATGGTAAAGTTGCTTTTATTGGAGATGTTAACTTGGGAGATGAATATGTAACAGGGAATAAAAGAGAAAGTATTCAAGTTAAAATTGAAGGTGAAGCGGTTGATTGGATGCAAAAGATTTTCTTAATGGATTGGTACTATATTACCGGTGAGAAAATTTTAGCTGATAGATACTTTTCTCAACATGATATAGAAGAGGAGCTACCAATTCAGTTAGTTAGTAGTGGATTTGATACGCCTTGGTCTGAAATGAACAAACACTACTCTGCCTTGATTACAGCAGCACAAAAAGAAATTTATTTAGTTACACCATATCTAATTTTGAATGATAATATTTTAAATGCTTTACAAATAGCAGCTTTAAAAGGCGTGGAGGTTAATGTAGTTGTCTCCAAAGAGACTGATAATTTATTACTTAGTTGGGCTAGTATCTCTTTTTTTGAAGAATTATTAAAAGCAGGTGCAACTATATGCCATTATCAAGGTGAATTTTTACATTCTAAAATTTTAGTAGTTGATGAACAAATTTTATCGCTGGGCTCTGCTAATTTTAATACTAGAAGTTTATATCTTGATTATGAATTAAATGTAGTAATCTTTGCTCCAGACTTTTCTAAAAAAATAATGGAAGAGATAGCTTTAAATTTAGAGCAAAGTAGGAAGTATAGATTAGAAGATTATAAACAGTTAGGAATTTTGGATAGAATGAAGTTATTAATTGGAAAATTATTAGCGCCAATTACTTAACAGGAGGGTAGTATGGAAGAAAAAGCTTATTGGATTTGGTTAAGTAAGATTGATGGTTTTGGATCACGGCGAATAAAAAAGCTACTAGATTATTTTGGCGATGCAGAAGGGATTTGGCACGCAGATAAAGAATTATTTGATAATGTGAGTGGTATTGGCCCTTCATTGAGTCAAAAAATTATTGAATCTAGGAAGAATTTTGATTTTAAATCTGAACTAAAAAGGTTAAATAAATTTGGCATTAAGGTTGTAACTTTACAAGATAAATGTTATCCTAAATTATTAAAGGAGATTTATGATCCACCTCCTATTTTATATTATAAAGGAAATATTACAAAGATTAATAAGCCTTGTATTGCTGTTGTTGGATCTAGAAAATGTACCCAGTATGGAAAAAAGATAGCAACTAAATTAAGTCAAAGATTGGCTGAAAAAGGGCTTAATATTGTCAGTGGTTTAGCTTATGGAATAGATACAGCTGCTCATCAAGGTGCTTTAAAGTCTGGTGTAACTTATGCTATATTAGGTTCTGGTGTAGATGTGATATATCCAAAAGAGAATGAAGGGTTAGCTCAAAAAATAATGAAACAAGGAGCGGTTATTAGTTCTTTCCCACTAACTACTAAGCCAATAGGGAAAAATTTTCCTCTTAGAAATAGGATAATTAGTGGGCTCTGTCTAGGAACAATAGTTGTTGAAGCAACTAAGAAAAGTGGTTCATTAATCACTGCCAATTTGGCTTTAAACCAAGGTAGAGAAGTCTTTGCAATCCCTGGAGATATAACTAAAAAGCAGAGTGTAGGTACTAATCAATTGATTCAAGTTGGAGCTAAATTGGTGCAAAAGCTAGATGATGTTTTAGATGAGTTACATTTATCAAATGTTAATAATGAAGATATCAAATCGGATTTAGAGTATAAGGCTGATAAAAAGGTAATTGAATCTCTATCCCAACAACAGCAAAAAGTTTATAGGTTGCTAACTGTTGAGTCTCAGCAGTTTGAACATTTACTTGATGCTGTTGAATTGAATTCAGCTCAATTAAACTCACTTCTATTAGAGCTTGAAGTAAAGGGTCTTATAAGGCAGTTAGCAGGAAAAAAGTTTAAATTAAGAGATGATGTTAAGTTATGAAAGGAGGTTGTAAAATGAATAACAATGTATTTGAAATAATCAGTTGTTTAGTAAAAACATTATTACATGATGAAAAATTAGTTGAAGATGAAAAAAAATTAATTGATTTTTTACAAGATGAAGGTTATGGTTTGAAAGAGATTAATCAGGCTTTTGAATTTATTTTTGCTTCTTCGGAAAGAATAGATTCAACAGATGATTTGCTAGATCAAAAACATATCAAGCAAGAAGCTTTTCATAAAAATCGTGTTTTTAGCCTTAGAGAAAGGTTTAAGTTTGATGTTAAAATTCAAGGGGTTATTTTAAGATTGAATCATTTAAGTTTAATTGCAGATGAAGAATTAGAGGATTTGATTGGTCAATTATTTAAAGTGCCTAATAGTTATATTAATATTGAGTATTTGTGGGAATCACTTCAGCAGGTGCTTGATGACGAATTAAGGCTAGCTTTTATAGCACAGCATATTTCTGAATTTGAAGTTATAAATAATTTAACACCAGAATACATTAACTAATGTAAGGGTATGGAGGTGAAAAAGTGGCTAAGAAAAAAGATAAATTAGTAATTGTGGAATCACCTGCTAAAGCTAAAACAATTAGTAAGTTTTTAGGTTCAGGTTTTAAAGTTCAGGCTTCAATGGGACATGTAATTGATCTACCAAAGAGTCAATTAGGAGTTGAGCCTGAAGAAGATTTCAAGCCTAAATACATAACAATTAGAGGTAAAGGAAAGATACTTCAAAAGTTAAAAAGAGGTGCTAAAAAGAGCGAGGAAGTATTATTAGCAACCGATCCTGATAGAGAAGGTGAGGCAATCTCCTGGCATTTGGCCCGTGCTTTTGATATAGATGAATCAACAAAGTGTAGGATTGAATTTAATGAAATTACTAAAAAAGCAGTACAAAATGCTTTGAAAGAACCGCGTTTGATTGATGAAAATAGGGTTGATGCTCAACAGGCAAGAAGGGTACTTGATCGATTAGTAGGATATAAACTAAGCCCATTATTATGGAAAAAGGTAAGAAGAGGGTTGAGTGCTGGTCGAGTCCAGTCAGTAGCTGTTAAATTAGTTTGTCAAAAAGAAGAGAAAATTAAAGCTTTTGAACCTGAAGAGTATTGGACGGTTGATGTTGAAGTTAAAACTGAAAATGAAGATGAATTTAAAGCAAAATTATACAGGATTGATAATCAGAAATTTAAGTTACAAAATAAATCAGAGACTGAGCAAGTAGTAGAAGGGTTAAAAAAACAAGATTTAAAGATTAATAAAATTAAAGAAAGTAAAAGGAGACGATATCCTTCTGCACCCTTTACGACAAGTAGTTTGCAACAAAAGGCATCAACTAATCTTTACTTTAGTACTAAAAAGACGATGTATTTAGCGCAACAGTTATATGAAGGTGTTGAGCTAGGCTCTGAAGGGGCAGTAGGTTTAATTACTTATATGAGAACGGATTCTACTAGGGTTTCTAAAGAGGCTCAGAATGAACTGAGAGGATATATAGCTGATCAAATTGGAGAAAAGTATTTATCCAATAAACCTAAAGAATATAAGACTAAAAATAAAGCTCAAGATGCCCATGAAGCAATTAGACCGACATCAGTTTATAGAACTCCTAGTAAGATGAAAGAATATTTAAGTGAAGAAGAATATAAATTGTATAAATTAATTTGGGAAAGGTTTGTAGCTAGTCAGATGAGTGCTGCTGTTTATAAAACTTTAACAGTTGATATAACAGGGGGTGAGTATTGGTTAAGGGCCAAAGGTTCTCAAGAGTTATTCCCAGGCTTTTTAAAGGTTGATACTACTAGACAAAGCAAAAAGGATGAACTCTTACCTGAGCTAACAGAGGAAGAGAAGGTAGAGTTAAGTGAGATAAATCCTGACCAACACTTTACCAAACCGCCACCTCGTTATACTGAAGCTAAACTAGTCAAGACTTTAGAGGAGAAAGGGATTGGGCGTCCAAGCACCTATGCTCCAGTAGTTAGTACTATTCAAAAAAGAAATTATGTTGAAAAGGAAAATGGAAAATTCAAGCCAACTGAATTAGGAGAGTTGGTTAATAAATTACTAGTTGATCATTTCCCTAATGTGACTGATGTAGAATTTACAGCTCAGCTAGAAGAAGATTTAGATAAAGTTGAAGCCGGAGAAAGAAAATGGGTTGAAGTATTGGGAGAATTTTATGAACCATTTGCGGAAAGATTAGAATCTGCCTGGGATAATATGGAAAAAGTTGAACTGGAAGAGGAAGTCACTGATGAGGTATGTGAAAAATGTGGAAAGAATATGATCATTAAGCATGGGAGATATGGTAAGTTCTTAGCATGTCCAGGTTTTCCTGACTGTAAGAATACAAAACCTATTTTAGTAAAGATGGGTGTTAAGTGTCCGGAATGTAAAGATGGAGATGTTATTCAACGAAAGAGTAAGAAGGGAAGAGTCTTTTATGGGTGTAGTAACTATCCAGACTGTGAATTTATGACATGGAATAAACCGACCGAAGAAGAATGTCCAGATTGTGAAAAGTTTTTAGTAGAAAAGAAGACTAAAAAAGAAACAAAACATTATTGTATTAATTCAGAATGTGATTATGAAAAAATATTATAAATTGAATTAATCTTTTTTTCAATATAACTAATCTGAATTATTTTAAACTAAAAGGGTTTAAGAGGAGAAATTTAATTTAACTTATATAGTTAGGGGGATAAAATGTTTGAGGCGACAACGGTTATAGCAGTGAAAAGAGGAAGAAGTGTTGCTATTGGTGGAGATGGTCAGGTAACGATGAAACACACTGTAATGAAACATGGGGCTAATAAGGTTAGAAGAATTAATGATGATGTATTAGCCGGGTTTGCAGGAACGGCAGCTGATGCATTTACATTATTCGAAAAGTTTGAAGGGAAATTAGAAGAATTTCATGGTAATTTGAAAAGGGCGGCAGTAGAATTAGCTAAGGAGTGGAGAACAGATAAGATGTTAAGAAAATTAGAAGCTCTATTAGTTGTAGCTAATCAAAGTAATTTGTTAGTTATATCAGGAACGGGAGATGTTATTGAGCCAGATGATGGGATAACTGCTATTGGTTCTGGTGGTTCCTATGCTTTGGCTGCAGCCCGTTCTTTGGCTGAATTTACTGAGTTAACTGCTGCACAAATAGCTGAAAAATCTTTAGAGATAGCAGCAGATATTTGTATTTATACAAATGATCAAATTACAGTAGAAGAGATATAGGGGGGAGCATAATGGAGGAGTTTACTCCACGACAGGTAGTTAAAAGTTTAGATGAATATATAGTTGGTCAAAGTGATGCTAAAAAAGCAGTAGCAATAGCTATCAGAAATAGATATAGAAGAAAAAGGTTACCAGAAGAATTAAGAGAAGAGGTTGTTCCTAAAAATATTTTAATGATTGGGCCAACGGGTGTAGGAAAGACGGAGATAGCAAGGAGATTGGCTAAATTAGCTAAAGCACCGTTTATTAAAATTGAAGTAACTAAATTTACTGAAGTTGGTTATGTTGGGCGTGATGTAGAATCAATGATCAGAGATTTATTACAAACAGCAATTAGAATGGTTAAACAAGAGAGTGTTAAAGGAGTAGAGGATAAAGCAGAAGAGTTGGCTAAAGAAAGAATTTTAGATGTTTTATTTCCTCGTCCTAAAAAGAAAAATAATAACCTATTTAGTAATATGTTTAATAATTTTGCAGAAGAAGAAGAGACCACAGAAGATAATGAGCGGGAAGAAAGGTTTGAACGACATAGAGAAAAATTACGTCAGCAATTAGAAGCAGGAGAGTTAGAAGATAGAATAATTGAAATAGAAGTTGAAGAGAATAATTCGCAAATGGTTGAGATTTTTTCTGGGGCGGGGATAGAAGAGATGGGGGTTAACTTTCAAGATGTTTTTGGAAATATGTTCCCTAAGCAGAAGAAAAAAAGGAAGGTTACAGTTAAAGAAGCAAGAAGGGTATTGAAAGAGGATGAAGCACAAAAGTTAATTGATATGGATGAAGTCAGTCGAGAAGCTATTAAACGAGTAGAAGAATCAGGTATTATCTTCTTAGATGAGATTGATAAAATAGCTAAAGGAAAATCAAACTCTAATCCCGATGTTTCTAGAGAAGGAGTACAACGTGATATTTTACCAATTATAGAAGGATCAACAGTAATGACAAAGTATGGGCCAGTGAAGACAGATCACATATTGTTTATTGCTGCTGGAGCATTTCATGTCAGTAACCCTACTGATTTAATTCCAGAATTACAAGGAAGGATACCAATTAGAGTAGAGTTAAATAGTTTATCTAAAGATAATTTTAAAGAAATATTAACAGAGCCTCAAAATGCATTAACTAAACAGTATAGGGCTTTATTAGAAACTGAAGGGTTAGAGGTTGAATTTGTTGCTGGAGCAATTGATGAATTAGCAGAAATAGCTTTTAAAGTTAATGAACAGACTGAAAATATAGGAGCAAGAAGGCTGCATACTATTTTAGAAAAGCTATTGGAGGAGGTTTTATTCGAAGCTCCAGAGATTTCAGAGTCTAAGATAGTGATTGATAGAGATTATGTTAAGGATAAGCTTGAAAATATTGTAAAAGACAAGGATTTAAGTAAATATATCTTATAAGATTTGAAATAATAAAAAAATTGCTGTATAATCTAACTGGAAGGGGGAATTTTATGGAAGAATTACTGCAAAAAACTCGTAGAATAAATAGATTATTACAACGTTCTGCAGGACAAGCGGTTGATTTTAATGAAGTATCTAATGTACTAAGTAGGAGTATAGATTCTAATGTTTACTTAGTAGATGAAGAAGGAAAGATTTTAGGTTATGCTTTAATCAATAGATTTGAGTGTGATCTAATGATGGAAGAGGTTATTAAAAAAGAAGTATTTCCTACCGATTATAATGATTGGTTATTACAACATTATGATACTCAATCTAATTATGAACAACCAAGTGGAGTTTGTGTTTTTAAGAAGAAAGATTGTATTTCCATGGATAAATTAACTACAGTTGTACCAATCAACGGTGGCGGAGAACGGCTAGGAACTTTAATCTTAGCTCGATTTGGAGAAAAATTTGATAATGCCGATTTAATTTTAGCAGAATATGGTGCTACGGTAGTAGGGATGGAAATTTTAAGGCTGCGAAGTGAAAAACTGGAGAAGGAAACTAGAAAGAGGGCTGCTATACATATTGCTTTAGATACCTTATCTTATTCTGAATTAGAGGCTATTGAACATATCTTTGCTGAATTAGATGGAACTGAAGGATTATTAGTGGCTAGTAAAATTGCTGATAAGATAGGAATTACTCGTTCAGTAATTGTAAATGCATTACGTAAATTTGAGAGTGCTGGTGTAATTGAGTCTAAATCTTTAGGAATGAAAGGAACTTATATTAAGATTTTAAATGATTATTTATTAAAAGAGCTAGAAAAGATGAAGGTTTAGAGTAATAGTTAGAAAAATTGAAATCATAATAAATAAAATTTATAAATGGCGTTGGGATTAATCCCAACGCCATTTATAATATAGAAAAAGAAATTCTTTGAATTTTATAAAAAAGGAAATTTTAAGTATAATATAATTAAATTTGATCTTTTGTAAATTTATTATATAATTATTATAGAGTTTAAATATAGATTTTATGGTTGGGGTTTTAAAGTTTAGCTGATATAATGAAAATGTAGTCTATATTTTTATTTTGAAATTATTACCAGAGTAAAATCATATATTATTTTGCAGGATTTTTTATTTGAAAGGTGGAATAAATAAATATATGTGTAATTTTTATTAATTGTTATCATAGCACAAAGGGGGAACAAACTGGAATGTTTAATGATAAAAGCTTTGGAGTTTTAGAAAAGTCTCTAGATGGCTTGAATAAGAGGCATAAAATTATTTCTAATAATATAGCTAATGTCGATACACCAGGATATAAAAAGCAAAATGTATCATTTAAAGAGGAGATAGAAAAGGCTTTAGCCGGTAGAAGCAAATTAAATGTAACTAACAAAAGACATATTCCTTTAGGAAGTACTGATCTTAACTCAGTTAAGCCTCAAATACATACCGTGGAACAAACTAATGTAAGAAATGATAATAATAATGTTAATATAGACGCAGAAATGTCTAAGTTGGCCCAAAACACCTTAGAATATCAAGCTGTGTCACAAAAGATTGCAAGTCAATTTCAAAGGTTAGATTCAGTAATTCAAAAAGGAGGTAGATAACAGTGGGTTTATTTAATGGAATGAATATTAGTAGCTCAGGGTTGACAGCACAAAGAGTGCGAATGGATTTAGTTTCTAATAATATAGCTAATGTTAATACTACTAGAACAGAAGATGGAGGACCATACCGTCGTCAAGCACCTGTTTTTGCAGCTAGATTAAAAGATGAATTGGACAAATTTAATAATAATAGTCAAGTAGGAGAAGGGGTTAAAATTACAGAAATAGTTGAAAGTGATGAACCAGTCAGGTTGGAGTATAAACCAGAACATCCAGATGCTAATCAGGATGGTTATGTAGAAAAGCCAAATGTTAATATTGTTTCAGAGATGACGGATATGATTTCTGCTACTAGAGCTTATGAAGCCAATGTTACTGCTTTAGATTCAGCTAAGAGTATGTTTGAAAGTGCTCTGCGAATAGGATAATAGAAGAAGGAGGAGACTCATGGAGGTCAATAATATAGGTAAACAACAATTGTTAACTGGATTAGATCAAAATGATCAAGCTAATCAACCTGGTAAATCTTTTGGAATATTCTAAAGGGTTCATTATATAAAGTTAATAACCTACAACATGAAGCAGATCAAGCAGGAAAAGATTTGGCTTTAGGAAAAGTAGATAATGTTCATCAGGTGATGGCATCTGCTCAAAAAGCTAAGCTTTCTTTAGATTTAGCTTCATCGGTTACAAATAAAGCTGTTGAAGCTTATAAGGAAGTAATGAGGATACAGGTGTGAGATATTTAAGCAGTAAGATTGGGGTGTAAATATGGTTGAAAATATTTTAGAAACAAAAGAACAGATTCAGCAACTATTAAATAACCTTGATAAAAAAGCTAAGCTCCTAATTATTGCTTCTGCTTTGATCACAATTGTAGGTTTGTTGATTTTAGTTACTTGGGCTAGCAGACCGGAATATACCGTCTTATTTAGTGATTTAACTACTCAAGATGCAGCGACTATTGTTGATAGTTTAGATGAAAGAGGAGTTTCATACCAGCTTGAGGAACAAGGCAGAACTATTTTAGTTTCAGAGGAGGAAGTTCATAGGTTACGTTTGGATTTGTCTGGAGAAGAATTGCCAACTGGTGGAGTTGCTGGGTTTGAATTATTTGATCAAAACCAACTAGGTAGTACAGATTTTGATCAACAGGTCAATTACATTCGAGCTTTATCAGGAGAATTAAGCAGAACTATTAGGCAGATAAATAATGTAAACTTTGCTAGGGTTCAAATAACTCCTAGTGAAAGTAGTATTTATCGAGCCGAGGAAAAACCAGCTAAAGCTTCTGTATTATTAGGAGTTGATGCTGGACAGAAGTTATCTTCGGGAAATATTAAGTCAATTGCTAATTTAGTAGCTAGTAGTGTAGAAGGATTAAGTTCTGATAATGTTACTATTGTAGATAGTGCAGGTAATTTATTATCCGCACAATTAGAAGAAAAAGATCAATTTGAGTCGAATTACAAACAGTTTGAATTGCAAGATAGCTTAGAGCGTAGAATTGAAAGGGATTTAGATGTAATGTTGACTAAGGTTTTAGGAATGGACAACTTTGTAGTCAGAGTTAATACTGATTTGAATTTTGATCAGCATGAGATCGAAAGTAAAAGCTATGAACCGGTTGTAGGTGATAGTGGTATTGCTCGTAGTGAGCAGGTAAAAGAAGAGCGAGAAAGTGGAAGAAGTGCTGATCCAGAGGGAGTTCCTGGAACAACCTCAAACTTGCCAGAGTATGAAACAACGAGTGAACATGAAAGCGAAAGGGAAAATATTGAAAAAATAACTAATTATGAAATTAATGAAACGGTAGAAAGGTATGTTTCATCACCAGGAGCAGTAGAAAGAATGTCAGTTTCAGTAATTGTAAATCAAGAGATGGATCCTCAACTGGAAGAGAATATTAACCAAGCTGTAGCAGCAGCTGTAGGTTATGATGTTGATCGAGGTGATCAAATTTCAGTTACAGGTATGGAATTTGATGATAGTTTAGAGCAGATGAGACAAGAAGAATTAGCAGCAGAAGAAGCAAGAAGACAGAGAATATTATTATATTTACTTATAGGTGTAGGAATTTTAATTATTAGTTTATTAATTATTTTATATAAAAGAAGAGAGCAACCAGATAGTGCTACTGATGCAGAAGAAGTAGGGACAGAGCAGGAGATTGATTACTTAATTGATGAAGCCCAAGATGAATTTGCTGCTGCGAATTTAAGTGAAGGAGAAAAAGAAAGACAGCGTTTACAGCGAAATATTCGTAATTTAGTTAATGATCAACCAGAGGAGATAGCTGACTTGATTAGAAGTTGGTTAGCTGAAGAGTAAAGGGAGGTGAAATAATGTCTGAATTAACTGGAAGCGAAAAAGCAGCTATCTTACTTGTTTCTTTAGGGCCAGATACATCTGCTAAGGTCTTTGAGCATTTGGGTGATGATGAAATTGAAGATTTGACCTTGGAAATAGCAAACTTAGATAAGGTACCGACTGAAATTAAAGAAGATGTATTAGATGAGTTTCATCAAATGTGTGTAGCCTATGACTATATTAGCCATGGTGGAATGGATTATGCCCAAGAGGTATTAGAAAAGGCTTTAGGAGAGTCTAAAGCAAATAGTATCATTGAGCGGCTAACTGCATCATTACAGGTTAGACCTTTTGATGAATTGAGAAAGACTGACCCTAGCCAAATTTTAAATTTTATTCAAAATGAACACCCTCAGACAATTGCATTAATTTTGGCGTATCTTGATTCTGAACAGTCTGCTCAAATTATATCTTCATTGCCTCCTGCTAAACAGGCTGAAGTTGCCAAAAGGATAGCTAAGATGGAAAGGATTTCACCAGATGTGATTAAAGAAGTTGAGAGAGTATTAGAACAGAAGTTATCTTCTTTAATGACCAACGAGTATTCAACTGCTGGTGGAATAGATTCGATTGTTGATATTTTGAATTTAGCTGATCGTTCTACAGAAAAGACAATTCTGGATGATTTAGATAAAGAAAACCCAGAATTAGCTGAAAATATTAGGCAGAAGATGTTTGTATTTGAAGATATAACTTTATTAACTGATCGAGCTATTCAGTTAATATTGAGACAGATAGATACAGATAATGATCTGCCACTAGCTTTAAAAACCGCAAGTGATGAAGTTGCAAATAAGATATACAATAATTTATCAAAACGGGCATCTCAAATGTTACGCGAAGATATAGAACATTTAGGGCCAGTCAGAATTAGTGATGTTGAAGAGTCACAACAAAATATTGTTAATGAGATTAGAAGGTTAGAGGAAGAAGGAGAGATAGTTATTAATCGCGGTGGAAAGGATGAGGTAATTGTCTAATATTATCAAATCTTCTCAAGTTAAATCTGATAAAAAAAAACTAGATTAGTAGATACTTTTGTCAAGAAGGAAAAAAAAGAACAAATTCTTGCAGAAAAAAGAGAAGAGGTTAGTGTAGCTAAGGCTGAAGTTATTAAAGAAACAGATGATATTTTAGAAGAGGCTGAAATAAAAGCTGAAAAAATAATACAACAAGCTCAGCAAGAAGCTGAAGACTTAAAGAAGGAAATTCAACAAGAAGCTGAAATAGAGTTTGAGCAGAAATTTGAGCAAGCTAAAGAGGAAGGTTATCAACAAGGGCTTAAATTAGGTAAGCAAGAAGGAGTTAAACTGGGCCAACAACAGATAAGTGAAGAACTCAAAGCTTTAGTAGGGAATCTAAAAAAAGAGGTAGAGTTATATCAACAAGATTTAGCCAAACGATTACCACAACTAAAGGATAAATTATTTAGATTAGTAATTAAAATTAGTGAGAAAGTGATTGGTAAGCAGTTAGAGAGTAAGCCTGAGTTAATTAAGAAGTTTGTTGAAACTGGATTGGAGTATTTAGATTATGAAGAGCAGGTTAGAATTAAGGTTAATCCTAAAGATCTAGAAAGGTTAGCTCAGTATCAAAAAGAGTTGTTGAAAGCTAATAATGGTTTAGAAGAGGTTAAAGTTATTACTGATAAAAGTATCGAAATTGGTGGGTGTATTATTGAAACTGATTTTGGAGGGGTTGATTTGACTATTTCTTCTCAGTTGAAGGAAATAGAATCTAAATTATTGGAAGTGAGTCATAATGAGTGAAGAGTTGCTTAAATTAGATTCTTTAGTCAATACAATAGAAAATTTAACTTCGATTAAGCATTTTGGTAAAGTTAAGCGGGTGATAGGTTTAATTATTGAATCGGAAGGGCCAACTGTAAGGTTAGGTGAGGTCTGTCTGATCCAATCTAGTGTTGCTGATAAGAAAGTCAAGGCTGAAGTGGTAGGATTTAAGGAAAATAACATTTTATTGATGCCACTGGGAGATATGAGTGGGATTGGCCCGGATTGTAAAGTTTTTGCTACTGGAGAGTCACTGAAGGTTAAAGTAGGTGATTTTTTATTAGGAAAAGTACTGGATGGTTTGGGTAATCCAATGTCCAATTTTAAATTTCCTGATGCAGCAGCAAAATATTCAATTAATAATACACCGCC
This sequence comes from Natroniella sp. ANB-PHB2, assembly GCF_046097105.1. GTDB lineage: Bacteria > Bacillota > Halanaerobiia > Halobacteroidales > Halobacteroidaceae > Natroniella. The sequence continues at coordinate 1,463,915 of NZ_CP175562.1, read as the reverse complement.
AAATCCATTAACTAGAACCAGAATTACAGAAAGTCTGTCAGTAGGGTTGAGAAGTATAGATGGTTTGTTGACCTGTGGAAAAGGACAGAGAATGGGAATTTTTGCTGGGAGTGGTGTGGGAAAGAGTACTTTGCTAGGAATGATTGCTCGTAACACATCAGCCGATATTAATGTGATTGCTTTAATTGGTGAGCGTGGTAGAGAAGTTAGAGACTTTATTGAACGTGACTTGGGAGAGGAAGGCTTGAAAAACTCCGTGGTAGTAGTAGCTACTTCAGATCAGCCAGCGTTGGTAAGATTGAAAGGGGCATTAGTAGCTACTACTATTGCTGAATATTTTAGAGATCAAGGTCAAGATGTGATGTTAATGATGGATTCGGTAACGAGATTTGCTATGGCTCAGCGTGAAGTAGGGTTAGCAGTGGGAGAACCTCCAGCAACGAAGGGGTACACCCCTTCTGTTTTTGCTTTGTTGCCTAAGTTAATGGAGCGAGCTGGAACGAATGAGCGAGGAACGATTACCGGTTTATATACTGTTTTGGTTGAAGGGGATGATATGAACGAACCAATAGCAGATGCTGTACGGGGGATTCTAGATGGTCATATTGTCTTATCTCGTGATTTGGCAGCCCAAAATCATTATCCAGCAATCGATATTTTAGAGAGTGTAAGCAGGGTGATGAATGAAATTGTTACCCAGGAGCATAGACAATCAGCTCAAAAGTTAAGAGAAGTACTGGCCACTTATGAAGAATCTAAGGATTTAGTCAATATTGGTGCTTATCAAGAAGGAAGTGATCCTGAGCTTGATTATGCATTGTCTAAATTAAAGCAGGTCAATAATTTTTTACGTCAAGATATCAATGAAGATAGTGATTACCAAAGGACAGTAGAAGAGCTAATTAATATCTTTGCTGAGGGGTGATTAACTAGATGAAAAAATTTTCTTTTGGATTACAATCTGTTTTGAATCTAAGAGAACAAGAAGAGACTTTAGTTCAAAAGGAATTGGCTAAATTACAGCATAAATACAATCAAGTTAAAAATAACTTGGACAGATATAAGACGAAGAAGCAGAATTGTCAGCAACAATTGGAAAGGGTTGAGGCAGAGGAGATTGATCTTTTTTCTGCTCTTAGAGCTCGGAATTATATTAAATATTTAACTGAAGAGATTGAAGAGCTGTTGTTACAACTAGAATACTGGGAAGATAAGATTGAGCAGTGTCGGATTCGATTGTTAGAGAAGGTTAAAGAAAAAAAGACATTGGTTAAATTAAAAGATCAACAGTATGAAGGTCATTTAGAAGAAGTTTTACAAGAAGAGCAGAAGATTAATGATGAATTAGCAATTAATTTATTTAACCACCAAGGAAGTAAAGGTTCTATTTTTTAAATTAGGAGGAGAAGCTGATGAAGAAGAAGATACTCCTAGCTTTAGTTATATTGGTCATCTTAGCAGGGTTTACTATTTTTTTATTAGATATGTTTGAAATTTATACTTTTGATCAAGTCAGAGCTGAGGGAATAGATTTATTAAATAATGTACCTGTAATTGGAAGTTACCTGACTGCTGAAGAAGAGGTTGAACGATTAGAAGAGCAATTAGCTGTTATTAACTCAGAACTAGCTGAAGTAGAGGAGCAAAATCGGCATTTGTATTTTGAATTAGAGGGAAAAGAAGAAGAAGTTGAACAACTAAATAAAACAATTGATAATTTAGAAGAGGAATTAGAAAGAGTGGGAATTGAGCGTGAAGATTATCAGGCTAGATTGAATCGTTTAGCAGAGGTTTATAGTCAGATGAATTCACAGCGAGCTGCTGACTTGTTGCCAGAGTTGGAGGTTAGATTAGCAACTGATATATTAAGTCAGATGGATGAAGAGATAGTAGCTGAGATCTTGGAGTTTATGCCTAACGCAGAAGCAGCTCAGTTTTCGACTTTATTATCAGAATAAAGAATTTAATATTTAATATTGAATAATTAAAAGCAATCAATAATCAAGGTCTTGAATTTAATTGCAATTATTTTTGAAAGGGGGTGAGAAGAAGATGCCGATGAATTTGTTAGATGTAATCAGTAGTGGAAATCATCAACCTCAAGCTAGGCAAGTACAAAGCTCTAATGTAAACAGAGATGATTTTTTATCAGCTCTACAAGATAATTCTAATAGGTTATCTGAAAGGAAGACTCCATCAAAGGAGGTTGAGGACAATAAAGTTGTCAAAAGTAAATCATCAAACAAAGAATCTGAATCCGTTAAAAATAAATCATCAAGCAAAGAACCTGAAGCCAAATCTGATGATACTAAACTTGACAGGCTACAAGAGTTGTTAGCAGGTGATTTAGAAGAGATTAGTGAAGAAGAGTTAGAGGAGATTTTGGCATTGTTAAGTGATTTAACTCAACTATTTAAAAGTGAGTTGTTAAACAACTTAGAGATTGAAGAGTTAGAAGTTGAAGAGCAACAAATAAAAGAAATAATTAATCGACTGGAGACAGAGCTTGATGGTCAGTCACTACAAGAGATTGATCATACTGATGATAATCAGAAATTATTGGAGTTAATCAAGCAGTTAGAGCTTGTTGAAGAGAAGTTGGCCCGTCAACAGCAGAATACGAAAGGGGAGCAACTTTTGAAACTATCCCAACAAGAACAAGAAGAGATGAAGAAACTAAAAGAGCTTGCTGCTCAGATGGATGGGAAAGTTTTAATGACAGAGGAATCAACTATTGATGCTGAACAATCATTATTTGCTCAAGATATGCTACATAAGACTAATTTAACCCAGGTGAGCAAGAAAGTTAAAGATGGAAGTATTGATAAAAAGGATGGAACTGGTCAATTGAATATGGAGTTGTTAGAGCAATTTGCTGGAAGTGAAGAAGAGCTAGGTAAGTTATTTCAGGATGGTTCAGCAGATTTGGACTTTTCTCAGCAAGAAATGCAAGAGTTTGATTTGCTTGAGCTTAATAATTTATTAGCTAATAATCAGCAGGTTGAAGGAAACCAGCAGGTAAACAATGTTGAATTTGGTCAACAGTTTAACTTAGAGAGTATATTAGGTCAGATCAGTGAAGAGTTTAAGTTGTTAGGAGCAAACAATAATCAAAACCAAGTGACTATTCAATTATATCCGGAGTCTTTAGGCCGATTGAATTTGCGGATAGGTCTAGAAGATGGAGTTGTTTCTGCGAGAATACTCTCTGAAAATGGTGAAGTAAAGGAGTTATTGGAAAATAATTTAGCTAAATTACGATCTGTTTTGTTACAAAGAGATTTAGAGGTAGGACAGATTGATGTTTTATCTGCTCAAGCAGGGGAGAATTATGCCGGAAGTTTTGCTGAACAAGGAGAGGATGGCTCCTTATTTGATCAGCAACAGGAGCAAGAAAGTAAGCGAGAGTTTGGTCTGGATATGGAGCAGATGACTGCCGAAGAAATTCTGGAGGAAATGCAACAGCAGACAAATGTTGAGTTGAATGGTGTAGACTATGTAGTATAAAGGAGGAGGAAGATGAGTTCAGTTGAAGGAGCTTCTACTAGTGGTAATGTTGATTTGACTGGCAAGACAGAATCTGCATCACAGGATTTAGGAAAGGATGAATTTTTGGAGTTGTTGGTTACTCAGCTTAAGCATCAAGATCCTTTAGACCCGATGGATGATAAGGAGTTTATTGCTCAAACGGCTCAATTTAGTGCTTTAGAGCAGATGCAGAATCTGAATAATACAATGTCTGGTTTTGTTGAAAGTCAGAGCAGAAAGCAAGAGTTGACTTATGCTAGTAGTTTTATAGATAAACAGGTTGAGATTGTTCAGACTGTTGAAGGTGAAGATGGAGATAAAGAGGAGTTGGCCCCGATTACTGGTAAGGTAGAAAAGGTAATCATCAGCCAAGATAAAGCCAGCCAGATTGTTGTTGATGGTCAAGAATATTCAATCGAAGATGTTCAGAAAGTATTAAGTGACGGTATTACTGGAGAAGAATCAGCGTTATTTTAGGAATTAGTGACAGTTAAATTTTTTTGAAGTTGTAGTTTAAGGTACTGACTTTAACTGTAAACTGTCAGCTAGAAAACGGAGGGTTGAGCATGACCAGAATATATTCTAATCAGCCTTTAGTCCCACCCCAAAAGAAGAAGTCTATTAAAGTAGAGCAAGGGGAAAATGATTTTAAGCAATTTTTACAGGATAAGCTGAAAAATAATAAAAAATTGAAATTCTCTAAGCATGCAGCTCAAAGATTAAAATCAAGAAAGATCGATTTTGATGGTCAAGAAATGCAGAAGTTAGAAGAGGCAGTTGCTAAAGCTAAAGCAAAAGGGGCTCAAGAATCATTGGTCTTGACTGACAATAATGCTTATATTGTCAGTGTTAAAAATGAGACGGTGATTACAGCGATGGATGAAGAGAGTAGTGAAGAGAATTTATTTACCGATATTGATAGTGCAATTGTGATGAAGTAGCTGGACCCGTTATGGGAGGCTATTGGCCGCTAACCGATAGAAGCGGCTATGTTTAGTGATGAGTTATGAGTGCCAAGTGATTAATGAGATCTGTGTCTGTAGTCTGTGTCTGTGTCAGTAAGAGTTCAAATTCAAAAGCAGGGTTAAATCCAAAGGTTAGATTCAGACTAGTAGGGGCAGACCTTGTGTTTGCCCAACTGAAAGAGAAATTTCAGTGTAAGGGTCGGTCTCTGTGCCGACCTAGGGTATCAGACTGGGTGATTAGTACACGACAGATGATAAAAGTAATTTTATGGTTGATAGTTATAAATGATAAATTAAGTTAAATCTTGTATAGATAAAATTATAATTCTATAGTGCAATTAAGTGTCAGTAAAAACTTATGTTGAAAAGGTTTAACTATTAATTAAGAAAATGGAGGGTTGTAAAATGTTACGATCAATGTTTGCAGGTGTTTCAGGGCTAGGAGCCCATATGGATAAAATGGATGTTATTAGTAATAATATCTCTAATGTGAATACGACCGGTTTTAAGTCGAGTCGGGCAACATTTCAGAGTATGCTAAGCCAGACGATGGAGGGTGCATCTGCTCCTCAAGATGGACGAGGAGGTACTAACCCTCAACAGGTTGGTCTTGGTGTTAGTTTAGGTAGTATCGATAAGAGTATGGAACAGGGCAGTCTAGAGTCAACAGGTCGAAATACCGATCTAGCAATCGAGGGTGATGGATTCTTCGTCGTTAATGATGGGACGTCCGATCTCTATACGAGAGCAGGAAATACTAACTTTGACAGAGACGGCTATCTCGTTAATTCGAGTAATGGCTATCGAATGCAGGGTTGGATGGCTGATGCGGATGAAAATATAGATAGCAACCAGCCATTAGAGGATATCAGTCTGCGTCAGTCGATGGATGCTAATGCAACAAGTGAAATTACTTATGATGGTAACTTGAGTGCTGATGTGCCTGGGATTAGTGATGAAGATGATTATGAATCTGCAGATGGCTTTAATCTTGATAATGAGACAACAAGAGATCAAATATTAGAATACTTAGTAACAGATAGCATACCCGTTGAGGACGATGAAGAGTTTGAAGCAGATTTTGCTCAGTTTGAAGAGTCTACTCGTTATACTTCAATTCAATCTTATGATTCACAAGGTAGGACGTATGATGTGAATGTAGCATTTACAAGAGTAGGAGAAGGAAATGGTGATGGTGGAGAATGGGAATGGAATATAGTCGATATCAAGGATGAGTTAGGGAATGTCTGGGTTCAAGATCTAGATGATGTTGAAGATATTGATATAGCAACTGCTTTAGATATAGATGAAGATAATGTTACTCAGTTAAATATAGGTGATGGAGAAGATGAGTATGTTGATGAAAATAGAGTGATTACTTTTGATGAAGATGGTAATTATGACTCAGGAAATAGTGAGATTCAACTAGATCCTGAGGGAGTAAATCCTTTACCAATTGATTTAAACTTTGAAGATATGAATCAATATGCAGGAGATTTTAGTGCTGATGTCGATTCTGTCAATGGTTATCAGGCTGGAGACTTAGATAGTTTCGATATCGATGGTTCAGGGACTATTACTGGTTACTATGATAATGGCCAACGCCAGACCTTGGCTCAAATAGCCACTGCTACCTTCAATAACCCATCTGGTCTTTCTGAAGAGGGGGATACAACCTTTAGAGAGTCTAACAACTCCGGGGTAGCCAATATCGGTGCTCCAGGTGCTGGTGGTCGAGGAACTATCAGTGGTGGAACGATCGAGATGTCAAATGTCGATATGTCCCGCGAGTTCACTGAAATGATTACTACTCAGCGTGGTTTCCAAGGTAACTCGAGAAGTATCACGACTGCTGATGAGTTGTTACAAGAGGTTGTCAATATGAAACGGTAATAAGAGTTAAAATATAGTTTGAGTTTAAGGTTTAAGTAGGGGCAGGTCCCCGTGCCTGCCCGTAAAATTAGATTAAACCCAGGGCGACTACGGGGAGTCGCCCCTACAAAAACATACGTTAATTGTCAATAAAAATAAAGTGCAGAAAGATTTAGATATCTGCTAGAGGTTGTTTATAGTAAACTTGAACTTTTAGCAAAGATGTTATTACATAAGTAAGGGGTGATAAAGATCATAAAATTGACAAGATTAAATGATTCAGAGATAGTTGTTAATGCTGAATTAGTCGAATCAATTGAAGCAACTCCTGATACTGTAATTACATTAACAACTAATCACCGTCTGATTGTTAAAGAAGATGTGGATGATATAATAGATATGATAATTAATTACAAGAGGAGGATTAGATTAAAACCAGAATGGGAATGAGGTGATAATCTTGGATTTAGCAACGATAGTAGGTTTAGTTTTAGGAGTTTCTCTAGTAGCTCTTGGAATGATATTAGAAGGAAATATTCTTATTTATGTAAGTCTTGTTTCAGCTTTGATTGTTGGTGGAGGTACACTGGGTGGGGTAATTCTTGCTTATTCTTTTAGACAATTAAAGAATGGAGTTGGAGCATTGAAGGTAGCTTTTTCAAAGCAACAGGAGGAACCAAGAGATATAATTTCTGTCTTGGTTAGCTTTGCTGAAAAAGCAAGAAGAGAAGGGTTGCTTGCTTTAGAGGATGAAGCTTATCAATTAGATGATGAATTTTTGAAGAAAGGGATCCAATTGGTAGTAGATGGGACAGACCCTCAGTTAGTCAGAAATATATTAGAGACTGAATTAGATTTTTTAGAACAGCGACATGCTATTAATCGAGGTGTTTTTGAGAAAGCTGGAGAGTTATCACCTGCTTTTGGGATGATTGGAACATTGATTGGTCTGATTGGGATGTTAAGTCATTTAGATGATCCTGATGCCATTGGCCCGGGGATGGCTACAGCTTTAATTACGACTTTATATGGTGCTTTAATTGCCAATCTAGTCTTTATTCCATTGGCTGAAAAGTTAAGAGTAAAGAGTGAAGAAGAGATTTTAGTTAGAGAGGTAATGATTGAAGGAATCTTATCAATTCAAGCAGGAGAGAATCCTCGTATTGTAGAAGAAAAATTAAAAGCCTTTTTAGCTCCTAAATCTCGTAATCAGCTTGATGAAGAGCAAGAGACTGAAGGAGGGGCGGTGGGGAGAAATGCCGCGACGTAAACGGGGTCAAGATAAAAAAGACAGTAGTGATGGTTGGTTAACAACTTATGGTGATATGATGACTCTGTTATTAGCTTTTTTTGTTCTGTTATATTCTTTTGCTGAGGTTGATGTTCAAAAATTCGAGATGGCAATTCAGGGTTTTCAAGGAAGTTTAGGAATCATGGATGGTGGTCGTACAATTTCTAGAAGTGAATTGATAGAAGCAGGGATGATTACTGAAGAATTAGGAGCAGAGCAGATGAGTGACTTTTATGAGCAAATTGCAAGTTTTATTGCAGAAGAAGGTTTAGAAGATGATATTAGATTAGAGATTACAGATAGAGGTTTGACTATTCACTTTACTGGAAAAGTCTTATTTCCTTTAGGAGAGGCAGAGATCAGAGAAAGTGCTTATGATATTTTAGAAAGAATAGCTGGTTTTATGAAGACGATTCCTAATGATGTGGCGGTAGAAGGACATACAGATAATTTACCGATCAGTAATTCTAGATTTCCTTCTAATTGGGAACTTTCGACAACAAGGGCAACCAATGTAGTTAGATACTTTATTGAGGAGCAGAAGATAACTCCAGAAAGATTATTTGCTGCAGGATATTCTAAATATAAACCTATAAAAGCTAATGATACGCCAGAGAATAGAGAATTAAATCGTAGAGTAGATATTATTATTTTGAGGGCTGATGATGAGGAGACTAATGGGGGGATATAACTAATGAGCGAGGAAAAAGGTGGTTTAAATTATAGTTTGATTTTAGGAATGTTGATAGCAGTAGTATTGGCTAGTGGAATATCTTATTTTATGATCGTTAATCTGGGAGGTTTTAACCAGGGTGAAGAGAATAAGGTAAGTACTACTGCTCGAGAATTAGGGCCAATTACTGAAATAGGTGAATTCTTAGTTAACCTTGATGAAGGAAGAAGGTTTATTAGAGTAAATATTACTGTTGAAGTTGATGATTCTGATGCTGCTGAAGAGATAGATAGACGTAGGCCGCAGGTTAGAGATACAATTATCTCTATTTTAAGAAGAAAAGAGCAGCAAGAGGTAACTTCAGATCAAGGAGCAATGCAATTAAGAAGTGAGATTATGGAAAGTATAAATGAAAAATTATTAGAAGGGAAGGTCACTAATGTCTTCTTTACCGAATTTGTGATCCAATAAAGGAGGGATAAAAGTGTCTGATGAGGTTCTATCTCAAGAGGAGATAGACGAATTGATCAAAGCAAAGGCAGAGGAAGAATAATAGGCTTAATTATAGATTTTAGCGATTGTTAATTCTGTTTTTTAATTAAGTAGGGGGTAGATTCATGTCATCAAATAGAGTTTTATCCCAAAATGAAATTGATTCATTATTGGATGCTGTATCATCTGGAAAAGTAGAAGCAGATGAATTGAAAAGAGAAGAAGAAGAGGTAGTAGAAGTCTATGATTTCAAACATCCTAACAAATTATCTAAAGATCAGTTAAGAACTTTAAGGATGATTTATGAAGGTTTTTGCCGATTACTAACTACTTCAATTTCTACGCAATTAAGAACGATGGTCAAGTCTGAATTAACATCAATTGAACAGTTATCTTATGATGAATTTATTCGTTCTTTACCACAGCCTACAATTATGTCAGTCTGTGATTTTTATCCTCTTCATGGAGAGTTTATTATTGAGATGAACCCCAAGATAGCATATACTATTGTTGAGAGGCTCTTTGGAGGAGAAGGTGGTTCTTTAGATAGGAGTAGAGAGTTTACTGATATTGAAGAGGTAGTATTAAAGAAGATAAATAAACGGATTCTAAATAATTTTAGTGAAGCGTGGGAAAATGTGGTTGACTTAAGGCCGCGTCTTAAAGAGTTAGAATCGAATCCACAATTTACTCAAATTGTTCCTAGTAATGATATGGTGATTTTAGCTACTATAGAAACAGTAATTGGAGATGTCGAGGGATTAATTAATATCTGTATCCCTTATATAGTTTTAGAGCCAATTGTCTCTAAGTTGAGTGCTCAATATTGGTTTTCAACATCAAGGCAAGGTTCTACTACTGAAACTTTAGAGAAGCTAAAGAAGAGATTAGGAAAAGCTAAATTGCCAGTGATAGCTGAACTAGGAAGAGCAAGTATTACTGTTGGCCAGTTGTTGGAATTGAATGAAGGAGATGTTATTAAGTTAGATAGCAAAATAGAAAATGATTTAAAGGTACATGTCAGTAAACGCAGAAAATTTGAGGCAAAACCGGGTAGGAAAGGTAGCAACTTAGCCGTTGAAATTGTTTCGACACTAGATGATCAAGATGAGTGGGAGGAGGAAGACGATGAGTGATGAAATGTTATCTCAAGATGAAATTAGTGCGCTATTAGAAGAAAATAATGTAAATGATACTATACAAGAACAAACTGATAAAGAGTTATTAAGTCCATTAGAGAAAGATGCAATTGGAGAAGTTGCTAATATATCGATGGGCTCTGCTGCTACAGCTTTATATGGTCTATTAGACCAAAAAGTAGAGATTACAGCTCCTGAAGTATCATTAAATACAGTTAATCGACTAGTCGAGGGTTATGTTAGACCATGTGTTTTAGTTGATGTTCAATATGTAGAAGGGTTGCAAGGGAGTAATCAATTAATTGTTGAAACAGAAGATGCTGCTATTATTGCTGATCTAATGATGGGAGGAGATGGTACAGATCCTCCAGGTGAATTAAGTGAGTTGCATATCAGTGCTGTAGGTGAAGCAATGAATCAGATGATGGGTTCTGCTGCTACATCGATGTCCGATTTTTTTGAGGGAAATAAGATTAATATTTCTCCTCCAAATGCTGAATTATTAGAATTAAGTAGTGATGATGTTGAATTGGAAGATATCTCAGGAAATGATGATATTGTTCAGGTAGCATTTGATATGCATATTGGCGATTTGATAGATAGTCAAATTATCCAAATAATGACTATGGATTTTGCTAAACAGCTAGTAAAGGGCTTAATGGGTGATGTTCAAGAGGAGGAAGAGGTTGAAGAATCCAAGCCACAACAGTCGCAACAACCACAACCTCAAAAGCAATCAAGGCAACAACCCCAACAACAACGAAATCAAACTCAAATGAGGAGTCAATCCCAACAGAGACAGCAACCTTCAACAATGAGTCCTCAACCAGATGTTGAGGTCGAAGGCGTTGAGTTTGAGCAATTAGGAGGACAATTGGCTAGTGATTTAACTAATGATATTAGCTTAATTTATGATGTTCCGTTGGAATTGACTGTTAGATTAGGGAAAACTAGAATGTCAATTAAAGAAATACTTGATTTAGGTCCTGGTTCTGTAATTGAGTTGGATAGGTTAGCAGGAGAAGCAGTTGATCTATTGGTTAATGGGAAATTAATTGCTAAAGGTGAGGTAGTTGTGATTGATGAAAACTTCGGATTTAGAGTTACAGATATAGTTAGTGCTGAAGAGAGATTGAAGAAATTATAAATTAAGGATTGATATTATGTCCTATGGGTTAGAAATTATCAAAGTATTAATTACATTAGTAGCTATTTTAGGATTATTTTTTTTAATAATTAAGTTTTTACAAGGGAAGAAAGGATTATTAAATCAGACCGATCAGATTAAGGTGTTAGAGCGTTGTTATTTAAATAGCAATCAAACGTTATATTTAATTAAGGTAGTTGATCAAGTTTGGTTAGTTTCTGGTACTAAAGATAATTTAGAATTTATTAAAGAAGTTGATCTAGCTGTTGATTCTTTAGTTATTGAGAAAGAGGTCGGACTATTAAATCTTTTCAAGAAGGGTAAGGATGGATTTAATGAGAAGTAAGTATTTAATAATTATTATATTAGTTTTGCTGGGATTAGTCTTAGTACAGAGTAGTGCTTTAGCAGTTGCTGAATTCAATTTACCGAATTTAGATGTTCAGATTGGGGAAGGTGGAGAAGGACCCCAGGATTTGGCGACTTCATTACAGATTCTGATATTACTAACGGTATTAACCTTAGCACCGGCAATTTTGATTTTGTTGACATCATTTACCAGGATTATTGTAGTTTTATCTTTACTACGTCGGGGATTAGCAACGCAGACTATGCCTCCTAATCAAGTTTTGATAGGCTTGGCAATCTTTTTGACAATTTATATAATGTCACCTGTCTGGGGCCAAATCAATCAAGAAGCTGTACAACCTTATTTAGAGGAAGAGATTGAACAGGTCGTAGCTTTAGAGAATACTTTAGATCCATTACGGGAGTTTATGTTTAGCAATACTCGAGAGAAGGATATTGCTTTATTTATTAATATGTCAGAATTAGAACGACCTAATAATCAAGAGGATGTACCAACTTTTATTTTGATACCAGCATTTATAACGAGTGAATTGAGGACAGCTTTTCAGATCGGGTTTATTATCTATATTCCTTTTATAGTAATTGATATGATTGTAGCCAGTGTTTTAATGTCAATGGGGATGATGATGTTACCACCAGTTATGATTTCTCTACCTTTTAAAGTGCTATTATTTGTATTGGTCGATGGGTGGTATTTAGTAATTAAATCTTTAGTTGAGACTTTTTAATTAAGGAGCGAAGAGTAGATGAGTCAAACTTTAGTAATTGAAATTGGACGTAAAGCACTGTTGGTAACTATCCAAGTAGCAGCACCGATGTTATTATTAGGAATGTTAGCAGGTTTAATAGTCAGTATTTTTCAGGCAACGACTCAGATTCAGGAACAGACTTTAAGTTTTATCCCCAAGATTTTGGCTGTTTTAGTGGCTTTGATGGTCTTTGGCCCGTGGGTGTTAAATGTTTTATTGGATTTTGTTGGTGAACTATTTATTAATATTCCCAGCTATATTGGTTGATAAGGTGGAGTAAGTATGGAAGAAGCAGAATTGTTGACTCAAATATATCAATTCAGTTTAGTGTTGGCCCGGATAGTAGGTTTTTTTGCAGTGGCTCCTATCTTTGGAAGTGAGGTTTTACCACGTAGATTGCGAGTAGGATTGGCAGTCTTGATCGTTTTTGTCTTATTCCCAACGCTGTCGTGGGAAGGGATTGAGCTTCCTGAGCAATTATTATTGGTTGGATATCAATTGCTGATTGAGTTATTTATTGGATTATTAGTTGGTTTTCTTTTACAATTGACATTTATTACTGTTCAGCTGGCTGGAATATTTATTGATCGGAAGATGGGGTTTATGATGGCTAGTGTTATGGATCCGTTACATGGGATTCAGGCTCCTTTAATAGGACAATTTAAGAATGTACTAGCTACCTTACTTTTTTTGTCGATTAATGCTCATCATTATCAATTGAGATTACTTGCGGATAGCTTTAAAGTGGTTCAAGTGACTAACTTTCAGTCATCACCAGAGTTTTTAAGAGCGGTACTAAGGATTATTGGTGATCTATTTCCATTGGCTTTTCAAATTGCTTTACCAATTATGGCGATTGTCTTTATTGTTGATCTTGCTTTTGGTCTGGTTGCTCGAACTGTTCCACAGATGAATGTCTTTATGCTAGGTTTACCTACTAAGGTTTTTGTTGGCCTGGTTGTTTTGGGTTTTATTTTGCCAAATTATCTGAGTTTTATGCAAAATTTATTTATGGAGCGGTTTGAAGAGTTATATCAAATCTTAAATTTAATGATAGAAAGAGGATGAACTGATGCCTGGAGAAGAAAAAACGGAAGATCCCACCCCCAAACGTAGACAAGAAGCTAGAGAAGAAGGTCAAGTAGCAAGTAGCAAGGAGTTAAATAGTGCGTTTACCTTATTATTCAGTTTTATAATTTTATACTTTTTGATGAGACATTTAATAGAAGAGATTATAAAGTTCACCTATAAATCATTTTCAAGTTATCTTACGATGGAGATGACTGCTAATAGTTTTCATAATTTATTATTAGAGATAGCCTTTTTAGGATTGAGACTGATAGCACCGATTCTGCTTATAGTTACTGCAGTAGGGATAGCAATTACTTATTTACAGATCGGCTTTTTATTTACTCCCAAAGTCTTAATACCGAAGTTAAATAAATTGAATCCGATTGAAGGGGCCAAAAAGCTCTTTTCTAAGCGGACTTTTATGGAATTGATTAAATCTTTATTAAAAGTAGGAATTATTACTTATATATCATACTTAACGATTAGAGATGTCTTGAGCCAATATTTATTATTAATTTCAGTTGGTTTGAATCATGCTTTAGGATTGATTGGGAATACCGCTTTTTCTTTGGCAATGAGAGTCAGTGCTTTTATGATTGTTATAGGGGTTATTGATTTGATTTATCAAAAGTGGGAACATGAGCAGCAATTGAAGATGACTAAACATGAGGTTAAAGAAGAGAGAAAACAGATGGAAGGTAGTCCAGAGGTCAAATCGAAACGTAAACAGAAACAACAAGAGATGGCTATGAGTAGAATGATGCAAGAGGTACCGGAAGCGGATGTAGTAATTACTAACCCGACCCATATTGCTGTTGCTGTTAAATTTGAATTGGAGACGATGGAAGTTCCAATCTTGATAGCTAAGGGCCAAGGGGAGATTGCTCAAAGAATTAAGGAAGTAGCTACAGAGAATGAGATAGAGATTGTAGAGGAGAAGCCTTTAGCAAGAGCATTATATAAATTGGTCGAGATTGGTGAAGAGATACCATATGAATTATATCAAGCTGTAGCAGAAATTTTAGCTTATGTTTATCAACTGGATGAGGAAAGGAGGTCGTAAGAGTGGCGACACCCTTAGAAAGAATTCAACAGAGTAATTGGGCCCAATATAATGATGTCATCTTTGCAGTAGCAGTAATTATGGTAGTAATAATGTTTATTATTCCTTTACCGACAGTTTTATTGGATCTTTTATTGACACTAAATATTAGTTTAGGATTAACTATTTTGTTAGTTTCGATGTATTTAGTGAATCCTTTAGAGTTATCTGTTTTTCCATCATTATTATTGATAGCTACATTGTTTAGATTGGCATTGAATGTTTCTACGACTAGATTGATTTTAGGTCAGGCAGATGCTGGAAATGTAATAGAGGCCTTTGGAGATTTTGTTGTAGGAGGAAATTATGTAGTAGGATTTGTTATTTTTGTTATCTTAGTTGCAATTCAATTTATTGTAATTACTAAAGGTGCTGAAAGGGTAGCAGAAGTTTCAGCGCGTTTTACTTTAGATGCTATGCCTGGTAAGCAGATGAGTATCGATGCTGACCTAAACTCAGGATTGATTACTGAAGCTGAAGCAAGGCAGAAAAGAGAAGAGATTCGTCAGGAAGCAGACTTTTATGGGGCGATGGACGGTGCCAGTAAGTTTGTTAAAGGTGATGCAATAGCAGGAATTATAATTACTTTAATCAATGTTTTAGGTGGGTTGGTCATTGGTGTTATTCAACTAGGAATGCCAATTACAGATGCATTACAGACATATACATTATTGACTGTTGGTGATGGTTTGGTCAGTCAGATCCCAGCTTTATTGATCTCTACAGCAACTGGTATTGTTGTGACTAGAGCAGCTTCGGAAGGGAATTTAGGTCAAGATTTTACTAAGCAGTTGTTGGCCCAGCCCAAAAGTTTAGTATTGGTTGCGGTAGTTTTATTTGTCTTAGGGCTTTTTAGTCCGTTACCGACATTTCCTTTTTTGTTGTTGGCTATTTTAGCAGGGGGCTTAGGTTATCTTCTATATGATGCTTCTGTTGAAGAGATAAAAGAAGAAGTAGCTGCTGTTGAAGAAGAAGAGGTTGAGGAATATCGTGAGCAAGAAAATATAACTCAACTGTTACAGGTTGATCCGATGGAAGTAGAAGTAGGATATAATCTAATTCCTCTAGTAGTACCTGAACAAGGAGGAGATTTGTTAGATCGAGTTTCTATGATTAGAAGACAGTGTGCCTTAGAATTAGGAATTGTGATTCCTCCAATTAGAATCAGAGATAATATGCAGTTAGAACCGACCCATTATCGAGTCAATTTACGTGGAGTTGAGATAGCAGAACATGAAATTTTAGCTGATAAGTATTTAGCAATGGATTCTGGAATGGCTACAGAAGAGATTGAAGGAATAGATACGACAGAGCCAGCTTTTGGCTTGCCTGCTTTATGGGTTGATGAGGCTGAGAAAGAGAAGGCAGAAATGGCAGGCTATACAATAGTTGATCCTCCCTCAGTAGTAGCAACTCATTTGACTGAATTGGTTAAATCACATGCTCATGAGCTATTAGGAAGACAAGAGGTTAAAGAGTTGATCGATAATGTGAAAGATGATTATTCAGCAGTTGTTGATGAATTGATTCCTGATTTATTATCGATTGGACAGGTACAAAAGGTTTTGCAGAATTTATTAAAAGAAGGTATTTCGATTAGGGATTTAGTTTCAATTTTAGAAGTGCTTGCTGATCAAGCTAGAAACACACAAGACAAGAAGATTTTGACTGAATATGTTAGACAAGATGCGTTGTCTAGGCATATTTCTAAAAAATATAAGGATGATAATAGCAATATTTATGTAATTACATTAGCACCGCAGTTAGAAGAAAAACTTTCTGAAGCAATGGAGCATACTGAACAAGGTTCTTATTTAGCACTTGAGCCTAATATAACACAGCAGATCTTAAATAATTTGGCCCAAGAAGTAGAAAAAGTAAGTAATCAAGGTTATGAACCAATTGTATTAACCGCTCCGATTATTAGGTACCATTTCAAAGAATTGACGCAACAGATAGCACCTAATTTAGTTGTATTATCGTTTAATGAATTAGAACCTTATCTTAATGTTCAGACAGTAGGGATGGTGAGGTTATAAAATGAAGATAAAAAAATATCGTGGAGAGAATATGCAAGAAGTAGTTGCTAAAGTTAAGTCTGATTTAGGCTCTGATGCCATTATTCTTCATACCCGCAAGTATAAAAAAGGAGGAGTCTTTGGTTTATTTGCTAAAGAGATGGTTGAAGTTTTAGCTAGTACTGAAGGAAAAGAAAGTAAGCAGCGAGAAGATAATCAATTAGAGCGTGAATTGAAAGAGATGAAGGGTATGATGAATAATTTAATGGGAGAGATGGAGAATAATCGTCAGCAAAATTTATCTTTAATGCCTAAGCAGAGTTTTCAAGAATTAATTGAGGCATTATTAGAGGTTGGAATCAGTCATGAGACAGCACATCAACTAGCTGGTAAGATTGTAAGAAGGTTAGGAGCTCCTACTTTAGAGGATCAGGAAGGAATTAGAGAGATTTTACAAGAAGAATTGAAAAGTCAACTTAATAATATAGAACCTATCCAGCTAGAAGATGGAAGAACAAAAGTAGTAGCTTTAGTCGGGTCAACTGGTGTCGGCAAGACTACTACGTTGGCAAAATTAGCTGCTAATTTTGCTTTATTTGAAGATAAGAAGGTAGGCTTAATTACAGCTGATACCTATCGTATTTCAGCAGTTGATCAATTAAAAACTTATAGTGAAATTATTGACCTACCTTTAGAAGTTGTATTTACTCCTCAAGAGTTAGTAACAGCAATTGAAAATTATCAAGGATATGATTTAGTATTGATTGATACTGCTGGAAGGAGTCAAAATAATCAAGTGCATATGTCAGAATTAAAAGGTTTTATCAAAAAAGCTCCAATTGATGAGGTCTATCTAGTATTGAGTGCTACAACTAAGATAGAGGATGCAATGGAAGTGATTGATATATACCAAATGATTGATTTAGATAAATTGATTATTACTAAACTTGATGAAACTAACTCATTGGGAGTTGTCTTTGAAGTAATGACTAAAGCTGAAAAACCCTTATCTTATGTAACACTAGGACAAGATGTACCTGAAGATATAAAGATAGCTGAATCTAATGAATTAGCTGCTGATATTGTTAAGGGGTTTGAATTATGACAGACCAAGCAGAAAAATTGAGAAACTTAGTTCAAAGTATGAAAGGGAAGTCTAAAGAGAAAACTAAGGATAAATTGACAAAAGGTAGCGTAATAAAAAAAGAGAACTCAGCTTATGTATATGCTATAACAAGTGGTAAGGGTGGGGTAGGCAAATCGAACTTAACTGCTAATTTGGCCTTAGGATTACAGCGAGAAGGTAAAGAAGTGATGGTCATTGATGCTGATTTAGGAATGGCCAATTTAGATGTTATTTTAGGTGTTAGTCCTAGCTATAATTTAAGCCATGTTATTAGAGGAGAAAAAAAATTAGAAGAGATAATTGTAGATGGCCCTGATGGTTTAGCTTTAATTCCTGGAGGGTCTGGATTAGAAGAGTTAGCTAATCTATCTTCTTATCAGATTAATAATTTAATTGACTGTTGGAATAAAATAGATAAAGAGTTCGATATTATTCTAATTGATACAGGAGCTGGTTTAACCAATAATGTTATTAATTTTGTTTTAGCAGCAGATGAAGCGATTGTCATCTCTACTCCAGAACCAACATCAATTACGGATGCTTATGGAGTAATAAAAGTAATTGCTAAACATGACCAAGAAGCTATTATTAAATTAGTAGTTAATCAAGTGGAAAATAGTAATGAAGGTAACAAGGTGGCAGACAGACTGGTTAAAACTGCTCGTGATTTTTTAAAGTTGGAAGTAAGTTTATTAGGGGTTTTACCTACTGATAAAGCAGTAACTAAGGCAGTTAAAAAGAGAAGGCCATTCTTTTTAGAATTTCCTAAAGCACAAGTAGTAAAAAGCACTAATCAAATAGTTGCTAAGTTGTTAGACAAAGAAGCAAAAGAAAAAGAGCCTAAAGGGATTAAAGGTTTTTTTAATAAGTTGTTAAACTTTTAGTTGAGGAGGGAGATTGTGAGGAATACCCAGAGGATTAACAAGTCTCAACTTCGCCGTAAGCTGAAGATAAATCAGGGAATTGAGATAGAGTTTTTACATGAACAATATGAAGATAAGTATTCCGCTCAAATAGCAGATATCTTAACTGAGGATACTTTTTTGATTACCAACCCGTTTGCTAACGGAAAATTAATTAAGATTTCTAATGGAACGAAAGGAACTGTTTTCTTGCAAAAACAGAATGGATTATACAGGATACCTGTTACAGTAATAAGCAAAGAAGTAGATGTTACCCCGCTACTAAAGTTAAAGATATCAGGTCAGATCAAGAGGACCCAAGAGCGTAAATCATTTAGATTAGAGATTTATGAAGAGACAGAATATGAATTAGTGGGTGCCGAAGTTTTTCAAGCAGAAAATATTACTGGAATTGATGGAGAAGAGAATGATCATAAAGCACTTATTGTTGATATTAGTGCCGGTGGATTGAAGATGAAGATGCAGACGATGATGGAGTTAGAAGAAGAAGAGATTATTAGAATTAATCTTGATTTTGCTGATCTTTCAGTAACTAAGGTGTTAGGTCAAGTGGTTAGAGTCACAGAAAAGATTGAAAATGACCAAAAGAAGTATATTGTAGGAGTAAAATTTGTTAATTTGGCTAAAGAGCATAAGGATAAGTTGGTGAAGTGGATTTTTGATAAACAGCGTGAATTAAGGCAAAAGGGGCTTATTTAACCTATTTAAATTGGGAGGGGGCTTATATGTTAGAGCGAAAGTTGTCTATCGAACAGGAAGTAAAGTTCAGTAAAACTGAAGAAAATATAGCTGATAGTAAGAAGGCTAAGGTAATTGATTTTAGCAAAGAGCAGATAGAATTAATAGTTTTAGAAGAAGTAGAGCAGAATTTGTCTTCATTAGAAAAGGGTTTGGAGCTGACGGTGCACTGGATTGATAATAATGGATTATATAAAGTTGAAACTGAATTGATTTCCTGGAAAAAAAAGCCGCATCCAATTTTAATAGTGGGTGTTAAGGGCCAACTCCAAAGAATTCAGCGCAGAAATTATGTTAGGGTACCAGTAACAGGTGAAGTAAAGTATAGAATAGTAGAATATAGTGATATCAAGGAAAAATTTAAGGCGATTGATAGAGATAGAGAATTTAGCGTAGCAGCAATATCAGATATAAGTGGTGGCGGTTTAAGAATAATAACAGAAAATTTAAATGATTTAGAAGAAGGAGATTTTTTGGAGCTAAAAGTGTTAACGCCTTTGAGTCTAGATATAGTTAATGGAGAAGTAGTTCGAATTAGAAGAAAAAAAGTTAAAACAGGTGAAGTTAAATATTCTATTGGAGTTAAATTTTTAGATTTAGCTGAATATCTTAGGGATGAAATAGTTGAATGGGTTTTTTCTAAACAGAGAGAGTTAAGAAAAAAGGGATTGATTTAATTTACCTAGAATATATATATAAGAGGTGATCGTTGATGCGTAATAATGATTTGTCTCAGTTAAAGCCATTACAATTGGATGCTTTAAAAGAGGTAGCTAGTATTGGAGCAGGGAATGCTGCTACTTCATTATCCGCTATGCTAAATAGTAAGATTAAAATGACAGTTCCTAATGTTAATTTAACTCCAATATCAGATCTGCCTGGTATAATTGGCAATGAAGAGGAGTTAATAGTAGCTATGTTAGTCAGAACTGAAGGGGATATTAATGGAGGAGTTTTATTTACTTTGCTCCCAGATAGTGCCAATTTATTGATTCAATTGCTTGCTGGTCAAGATACAGATATTGAAAATGAGCTAGGGGAGTTTGAAGCCTCTGCTTTAAAAGAGATCTCTAATATTTTAACTGGAGCAAATTTAAATGCATTTTCTCAGATGTTAGACTTAAAGATCAACCCTTCAGTCCCTTCTTTAGAGTTTGATATGGCTGGGGCTATTTTAGAGGTCTGTTTTATAGAATTAGGTCAAATAGGAGATTATGCTTTAGTGATTGAAACAGAATTTTTAAGTGATATGGAACAGGAGGTTAAAGGAAACTTTTTTTTAATACCTGAACCAGAATCTTTACAATTTATACTAGAGAAGTTGGGTGTTGCTAGTGAAAGGTAAAATCAGAGTAAGAATGGCAGATCTTAAAGTTGGAAGTGGAGAAGATATTATTATTACTTCTGGCTTAGGTTCCTGTGTAGGGGTAACACTCTATAATAAATCGACAAAAATCGGTGGTATGGCTCATGTAATGTTACCTGAATTTCCTGCTAACCGTGAACAAGGGAACCCTGCTAAATATGCAGATACTGCTTTAGATATGTTATTGGATAAATTAAGAAAAAAAAGAGTTAATCTCAATCGCTTGGAAGCTAAAATGGCTGGTGGAGCTCAAATGTTTAATTTTTCTAGTTCAAATGATAAAATGAGGATAGGAGCTAGAAATATAGAGGCTGTTGAGAGGATTTTACAGGAAAAGGGAATTCCTATTTTAGGAGCTGAAGTAGGCGAAAATTATGGAAGGACTATGGAATTGCATAATGCAACTGGTAAAGTATTAATTAAGACAGTAAAACATGATGATATAGTTTTATAAAAGGAGAGATTATAAATTGAGCTGGTTAGCTAAAAAGTTGGCTTTACTATTTTTAGTAATTGCTAGTATTGTAGTTTTAGCAGTAGCTCTAATTGCTAATTTAAACTGGTTGACAATAGTCAAAAGATCAGTTATAGGAGGATTAGTTTTTAGTTTAATTGGAGCAATTATAGGTCAATTAATAGCTAATAACTTAAATAGTAATAAATCAGAAAAATTAGCAGGAGCTGAAGCTGAAATAGCAGTCAATGAAGAAAAAAATGAAGGTGAAGCAGAAGAGTCGGAATTGACCCCACTTAATTTTAATGATCTAAGTCAAGATAATCCAAATATAATAAATGACATAGAAGAAAATTCTAAAAAAACAGCACAGATAGTTAGAAATATGAAAGAAGAGAAGTAGGGGGGATTTAGATGATCAGCACTAAGAATGATGAGGATGTGTTATGGCGTGAGTATAAACAAGAAAATTCGCAACAGGCTAAAGAGAAATTGGTTTTGAAATACCTCCCATTGGTTAAGCATCTTGCTGGTAAGGTTATTGTTACTTTGCCTGATAATTTTAATTTTGAGGATTTAGTCAATTATGGTGTGTTGGGATTAATGGATGCACTAGAGCGATTTGATGATGAGCGAAATATAAAATTCTCAACTTATGCAGTACCAAGAATTAGAGGAGCAATTTATGATGAGCTCAGAAAGTTAGATTGGGTACCTCAAAGCATTAGAAGGAAAGCAAAGAATTTGACCAAAGTTTATATTAAATTAGAAAATCAATTAAATAGGACTCCTACTGACCAAGAAGTGAGAGCAGAATTAGATTTAACTAAGCAGGAATTTAATCAGTTGTTATCTGAAGTTAATATCCCAGACAATACTTCATTAGAAAGAGTAATTGCACCTCAAGATGGAAATAAGTTGAGATTAAAGGACTTGATTGAAGATCCAGAAGGTGTTGGCCCGGAGAATGTTTTTGAGTATAATGAAATGAAACAAATTTTAGGTGAAACTATTAATAAGTTGCCTAAGAAAGAAAAGCTAGTGATCAGCTTATATTACTACGAAGATTTGACCTTAAAAGAGATAGGAGAAATTATGGAATTGAGTACAGCTAGGATTTCACAACTACATACAAAAGCTATCTTTAGATTAAGGGGCCATTTAAGTAGAAAAAAAGAGTTATTAGTAGGCTAACTTATGAGAGGAGGAAGGGATATGTTAATAGTTGAACAGGTAACAATAGAGGCTAAAAAAGAAGATGAGGCTTTAGAGAAGGCATACGAACTACTTAAAGAGAGAGTAGAAGAGGAGTTTAGTAAAGAAGATATATCTTTAGAAGTACTTGAAGAAAAGAAGATTTTAGGTTTTTTTGGTAGCAAAAAGGTTTATGAAGCTGTGTTAGAAATTGAAGAGTCTATTGATGGAAGCTTTGAGGTTAAGGTTAAATCAGATGGGATCTTTTTAAAGGTAAAACCTCCTCAAGGAAATGGAGCAGAAGTTAAAATTGAAACAATTGAAAGAGTATTAGAAGAAAAAGAGATTGTTGATATAGACTATGCTGCTATTAGTGAAGCATTAACTATTAATGAAGAGATTAAAGTTGCTGATAGAAAACCAGAATTAGATCGTGATGCAAAAGTTAATGTAACTATTAGTTCAGATCAGATGGCAGCTTATCTAGACTATTGCCCACCTTTAGGAGGAGAGGAGTATACTGTTGATCAGGTAATTAAGCAATTGAAAGAAGCAGGAGTTGTAGCGGGGATTAGAAGGGAAGAATTTACTGCCGATTTTGCTCCTCAAAAAAAGTATGAGAATTATCTAATAGCAGTAGGTAAAGAACCAGTTCCTGGTGAGGATGGAAAGATAAATTTACAATTTGACTTGGAAAAAAAAGACAAAAACGTCAATCAGTTAGATGATGGTAGTGTTGACTTTTATAATTTAAATAGAATCATCAATGTGGAAGAAGGGGAAGTATTGGCTACTAAGAGTCTACCGGTAGAAGGCGAGGCTGGAATAACAGTAACTGGAGAAGAAATTCCTCCTGAACCAGTTGAAGATATTGAGCTGCAAGAAGGTGAAAATGTTGAAATTAGTGAGGATGGTTTGGCTATTAGATCGACTATGGAGGGTCAAGTTGTTTATAATGAAGGGAAGATTAGCGTCTTGGATGTCCATACAGTCAATGGTGATTTAGACTTATCGACTGGGAATATAGATTTTAAAGGTAATGTGATAGTCAAAGGTAATGTCAATGATGGGTTGGAGATTAAAGCTAAAGGTAATGTACAAATCAATGGTAGTGTACATGGTGGGAAGATTAAATCTCAAGGCCAGGTTGATATAGCTAAAGGTTTTATTGGCTTAAATAAAGGAGAGATCAATGCTCAAGGAAATATTACTGTAAAGTTTATTGAAAATGGTATAGTTAAGACAGAAAAAGATCTGGTTGTTAAAGATGCAATTATGCATAGTGATATAGATGCTGGAGAGCAGATAATTTTAAATCAGGGCAAAGGGTTGATTGTAGGAGGAAAGGTTAGAGCAGGGAAAGAAATAGATGCGAAGATTATTGGTTCTAGCTTGGCAACTTCTACTGAAGTTTATGTAGGAATTACCCCGGAGTTAAGGGATCAATTTGAAACAAAGCAAGCTGAATATAATCAAAAGCAGGAAAAAATAGATGAAATAGTTAAGGATGTTAGAGTATTAAAGAAGAAGAAAGAGAAGCTTGATGGTAAATTATCTAATAAAAAACAACAATTATTGAACCAACTGACACGTCAAAGGTTTAATCTTGCCGGTGATTTAGAAAAGTTGAAGGCTGAGCGTGATAAGTTGGCTGAAAGGTTAGAGGAAGGAAAGAAGGGTAGAATTAAGGTTTATGAGACTATCCATTCAGGAGTAACCCTTACAATTGGGACATGTGGTAAGAAGGTAACAAAGTCTAAAAGCCATCTTCAATATTATGTTGAGGATGAAGAGGTTAAGACTACATCTTATTCATAAGGTGGTGATTGAAAATGACTGAACCAATTACACCTAAGACAACTCTTCCTCGTTCTTTAAAAATTAATCAACTAGAACAAGAACGGCAAAACAAACCTGAGTTAGACTATAATCAAGTTGCTCAAGAATTAAATAAAAAGAATATAAAAAAAGAGAATAGAGTTAACAAGTCTGAAGAAACTGAGCATAAACAAGTTGAAGAGGAGGAGGAAAAGGCTAAACAACAAAATCAAGAGCAGGAAAGTAAAGAAGGAGCTCAGGAAGATGATGAGCAATTGTTCACTAAGAAACGAGGTTCATATATTGATATTAAGATTTGACAGGAGGTAATAAGATGGAGTACCTATTTTTTACTTTAGGGATTGTAATAATCCTTCTTTCTTTAGTGCTGACTTATCGTGCTGAAAAAAGAGAAGGGAAGTATCATTTGGAATCAGAAGTACTTACTCAACTTAGTAAAATACAAGAGTCAGTAAATAACAGACAAGCAAGTGAAGAGTTTAGTAAAATATTAAATACAAAATTAGATAATAATACTTTTAAAGAAGATGTAGTTAAGGAGTTAATAAAAGAATTATCTGAAGATGTTAAACTATTAAATGAAAAGATTGAAGGAGTCAAAAAAAGAATTGATGTTAATTATATTTCAAACTCAAATTTAAGTCCTAGCAAAGTCAAAGTCAGTAATAATAAAGGAGAAAGAAATCTGCTAGATCAAAAAGAATATAATCAAATTCAACGATTACTTGAGCAAGGGTTAGAATTATCAGAGGTGGCTCAAAAGTTAGATAAAGGAAAGCGTGAGATAGAACTGATCTGTAAGTTGAATTCACGGAGGGAAGAATAATGATTCGTCATATTTTATTGGGGATAGGGATAACTTTTTTAATTTTTTCTTTAGTGTTAGTAGGTACTGACTATCAAATTCAACAAGAAGAATTAATGCTTGAAAGGGAAGAGTCAGCAGAGGAATATTCAAATGTAGTTGAGTTAGCTGATCGAGAAGATGAGATTATAATAAGTAAAGCTAGAGGGTTAGGTATGACTTTTCCTGGTGAAAATTATCAAAGCTATAATTCTAATGTTAACTTACAACAAGAGGTTGATTTAGAGAAGGTATTAATTCATTTGGAAGAAGAGTTTGAAGTTAAAACTTTAAAAGAAAAGACAAAGAACGAAGAAGAGGATAAAATAGAGCAGGAAAGAGAAGAGTTAACTGCAGAAATTGAAAAATTATTAGAGCAAGAAGATCTTGAAATTGAAGAAAAAGAAGAGGGAGAAGTAATTCAAATTACAATTCCAAAAGGAATGCCTAGTAGGCAGGTAGCTACTTTATTAGTAAAAAAAGAACTAATTGAAGATCGACTTGTCTTTATTCAAATTTTAGATAAGTTAGATAGTGAAAAGAAGGTTATGGCAGGAACTTATCAATTTTCTACTGAAACTTCCCCTTTGAAATTATTATTAACTTTGCTAGCAGAATAATTAATTTTTGATATTTTAGCTTGGATTTAAATTTGAGCTTGAGGTTGAGAAAAAATGTTTAAAATTGTTGATATTATTTTAGGCATGTGGTATACTACTTAATGGTGTATTGAAGATAAAACTAGCACACACATCTTTGGACTTTAATAAAGGTGCCCTTTGGGTCTTATTAAAGGATGAAGAAGATGGAGGATTAAAAACCGAGAGGAGGTGCCGAAGTAATGTCTGTAGTTACTATGAAGCAATTATTAGAATCTGGAGTTCATTTTGGTCATCAAACAAAGAGATGGAATCCTAAAATGAAAGATTATATCTTCACTGAAAGAAATGGAATCTACATAGTAGATTTACAGCAGACTGTTAAGTTTGCAGAAAAAGCTTATGACTTTGTTTGTGAGTTAGCGAGTGAAGATAAGAATATCTTGTTTGTGGGTACTAAAAAACAGGCCAAAAACACAATTAAGAAAGAAGCTGAACGATGTGGAATGCCTTATGTTAATGAAAGATGGTTAGGTGGTATGTTAACTAACTATCAAACAATTCGTAAGAGAATTGATAGGCTAGAAGAACTTGAGCAAATGGAAGAAGATGGTATTTTCGAGGTTCTACCTAAAAAAGAAGTTATGGAGTTAGAAAAAGAACGAAACAAGTTAAAGCGTTTTTTAGGTGGAATTCGTGATATGAATGGATTGCCTGATGCTCTTTATGTTGCTGATCCACGTAAAGAAGAGATTGCTGTTGCGGAAGCGAATAAATTAGGAATTCCAGTAGTTGCAATTGTTGATACTAACTGTGATCCTGATGTGATTGATTACATGATTACAGGTAATGATGATGCTATTAGAGCGGTTAAGTTATTAACTGGTGTTATAGCTGATGCTGTTTTAGAAGGTAAGCAAGGTCAAGTTGAACAAGAAGAGACTACTGAAGAGCAAGAGCAAGAAACTGAAGTAGAGGAAGACTAAAATAACTAACTGTAAAGGGCGTGGAAATAAGGATGCTTATCGTCCTTATGAAACGCCTTTTTTGAATAAATAAGGGGGTCTAGGTGATGGGATTATCTACAGCGGATATTAAAAAATTAAGAGAAAAGACTAGTGCAGGAATGTTAGATTGCAAAAAAGCCTTAGAAAAGACAGATGGTGATTTGGATAAGGCAGTTGAATACTTAAGAGAAGAAGGAATTGCTGCTGCTGAAAAAAAAGCAGGTAGAACTGCAGCTCAAGGATTAGTTCATTCTTATATACATATGGGTGGTAAGATTGGTGTTTTATTAGAAGTTAACTGTGAAACAGACTTTGTAGCTAAAAATGATTCGTTTAAAGAATTAGTAAATAATATTGCGATGCAGATTGCAGCTGCTAACCCAAGTTATATTTCTCGCGATGATGTACCAGCTAATGATATCGAACAAGAGAAAGAAGTACTTAGAAAACAAGCTGCTAACGAAGACAAACCAGAGCATATTGTTGAAAAGATAGTAGAAGGTAGATTAGATAAATTCTATAGTCAAGAGTGTTTATTAGAGCAGGAGTACATTAAAGATTCTGATAAAACTATTCAAAGTTTATTAACAGAAAAGGTTGCAGAATTAGGTGAGAACATTAATGTTCGTCGCTTTGCTCGTTATGAATTAGGAGAAGGAATAGAGGTTGAGGAAGAAGACTTTGCAAAAGAAGTTATGAGTGAAGTTAACAAGTAAAAATTGAATTGCAAAGAGAACACAGTCTGTGTTCTCTTTTTTTACAATTGATTTGGTTTATAACAAGGAATTAAAGATAGATTCTAGAAATATAAAACAGAACTGGGGGATGTATTGATGTCAAAAGCGAAATATAAAAGAGTAATAATTAAATTAAGTGGAGCAGCATTAGCTGGAGAACAAGAATATGGTATTGATCCTCAATTTATTAATTCAATTGCCCAGGAGATAAAGCAAGTTGTAACAACAGAGGTTGAAGTAGCTATTGTGGTAGGTGGAGGAAATATTTTCAGAGGAGTTGCAGGTAGTGCTAAAGGAATGGATCGTGGAACTGCTGATTATATGGGAATGTTGGCTACTGTAATGAATTCTTTAGCATTGCAAGATGCTTTAGAAAAATTGCAACTTGAAACTAGAGTACAAACTGCTATTGCAATGCGTCAAATTGCAGAGCCTTATATTAGACGTAGAGCTATTCGGCATTTAGAAAAAGGAAGAATTGTTATTTTTGCAGCTGGAACAGGGAACCCATTCTTTTCTACTGATACAACTGCAGCATTAAGAGCAGCTGAAATTAATGCAGATGCTATCTTGATGGCTAAGAATGTTGATGGGGTTTATGATTCTGATCCAGTGGAAAATCCAAATGCAGTTAAATTCAAGAAGTTAAGTTATATTGATGTTTTAAATCGAGGATTGGGTGTGATGGATTCCACAGCTGTTTCTTTGTGTATGGATAATAAAATTCCTTTAGTCGTTTTTGGGATTGAACAGATTGGAAATATAAAAAAGGTTGTATTGGGTGAAGAAATTGGGACTTTTGTCCGTTAAATTTAAAAATAAGGAGGCTATAATATGATTGCTCAAGTTGCTAAGGAAACTAAACAAAAAATGGAAGAAGTAATTGATAAGACGAAAAGTGAATTTAATAAGGTAAGGACTGGGAGGGCCAGACCTTCTTTGCTTGAAGGAATCAAAGCGGAGTATTATGGAGCATTGACCCCTTTAAATCAAATGGCAAAGGTATCTGCTCCAGAGCCACGCCAATTACTGATTAAGCCTTTTGATGCTAATGTGATTGAAGAGATAGAGAAAGCAATTTTAAAGTCTGATTTAGGATTAACTCCTAATAATGATGGAGATGTAATTAGAATTAATATTCCGCAATTGACGGAGGAAAGAAGAAAAGAGTTGGCCCAAGTTGCCAATAATAAAGCTGAAGAAGGAAAGATATCTATCAGAAATATCCGAAGGGAATCTAATAGTCAGTTGGAAGAGTTAGAAAAAGAAGGCGAAATTTCTGAAGATAATTATCATCGAGGGTTGGATAATATTCAAGAGATAACTGATGAATACATAACAAAAATTGATCAATTATTAGAAGAAAAGACTTCTGCTATTATAGATGTTTAGTGAAGAGATAGAAATTAAATTTAGAGTTTGATTTAAAGTTAAGATAATAATTTCTTCTGATAACTTCCCCCTCTAGGAGTGAGGGGGTTGTATTTTATAAGAGGGAGGTTAGGCTGTGTTAAAGAAGTTAATTGATAAATTAGTTACTACTAATAATAAAGAAGTTGATACTACTTTTGATAATAGTTTGAAAAAAGTAAAGCAAGGGCCAATTCCTGAACATGTAGCAATTATTATGGATGGAAATGGTCGCTGGGCCAAACAAAGAGGTTTGCCTAGAACCGCAGGTCATCAAGCTGGAGTTGATAGTTTAAAAGAAGTTATTGAATGTGCTGCTAAAATAGGTATAGACCACATTACAGCTTATACCTTTTCAACTGAAAATTGGAAAAGGCCGCAACGGGAAGTTGACTTTTTAATGAATCTTTTTCAACAAATATTTGAAAAAGAGCTTGAAAAATTTAATCAACAAGGGGTTAAGGTTAAGGTTATTGGCTACAAAGATAGATTACCTAATTCTGTGAGAAAAAAGGCTGAGCAGGTAATGAAAAGAACAGGGGATAATCAAAAAATAACTGTTAATATTGCCTTAGATTATGGTGGTAGAGCAGAGATTATCGAAATGATTAAAAATATTGCTATTAAGGTTAAGCATGACCAATTAAAAGTTGAGGAAATAGATGAAGCTGAAGTAGCTGCTCAATTATATACTGCTAATCAGCCTGATCCAGCATTATTAATTCGACCAGGCGGGGAAGAAAGGATCAGTAATTTTTTATTATGGCAGATAGCTTATGCAGAACTATACTTTACTCAAACTTATTGGCCAGACTTTACTGCTGAGACTTTCTTAGAAGCAATAGCTGATTTTCAAAACAGAGAAAGAAGGTTTGGAGGACTTAAAGAGGGTAGGTGTTAAACTGAAATGTTAAGTAAACGAATTATAAGTGCAATTATAGGCATTCCATTATTGGTCTTTATTTTTAATTTAGGTGGCTTGCCATTTATGATTTTGAATTTAATTGTTGTAATTTTAGCTCTCAATGAATACTATCAATTAGTAGAAGAAAAAGGAATTAAAAGTAATAGATTAAGCGGATATTTAATTGGAGTAATTTGGATTTTAGTTATTTATTTAACTAATAATCTGAATTTAATCTATCCTTTAGTATCTTTGGCTGTAATTGTTCTCTTGATAAAGCAAATTCTAATCAAAACCGACCAATCTGCAATTTTGACTACAGCAGCTACTTTATTTGGTGCAGTTTATATTACGGGATTATTTAGTCATTTGATCTTATTATATAATCTTGAGCTTAGTGGAGGAAACGGAGGCAGATTGATTGTTTGGCTACCAATTTTAGCGACCTGGTTAACTGATATAGGGGCTTATTTTGTAGGGATGAACTTTGGTAAACACCGATTAGCTCCTCGAATTAGCCCCAACAAGACAATTGAAGGGGCAGTAGGGGGATTGATTGGTAGTATTATAATGACTATAATCTTTGGTAGATACTTCTTAAATTTTACTTACTTAACAGGAATTCTTTTAGGGGGGTTAATAGGGCTTGTTGCTCAGTTAGGTGATTTGGCGGTTTCTGTTTTTAAGCGTGATGCTGAAATTAAGGATTCTGGGGAGTTAATACCAGGTCATGGTGGAATATTAGATCGGCTTGATAGCTTACTATTTAGTATACCTGTTGTATATTATTACTTGCAATGGGTGATATTGAAGTGACGGTGAGGGATGATGAAAAGTAGCTATAAAGTAGGTTTGATTTTGTTAGTTGTTTCAGCTAGCAGCATTATTATTTTAAACTACTTAATTGGTTATGTATTGCCATTTATTATTGGTATAATTCTAGCCAGTTTAATTGACCCTGCTGTCCTTTTTTTAGAACAAGAAGCTAAATTTTCTCGGGGGATAGCAGTTGCAATAGTGCTAGCAATTATAATAATTTTTATCAGTTTGTTATTGACAATCAGTATTTCTAGATTATTGATTGAATTAGATAGTTTAGTAAATAATTTACCTGATCAACATAAATTAGGGGCCAGCTTTAATTGGTTATTAGAGCAGAATGGAAATTTAAGTACTTTATTTGATGAATGGCAAGTGCCAAGGAATGTTAGGAAAACTATTATTAATAACTTAGAAATTTTTTATGCTCAAATCAAGAATATAATTGATCTTTCTTTTGCTTATTTGTTGGAAATAGTTAGGAAGTTGCCACGAGTAATTATAACTTTAGTTATAAGCTTGATTGCTACTTTTTTTATTAGTAAGGATAAAGAAATAATTACAGAAAGTTGTTTGGCTTACATTCCTATTCATTGGCGGGAGAAGGTTAGAGTGATACAACAGGATATTATTAGCTCTATAGTCGGTTTTATTAGAGCTCAAATGATCTTAATTACTAATACAATAATTATTTCAATCATTGGTTTGTTGGTTTTGAGAAGTAATTATGCGATTGTAATTGGGTTAGTCTGTGGAGCTTTGGATTTGATTCCAGTTATTGGCCCTAGTTTAATTTTTCTTCCGTGGGCTGTCTATAATTTTATAATCGGCAATACCAGTTTAGCAGTTGGATTACTAATTAATTATATTGTGATTGCAGTAGTGCGCCAGTCAACTGAAGCTAAAATAGTTGGCCAGAATATAGGGATCCATCCTTTAGCTACTTTAATGGGCTTATATATAGGTGTTCAATTTTTTGGAGTTGGTGGATTTTTTATTGGGCCAGTATTCTTGATTGTTTTAAATTCGATTATTAAATCAGGAGTGATTTCAATTGCTAAATAAGTTATATACAGGCCCTATGATAGGGGTTTTGAACTTTAATTTTTACTGATATTATTTTGTAATAAAGTTTGTACTTTGAATCTAAATAAACTATTAATCATAAACTACTAGTTACAAGTAAGTTAGGAGGACTGTTATGAAAAAGATAAGTATTTTAGGCTCAACAGGTTCGATTGGGAAACAAACTTTAGAAGTAATTGATGATTTAACAGGGCAGTTTGAAGTGTTGGCCCTAACAGCCAATCAGAATGTAGAGCTATTAACTGCACAAGTTAAGAAATATAACCCCCAATATGCTGTTTTGATGAATGAGGAAAGAGCAAGTGAGTTAAAATATAATTTAAAAGATTTGCAAACTGAGGTCTTAGTAGGAGAAGGTGGTTTAATTAAAGCTGCTACGTTAGTTGATGTTGATTTAGTGGTTAATGCAGTAGTGGGTGCTGTAGGGGTTAAACCTACCCTTGAGGCAATTAGGGTCGGAAACGATATAGGATTAGCCAATAAAGAGGCATTAGTAACTGCTGGAGAGATTGTAATGAGAGAAGCCACTGAATATGGGGTGAATATTTTGCCAATAGATAGTGAACATAATGCAATCTTTCAAGCCTTGCAAGGAGAAGAGAAAGAACAAGTTAGTAGGGTTATATTAACTGCTTCTGGGGGGCCTTTTCGAGAGGTTAGTGCTGTAGATTTAGAAGAAGTAACAGTCAAGCAAGCCTTGAATCATCCTAATTGGGATATGGGAGGTAAGATCACAATCGATTCTGCTACTTTGATGAATAAGGGGTTAGAGGTAATTGAAGCTAAGTGGTTATTTGATCTGGATTTTGAGCAGATAGATGTAGTAGTTCATCCCCAAAGTATAGTTCATTCTTTAGTTGAGTATAAAGATCATTCTATGTTAGCTGAGTTAGGTCTTCCTGATATGAAAGTGCCGATTCAGTATGCCTTGACTTACCCTAAACGTAAGAAAAATCAACTGAAAAGTTTGGATTTGGCTCAAGTTGGAAAACTGACTTTTGAAGAACCAAGAAGAGACTTGTTTCCTTGTTTAGATTTTGCTTATCAAGCTGGAAGAGTTGGAGGAACAATGCCTGCTGTATTAAATGCTGCTAATGAGGTAGCTGTTGCTCAATTTTTAAATAATCAGCTGAGATTCATTGAAATTCCGCAAATAATTGAGAAAGTGATGAAGAGACATCAGCCAATTATAACTCCAACTTTAGATGATATTTTAGCAGCTGATAGTTGGGCTAGAAAACAGGCAAGAAAAGAAGGTGATAGAAATTGATTCTAACGATTATTTCTTTTATAATTGTTTTAGGTATTTTAGTCTTTTTTCATGAGTTAGGACATTTTTTAGTTGCTAAACGTGTAGGGGTTCAAGTTGAAGAGTTTGCTCTTGGTATGGGGCCAAAGTTGATAGGAAGACAGGTTGGAGAAACATTATATTCGATTCGAATTTTACCATTAGGTGGATTCTGTAAAATGACTGGAGAAATGCCGATTGACGATGAGAGTGAGCAAGAAGAAATTGAAGCTTATCAGGAAGCTGTCAGAAATAATAAGTGCTTATTTCAAAAATCTGTCTGGGAGCGAATTGGAGTTATTAGTATGGGGTCAATAATGAATTTTATCTTAGCTATTTTATTATTCGCTCTAATTTTCACTATTTTTGGTGTTCCTATTTCTAGTTCTTCTAGTACTATTATTGGGCAAGTGATTCCTGAACAGCCAGCTTATCAGGCCGGCTTAAGAGATGGTGATAAAGTATTGGCAGTTAATGATCAACAAGTAGAGAATTGGGAGGAGTTATCTGAGACTATCCATAACAATCCGGGCCAACAACTTAGCTTAGAGGTGGAACGGGATGGAAGAACTTTTGAGACAGAAGTAACTCCAATCATGGAGCAAGAAAGACAAGAAGGTATAATTGGAATTATACCAGTATTGACTAGAGAACCAGTTAATATCTTCAAGGCATTATGGCTTGGGGTTAAGCAGACAGGGTTGTATGTAGTAGCTATAATTGTTGGGTTATGGCAGATGATTACTGGACAGATAGCTGCTGAAGTATCAGGTCCGGTTAGGATTGCTCAAATGGTAGGAGATGCAGCTCAAAGTGGGATGCTTAGAGTAATGAATTTAGCAGCAATAATTAGTATCAATTTAGGAATCATGAATTTATTACCTATTCCTGCTTTAGATGGAGGACGATTGGTCTTTTTAGGTTATGAAATTATTACTGGAAAACCAGTTGATCAAGAAAAAGAAGGTATGATTCATTTAATAGGTTTTGCATTGTTGATGTTATTATTTATAATTATTATGGTTCAAGATCTTAAGGCAATTATTTAATTTAGAGGTGATAAAATGGCAAAACAACAGACTAGACGTGGAGGTAAATGGTTAGATCCTAATAAGGTTAGTGGACGAAGAGCAGAGAGATATTGTGCCATTTGTGGAGCAGAAGCTACAGAAGTTAGAATCTTAAAACATGAAAATATTTGTGAAGACTGCGTCAAAAGACTAAGGGAAGAAAAAGATGGTAAGTACGCTTGTAAAGCTTGTGGGAAAGTAGTTCCTAAACAGTTAGAAGAAAATAATGGTTATTGCAAAGAATGTGTTTGCAAAATCTGTGGTAAGCCTGATCCTGAATTTGCTAGAAAATATGACTTCTGTGAAGCATGTTTTGAGTTAATTGGAACTGACTGTCGCAGATGTGGTAAGGAGGCTCGGGCTCAAGTTAAGCGTAATGACGGATTGTGTGATGACTGTGTTGAAAAATAGGAGGTGAGTCTGTGTTAGATGACTATGTAACTTTAGAGACATTATTAACAGATAGTATAGCTAAAAAGCATCTGCCTAAAGCAGGTTATTGCCATGCTGTTAATACTGCCGAGAATGCTTTTGAGCTAGCTGTCGATCGTAGGATCTGTGTTGATTTAGCCACTAAAGCTGGATTATTACATGATATAGGTCATACTAACTGGGAAAAGCAAGGTGAATGGGATTATCAATCTTATAATGAATTTGATATCCATACAATCAAAGGGGCAGAACGTGCCCATGAATTATTGATTTTTAAAGGGGAGGGTTTAGGTAAAGCACGGGATATTGCTTTGGCTATTCTTTTCCATAGTAATTCAAGTCCAGTAAGTAAAAATGTAAAATTAACCCCGTTACAACAATTAGTGTCTGATGCAGATGATATGGATAAGCAAGATGGTGGTTCTCATCATGATACCATAATCTCTTTTGCAGAAGCTTTACAAAGAATCAGAAGGCTTGATATGTTAGTCTATCGACAGAGAAGGCATTGTAATAATCATTGTGAAGAATGCGACTTAAAGTAGGTGATAAGATGAAGAGGCAAAAAAGAAGAGTGGTACAAATAGGAGATGTACAGATTGGTGGAACTGCTCCTATTTCAGTACAATCAATGACTAACACTGACACACGTAATGTAAAAGAAACAGTCACTCAAATTAAGCAACTAGAAAAAGCGGGGTGTGAATTGGTTAGAATAGCAATTCCTGATCAATCAGCAGCAAGTAAGGTTGCACAAATTAAAGAAGAGATTGATATTCCTTTGATTGCAGATATTCACTTCAATTATAAATTGGCCTTAGAGGTGTTAGAACAAGGGGTAGATGGCTTGAGAATCAACCCAGGTAATATAGGAAGTGAAGAAAAGATTGAGTTGGTTGCTAACAAGGCACTAGAATATCAAGTTCCGATTAGAGTGGGGGTCAATGCTGGCTCGTTAGAAAAAGAGTTATTACAAAAACATGGTCATCCTACAGCAGAGGCAATGGTAGAAAGTGCTTTAGGAAATATTGAATTATTAGAGAAGTTTGGTTTTGAAGAGATTATTATTTCTTTAAAGGCCTCTGATGTAATGATGACCCTAAAAGCTTACCAATTAATAATTCAAGAGGTTGACTATCCGCTACATGTAGGAATTACAGAGGCAGGTACAATCAAATCAGGGACGGTCAAATCTGCCGTAGGAATAGGAGCTATCTTGGCCCAGGGTTTAGGAGATACGATTAGAGTCTCTTTGACTGGAGATCCAGTAGAAGAGGTTAAAGTTGGTTTTCAAATTTTAAGAGCTCTTAACTTAAGGGATCAGGGGGTTAATTTAATTTCTTGCCCTACTTGTGGAAGATGTGAAATAGATCTGGTTAAAATTGCGAATCGAGTTGAAGAGGAGATAGGAGATTTAGATAAATCGATAGAAGTAGCTGTGATGGGTTGTGTTGTCAATGGACCTGGTGAGGCTCGTGAAGCTGATTTAGGTATTGCTGGAGGTAAGGATGTTGGTTTAATCTTTAAAAAAGGTGAAGTTATTAAGAAGGTTTCTGGTCAGGAACTAGTAAATGAATTACTAATTGAAATTGATAAGTTGGAATAGTTTTGTAATTGACAAGTTTAGTTAAGGTTGATAAAATTTAAGTGATCTTATTTGCTTTAAAAAGAGGTGTTTGATAATAGAGGAGGTACAAAATTATGAAAATGTCACAGATGTATATTCCCACATTAAAAGAGACTCCAGCTGATGCAGAAGTTGTGAGTCATAAATTAATGTTAAGAGCTGGTTTGATGAGGAAATTGAGTTCAGGGGTTTATACATATTTGCCGTTAGGATATAGAGTAATTAAGAAATTTCAAGATATTGTACGTCAAGAGATGGATCGAGCAGGGGCACAGGAGTTATTATTACCAGCTTTACAACCTGCCGAATTATGGGAAGAATCAGGAAGGTTAAAAGA
The DNA here is from genome assembly GCF_046097105.1 of Natroniella sp. ANB-PHB2. Classification (GTDB taxonomy): domain Bacteria; phylum Bacillota; class Halanaerobiia; order Halobacteroidales; family Halobacteroidaceae; genus Natroniella. Next base: position 1,427,699 of record NZ_CP175562.1, on the reverse strand, counting down.
TTATGGCCCTGAATTAATGAGGCTAGAAAATAGACAGGGCAGAGAATTTTGTTTAGGGCCAACACATGAAGAGGTAATTACGGATTTGGTGAGAGATGAAGTTAGATCATATAAGGATCTGCCATTAAATTTATATCAAATTCAGACTAAATATCGTGATGAGATTAGACCACGATTTGGAGTGTTACGTGGTAGAGAGTTTATTATGAAAGATGCTTATAGCTTTGATACTGATCAAGTAGGTTTAGAGGAAAGTTATAAGCAGATGTATGATGCTTATGAAAAAATATTTACTAAATGTGGTTTAGACTTTAGACCAGTTCAAGCAGACACAGGTACAATTGGAGGAGAAGATTCGCATGAATTTATGGCTTTAGCTGAAGCAGGAGAGGATATAGTTGTTTATTGTGAAGAGTGTGGCTATGCTGCCAATCTAGAGTTAGCAACTTCTCAAGTTAAAGTTAAAGAGAATGGTGAGAAGTTAGAAGAATTGACAGAAGTTGATACACCAGATGCAACTACTATGGGAGAGTTGGTTGCTCAGTTAGAACTTCCATTAGAGAAGATGATTAAAGCCTTATTTTATCAAACAGAAGATGAAATAGTACTAGCTTTAGTACGAGGTGATTATGAGCTTAATGAGATCAAGTTAGCTAATTTATTAGGTGTAGTAAATCTTGAGTTGGCTAGCGAACAAGTCTATGAAAAGTTAGATACTGTAAAAGGGTTTAGTGGACCAGTCGGTCTTGATGATCAGGTTAGAATAATTGCTGATGAGTTAGTAATGAAACTAACTAATGTTGTAAGTGGAGCCAATAAGACAGATAAGCATTATCTTAATGTCAATCCAGAACGTGACTTTACAGTAACTGAAGTTGCCGATATTCGTAGTGTTAAAGAAGGGGAAGGCTGTGTAGAATGTGGTGCTGAACTTAATTTAACTCCTGGAATAGAGGTAGGGCAGGTATTTAAATTAGGAACTAAGTATAGTCAAGCTTTAGAAGCTAGCTTTTTAGATGAAAATGGAAAGAGCCAGCCATTAGTAATGGGCTGCTATGGAGTTGGAATAACTAGAACAGTTGCGGCAGTGATTGAGCAAAATTATGATCAATATGGCATCAAATGGCCTAAAGTTTTGGCCCCTTATATCGTTCATTTGTTACCTTTAGGAAGTGATGAAAAAGTAAGCGATAAGACTGTTGAATTATATGAGCAATTATCAGCAGCAGGAATTGAGACATTAGCTGATGATCGAAAAGAAAGAGCAGGAGTTAAGTTTAATGATGCTGATTTAATTGGCTGTCCAATTCGAATTACAATTGGTTCTCGTTCCTTAGCAGATGGTAAATTAGAAGTTAAGTTGAGACAGACTGGAGAAGAATTAGAGATTGAAGCTGATCAAGCTTTAACTGAAATTGAGGATTTGATAGCTCAGTTAAAGTAATTAGGAGGTTATTTATTAATGCAGATTGCTGCTATAATTCCTGCTTATAATGAAGAGGAGACAGTTGCTCAAGTAGTAACTCAAGTTAGAAACCATCGGCTAATAGATGAAGTTGTTGTAGTGAGTGATGGCTCAATTGATAAGACAGCTGCTAAAGCCTTAAAAGCTGGAGCTGAAGTTATTAAATTGGAACAAAATCAGGGCAAAGGAGCTGCTATGCAAGTTGGAATTGAAAATAGTAAAAGTGATATAATTCTCTTTTTAGATGCTGATTTATTGGGGTTGACAGCTGAACATATTGATCAGTTATTATCACCAATAATTAATAAGAAGACTAAAATGACTATTGGAGTCTTTGCCGAGGGCAGGATGGTTACAGATTTGGCCCAAAAGATTGCTCCTTTTCTTTCTGGACAAAGAGCAGTGAAGAGGAGTGTATTAGATGGCATCTCAGATTTAAATATGACTAAATTTGGCGTAGAAGTAGCTTTGACTCAATACATTAAAAAACATAATATTAAGATTGAAGAAGTTGAACTTTATGACCTATCTCATGTTATGAAAGAGGAAAAATTAGGTGTTGTGGAAGGATTTAAAGCTAGAGTTAAGATGTATTGGGATATAGTTAAGAATTTTTCTTGTTTTAAAAATAAGATAAAATAGATCAAATGTTGCTTGTTTTTACAAGCAACATTTGATCTTTAGGGGGTGATAATAGTTGGAAGCGCTAGAAATCGTTTCACGTTTATTATTAGCCTGCTTATTGGGGGGGCTGGTAGGTCTAGAAAGGGAGCGAAGTTATAGACCAGCAGGATTTAGAACATATATCTTAGTAGCAGTAGGTTCAACTTTGATTATGACAGTTTCCTTAAAAGTTCCATTATTATATGAAGGAGTATTGTCTAACCCAGGTGATCCTGGTCGAATTGCTGCTCAAGTTATCAGTGGAATTGGTTTCTTAGGGGCAGGAACTATTATTAGAGAAGGATTTTCGGTTACGGGGCTAACAACTGCTGCTGGTTTATGGACAGTTGCTGGAATTGGCTTAGCTGTGGGAGCAGGTTTTTATTTAAATGCGGTAATTGCTACTATTTTAGTAATGGTAACATTAACACTTTTAAGTCAAGTTGAATTAAGGCTCTATAATAGTCAAAACTTGTATTCATTGCGAATTAAAATTTTTGATCAGGTGGGTTCATTAGGTAAGATTGCTTCTGTATTAGGTGAAAATGAAATTCAGATTACTGATGCATGTATAGAACAATGTTATAAAGAAGCGAATAATGTTTATATTAATTTAAAGATACAGAAATCCAAGAAAGTTGACCAAAACCAGTTGATTGGGGTGTTGACTGAACTACCAAGTGTTATTAGTGTTCAGATTAAGGATCTAGATTAAGGGAGAGATAAGAATGGGTAAAGTAGTAATTAAACCTAAAGGAAATAGTTGTATATTTAAAGAGCGACTAAAAGAAAATTTTACTAGTCAAGAGCTGATCAATAAAATAAAGATTCTTAAGGTTGAGGTTGATTTGGAGGATAATTACTGTCAAGTTAAATTTAAATTACCTCAAGGCTTTGAAATTGCTGATCAATTGGAACAGTTAGGAGCTGAAATGATTTCTAAAGGGAGGTTTAAGTATCAAGTTGAGTATTATAACCCTGATCTACCTTTAGATTTAATCTTGACTGAAGAGTGGGAGCAGATAATTAAGAAGATAAGAGAGAGACTCCCTCAGACTAATGGTTGGCTTTCGTTATCGCATTGGCGAGTAGAAGATGAATTGTTGATTGTAGAAGTTAAGAATAAAATGGCAATCGAAGCATTGGAGAAAAAGAATTGTCATCAAATCTTGGCTGAAATAATTGAACAAGAGTATAATCAGCAAGTTAAAGTTAAATTTGGTTTAGGAAATTTTGCAGATGAATTAGCAAAGATTAAAGATGAGCAAACTAAAGAGAACGATGCTTATATGAAGAGTTTGGTTGAGTCTGTTGCTCAGCGAGAAGATGCAGGAGTTAAGACTAATCAATCGTCGACTAAAAGTTCAAATCAAGTCTGGTTGGGAAATAAGATAAGTGGCCAATCGACTACTATTGAGGAGATAGTAGGAGAAGAAAGAAAGATAATTATTGCTGGAGAAGTATTTGATTTAGAAGTTAGGGAGTTAAAAAGTGGTAGGAATTTAGTTATATTTTATTTAACTGACGGTACTGATTCAATTACAGTCAAAGTCTTTGAGAAGCAAAATGGAGCGTTGGCTAAAAATATTACTAAAGGTTGTTGTGTTAAGGTTCAAGGGCCAGTTAAGTATGATAAGTATGACCATGAATTGAGCTTAATGGCCAATTCTGTAATGCCAATTGTACCTGAAAATAAAAAGGATGATGCACCACAAAAGAGAAGTGAGTTGCATTTACATACCAAAATGAGTGCAATGGACTCAGTCGTTGATGTAGGAGAGGTAATTAAGAGGGCTGATGAGTGGGGTCATCCAGCAATTGCAATTACTGATCATGGGGTAGTACAGTCTTTTCCACATGCTCATAATGCTGCTGTGGGTAGAGATATTAAAGTCATTTATGGTGTGGAAGCATATTTAGTTGATGATGGGGAGCCGATCGTTTTAAATCCAAATGAGAAGAAGCTAACAGAAGAGAAATTTGTAGTCTTTGATTTAGAAACGACAGGTTTTAATCCTCACTCTGATCAAATTATAGAGATAGGAGCAGTTAAATTAGAGGCAGGAGAGATAGTTGATACCTATCAAACCTTTATCAATCCAGGAGTCTCTATCCCAGCAAAGATTACTGAATTGACAGGGATTACTGATCAAATGGTGGAGTTGGCCCCTCAGCTAGAAATAGCAATTGAAGAATTTTTAGATTTTGTTGGAGAGGCTACTTTAGTAGCTCATAACTTGAGCTTTGATCTAGGGTTTATTGAAGATAAGTTGCGAAAATTAGAGAAAGAGAAATTAACCAATACTGCTCTAGACACCTTAAATTTATCTCGAGCTTTATTGCCAGATTTAAAGAGTTATAAATTAAATAAGTTGGCTAAAAAGTTTAATAAAGATTTAGAAAATCACCATCGGGCTATTGATGATGCAACTGTGACTGCTGAAATATTTGCAGAATTAATAGACTTAACTCTAGAGCAAGATGTTGCTGTTTTAGCTGAAGTCAATCAATTGACAAGTAAGATTGATTATAAGCGAGTTAGACCTTATCATACTAATATTTTAGTTAAGAATCAAGTGGGGCTTAAGAATCTTTATAAATTAGTTTCAAAGGCTCATATTGATAATTTTCATCGTGTACCTAGAATCTTAAAAAGTGAATTGTTAGAGATGAGAGAAGGTCTAATTATTGGTTCTGCTTGTGAAGCTGGAAAGTTATATAAGGCGGTGTTGAATGGGAAACCTGAACAAGAGTTGATGGAATTAGCTAAATTTTATGATTATCTTGAATTACAACCGGTTGGTAATAATAAGTTTTTATTAGCCCAGGGAACCGTTAAATCTTTAGAAGAATTACAGGAGATTAATAAGAAGATTTATCAGTTAGGAAAGAAGCTAGGTAAGCCTGTGATTGCTGCTGGTGATGTTCACTTTTTAGATCCTAAAGATAGTATTTATCGTCAGATTTTAATGGAAGGACAAGGCTTTGATGATGCAGATCAACAAGCACCTTTATATTTTAGAACGACTTCTGAAATGTTAGAGGAGTTTGATTATTTTGAACCAGAGGCAGCTCAAAAACTAGTAATTGATAATCCAAATCAGATAGTAGAAATGGTTGAAGAACTTAAACCAATTCCAGATGGATTATTTACTCCGACTATTGAAGGAGCAGAAGATAAAATTAGATCAATGACTTATAATAAAGCTGAAGGACTTTATGGCAGTCCACTACCAGAAATTGTAGAAAAAAGATTAAAAAAAGAGTTGGATTCGATCATCGGGAATGGTTATGCAGTAATTTATTTAATTTCACAAAAATTAGTTAAGAAATCATTAGATGATGGATATTTAGTTGGTTCGCGTGGTTCGGTTGGTTCTTCTTTAGTAGCTACTATGACTGATATTACAGAAGTAAACCCTTTAGCACCGCATTATAGATGTCCAGAATGTAAATATAATCAATTTTTTACTGATGGTTCTGTTGGGGTAGGGGTTGACTTGCCGGATCAAAAATGTCCTGAATGTTCTAGTCAGTTAGTTAAAGATGGTTTTGATATTCCATTTGAAGTCTTTTTAGGTTTTGAAGGAGACAAAGTACCAGATATAGATCTTAACTTTTCGGGGGAGTATCAGCCTCAAGTTCATAAGTATACAGAAGAGTTGTTTGGAACAGAATATGTCTATCGAGCAGGAACTATCTCTACAATTGCTGATCGAACTGCCTATGGTTTTGTTAAAGGACATGCTCAAGATAATGACTTACCATTAAGAAAAGCTGAAATTGATCGTTTGGTTGCTGGTTGTACAGGAGTAAAGAGGACGACCGGTCAACATCCTGGAGGACAGATAGTTGTACCACAAGAAAAAGAGATTTATGATTTTACTCCGATTCAAAAACCAGCTAACGATATGAAGAAGGATACTTTGACGACCCACTTTGATTTTGATTCGATCCACGATAATCTATTGAAACTGGATATTTTAGGACATGATGATCCAACCAGTATTCGTATGTTACAAGATTTGACCGGTGTTGATCCTCAAGAAATTTCTTTAGAAGATGAAGATACTATGGCAATATTTTCTAGCATTGAACCGTTAGGTGTCAGCCAAGAAGAAGTAGGAGTTGAATTAGGGACATTGGGTATCCCAGAGTTTGGGACCAGTTTTGTTAGAGGAATGTTAAAGGAGACTAAGCCGACAACTTTTGCTGAACTGGTAAGGATTAGTGGATTATCTCATGGAGCAGATGTCTGGTTGAACAATGCTCAGGATTTGATTAAGCAAGGGATAGCACAGCTATCAGAAGTAATCTCTGTTCGTGATGATATTATGAATTATTTATTACAAAAAGGGGTAAAACCTTCTACAGCCTTTTGGATTATGGAGCATGTCCGTAAAGGAAAGGGGTTAACGCCAGAGGAAGAAAAAGCTATGAAGGATAATGAGGTTCCTGATTGGTATATTAAATCATGTAAGACGATAAATTATATGTTTCCTAAAGCCCATGCAGCAGCTTATGTGATGATGGCTTTTCGAATTGCTTATTTTAAGGTTCATTACCCGGAGGCTTTTTATAATACTTACTTTACTATTAAAGCTGATGATTTTGATTCACAAATTGTTTTGCAAGGAAAAGAGTTTATTAAGAAAAAGATTAATGAAATTAAAGCTAAAGGTAATGATGCAACAGCAAAAGATAAGAATACGTTAAAGGTTTTACAGATAGTAATTGAAGCAATGGCTAGAGGAATCACCTTCAAAACAGTCGATATTTATCAATCTAAGGCTAAAGAATTTGAAATTACAGAGGAAGGGTTACTACCTCCTTTAGTAAGTTTACAAGGTTTAGGAGAGAGTGCAGCAGAGAGTTTAATTCAAGCACGTCAAGGAGTGGAATTTACATCAATAGAAGATTTAACTAATAGAACTGGCTTGAGCAAAACAGTAATTGAAGTCTTAAAGGAGATTGGTGCTGTGGATGGTTTGCCGGAAACTAATCAATTATCCCTCTTTGGAATATAGTTTGCAAAAAGGTTAATAATATGCTAAAATGTAATATATATTTGTTGATATCTGTACTAACGGAGTGGGTAAAGAACCCACTCTTTAATTATGTAATAAAATTAATTAGCCGAATAAGAATAAATGATACTAAAATTTGGGAAAATAAAGCTTAAGGGAGGGAAAAATATGGGGAAGAGTGTAGAGCGTATTGTAATGGAATTAGCGGAGCCGATAGTTGTGAGCCAAGGCTTAGAATTAGTTGATGTAGAATATAACAAAGAAGGCCCGGATTGGATTTTAAGAGTCTTTGTTGATAATATAGATGGTGTATCTTTAGATGACTGTCAGCAGGTGAGCCGAGACTTAAGTGAACAATTGGACTTAAAGGATCCAATAGAACAGTCTTATCTGTTAGAAGTTTCGTCGCCAGGGATTGATAGACCGTTAAAAACAAAGCAAGATTTTAAAAGATTTAGTGGAGAACTGGTTGAGATTTCTACATATGCACCGGTAAATGGCAAAAAAGAGTTGACAGGCAAACTACTTGGTCTTGAAGGTGAGAATGTTAAGCTTAGCTTAGATGGTGAAGAATTGAGTATACCATTTTCTAAAATTGCTAAAACTAAATTGGCAGTTGAATTTTAGGGTATAAGGGGAGGAATTAAAAAGATGAATGTTGAGTTGATTCAAGCGTTAAATGATATTGAAAAAGAAAAGGGGATTCCTAAAGCAATGTTGCTTGATGCTATTAAAGCAGCATTAAAATCGGCTTATAAACGGGATTTCGGTACTGCTGGAAGTGTAGAGATTGATATAGAAGAAGACACTGGTGAAGTAAGTGTTTACTCTACAAAAGAAGTTGTTGAGGAAGTAACTAATCAAGATGAGGAAATTTCATTGATTGAGGCCCAACAAAAGAACCCTAATTATGAAATAGGAGATCAAGTAGAGATTGAAGTTACTCCTGGTAATTTTGGTCGGATTGCAGCGCAAACAGCTAAACAGGTCGTTATTCAGAGGATTCGTGAAGCTGAACGGGACATTATTTATGAAGAGTTTTCTAATCGAGAAGGGGATATAGTAACAGGGATTGTTCAGCGTCATCATAAAAATAATGTGATTATTGATCTGGGAAGGGCGGAAGCAATCTTAATTCCGCCTGAGCAGATACCAATCGAAGAATATGAGCAAGGAGATCGAATCAAAGTTTATATTGTTGAGGTTAGTGAAACTACTAAAGGGCCAAACATTTTAGTCTCTAGGACACATCCGGGATTATTAGAGAGGTTATTTGAATTAGAAGTTCCTGAGATTCATGATGGAGTTGTAGAGATTAAAGCGGTGGCAAGGGAAGCAGGTTCACGCTCTAAGATTGCTGTTCATTCTAATGACGAAGATGTGGATGCTGTTGGTTCTTGTGTTGGCCCTAATGGTTCTCGGGTAAGGATTATTGTTGATCAGTTAAATGGGGAAAAGGTTGATATTGTGCAATGGAATGAAGATGTTGCCAAGTTTGTCTCTAATGCTTTAAGTCCTGCTGAAGTTATTGATGTAGATGTTGATGAGCTAGAAAGTGTAGCTAAGGTAGTTGTACCAGATTATCAATTGTCTTTAGCAATTGGAAAAGAGGGTCAAAATGCTAGACTAGCTGCTAAATTGACAGGATGGAAGATAGATATTAAGAGTGAATCGCAGTTAGAAGAGAAGGATTCAGGATTGTTCTAAGATTATTTCTTAAAGCAATAAAATTACAAATTAATAGTGAGGTGTTAATTAATGGGAATTAGAATTTATGAGTTGGCTAATGAGTTAGAGATAGAAAATAAAGAATTAATTGAGATATTACAGGATTTAGGGTTAGATGTTAGTAGTCATATGAGCACAGTAGAGAAAGATACTGCTGAAATGGTGACCGGTATGGTATTAGGAACGGATGAAGATGATAAAGAGGTAGATATAATAGAAGTTGAGGGAAGGTTAACCGTTAAAGAGTTAGCTGAAGAGTTAGAGATTGAGCCTAATAGTTTGATGGCTGAATTAATTAATTTGGGAGTTATGGCGACAATTAATCAAGAGCTTGATTTTGAAACAATCGAAACATTAGCGCAAGAGTATGGTTATCAGGTAGAAGAGGTAGAAGAAGATGATATTGAAGATGATATTTATGGATTAGTAGCAGATGTTGAAGATGATCCAGCAGACTTGAAAACTAGACCACCAGTAATTACTGTAATGGGACATGTAGATCACGGAAAGACGACTCTATTGGATTCAATTAGAAAAACAAATGTAACAGTTGGTGAAGCTGGAGGGATTACGCAACATATTGGAGCTTATCAAGTTGAAGTAAATGATCAGCTAATTACTTTCTTAGATACTCCAGGCCATGAGGCATTTACTTCAATGAGAGCTCGTGGTGCTCAGGCAACTGACATTGCTATCTTAGTAGTTGGAGCTGATGATGGAATTATGCCGCAAACTGTTGAAGCAATTAACCATGCTAAAGCAGCTGAAGTACCAATTATAGTAGCTATTAATAAAATTGACAAACCAAATGCACAACCAGAGAGGGTTAAACAGGAGTTAACGGAACATGGTTTAGTAGTTGAAGAATGGGGTGGAGATACGATTTGTGTTCCAGTTTCTGCTCTGAAGCAGCAGAATTTGGATGAGTTATTAGAAATGATTATCTTGACTGCTGAAATGGAAGAGTTAAAAGCTAACCCTGCTCGTCCAGCTCATGGAGTCATAATTGAAGCAGAATTAGATAGAGGCCGAGGGCCAGTAGCTACTGTTTTAATTAAAAATGGAACTTTAAAAGTAGGAGAGCCTATTGTAGCAGGTATGGCTTCTGGAAGAGTAAGAGCAATGATTAATGATCGCGGAGAAAGAGTTGAAGAGGCAGGTCCTTCTACTCCAGTTGAAGTATTGGGTCTATCTGAGGTGCCAAATGCTGGTGATTTATTAGAGGTTTTAGAAGATGATCAAGCTACAAGAGATATAGCTAACAGACGTGAAGATAAGAGGAGAGCCGATGAATTAAGTCAAAATACGACCGTTAATCTTGATGATTTATTTGCTCAAATTCAAGAAGGAGAAATTAAGAATTTAAATATTGTAGTTAAAGCCGATGTACAAGGATCAGTCGAGGCTTTAAAGGAATCATTATTGAATTTAAGTACGGAAGAAGTTCAGGTTAAAGTTGTGCATGATGGAGTAGGAGGAATTACTGAAACAGATGTTATGCTGGCTTCAGCTTCGAATGCAATTATTATTGGATTTAATGTTCGTCCTGGAACTAATGCCCGTAAGGTTGCTGAAAAGGAAACTGTTGAAATTCGTACTTATCGAATTATCTATAGAGCGATTGAAGAGATTAAACAAGCAATGGAAGGATTATTAGATCCTGACTATAAAGAGATTGTTTTAGGTCGAGTGGAGGTTAGAGATACATTTAAAGTACCTAAAGTAGGTACAATTGCTGGTTCTTATGTTAAGAGTGGTAAGATTAACAGAAATGCTAAGATTAGATTGATTAGAGATGGTAAGATTATAAAAGAGGGAGAAATTAGTTCTCTTAAGCGCTTTAAAGATGATGTACGTGAAGTAGCTGAAGGGTATGAATGTGGAGTTGGAATTGAAGATTATAATGATATTAAAGTAGGAGATATTATGGAAGTTTATGATTATGAAGAGGTTAAACGAACTCTATAAACTGATAGGAGATGATAGGAATGGCTCGCCATAGATCACAAAGGGTTGGAGAATTAATCAAACAAGAGGTAAGTGATTTATTACAAAAAGAGATTAAGGATCCACGAATTGGTTTTGTAACTATAACTGATGTAGAGGTTTCTGGTGATTTACGTCATGCTAAAGTTTTTGTCAGTATTTTAAATGGTAAGAAAGAGGAAACTATGGAGGGGTTACAAGCGACAGAGGGGTTTGTCAGAAGGGAAGTTGGTCAAAGAATTAAATTACGACATACTCCAGAAATTATTTTTAGGTATGATGATTCGATTGAAAAAGGAACACGCATCTTTGAAATATTGGAGAATATAGATGAGGATGGAAAAGATGAATGAAGCAATTTATGCAATAATTAATTCAATTAAGGGTGCTGAAAATATTTTGTTAACCGGTCATATTAGCCCTGATGGAGATAACTTGGGTTCTATGCTGGCCTTAAAATTAATGATAGAGCAATTAGGAAAAAAGGCTACTATTATCATAGATGACTCTATTTCTGATTGCTTTTCATTTTTACCTGATATTGAAGAGATACAACAATATGAAGAAGGTTTAACAGTAGATGCTGACCTAACTATAGTGGTAGACAGTAGTAATTTGGAACGAATAGCTAGAGTAAAAGAATTAGTTGCAGAACAAAAAATCATTAATATTGATCACCATGAAGATAACAATTTATTTGGAGATTATAACTTAGTAGCTGATGTTGCTGCTACCGTAGAACTAATTTATGCTATTCAAGAAGAAATGAAAGAAATAGAATTGACTTCTGAAATAGCAACAGCATTAACAACTGGTTTAATTACTGATACAGGTTCTTTTCGTTACTCTAATACTACTAGCACGACCCATCAGATTATGGCTGAATTATTGAATTATGATGTGGATCCATCTTTGATTGCTAAACATGTACTAGAGACTAATTCCTATCACAATTTAATATTACGAGGTAAAACCCTGCAAAATTTACAAGTTGATTCAACGGGAAAAATAGCTTGGTTGAAGGTTAGTCAAGAGATGTTAGAAGAGGTTGGTGCTGATCTAGAAGATACTGAAGGTTTAGTCAATTATCCTCGTACTTTAAAAGGAGCAGAGGTTGGGGTCTTGTTTAAAGAAGTTGAGGAGCAAGAGATCAGAGTTGGTTTAAGGTCTAATAATTACTTAAAAGTTAATCAAGTAGCAGCTTTGTTTGGTGGTGGAGGTCACTCTCGAGCCGCTGGTTGTACAATTAATCTTGGATTAGAAGATGCAGAAAAGAAAGTGATCAAGGCACTAAAAGAGCAGCTAACTAAAGATAATTAAAGTCTCCTGAAAGGAGAGATTAGATTGGAGATAATATATAATAAATCTCGTAATCGTCCTGTAGTAATGACTTTAGGTACTTTTGATGGTGTTCATTTAGGACATCAAAAAATTATTAATCTAACAATTAAAAGAGCTAATGAACTAGGTTATGATAGTGGTTTATTTACTTTCCATCCTCACCCACTACGTATTTTGGCTCCAACTAAGGCTCCTAAAGCACTAGCAAGTTGGTGGCAAAAGAGAAAAATTATTGAATCACTGAATATTAAACAGATTATTTTGCAGAAGTTTACTCCTGAATTTTCTAAAATTTCCTTTGAGGAGTTTTTAATTGATTATTTAATTAAACGTTTTTCAGTTAAAGAGATCATTGTAGGGGAAGATTTTAGGTGTGGCTATCAAAGCAAAGGAACACCTGAACAATTAGCTTCTGTAGGAAAAGAGTTTGGTATTAATGTTCAAGCTATTCCTGCAGTAAAGATCAATAATCAAGAAACAGGTAGTACTTATATTCGTAAATTAGCCCAACAAGGAAGATTAGTTGAGGTCAAGGAACAATTAGGAAGAAACTTAGCCATTGATTGTAGAGTAGTAAAAGGAGCACAGAGAGGAAGAGATTTAGGTTTTCCTACCGCCAATTTAGTTCCTGTTGTTGATTATGCATTGCCACCTTTTGGAGTTTATGCTTGTAGGCTAAAGGTTAAGAAGCAATTTTATGATGGGGTAGTTCATTTAGGTTTACGACCTACATTTAATACAGGACAGTTTGCTATTGAGGTTCATATTTTTAACTTTAATAAAAATATTTATGATCAGCGAGTAGAATTAGAATTTGTAGAAAAAATTAGAGGAGAAAATAAATTTGCTACAAAAGATGAATTAATAACAAGAATTAAAAAGGATATTCAACTAGCTAAAAAAGTCTTAAATTAGTTTACATTTTTCTTTTGGTATGCTAAAATGTTATATGGAATTGCTCTTATAACCATTGACTAGGTTATTCGTTGCTCCAGCGATTGACTTGGTGATTGGGGATTTTAAATTATAAGGAGGTGACAAGTAATGTTAGAAGCTGAGAGAAAGCAAGAAATTATAAATGAGTATGGGCGTCATGATAACGATACAGGTTCTGCTGAAGTACAAGTTGCTATCTTAACAGAGCGAATTGCAGAGCTTACTGAGCACTTGAAAGACCATAAACAAGATCATAATTCTAGACGTGGTCTGTTAAAGATGGTTGGGCAAAGAAGAAGATTACTTAGATATCTTAAGAATAATGATATAGAGTCTTATCGAGAATTAATTGCTGATTTAGGCATTAGAGGATAATAATAGATTATAAGAGCGGGGATTCCCGCTCTTATATTTTAGTATTTAAATTCTGAGATTGGGTATAGCTAAAAATAAGATAATATTGTAGAGAGGGGTTAGATTTTATGGCACAAGAATGGTCAATGGAATTAGGAGGAAGAAAGTTAACGATTGAAACTGGAAAGTTGGCCCAGTTAGCCAATGGTTCAGTGTTAGTTCGTTATGGAGAAACAGTTATTTTAGTAACTGCTACAATGGATGAACCTAGATCAGGTATTGACTTTTTTCCATTAATGGTTAATTATGAAGAAAGGTTGTATGCTGCCGGTAAGATTCCTGGTGGATTTATTAAGCGAGAAGGTAGACCAAGTGATGCAGCTACTTTAACATCACGAGTAATCGATCGACCACTTCGCCCGCTATTTCCTAAAGGAATGAGACATGATGTTCAAGTAGTAGCTACTGTATTATCAGTTGATTCTGACAATGCACCTGATATTACGGCGATGATTGGTGCTTCAGCTGCACTTGCTATTTCTGATATTCCATTTGAAGGGCCAATTGGTGGTGTTAAAGTCGGATTGGTTGATGGAGAGTTTGTTATTAACCCAACAATTGAGCAATATAAAGAAAGTGGGCTTGATTTAACAGTAGCAGGAACTGAAGAAGCAGTAATGATGGTTGAAGCAGGAGCTAATGAAGTATCGGAAGAGGATATGATAGAAGCTATTGATTTTGGTCATCAAGTGGTTAAGGAAGTTGTAGAGCTACAAAATAAAATAGTTGCTGAAATAGGTAAAGAGAAAGCAGATATCGAATTAAAAGTTGTTGAAGATGCGGAGATTGAAGGAGAAGTTAGAGATTATGTGGGAGATCGATTAAGCGAAGCTTTACAGACTGCTGATAAATTTGAGCGAGGAAATCAAGTTAATCAGGTAAAGAAAGAAGTAACTGAACATTTTGAAACTAAGTATCAAGAATATGAAGAACTTCAAAAAATAATTAAAGTGGTCAAGAGTACTTTAGATAAGATTTCAAAAGAATCAATCAGAAACTTAGTTCTTAATGAAGGGGTCAGAATTGATGGCCGTAAGTTAGATGAGGTTCGTTCAATCTCGTGTGAAGTTGGTTTATTGCCTAGAACACATGGTTCAGGAGTATTTACCCGTGGTCAGACACAAGCAATGACAGTGGCAACATTAGGTGCTGTAGGTGATGAGCAAATTTTAGATGGATTAGAAGAGAAAGAATCTAAAAGATATATGCATCACTATAACTTCCCTCCATACAGTGTAGGTGAAACAAGTCCTCTGCGTGGACCAGGAAGAAGAGAAATTGGTCATGGTTCTTTAGGTGAAAGAGCATTAAGACCAATGATTCCTTCAGCAGATGAATTTCCTTATACACTTAGATTAGTTTCTGAAGTCCTAGCCTCAAATGGTTCTACTTCCCAAGCAAGTATCTGTGGAAGTACATTAGCTTTAATGGATGCAGGAGTTCCGATTAAAGCACCAGTAGCAGGAATTGCAATGGGGTTAATGAAAGAAGATGATCAAGTAGCAATCTTAACTGATATTCAGGGAATAGAAGATTTCAATGGAGATATGGACTTTAAAGTAGCAGGAACGAAAGAAGGAATCACAGCTTTACAGATGGATATGAAGGTTAAAGGTGTTGCTAAAGAGATCTTAAAAGAAGCATTAGAACAGGCAAGAGTTGGTAGGTTGCATATCTTAGATGAAATGTTAAAGACAATTTCTGAGCCACGTGAAGAGATGTCATCTCATGCTCCAAGCATTATGACAATGAAAATAGATCCAGATAAAATTAAAGATGTCATTGGTCGAGGCGGTAAGACGATCAAGAAAATTGTTGATGAAACAGGAGTGAAGATTGATATTGAAGATGATGGAAAAGTATTTATTGCAGCTGAAGATCAAGAAGCTGGTAAGGAAGCTCGTAAGATGATTGAACGGTTAACTAAAGATGTTGAAGTTGGTGAAATGTATTTAGGTAAAGTAAAGAGAACAACCAACTTTGGTGCTTTTGTTGAAGTATTGCCAGGTAAAGAAGGATTGGTTCATATTTCTAAGTTAGCTGATCATCATGTTAAAAAGGTAGAAGATATTTTAGAAGTAGGAGATGAGGTATTGGTTAAAGTAATAGAAATTGATGACCGAGATCGAATTAATTTATCTCGTAAAGCTGCTTTAGCTGATGAAGATGAGCAGAATAAAGATGATAATTGATAATTAGAGATAAATTTTATTCAAGGACATAAACTGGATTTATTCTAGTTTATGTTTTAATTTTTTGATTAACCAATAATTTTTTTAGATGGGGGTGAGAGTCATGAAATTTGGTGTTCATACATCAATTGCTGGAGGAGTTGATCAGGCAGTTATTAGAGCAGCTGAGTTAGACTGTAATACTTTTCAAATTTTTTCTACTAATCCAAGGGGCTGGAAAGCAAGAGAGTTAAGTGATAAAGAAGTAAATAAATTTAAGGAAAATTTAAAGAAATACCAAATAGAATCAGTAGTAATTCACACCCCTTATTTAATCAATTTAGCTTCCTCTAAAGATGAGTTGTACCAAAAGTCAATTAATGCTTTGGTAGCAGGGGTTAAGCGAGCTGATAAATTAGGGGTTGAATACTTAGTCTTACATCCAGGTAGCCATACAGGTTCAGGTGTTGAGGCAGGAATTATTAGAATAACAGAGGCTTTGGAAGAGGTTTTAGAGAGAACTGATCCTAAAGTCCGTATTTTATTAGAGAATGTTGCTGGAGCTGGCACAGCTCTAGGTTCTAGTTTAGAAGAGTTAAAGAAGATGGTAGAGTCAATTACTAATAATGATAGATTAGGGCTTTGTTATGATACTTGCCATGGTTTTGCGGCAGGCTATGATTTACGTCTTAAGGAAGAATTAGATAAATTAGTAGTAGAGATTGATGATTTATTTGGATTAGATAAATTAGGAGTGATTCATGTTAATGATTCTAAAACCGAATTTGCTTCTAATAAAGATCGCCATCAGCATATTGGTCAGGGTAAAATTGGTTTAGAAGGGTTTAGGAATTTAGTTAATCATCCTCAGCTGCAGGATAAATTGTTTGTTTTAGAGACTCCAATTGATGAGTTTGGTGATGATCGAAAAAATTTAGCGACACTTAAGCAGTTAGTAAGATGAAAGGATAGCAACTATGAGTTTAAAACTAGAGTTAGACCGAATAAAGGAATTTTTTGCTCCTGATGAAAGGTTAGCTTCTTTTTTTCCGAAGTATGAATATCGACCTGAACAACAAAGAATGGCGATGAAGATTACCGATGTCTTTAAGCAGAAAAAACATTTATTAATAGAAGCCGGAACAGGGACTGGAAAATCACTGGCTTATTTGGTACCCAGCATATTCTCTTCTCTAATTGAGGAAGAGAAAATTATTATTTCAACTAATACAATTAATTTACAAGAGCAATTAATTAATAAGGATATTCCGTTATTGCAAGAAGTTTTTGAGTTGGATTTTAAGGCTGTATTAGTTAAAGGTAGAAGAAATTATATCTGTTTAAGAAGGCTGATTCAATATGAAAAGCATGCTCAATTAGCTGCTGATAAATATGATAAACTGTCAAAGATTAATCAATGGATCTTAAAGACTGAAACTGGATGTCGTTCTGATTTAGATTTTAAGATTGAATTTAAATTATGGGAGCAAATTTCATCTAAAAGTGAATTATGTTTACGAGGCAACTGTGCTTATTATGAGCAATGCCATTTTATGTTTGCTAGAAAGGAAATTGAAGAAGCTGACCTGTTGATTGTAAATCACCATTTGTTATTTGCAGATCTTGCTTTAAGAAAAGAGCAAGATTTAGAGGAGCAAACAGCAGTCTTACCTTATTATAAAAAGGTTATCTTTGATGAAGCACATAACATAGAAGAGGTGGCGACTAACTATTTAGGGCTGAAACTTAGTCAAGAAGGTATTGTTAAATTTTTGCAATCATTATATAACTCTGAAGAAGGGCTTGGAGTTTTATTACAGCTTAGATTGGCCAGTAGTAAGTTAAAGGATGAGTTAAAGCAACGCTTTCAAAAGCGAATTGATAATGATTTGGTTCCTTTAGTTAGAAGGCTAACTGATAGGGTACATAGTTTATTTAATCAGTTAATTAATTTTTTAGAAGATAATTTTAAAGGATATAAGGTCAGATTAACAGAGGAAGTTAGGGGTAAAAAGTTATGGCAAAAAGCTATTAAGATAGAAATTGAGAATTTTTTGTTGGATTTAAGTAGTTTAAGACAAGGTCTAGAGAAAACATTTGAAGAATTAGCAGTAACAGAAGATGAATTAGAAGATTTTGAGGTTTTAGCAATAGAGTTGGCAGCAAAAATAGAATTTTTTACTAAGATTAATCAAACTATTGAAGAGATAGTTAATAATCCCCAAGAGGACTATGTTTATTGGTTAGAGCGAAATGCTGATAATTGTAGTTTCTGCTCTGCGCCATTAGATATTAGCAAAGAATTAGAAATTAATTTGTTAGAAAAGATGGAGTCAATAATCTTTACTTCTGCAACTTTGACGGTTGATAATTCTTTTGATTTTATCAGTAAGAATTTAGGTTTGCAAAATTTTGCAGTTGATACGTTAAAAGTAGGTAGCCCTTTTGATTATCGTAATCAATTACAGGCAGGGGTAATTAAGGATCTTCCTAATCCAAAGAATGAATCATTTATAAAAGAAGTTGTTAAGGCAGTAAAGGATATTGTTCAAACTAGAAAAGGAAATAGTTTAGTCTTATTTACTTCTTATTGGATGTTAAATCAGGTTTATCAACAATTGTCAGATCAACTTGATCAATTAAAGATTAACCATCTTTATTGTCAAGGGATGAAATCTCGCCATCAATTAATTGAAGAATTTAAGGCTAATCAGAAGTCATTATTACTAGGAACTGCTAGTTTCTGGGAAGGGGTAGATATTCCAGGAGAACAATTAAGTTGTGTAGTTATCGTTAAGTTGCCTTTTTTAGTGCCAACAGATCCGGTTATAGCGGCTAAAATAGAGGCTTTAGAGAATAATGGAGAGAATGCTTTCTTCAATTATATGCTACCTAAAGCAGTAATTAAATTTCGGCAAGGAATTGGTAGATTGATCCGTTCGAAACAAGATCAAGGCTGGGTTATAATTTTAGATAATCGTGTAATTAGTAAAAGTTATGGAAGTATATTTTTGAAATCTTTTCCTTCGGATAGCCAGATTACAATTAATAAATTAAATTTATTGACCGAAAAATTAATAAATTAACAGGAATTAGACAAACTACCTAGAATGTTTTAAAAGATATTTAAATTAAAGTAGAGGTTTAAGAAAGGAGTAGGGGATGATTAAGAAGAATAAACTCGTAGTTGGATTGGCTATTTTGTTTATATTATTAGTTGCTGAAATTAGTTGGGCTACTCCAAGCTTTAGAGTTAAATTGGTTTATACAGTAGGAGAAGGTGAGGCATTAATTAATATTGCTAGACAATTCGGGGTCAGCCTTAGAGAGATTAGAGAGATTAATGATTTAGAAGAAGATGAATTTATTAGAGTAGGTGATCAATTATTGATTCCAGAGCATCATGATTTGGTTGATGGAATGTTTGTTCAAGAATCTATTGGTCAATTTTATCAATCACCTAATGAATTAGCTGATTTTCAATTGGATGCAAATCAAGAGTATAAAGTTAAAATTAGGAAGGAGAGTCCTCGTAAAGGGATTGATATCAGTGATTTAGAGACGTTAGATTATCAAATTAGACGAGGAGATAACTTATATGATTTAGCTAGGGAATTCAATGCCAGTATTAGTGTGATTAAAAAGTTAAATAATCTCGATGATTCAAGTGTGATTCGATTAGGGGATACAATTCAACTGCCAATTAATAATTTAAGTGATAAGGAAGTCTTATATCATACGGCAACTGACAAAGAGGTTGAATTACTGGCCAGGATAATTCATGGAGAAGCACGAGGTGAGCCTTATATTGGACAAGTAGCAGTTGGAGCTGTAGTGTTAAATCGTGTGATAGATTCTTTCTTTCCTGACAGTATCAAAGAGGTTATCTATCAACCGCGACAGTTTTCACCAGTATTTGATGGACAGATTAATCTAACACCAAATAGAACAGCTTATCGAGCTGCTGAGGCTGCTTTACGAGGAGAGGATCCAACCCGTGGGGCTGTATATTTTTATAATCCACGGACTGCTAATTATATTTCTTGGTTTGAAACACGAGATACAATTGTTGAAATTGGAAATCATGTCTTTGCTAGATAAAAAAACCTTTAATCCTCAGTTGGGGATTAAAGGTTTTCTTATTATTTAGCAACTTTTTTTATCTTTATTTCCAAATATCATAATAACTTCTTTTGATAAGTTAAAAGCAATTATATATAATTATTTTCAGATTAAGTATAATTGACTGAACGAAACGAATTTGATTAATTAAAGTAAAAGGAGGAGACTAATGAAGCAAAAAACTATATTAGTAGTGGCAGTAATGGTCTTAACAGTGATGGTGTTAGTACCTGCAGCAGAGGCTGCTTCATTGGGCAGTAGACCACTATCTTTTACAATTAGTGGTGATGATGTAACAGAATTACAGGCTAGATTAGCAGGTTTTGGGTACTACTCTGGGCCAATAAGCGGATATTATGGTCAACAGACTGAAAGAGCAGTAATTAGATATCAGCAAGATAATAATTTAGCGATTAATGGAATCTCTGATTGGAGAACAATTAATAGCTTAACTGCAAAGCAGTATCAAGTCAGACAAGGAGATACTTTGTCGAGAATTGCTAGAAGTTTTGACACAACAGTTCAAGAGCTTAAAGCTTGGAATAATTTAAACTCTGATTCAGTTCGTACTGGAAGAAGGTTAACTATTCCACATTCTAACTCTACTGTTGAAGCTAGTGTTCAAACAAGAGAAGCTACTCAAGCAGCACAGGCTACTGAAACAAAACAAGCAGTACAAGCTACTGAAACAAGACAAGATTCTTCAAATTATAAAATGGATATTACAGATGAAGAGTTTGAATTACTGGCAAGAGCTGTTTATTCAGAAGCACGAGGTGAACCTTATAAAGGTCAGGTAGCAATAGCAGCAGTTGTCTTAAATCGGGTTGAAGATTCAGAATTTTCTAATTCTATTAGAGAAGTTATTTTTCAACCATGGGCTTTCACTGCTGTGCATGATGGACAGTTTTGGTTACAACCAGATCAGCAGTCAAGAAGAGCTGTTGAAGAGGCTTTAAAAGGTTGGGATCCTAGTAGAGGAGCAGTATTTTATTACAATCCTGTGACTGCAACATCCCAATGGATGTTTGACAATATGCGAAGTGAGACGGTAATTGGAAAACATCATTTTTCAACTTGATCCTTTTAATGATTAAATTAAAAGAGACCCCTAATTAGGGGTCTCTTTTAATTTTTGATTAAAGTAATTGATGACTCCTTCTCCAATTCCTCGAGCAATCTTTTGTTGTTCTTGTGGGTCGGTTAATCGTTCTCTATCTTTAGGATTACTTATAAAACCAACCTCTACAATTACAGCTGGAATTTCACTTTTACGTAAAATATAATAAGGAGCTGATTTGATCTTTCTATAATTTTCTGGTTGAATCTCTATTAATTTTTCTTGAATAGCAGAGGCAAGTTTCTTACTCTTTTCTGAATTGGGTTTATAAAAAGTCTGGCCTCCAAATGATGTGGAACTGGGGAAGCTGTTGACATGGATACTGACTAGTAGCTCTGCATTGCTTTCGTTAGCTATTTTAACCCGATTAATAATATCTTGATTACGGTCATCGTTATATAATCTGTCTTCTGTACGGGACATAATTATTTTTAGGCTACCTCTATCCAAAAAATCAGCTAGATTTTTAGCAATAGCTAAATTAATATCCTTTTCTAAAATTCCTTCTCTGTTGGCCCCAGCATCAATGCCTCCATGTCCAGCATCAATAACTATCTTTTTTTCTAACTTTGATTGTGATTGATTATTTTGAATAACAAAGTTGAATATAGAACCAAACAGAAAGAAGATGAAGAAAAACGATGCTAGAGTAGAAGTTGAGAAAGCTTTGAACCAGATTATTTTCATTAGCAGACATCCTTTATATAGATTAGGTTATAAAATTATATTAGTCAGTTAACTTAATATTCAGAGTAAAATATTCCAGTTGCTATTGAAAGTGATAATTAATGATTAATTTGAATAAATAGATAGCAAGGAGTGGTAAGGAGGAAAAAGAGAATGATATTAATGTTAAAGGCTAAAGATATCTTAATACTCTGTGTTGTATTAGGGGTTGTTTTTTTTCTATTTGGTACAGTAACTAAGGAGTTTATTGGTCAGCAAGAGATTATGGTCAGTCAAGATAAGTTAGTTCCAATTTATGGAGTAGATCGATCAGATAAAAAGGTAGCAATTACACTAGATGGAATGTGGGGAGCAGAGAGAACACCTAAGATATTGGAGGTTTTTGAAGAATATGATTTAAATATAACCTTCTTTTTTGGGGGGAATTGGTTAGAAGAGAATCCTCAGTTGGTTAAAGAGATAGTAGCTAAAGGTCATGAGGTAGGTAATCATAGTTATACACATCCTCATATGGCTACTTTAAGCAAAGAAGAGATCGAACAAGAGTTAAATCAAACAGGAGAATTGATCAAAAAGTTAACTGGGCAAGAATCAATCTTATTCCGTCCTCCATTTGGAGAATATAATAATTTATTGATTGAGACTTGTGAGGAGTTAGGCTATTATACAATACAATGGAGTATTGACTCTCATGATTGGATGGATGTCAGCAGTGATTATATTGTCAATCGCATTTTAGATAATGTTGGCCCAGGTGATATTATTTTAATGCATAATGATGGAGAAAAAACTCCAGAGGCATTGATTAGTTTGATTCCTAAGTTAAAGGAGCAGGGTTATAAAATTGTACCAGTTTCTGAATTGATTTATACTGAAGATTATTATATTGAGCAGCATACAGGTCTACAAAAGAAGGTAGAAAGGGGGCGTAAAGATGGCTAAAAGGAAGATAAGATTTTTTTATTTACCAATAAACCGTCAGGTTCTTATTGGTTTAATTGCTACTATTATTATAGTCAGCTTTGGAGTAATTAAATTTAGTGCTCCTAATTATGGTGAGCGACCTGTTTTTCAAGCTCAAAATGGAGCCTATTATCAAGGGCCAACAGATGAAGCTAAGATGTCACTAACGATCAATGTTGCGTGGGGGGAACAATACTTACCAACTATGCTTGATACTTTGGATCAATACCAAGTGAAAGCGACATTCTTCTTTATTGGAAGGTGGGTTGAGAAGTTTCCAGAGTTGATTACAGAGATTGAAGAGCGGGGGCATGAAATAGGAAACCATGGTTTTCGTCACTGGCATCCTAAGCAGTTATCAAAAGAGGAGTTAATCAGTCTAATTAAGGATAATGAAGAGTTAATTGCTACAGAGACTGGTTATCAGACAGATTTATTTGCTCCACCATATGGTGAAGTTGATGAAAGAATTGTTGAGGTTGCTGCGGAGCTTGGTTATAGAACGATTATGTGGACGATTGATACTATTGATTGGCAGCGGCCTAGTGCTGATGTGATTATCAAGCGGGTTGTTGATAATGCAGAGAATGGAGGAATAGTCTTGATGCATCCTACTGAACCAACAGCAGCAGCTCTACCAAAGATAATAGCTAATTTACAAGAGCAAGGTTATAGATTAGTGACCATTTCTGAGTTATTGGAGTGAAAGAAAAGATGAGTAACCAAGGCGGTATAGTCTATCTAATTAAACGAGGAATAATAATTCTAGTAATAATTATCTTGTTTGTTATTTTGCTGTTAGGTTTATTAGGAGAGTTAGATAAGCTTAGAAGAGTGTTTTGGGGAATAGAAGATGGGGTGAATTATCATCAATATGATTTAAGTGGGTACCTACCACATGAAGTTAAAGAACTACTCTTAGATTATTCTCAAGAGTTGATTTTATATCCTGTTGATGCTAGTTTGGAGCAGGACAGTGGAGAGATTATTCCAGAAGTTTTCGGGCAAATTTTAGATATTACAGCTACTAAAGAAGAGATATTAGAAGCTGAGGAGGGTGAATATTTGGAATCAGTTGTAGAAAGAATAAAACCATATATAAAAAAGGAAGAACTTGAAAAAATAACTGAAGAAATTGGTGTTTATACTACGCGGGTAACGGGAAGTGAGAGTAGAATGGAGAATATTAAATTAGCAACTAAATTAATTAATAATCAATTGTTGTTACCAAAGGAGGTATTTTCTTTTAATGAGATCGTTGGCCCGCGAACTAAAGAAAAAGGGTTTAAGGAAGCTCCACAGATTGTTGATGGAAGATTTGTACCAGGAGTTGGAGGGGGGATCTGTCAAGTTTCTAGTACATTATATAATGCTTTGAAACAAGAGGAGTTGGAGGTTATAGAACGTTACACCCATTCTAGAGATGTTAATTATGTTCCAGAAGGAAAGGATGCAACAGTTGCTTGGGACTATTTTGACTTTAAATTCAAGAATAATTTTGAGCAGCCAATTATAGTTAAAGCTAGTAGTGGAGGCGGCTATTTGACGGTAAGGATTTTAGGATATCAGGAATGAATATTTAACTTTAAGGCTGAAAGGCTAAACCAATCGTTAAAAGCATAAGGGTTTAGGTTTTGCTTAGACTTAACCTTATTATCAATATTATTTATTTTAACGTTAATTGAAGGAAGGAAGCTAATAATCTAGAAAAATGAAATGAAAGTAGTCAATTTTTAAGGGAAGGAGCAAGTAAATGAAGATTAAGATCAAACGATTAGATAAGTCACTCCCATTACCTAATTATCAACATCTAGGAGAAGATGCAGGGATGGATCTTTACTCTAGAGAAACAGGAGTTTTAGAGCCAGGAGAATATCGATTATTTAAAACAGGAATTACTATTAGTTTACCAAGAGGATATGCAGGGTTTGTCAATCCCCGTAGTGGTCTTGCTTTAAAGCATGGTGTTACTGTTTTAAATGCAGATGGAGTTATTGACCCTGGATATCGAGGAGAGATAGGTGTAGTGTTGATTAATCATGGAGCAAAAGATTTTAAGATTACTAAAGGGGATAGAATTGCTCAATTGATTATACAACAGTATCAAGAGATAGAATGGGAAGAGGTAGAGCAGTTGGACGATTCAAAGCGTGGTAGTGGAGGATATGGTCATACTGGAGTTTAAGTCTGAGTTTAAGGTTGAGTAAAAATCAAGTGTAATTTAGTATTGGCCTATGGATGTATTCTAAAGATTAGGATATGTTTGTAGGTCATTTGTTTTTTAATATTTTAGTTCTTTTACTTAGCCTTAAACTTAGCCTATTGGTAATTTGATTCATATTGTGTTAGTAATGGTGAATAGAATATAAATATCAGGTGGTGATTGGTAATTAGAAAACAGCTTAAGTCTAAGGCTGAGTTTGAGATTAAGTCAACCATTAAAAGCATAAGTTCTTAGGTCTTATTTAAACTTAGACTTAACCTTAAACTTAATATCAGTTATAGGTTTTAATTATTCATTATTAACTATTAATTGATCTACCGAGGGGAGGTTTAATGAAAAAATGAATTTAAGTGAATTACAGGGAAAAGAGGTAATCAATATGCATGATGGAGTAAGGCTAGGAATGATCAATCAATCAGAACTTGTATTTGATGAAATAACAGGAGATTTGGAGTCAATTGTGATTCCCAATGGGGAGAATTTTTTTAATGTTTTTGGGCAAGAAGAATATTTAATAATTCCTTGGGAAGCAATAGTAAAAATTGGTTCTGAAGTTGTAATTGTTAATTTAAAATCAAAAAATTATAAAGCATACTCCTCATAGTTATTAATTTAGAATATAAATTTTTGACTTGGATAAAATACAACTGAACTAAACCAATAAATTAATTTAAAAGGGGTTGATTTAATGCCAACAGTCTTAGGGGTATTTGATTCAGAAAAAACTGCTCAACAAGCAATTAATCGGATGAAGGAAAATGGTATTAGTGAAGAGCGAATTTCTCTGGTAGCTAAGCGTGATAAAGGACAAGATATGGAAGCTGGCGGGGAAATGGGAGGAGAAGAACAAGACTTAACTGATGGTACTGTAACAGGAGGGGCACTCGGAGGAATAGGAGGAATTCTAGCTGGAGCTGGATTATTAGCTGTTCCTGGAGTAGGGCCAATCTTAGCTGCTGGGCCATTGGCAGCTGGATTAAGTGGAGTAGCTGCTGGGGGAATTGCAGGTGCTTTGGTTGATTATGGAGTTGATGAAGATACAGGAGAAAGATATGCTCAGGAAGTAGAGCAAGGTAGGATTTTAGTAGCAGCTGAGGAGACGGATGAAAATAGAGTTAGTGAAGTTGCTAATATATTAAGAGAGAATGGAGCGTATGATGTCGAGCAACATTAAGTTAAGATTTTAACTTTGATAGCTTGACAAATTAGTCTAAATATTAGACAATATAATAAATGCATATATAAAGATTGAGGTGCAATAATTATCAGTATTTATAAGGGAGTGGCTGTAAGACTTATAAGGAAAGGGGTTATTGCCGAAACCTAGCTGTAAGTGGCCTTTCAGTCAGGTTGGATCTGTATTTAACAAGTCCAGATCTGTCACTAGTTATTTTAGTGGAGTGCTATCTAATCTAGAGCTAAACAAAAAGCGGTTGGTAGTGCTACCAATCGCTTTCTTTTTATGAAAGAATATAGCTTAACCTTAAAATTTATATTAATTAAATTTTATTTTCATAAATTATAAAGGAGTGAAAGAATGAGTAAAAAAATAGTAGTAGCAGGGGCCAATGGAAAAATGGGCCAAGAAGTAGTACGAATGATTGCTAGAGTGGATGATTTTGAATTGGTAGGAGCAGTTGATGTAATTGATGTTGGAGAAGATATGAATCAGCTTTTAGGACTAGATGAGTCACCAGTTGAGATTGAGGAGGATCTAGCACAAGTAATAGTTGAGACAGATCCCGATGTAATTGTTGATTTTACTAATCCTCAGGTCGTAATGGGTAATATTAAACAGGCTATTGAACAAGAGGTCAATATAGTAGTAGGAGCTACTGGAATTACTGAAGCAGATTTAAACAGGATTGAAGAATGGAATCAAGGAATAGATACAAAAGTGATTATTGCTCCTAATTTTGCTATTGGTGCGATTTTAATGATGCAATTTAGTAAGCAAGCAGCTAAATTTATGAATGATGTAGAGATTGTAGAGTTACATCATGATAAGAAGATAGATGCTCCATCAGGTACTGCAATTAAGACGGCAGAGTTGATTAAAGAGAATCTAAAAGCTGAGCAAAAGGAGCAAGTAGAAGAGATTGAAAAGTTACCAGGAGCTCGAGGAGGAGAACAAGACGGAATTAATATTCATAGTCTTCGCTTGCCTGGCTTAGTTGCTCATCAAGAGGTTATCTTTGGAGGGTTAGGTCAGACTTTGACTATTAGGCATGACTCGATCAATCGTAAATCTTTTATGCCAGGAGTTGAATTAGCAATCAGAAAATTAGATGAAATTAATGGTATTGTTTATGGATTGGAAAATTTAATCAATTTTAATTAAGATTAATTAATTTCAGACAAGCACTATCTCTTTTAGTTCTACATATAATGCTATTGACAATAATTAAGTTAATAGTAGAAGGGGGGGTAATTAAGTGGCGTATGATTTAACAGGATTAGAGGTTGCTGTTTTAGGGGGCGATGCACGGGAGTTAGAGTTGATATCTCAGTTATTAGCTTTGGGAGCTGACTTGCAGATAGTAGGGAAATCTCGTGGGTTGAATGAAAAGAATATAAAAGTAGTTGAATCCTTAGAGGAATTGAAGAGCGTTAATTTAACAGCAGTAATAGCTCCGATGACGGGGACTGATACTGATTTAAAAGTTAAAAAGACCTTTAATGATTTGAAAGTTCAATTAACAGAGGATTTTTTTGCTAGTTTGAGACCTGGCACTATCTTTTTTATTGGGTTTGCTAAACCTAAGATTAAAGAGTGGTGTCGGAAATATCAAATTCAGCTGGTAGAGTTGGCTGCCTTAGATGAAGTAGCTATTTTAAATGCAATTCCTACAGCAGAAGGGGCTATTGAAATTGCTATTAGAGAAACACCAATTACATTGCATAATAATAATTCTTTTGTATTAGGATTAGGGCGAGTTGGTTTAACTTTAGCTAGGATGTTGCATGATTTAGGTAGTAATACTTATGGTGTTGCACGGAAACCAAAGGATTTAGCACGAGCGGTTGAATTAGGTTTTAATCCGGTGGACTTTGCAAATTTAGCTGAGCAGATAGCTGAAGCAGATTTTATTTTTAATACAGTCCCAACATTAATACTGGATAGAGAACTTTTAGAAAAAGTAAATTCAGAAGCTATTATTATCGATTTAGCTTCTGCTCCAGGAGGAACAGAGTTTGAAGTAGCTGAGGAATTAGAAATTAAAGCAGAATTAGCATTAGGATTACCTGGTAAAGTTGCCCCTAAGAGTGCTGGAAAAATTTTAAGTGAGATTATCCCTCGAGTTATTGTAAAAGAGCAATAAGTTATTAATGATGAAAGTTTGTTGTGTGAGACTTATAGGATAACTTAAAGCTTAGAGGAGGTGCTTGTTTGTGGATTTTACTGGGAAAAAGGTTGGTTTTGCGTTGACCGGTTCGCATTGTACTTTAGAAGAGGTTTTACCTGAGGTGGAGAGGTTGGTTGATCTAGGTGCTGAGGTTCAACCTATTTTATCAGAAACAGTTCAGACCCATGAGACCAGGTTTGGAACACCGCAAAAGTGGCGAGAAAGATTAATTTCCATTACAGGAAACAAACCATGGACATCTATTCCAGAAGTTGAGCCGATTGGCCCTAGGAAGTTATTAGATGTATTAATTGTTGCTCCTTGCACAGGAAATACTATAGCTAAGATAGTTAATGGGATTACTGATACAACGGTAGTTATGGCAGTAAAGGCACATTTAAGAAATAGCCGAGCAATAGTCTTATCTGTAGCGACCAATGATGCTTTAGGCAATAATGCAGCTAATATAGGTAAAGCTTTGAATATTCCTAATCTATATCTTGTTCCTCTAGGGCAGGATAATCCGATTGAAAAACCTAACTCGTTAGTAGCTAGAATGGATTTGATTGTTGAAACAACTCAGTATGCATTAGAAAGTAAGCAGTTACAGCCTGTAATTATTGAATACAAAGGAATCTGAATTAATCTAATTGATAATTGATAAGTAACAATGATTTAAAGTATATGTTTTTGAAATCTATTTTTTAAATTATTGATCATAAATTAATCTTATTAAAGGAGGATTAAATATGGAAAAGTTAAATGTAGCGGTAGTAGGTGCAACAGGAGCAGTAGGGCGTGAGATGGTAAGTATTTTAGAGGAAAGAGATTTTCCGTTTGCTGATTTGAAGTTGTTGGCAACAGAACGTTCTGCTGGTACAGTAATAAATTGTAAGGGTGAAGAATATGTTGTTGAGGTAACAACACCTGAATCTTTTGAAGATGTTGATATTGCTCTATTTAGTGCAGGAGGAACTGCTAGTAAGAAGTTGGCCCCTGAAGCAGTAAAAAGAGGTGCTATTGTAATAGATAACAGTAGTGCTTTTAGAATGGATGGTGAAGTGCCATTAGTAGTACCCGAAGTCAATCCAGCTGATATATCTAAACATAATGGGATTATAGCTAATCCTAATTGCTCTACAATTCAGATGGTAGCAGCTTTAAAGCCTATTTATGATCAAGTTGGAATCAAAAGAATAGTAGTTTCTACTTATCAGGCTGTATCAGGAACGGGTAAAGATGCGATGGATGAATTACAAGAACAGACAAGAGCAATTTTAGCCGGTGATGAAGTAAAGGCAGAGGTTTATCCTAAACAGATTACGTTTAATGCTTTACCACATATTGATGTTTTCTTTGATGATGGCTATACTAAAGAAGAGCTTAAAATGG
Source organism: Natroniella sp. ANB-PHB2 (assembly GCF_046097105.1). GTDB lineage: Bacteria > Bacillota > Halanaerobiia > Halobacteroidales > Halobacteroidaceae > Natroniella. The sequence continues at coordinate 1,398,113 of NZ_CP175562.1, read as the reverse complement.
TAAATGAAACTAAGAAAATTATGGGTGATGAAGAGATAAAAATAACAGCAACTGCTGTTAGAATACCTGTTTTGATTGGTCATGCTGAATCTGTTAATATAGAGACTAATGCTCAGTTGACGGTAGAAGAGGCTAAGAAAGCATTGGATAATTTTTCTGGGGTAAGAGTCGTAGATAACCCAACTGAATTGGTTTATCCAGTCCAATTAGATACAGAAGAGACTGATGATGTTTTGGTAGGAAGAATTAGAAAAGATGATACTATTGAGAATGGATTGAACCTATGGGTGGTTGCTAATAATTTAAGAAAGGGGGCTGCTTTAAATACTATTCAAATTGCTGAAAAGTTGATTTAAATGTAAAGTGAGGTGACCGAATGTATAAGATAGTAATTCAAAAGTTTGGTGGTTCGTCAGTCAGTACCCCTAAACGACGAGAGCAGGTTATTGATAAAGTATTAAACTGTATTAATCAAGGTTATAAACCTGTTATTGTTGTTTCAGCAATTGGTAGAGAAGGAGCACCTTATGCTACCGATACATTAATTAATTTTGCGCAGGAAGTATATGATACTATAGATCCACGGGCCAAGGATTTATTAATGTCTTGTGGTGAGGTAATTTCAAGTGTTATTATTACTCAGTCTTTAAAAGCGAGAGGATATGAGGCTAAACCTTTGACTGGAGCTCAAGCTGGCATTATAACTGATGATAATTTTGGTAATACTAGAATAAAAGAGATTAAATCTGGAAATATATTGGAGGTTTTGGATGAGGGAAAGATTCCAGTTATAACTGGATTTCAAGGGGTTTCAGAGGGTGGAGAAATTACGACTTTAGGCCGAGGGGGTTCAGATACAACAGCTTGTGCTTTAGGTGCTGCTTTACATGCTGAAATGGTAGAGATTTATACAGATGTTGAAGGGGTGATGACAGCAGATCCTAGAATAGTTCCTAATGCTAAAACTTTAAAACATGTTACTTATAATGAAGCATGTGAATTAGCTTATCAAGGAGCAAGGGTTATTCATCCTCGTGCAGCTGAAATATCTAAAAGGGAAAAAGTTCCAATAATTATTCGTTCTACATTTAGTGATGCACAGGGGACTGTAATTTCTAATGCTTTTGAGCAAGATGAGATGGAGATTAAAGGAGATAAAGTTGTTACAGGCATTACTAGTAGAACTAATTTAGACTTAATTAAAATTTTTCCAAGAGCTAAACAGGAAGATGCTACTGCATTAGGATGTTTTAGGACATTAGCTGATAAAGGAATAAGTGTAGACTTTATTAATGTTAGACCTGATCTAATTACTTTTATGATTAATAATGAAAATATAGAATTAGCTTCTGAACTATTGAATAAGGAAGGTTATCAATATGAATTGTTACAAGATTTTGTTAAAGTTTCAATTGTAGGAGCTGGAATGGTTGGTGTACCAGGAGTAATGGCTCGAATCGTTGAAGCTTTAACTGATGCAGATGTATCGATTTATCAAACGACAGACTCGCATACTACAATTTCTTGTTTAATTAAGAAAGAAGATGAAAAAAAGAGTATCTGTGCTTTGCATGATTATTTTAGTTTAGGCGATTAAAATATGGAGGTGTTTGTAAATATGGAATTTGGTGAAGTATTAACAGCAATGGTAACTCCTTTTAAAGATGATTTAACTGTGGATTATGATGGAGCTGTTGAATTAGCAGAGTATTTAATTAATAATGGATCAGATGGTTTGGTTGTACTAGGAACAACAGGAGAAGTACCTACGTTAAAGTTAGAAGAAAAGATAAGGTTGTTAGAAACTATTACTGATGCTATAGGTGATCAAGCTACTATAATAGCAGGAACAGGTTCTTATTCAACACAGAGCAGTATTGAGCTTACTAAAAAAGCAGAGCAGATAGGTGTAGATGGTGTAATGTTAGTAACACCATATTATAATAAACCTCCTCAAGATGGGCTCTATGAACATTTTAAATCTATTGCTGCTGTAACTAACTTACCTGTGATGCTCTATAATGTACCAGGAAGAACAGGGAAGAATATTGAACCTAAAACGGTAGCTAAATTATCTGAGATTGATAATGTAGTTGCACTTAAAGAAGCAAGTGGTGATGTAGATCAGGCGATTATGATTCGTAGAATGACTGATGATAACTTTAAAATTTATAGTGGAGAAGATACTTTGACATTACCTTTGTTGTCAATTGGTGGGTCTGGTGTTGTTAGTGTATCATCTCATTTAGTAGGTAATCAGATTAAAGAGATGATTACAGCATTTAAGGCTGGTAAGATAGAAAAGGCTGCTCAAAAAAATGAAGAACTTAATAAGTTGTTTAAGACGATGTTTATTACGAGTAATCCGATCCCTGTAAAAACTGCTTTGAATTTAATAGAGCAGCCAGCAGGTAGATTGAGACCACCGTTGATTGGGTTAAGTAATCAATTAGAAATTGAGTTAAAAGAAGTTTTAGCAGAATATAATTTGATTTAGATTTATAAATATGATAAATTAAGTAAGGTCACCCTTTGTGGTGACCTTACTTAATTATTTCTTAATTATATGGCAATCAATTGAAATTTTATAAATTAGGGCAATCTGACTTGTATTTATTCGGCAAATCATTTATAATATGAACTAGAGTATTATACTGTGGAGTTTCGGTTAGGTTTTAATTAAGATGGTTATTAATTAAGATTACGTTAAATTATAAACTTTTTAATGTTAAAAGGAAGACAATTTATTAATTTGGAGGTGTGTGTTAATTAGATGTCAAACAATAAAATAGAGTCAGTTACAGTAGTTCCTCTAGGAGGAATAGGAGAAATAGGAAAAAATATGATGGCAGTCGAAGCAAATGATGAGATACTAATTATAGACTCCGGGGTGAAGTTTCCTGAAGATGATCTATATGGAATAGATTTGGTTATTCCAGATATGTCTTATTTATTTGAGAATCGGGAGAAGATAAAAGGAGTTGTTTTAACTCACGGTCATGAGGATCATATAGGAGCAATTCCTTATCTGTTAAAGAAGGTTAATGTACCAATTTATGGAACTAAGTTAACTTTAGGTTTATTAAGAGGGAAGCTTGAGTCCCATAATTTATTGTCAAACTCTTATTTAAAACATGTTTATCCAGGGCATTCAACTCAAGTTGGTTCTTTTAAGGTTGAGTTTATTAGGGTTAATCATAGTATTCAGGATGCTTGTGCATTAGCTGTTCACACTCCAGCCGGAGCCCTTGTTTATGCTAGTGATTTTAAATTTGATCAGACACCAATTGATGGTAAAATGGCTGATCTGCATAAGTTAGCTGAACTGGGAAATGAAGGAGTTTTAGCCTTATTTTCTGATAGTACTAATGTGGAACGTGAAGGTTTTACGATGTCAGAGAGGGAGGTTAAAAAGACGATAGATGAAATTTATAGTGAAGCAGAACAAAAAATTATTGTAGCTAGCTTCGCTTCTAATATTAATCGGATTCAACAGGTTTTTGATGCAGCTATGAAGTATAATCGTAAGGTTGCTTTAAGTGGTCGCAGTATGTTAAATAATGTTCAAATTGCTAAGGATTTGGGTTATTTGGATATTGCTGAAGGGGTATTGATTGATTTACATGAGGTAAGGAAGTTACCTGATCATAAAGTAGTATTATTAACAACAGGAAGTCAAGGTGAACCACGAGCTGCATTGACGAGGATAGCTAGAGGTGACCATCGTCAAATTAGTATTAATAAAGGAGATACGGTTATTGTTTCTGCGACTGCTATTCCTGGAAATGTTAAAGCAGTTGGTCGAACAATTAATCAGCTATTTAAACAAGGAGCAAATGTAATTTATGAAGCTGTTTCCGGTGTTCATGTTTCTGGACATGCAAGTCAAGAAGAACTTAAGTTAATGCTAAATTTAACTAACCCTAAATATTTCTTCCCAGTACATGGAGAGTATAGACACTTACATTTACATGCAAAACTAGCTGAAACTGTCGGAGTTCCTGTGGAAAATATCTTTATTCCTGATTTAGGGGATAAGATTGAGTTGACTCCTGAAGAAGGGCGAATAAACGGTAGTGTTAAAGCTGGAAGAGTATTGATTGATGGTTTAGGTGTTGGAGATGTAGGTAATATTGTTTTGCGGGACAGAAGAGTTTTATCTGAAAATGGTATTTTGATGGTTGTTGTTACTATCAACAGTCAAGGTAAGGTTTTATCTGGTCCTGATATCATCTCACGTGGTTTTGTTTATATTAGAGAATCTGAAAAATTGATTGAGGATGCTACTAGAAAAGTAGAAAAAGCTCTTAAAGAATGTGAACAGAATAATATTACTGAGTGGTCTGTTTTAAAATCTGAAATTAAGAATGCATTAAATAGTTATCTATATAATAAAATTAGAAGAAAGCCAATGATTTTACCAATTATTATGGAAGTTTAAACAGTATAATATTTTTAAAACCTAAATGATTTATTAACATCGCAGAAATAATTTCTGCGATGTTTTTATTTTGTTTGAAAATGAATAGTAAATAATTATTTTATCATACTAATTAGTAAGACTAAAAAGGAGTGATATAAAGAATGGATCAAGAAATCAAAAATCAAGATATCAAAAATCAAGATATTTCCCCTAACCCAGCAACTACTCAACCTAATCAGCCTACTCAGGATCAAGGTCAAAATCAAGAGCAAAAGAAGAAAATACAACAGCAATTACAGACATTAAAACAATTAGGTCAGACAAATATTCCACAACAAGCTAATAGTGATATACATGCTTTGACAATTGTAGGTCAGATTGAAGGGCATCGTGTCTTATCTCCTAAAAATAAGACTACTAAGTATGAACACCTAATCCCTCAGTTGACTGCAATTGAACAAAACCCTAAGATCAAGGGGGTAATAGTTAACCTAAATACAGTTGGTGGAGATATAGAAGCTGGCTTAGCTATCTCAGAAATGCTTGCTAGTTTATCGAAGCCAACAGTCTCCTTGGTATTAGGAGGAGGTCATAGTATTGGAGTACCAATTGCTGCCTCAACGGATTATTCCTTTATAGCTAAAACAGCAACAATGATCGTTCATCCAATACGATTGACAGGTAAGGTAATTGGAGTACCACAGACTTATGATTATTTAGATAAGATGCAAGAGAGAATTATTAAATTTGTTTCACAAAATTCTGATATTACAGAGGAAAGATTTAAGGAGTTAATGTTTGAAACTGGAGAGTTAGTCAGAGATGTAGGAACAGTATTGATTGGTGATGATGCTGTTAATGAGGGGATTATTAATGAAGTAGGAGGATTATCACAAGCAATTAAAAAGTTACGTTCTTTAATGCCTGCTGATCAACAAGATAATCAACAATCTCAGCAAGCTAACCAACAACAGATGCAAAATAATAATCAACAACAGCAACAGATGGGAGTAAAGCCTCGTCAAGGTGTAATTGAAGCTTTAGAGGAGGATAAATAATGAACTATTCTGTGATAGCTCCTGAGTTTTTAGCTGAAGAAGAGATAACAGAAGAGCAGTTATTAGAAGTTGAGATAGATGGAATTACACTGGAAGTAAAGATGAACTCAATGGAGTCAGGGGAAGTTGTTAGAATTATTAGTTCAAATCCTAACGATTATTTATTGAGTAATTATCAACCGGGTAATAATATTAAACTTAGACCGGTTGTTGAATAAATTTAAACACCGCCCATAATGGGCGGTGTTTTTGATTAGTTAGAAAATAAGCGTTTAATTACAATTAAGCTTGATTTTCCAACCTTAAAGGAATAAATTGGATTATTCGATAATATTCTAGAAAGGAGTGATAGTTGAAAGGAGTCTTTAAATTGGTAGCTATATTTATTATTCAATTATTAGGTGGACTTGTTTTATTTTGGCTAGGAATGCAGGTGGTAAAAAGTAGTTTTTATCAGGCAGCAGGTGATAATTTAGAAAGAATAATGAGAATATTAACGATTAATACGTTAGCTAGTATTATGACTGGAATTTTAGTAACGATGATCATTCAAAGTAGTAGTGCAACTAGTGTAATTATTATTAGTTTAGTTAATGCTAAATTATTATCATTAGAACAAGCTTTTGGAGTTATTATGGGGGCCAACATTGGGACAACAATTACTATTCAACTGCTTTCTTTTCATTTAGAGGATTATTTATGGGTGCTTGTAGTAGTTGGTTTGTTATTTTATGTAGTCTATTTTTTAATTGAAAAAGAGGCTTTAAAATATATTGCCAGAGGGATATTAGGTTTTAGTATTTTATTTATAGGGCTGGAGTTAATGGCTTTAACTTTAAGTAATTTTAAACAAGCAGAATGGTTTGTTGTATTACTGACAAGGAGTACAGTAGTTCCTATGGGAGGTATTCTTTTAGGGATTATAATTACAGCACTAATTCAAAGTAGCAGTGCTTTAACAGGAGTAGTTGTTGTTTTAGCTAAGTTAGATTTGATTAATCTAACTTTAGCTATAACTATATCATTAGGAAGTAATATTGGAACCTGTATTACTGCTGTGCTAGCAGGATTAGGTAGTTCTCAAGCAGCTAAACAAGCTGCGTGGGGACAGGTGTTATTTAATGTTGTAGGAGTAATAACTATATTGCCAATTTTACCAATCTTTATTGAGGTAATCAAGCAAACAAGTAGAAGTCTACCCCGTCAGGTTGCAAATGCTCATACTATATTTAATATTTATAATACTGTTATTATATTGCCAGTAAAAGGGTTATTTATTAGAGGGATATATAACTTAGTAGAAGATTAAGTTAAACTATGATAAATATTATTTTATTTTGTATACTTTTTATAAAATGTGAAAAAATAACATATTAAACTAGGGATAAATGCTTGATTTGTATTTAATTGAGGCAGGAATTTTTTAGAGAAGGTAGAAGTAATTAGTGTGAGGTGAAAAAGATATGAAAGAGACATTACAAGAAATCTTCTCTGAAAGAAAATATGAACTTTTTGGTATTTTTTTAGTTGTGTTAGCTATTTTAAATACAATTAATTTACTATCTCAAGATACAGGAATTATAGGTGATAGTTTAACACGTGGGTTGAGATTTATAATGGGACAAGGTATTTATCTTGTACCTTTGTTATTGTTATTATGGGGTATTAAAATGATTTATAATAGCAAAGTCAAGGTTAAGATTAGTTCTAGAATGGTTGGAGTTATGATTATTATATTAGGTTTTTTAATTGCTTCCCATTTAGGAGTTGAGCATCCTTATGAATTTGAAGCAGGTTTACAAGGGCGCGGTGGAGGTATAATTGGAGCAGTTTTTTTATACATCTTACGTAAATTATTTGCTGAAATTGGTTCATATGTTGTCTTAGCTGCTCTTTTTTTGGTAGGGGTATTATTATTGACTGATGTATTATTGATTAATTTATTATTGAAGGCTAAAGTTAAGATTGAAAAAATAATTATTGTGATTAAAGAGAAATTTATTATTAAAAAGAGAGAATTGATAAACAAAATTAGTAATTTTGTTCCATCAATAAAGGATTTTTTTGCTAAATTGAAAAAAGATGATGTTTCAGCTTCAGAGCAAAATAGAGAAAAAACTGATTCTAAATCAAAACAAGTTGATTTAAATGAAAAATCGAATAATAAAAAAACAACTAATAAACGAAAGAAGAAAGTTAGTAAGGTTAATAAAAATAAGAGCTCTAAAAAAGTTAAAAAGAAGAAAAAATCTAAAAGTGATACTACTTCTAAAGAGCAATCTATTGAACAAGCCAAGCAAGAGATAGCTGCTACCGAGGAGAAAGTAGAGGAGGGGCAGGCTGAGGAAGTTGTAACTGGAAAGGATAATCGTCCTAAAAAACGAATTAAGAAAAAGTTAAATGACAATGCTACAATTAAACAGGAGAAGTTAGACTTTGAAGAGTATCAACTGCCAGATCTATCCTTGTTGAATTTGGAGGAAGAAGAGGTAGATGGGTTTGTTGATAAAACTGAGATCTTAAAGGAGACACTCGATAACTTTGGGGTTCGAGCAGAGATTACAGATGTTAATTACGGGCCAACTATTACTCGTTATGAGATTCATCCAGCACCAGGAACTAAGGTAAGTAAGATTTTAAATTTAGCAGATGATATTGCTTTATCATTAGCAGCTACTGATATTAGAATAGAAGCTCCAATTCCTGGTAAATCTGCTATCGGAATAGAGATTCCTAACCAAGAACAATCATTAGTTACTTTGGGGGCTATATTGGAAAAAGAAGAGTTTCAAGCAGCTGAATCTAAATTGACTATTGGTTTAGGTAAAGATATAGATGGTAATCCTGCTGTAGCGGATTTGGCAAAGATGCCTCATATGTTGGTAGCAGGGGCGACTGGTTCTGGTAAAAGTGTCTTTATTAATTCAATTATCAGCAGTATTCTTTATAAGGCTAACCCTGATCAGGTTAAATTCTTATTGATTGATCCTAAGATGGTTGAGTTGACAATCTATAAAAAGATACCTCATTTGGTTGCTCCAGTAGTCACAGATCCTAAAAAGGCATCTTCAGCATTGCGTTGGGTTGTTCAAGAGATGGAAAATAGATATGAACTTTTTGCAGGAAGTGGAGCACGAGGGATTGATAGTTATAATAAGCAACTTGAAGCTGACGATAAAGATCCGTTACCTTATGTAGTAGTAATCATTGATGAGCTAGCTGATTTAATGATGGTATCTGCTGCTGAAGTAGAAGATGCTATTTGTCGTTTGGCCCAAAAGGCTAGAGCAGCAGGTATTCATTTGGTCTTAGCTACCCAGCGGCCTTCAGTAGATGTAATTACAGGTGTAATTAAGGCTAATATTCCAACGCGTGTTTCGTTTGCTTTATCATCTCAAGTTGATTCAAGAACTATTTTGGATACTGGAGGAGCGGAAAAATTGTTAGGCAAAGGCGATATGTTATTTGCTCCAGTTGATGCTAATCAACCTCGTAGATTACAGGGAGCATTTATCTCTGATGATGAATTAAATCAGGTAGTTGATTTTATTAAACAACAAGAAAAACCAGAGTATGCTGGTAAGATAGCCAAATTAAAGAATCAAGATGTTGAGATTAAGTTAGAAGATGATAAAGATGAACTGTATGAAAAGGCGGTCAGGTTAGTAGTTAATAATCGGGCTTCAATTTCTATGTTACAACGCAAATTAAGGATTGGTTATAATCGTGCTGCAAGAATGATTGATACTATGGAGGAAGAAAAGATTGTTGGCCCGCATCGTGGTAGTAAAGCAAGAGAAGTTTTGATCAGTAAAGAAGAAATGGAAAAGAAGTTGGGAGATAATTCTTCTAAGTAATCTATTAAGAGATAATAAAGAGCAGCAGAAGGGAGAATTCAATGTGAATTTAATAAGAAAAGATTCTAGACCATTATATATATTAGTTAAGGAGAAGATTGATGAAAAGATTGATGATGGCACCTTTCAACCTGGTGATCGTTTGTCATCTGAGGCAAAATTAGCTGAAAATTTTGGAGTCAGTCGGGCTACTTTGCGAGAAGCATTACGGGTTTTAGAAAAGGAAGGTAAGGTTAATCGACGACAAGGAGTGGGAACTTTTATTACAGAGAAATTGTCGTTCTTTAAAAGTGGGATCGAAGAATTGGTAAGTATTACTGAAACGATTGAGGCAATGGGTTTAAAAGCTGGAACGATAGATTTAGAAATTGATTTAGAGCAACCGGAAGAAGATTTAGCCCAAGAGCTTGATTTGGATGAAGATGATAAATTAGCAGTTATACAACGGACTAGAACTGCTAATGAAGAGCCAGTTGCTTTTTGTAAAGATTATTTACCACAAAAATTATTACCGGATAATTTTGGATCAGAGCAGATGACAGTCTCTTTATTTAATTATTTGCAGCAGAATTGCAATATTTATATTACTTATGCTGTAACAGATATTGTTCCTGTGATAGCTGATGGGTTATTAGCTGAGAAGTTAAATCTATCAATTGATACCCCCTTATTATTATTAAAGCAGATGCATTATGATGATCGAGACAATCCAGTTTTATATTCTAAAAATTATTTTAGGAGTGACAAATTTGAATTTCATGTCTTAAGAAATAGAGGGTGATCTAGAATGCGATAAAAAGCCATAAATTTAAATTTATGGCTTTTTATTTTTGAAAATGATTGTGCTTTTTTTATCAAATGGGTTCAATGTTTTGATTTTGACAGATTATAAGCTTTAAAGAACTTTTTGTGATTATTAATCTTACTGCCGAGACTATATATTTTTTTAATTGTTCAAATCTAAATGAAATCTTTGGTTTAATCAGTTATTAGCTATTAGTTATCATATGTTTAATTTAGTTTTTGTTAAAAAAGGATTTCCTGTAATAATGTCGAAATATTAAAATAGTGATTAGGGAGGGAGTTATATAATGCCTGAATTTGTAAAAAAATTAAAGGACCGAAGAGAAGAGCTAGAAATTAGTTTAAAGAAAGCTGAAAATGTTACTAAAATTAGGAGAACTTATTTAAAGGCAATTGAAGAGGGTAAATTTGGGAAGATAGATCAGGAGACTCATATAAGAGGGTTTTTGAAGGTTTATTCTAGCTATTTAGGATTAGATCAACAAGAGATTTTAGCAAGTTATGATGATTTTAAGAAGGAGTTAAAAGGAGAGGTTGAACAAGAGGTTACCTTTAAAGATAAATTAATCGATCAAGCAGATCAAAATCAAAACAAATTACTTGTTCTTACTTTAGTAATCTGTGGATTGCTAGTTGTAGGAGCACTTGGTTTTGTAGGTAGTCGAGTTTATTATTTGATTGATAATGAAGAAGGGGATTTTGATTTTCAGCCAATTCAAAAAATTCAAGAAGTTATTACTAATCTTGAAGGTGAGTTAGAGGAAGAAGAGCCTATTGAAGATTTAAATGATGATATATCTACGACAGAAGGAGTAATGGAATTAGAAGAAGCTGAAATAGATTCGTTCGAAGAAGATAAAATTACAGTGGAGAAAGAGCTTAATCAAACTGAAGTGTTGGAGTTAGTAGTTGAAACTATTGAAGATACATGGTATCAAGTTACTGTTGATGGGGAAGAAGTTTTTGAAGGGTTTACAGTTGCTAAAGAAGTACATTCTTTTGCGGGTAGGGAGATTGAAATGAGAATTGGTAATGCAGCAGGGGTTGTAGTAATTAAGGATGGAGAAAGGTATGGTCCTTTTGGCAATGAAGGTGAAGTGATTACTCAAATTTTCTCAGCTATGGAAGATGAGCAAGAATAATCGATAATGGATTTGAATATTACTTATACAAAAGGAAGTGGTATTAGGAAGGCGGTATCTAGATGGCTGAGATTGTAAATGATGATATAGTTAAATGGGATTTAGTAGATATTGTATTGATATTATCATTAACATTTGGTTTAACATCTTTATGTTTTTGGGGTTTAGAATGGATAATAGATCTTTTTTTTCAATTTGATTATTTAAGATTGATTAAGCCGTTATTGCTTAATTTAATTCAAGCTTTATTATTAGCAGGTATAACATTGTTTTTAGTATTAAATAAATATGGAGTATCTTTAAAGGAGTTTGGTTTGAAAAATGAGAATTTTGTGACCAATTTAAAATATGGAGCTTTGAGTGGAACAATTATTTGTTTAATAATAGTAATTTTAAATAATTTCCTTTATGGTCTGGTTTTCAATTTGTTTGGAGTTGAAGCGCCAGCTCAACAGGTTGTTTATAACTTATTAAATTCTCAAAATATTCTAATTTTCTTAGTGCAAAGTGCTATAATTATAATTATAGCTCCGATTACTGAAGAAATTTTCTTTAGAGGCTTTCTTTATCCATATTGTAAGAGTAAATTTGGCAAAAGTAAGGGGTTGATTTTAAATGGCGCTCTGTTTGGGTTGGCCCATTTTAGTTTATGGGTTTTTTTACCTACTTTTCTAGGGGGGGTTATTTTAGCTTGGCTATATGATAAGACTAACTCACTCTATTCGTCTATCATAGCACATGGCGTTTGGAACTTATTGGTAGTTATTGTGATTTATATTGTGTGGTACTTAGATGTTATCTAAACTTAATAAATATTAAAAAAGTGGCTAAAGGAGCTACTTTTTTTAATAAGGGGTATTAAAATTTGTTTTGAAGTCATAATTAAATTTCCGCTGAATATTTTATAATAAATGGAGGGGAGTATGATGACTAGATCACAAAGTGATGTATCTCTTATAAAAACAAGTAGTATTTTGCGAGGCTTAATAATAAGTTTGATTATTTTGTTGGCTAGTAGTGCTTTTTTAGGGGTGATTATTAGTTTGACCAATATTGCAAGTAATTCAGTTAATACAATTTTGTTTGCATTGAATTATTTGGCGTTATTTATAGGAGGACTTGTTGCATCTTATTCTGCTCAAAATAATGGGTGGCTTAATGGAGGATTAGTAGGAGTGGTTTATATGGCGGTTATTATTTTATTAGGTAGTTTGTGGACACCGATTACTATTTCTTTGGGTTTGGCGGCAAGAGTTGTAATTGGTTTTGTAGTTTCAGCTCTAGGTGGAGTTATTGGGATCAATGCTGTATAGTGTTTGAATATTTTTAAAATTTTTTACGATAAGATATTCTTTTTTGCTTTAAAGCTTTTAGCTATTAACTATCAATTATAAAAATATATTGATATGGGGTGGGCGATAAGGATTAAAGATAAACGTTTAGAGGTTGAAGTTAAATTGGAAGGTGAACTAGATGATATTTCTGAAGTCGTTCAAGGAGGGTTTTTGAGTTTACAAAAAAGCTCTGAAAAACAGTTTGTTGGAAGTGAGAAGGCATTATTAATAATAGTCAAATATGTTTTAGGAGCAATCAGTAGCGGCTTTTTAGAAGAATTAGGTAAAGATTTATGGGAGAAGTTTAAGAAGGTTTTTCTTGAAAATAGTGAACAGCAGGTAGTTCCTGACTTTAAAGTTCAGTTTGATTATGCTGATCGATCAGTTTTAGCAGAGATAAAAGGAGAACAATTCACTAAATTGAAGACAGCATTTAAAGATTTAGAAGATATTTTAGATCATTTAGAAACTGATGAAGATGAGTTACATTTTATCTTAAAAGAGAATGGTTGGATAAGAAATAATTAACCTCAATGGATACTTATGTTTCTATTGGGGTTAGTTTGTTGTTAAGTATAATTTATAAAATTTATAATAATCATTTAAATTAAGACTAAAATAAACTCTATTACATTAATTTAAATTTATGTAATACGTTCTTAAGGTAACAATAATAAATAATAGAACCAAAAACTGAGGTGATAGAAGTGGCAATAGATATATTAGAAGAAACTGAATTATTAGCTATGGAGGAGTTGCAAGATTATTGGCAGGAAAAAGAGTTTAAACCTTTACCTCATCAAATCAAGGCAGTAGAGCGAGTAATAAATGAAATGAATGGTAGAGCTTTATTGGCAGATGAAGTTGGTCTGGGAAAAACTATAGAGGCAGGAATGATTTTGAAAGAATATCTAGTTAGAGAAGATGTAGAAACTTGTTTAATTTTAACACCAGCCTCTTTAGGGTTTCAATGGTGGAATGAACTGACTGATAAGTTTAAGATTGATGTGTTTAATAATCGTAAGGGTAGGGGCTGGCATTATTTTAATGTAATTATTTCTTCTTTGGATAAAGCCAAAAGAGAACCACATGCTGAGATTATTTGTGAACGAGGGTTTGATTTAGTAATTGTTGATGAGGCACAACGCCTTAAAAATTCTGAAACGATGAATTGGCAATTTGTTAATAAGATTCCTAAAAAACATTTATTATTATTGACTGCTACTCCAATTCAAAATGATTTAGAGGAGTTGTATAATTTAGTCTCATTATTACGACCTGAGCTTTTTGGAGATTATTCTCAGTTTAAGGAGGAGTATGTTAAGGGTAAGCATAAAGCCCAAAATTTAGATCAATTACAGGATTCCTTGTCGGAAGTAATGATTCGTAATCGTAGGGAGGATGCTAATTATGAAGCGACAGCTAGGGAGGTAGAATTGATTTCACTAGATTTGACAGCTAAAGAAAAGAAACTTTATGATCAGATAACTGAGTTGATTAGAGCTGAGTATAAGAAGAATCCTAGTAATAACAGTGTTTTTAATTTATTGACCTTACAGCGTGAGGTTTGTAGTAGCTCTTATGCTGCGGCTCAAACTCTAGAAAAGATGTGTCAAAAAAAGAGTTATAGTACTATTCAAAAGCAACTCCAATCTTTACTGGAACAAGCAATTGAGATACAAGAAAATGAAAAAGTTAAGGTTGTAGAAGAAATATTAAATCAAGCTGAAGGAAAAGTTATTGTCTTTACTGAATATCGAGCTAGTCAGGAATATATTTGTTATTATTTATATAATAAAGGATTTCAACCTGTTGTTTTCAGCGGGGGTTTATCTGATAATCAAAAAGAGTGGGCCAAACGTCTGTTCATGGAAAATGGTGATGTCTTAATCAGTACTGAAGCAGGAGGTGAAGGGATCAATCTACAATTCTGTAACACAATCATTAATTATGATCTACCATGGAATCCGATGAAAGTAGAACAGAGGATTGGGCGGGTACACAGATTAGGACAAGATAAAGATGTACAAATTTATAACTTATCTACTCAAAATACAATTGAAGAAAAGATTGTAGAATTACTAGATAAAAAGATTAATTTATTTGAAGAGGTAATTGGTGAATTAGATCTTGTTGTCAAAGAAGAGACTGAACAGTCATTAGAACAGAGTATTATCAAAAGTATTATTGAAAGTGAGATTAAGGGCCAAATTTCATAATAATAGTTATCAGGAATTAGGAATCAGGAGTCAGTAAGTTCAAAGCTATTTAGAGAACTTGGGTTATGACTTTCTTCATTCTTGATTCCTGACATTTAATTATAATTAATAATTTAATATCCTGCACAGGTTGAGCTTAAATTACATATAGTAATTATACCTCAATAAAAAGGTGGGATAGTATGCTAACTAAATTGAAAAGAGTTATAGCTCACAATAGTTTGAAGGTGAAAAGTGGAGTTGGTTTTTTGTTATGTTTGGTTGGAGCAGGCTTGATTATTAATTTAGTACCTAATTGGGCATTAGGAATTATTGCAGGTGGTGGGAGCCTGTTTTTAGGAGTGCAGTTATTAAGAGGGTGACTTAAAGGGCCAACAGACTTTTGTTTGAAATTAATTTTCACAGAAAGCAGGAGTTTCTCTTGTATTTTTATTCTTTATTATGTATAATTATCAACAAATGAATAGATATCAATATTTTCAGTTAAGAGAAATTAATATCATTAATAATTAATAAGTAATATTCTTAAAGCTAAAGTTATTTAATTTTGAGCAGTTTAGATGTTATAATACTTGAAGTTAGCTGAGAGTTGTAAGAGGCTATGCCTTGAACTGAGAGTGTTAAGTTATGTAATAGGAGGGAATAAAAAATTATGAAAGTAAGTGTAGTTGGAGCTACTGGTTATACTGGAGTAGAGTTAGTTAGATTATTAGCAAAACATCCACAAGTAAGTTTACAGGTTTTGACTTCTAATAGCTTTTCTGAAGAGAAGGTATCGGATATATATCCTCATTTGTCTACTAAGATTGATACTGAGTGCCAAGAGCTGGATATTGGACAATTGAAGGAGAAATCGGAGGTTGTTTTTACTGCGTTACCACATGGGATTTCGATGAAAGTCGTTCCTAAATTGCTTGAGGCAGGATTGAAGGTGATTGATTTAAGTGGGGATTATCGTTACCAAGAACTTGAAAGATATGAAGAATTCTACCAAGCACATGAAAGTCCTCATTTATTGGAGCATGGGGTTTATGGTTTGCCGGAGTTGAATAAAGAAAAGATTGTTAAGAGTGATTTAGTGGCCAACCCCGGTTGTTATCCAACTGCTTCCATTTTGGCCATTGCCCCTTTGTTGGACAAGGATTTGATTGATGATAATAGCATTATTATTGATGCTAAATCAGGTACAACTGGAGCAGGAAGAAAGGTCAGTTTATCAACACATTTTTGTGAAGTTGATAGCAACTTTAAAGCCTATAAGGTTGCTGATCATCGCCATACTTCTGAAATTGAAGAAAAATTATCTCTATTAACAGGCAAAGAACTCAAGTTATCTTTCACACCTCATTTATTACCTATTAAAAGGGGGATATTAGCTACTATTTATGCAGATTTGAAGGAAGAATTATCTTTATCTACAATAATAGATTATTATGATCAATTTTATAAAGAAGAGGAATTCATTAGGATTTCACCAGGTGGGCGATTACCAGAAATAAAGTTTGTAGCTGGTTCCAATTATTGTGATTTGGGGATTAAGGTTGATCAAGCTACTGGTCGAGTAATTGTTATTTCAGCAATAGACAATTTAATTAAAGGCTCAGCGGGACAAGCAATCCAAAATTTGAATTTGATAGCTGGTTGGGAAGAAGGTTTAGGTTTAGAAGATGTAGGTTTATATTTATAAGTAAACGAGGGAGGAAGAATTAAATGGCAGGAGATTATCAAGAGGTTCCAGGAGGAGTAACTGCGCCACAAGGTTTTTTGGCAGCAGGAGTTGAAGCAGGGATTAAGAGTGAAGGGAGAGATATAGCCTTGCTTTATAGCAATAATTTGGCTAAAGTAGCTGCGGTGTTTACAACTAATCAGTGTTCAGCAGCTCCTGTAAAGCTGAGTCGAAAAAATTGTAAGGATGGCTTAGCACAAGCAATAGTGATCAACAGTGGAAATGCCAATGCTTGTACTGGAGAGCAAGGTTGGTCTGATGCTGAACGAATGAAAGATTTGACAGCAGATGAATTGAATTTAGAGAAGAATCAGATCTTAGTTGCTTCGACAGGAATTATTGGTCAATTTTTAGAAATGGATAAGGTTGAAAAAGGAATTAAGAAAGCAGCAGCTAATTTGAATGAGACGGGAAGCAATTATGCTGCTGAAGCGATTATGACGACCGATACATATAGTAAGGAGTTAGCAGTAGAAATTGAGATTGGAGGAGAGAAGGTTACAATTGGGGGTATAGCTAAAGGTTCAGGAATGATAGAACCTAATATGGCGACAATGCTATCTTTTTTGACAACCGATCTAGCTATTGATACTCAACTGCTAGATCAAGCTTTACGGGAAGCAGTCAATAATTCTTTTAATAAAATTATTGTTGATGGAGATCAAAGTACAAATGATATGGTAGCTATCTTGGCTAATGAACAGGCAGGTAATTCTCAAATTCAAGAGCAAGATCAAGATTATGAGAAGTTTGTAGCAGCTTTAAAGCATATCACTAAAGTGTTGGCCCATCAGATTGTATTAGATGGAGAAGGAGCTACTAAATTTGTAGAGATAGAGGTAGTTGGAGCAAGAAAAAAGTTTGAGGCAGAAGTAATTGCTAGAAAGATAGCTAATTCTAATTTAGTTAAGACTGCTTTATTTGGCGAAGATCCTAATTGGGGGAGAATAGTAGCAGCAATTGGAGCTAGCGGGATAGATATTGATTTAGCAAAATTGGAGATTAGAATGAATGATCTATTATTGCTTGATCAAGATGAGACTGTACTTGATTATGAAGAGAAGTTAGAAGGGCTATTAGCCACTGATAAGATTAAGTTAAAGGTTAATCTTAATTTAGGAGAAGCTAGTGATCAGGTCTGGACTTGTGATCTTTCTTATGAATATGTTGAGATCAATGGGGAATATCATACTTAAGTTTAAGTCTGAGTTTAAGTATGGCAAGAGCAAAAGAGATTTAAAATCAACACTGCACACTAAATTAGGTAAGGATGGGTGAGGATAGTGGAGGAGTTAATTGAGAAGGCTGATATTTTAATTGAAGCATTACCATATATTAGAGAGTTTTCTGGTAAGACAGTTGTAATTAAGTATGGTGGTAATGCAATGGTTAATCAGGAATTGATAAAATCTGTTTTAAAAGATATTACATTACTAAAATATGTTGGCGTTAATCCAGTGATAGTTCATGGAGGTGGGCCAGCAATTAATCAAACCTTGGACAAGTTGGGGATAGGAAGTGAATTTCATCAAGGATTGCGGATTACTACTAAAGAGATTATGGAGGTTGTAGAGCAAGTTTTAATTGGAAGGGTAAATAGCCAAATAGTCTCCTTAGCAAATTTAGTAGGTAATAAAGCAGTTGGTTTATCAGGTAAGGATAATAATTTGATTCAAGCTAAGAAATATAAGGTAGATGATGTTGATTTGGGTTATGTAGGAGAGGTTGAACAGATTAATCCTGAAGTATTAAAAGCGATTATTAATAGTAACTACCTACCGATAGTAGCTCCGGTAGGAGTTGATTTAGAAGGTAATAGCTATAATATCAATGCTGATTTGGTAGCTGGCAGATTAGCTGGGGCTTTACAAGCAGAAAAGTTGATCTTATTGACTAATGTGGAAGGAATTATGACTGATCCTGATAATGAGGATTCATTAATATCAAGGTTGACAATTGAAGAAGCGACTAAAATGATTGAAAGTAATAGGATTAAAGGAGGTATGATTCCTAAGGTAGAAGCCTGTATTGATGCTTTAGAATCTAATGTTAATAAGACCCATATCTTAGATGGAAGAGTACCTCATTCATTATTATTAGAAATATTTACCGATCGTGGAATTGGAACGATGCTTACAAATAAGAGCATTTAATATTGAATAGTTAAAAAAAGCATTTAATAATTAAAAATATCAAAATCATGGTAGTATCTTTTTAAGATTTAGTTTCAACTATTAAATATTAATTATTAGTTATTAATTATTAATTGCTTTTCAGGGGGGAGATTATGCTAAAAGAAGAGGTAATTCAAATGGATCAGGATTATTTTATGAATGTCTTTGGAAAGAGATTTCCAATTGTTTTAGAAAAGGGAGAAGGAGTTTATCTATATGATAATGAAGGGATTGAATATTTAGATTTTGCTGCTGGAATTGCTGTTAATGCTTTAGGTTATAAGCATCCTCAGGTAACTGAAGCACTTAAAGAGCAGGTTGATAAGCTATTACATGCTTCTAATTTATATTACTTTGAGATTCAAGCTAAATTATCTAAGTTATTAGTAGATAGTTCTTGTGGTGATAAAGTATTTTATGGCAATAGTGGGGCTGAAGCGAATGAAGGAGCAATTAAGTTAGCAAGAAAATACTTTAAGGAGCAGGGCCAAGAGAAGTATGAGGTTATAACAGCTAAGGAATCTTTTCATGGGCGAACCTTATCTACAATAGCTGCAACTGGTCAGACTAAGTATCAAAAAGACTTTACTCCTTTGCCAAAAGGATTTAAACATGCTTCGTATAATGATCTAGCTGCTGCTAAAGAAGCGATTACAGAGCAGACAGCAGCAATTATGGTGGAACCGATTCAAGGTGAAGGAGGAGTAAACCCTGCTCAAAAAGAATATTTACAAGGATTAAGAGAGTTATGTGATCAAGCAGGAATTTTATTGATCTTTGATGAGATTCAAACAGGGGTTGGGCGGACAGGAGAGTTATTTGCTTATCAAGCTTATGGTGTTGAACCTGATATCTTTACTTTAGCTAAGGCATTAGGTAATGGTATGCCGGTCAGTGCTTTTCTAGCTAAGGAGCAAGTTGCTCAAGCTTTTAAGCCAGGTGATCATGCTTCAACTTTTGGCGGTAATCCATTAGCCTGCCAAGCAGCTTACACAACATTACAAGTTATTTTAGAGGATAATATTTTAGATGATGTAAAAGAGGTTGGAGCTTATTTTAGGGAGCAATTAGAGCAGTTGGTTGAACAGTATAGTTCAGTTATTGAAGTGAGAGGTAAAGGTTTGATGATTGGACTAGAGTTGAATATTGATGCTAAAGAAGTTGTAAGGAAGCTGTTGGATCAAGGGGTGTTGGCCCTGACGGCAGGTAAGAAAGTACTTAGATTTTTGCCTCCATTGATTATCACTACCAGAGATGTCGATCAATTGATTGAAGAATTAGATCAAATATTAGTTGAATAATTAATTAAAATAGCACTCGGGCGAGTGCTATTTTTAGTTGTAAGCTTTACAAGAAATTAAAGAAGTAATATAATAAAAGATGGTGAATAAAGATATATAATGGGTTGAGCAGTAATTTATAAATGATTCTAGATTTGTTTTAATGTTCAGTAATTAAAAGTTATTATAAAGGAGTGTTGAATTGATGGAATATATTTCTGAATATGCAGAACCTTTTTATTTTGAGGGGAATCAAACTGCTTGTTTGTTAATTCATGGATTTACAGGTTCTCCAGCTCATATGAGGTTATTAGGAGAAGCTCTGCATCAAGAGGGTTACACTGTCAGTGGAATTTTACTGCCAGGACATGGAACTTGTGTAGAAGATATGGAGCAGACAGATTGGCAGGATTGGTTAACAGCAGTTGAAGAAGAATATCAGCAGTTAAGAGCAGAGTATAATCAAGTATATTTATTAGGCTTGTCAATGGGTGGAATCCTCTCATTATTATTAGCAGAAAATTATGCAGTGGATAAGGTAGTCTCTTTAGCTGCTCCGATTAAGATCCAAAATAAATTGGCTTATTTAACTCCGATTCTGAAATGGTTTAAGCGTTTTCAATATTCTAGTAATGGCGATAATTTGGAAGAGGAAACATATGCTGTTGGTTATTCAGCTACACCGCTTAAAACTGTACCTAGCTTACTTAAATTAATAAGATTGGCTAAAAATGATTTGGAAAAAGTAAAATGTCCTGCTTTAGTTATTCAATCATACAAAGATAAAACGGTAAAACCGGTTAGTGCAGAGATTATTTATGAGCAGGTAATGAGTCAGAAAAAAGATATATTATGGTTAGAAAAGTCTAGACATGTAGTTACTTTAGGGTCAGAAAAAGAGATGGTTCATCGTCAGATAATCAATTTTTTAGAGGGATAAATTGGTTAAGGATACTTTTGTTAGACCTTTATTTTAGTAGGGGAATATTATATAATAATTAAGAGAAATGTGAAGAAAATAATTATCCGAGATGGTGATAATAATGATAAAAAAGTTAGGGTTAGATAAAGTTAATAAGATAATGACTGTTGCGGACAGAGTCGTTGTAGTTTTAGTTATCTTGATCAGTTTATCAATGATAGTATTGGCCCCTAAAGTAATTACTAAAGAAGTTGATGGTAATAAAGAGGTTGTTGTTACTATGGATAATGAAGAAGTTTATCGGCATAAGTTACTTGAAACTGAAGGGCTAGAACGGATAGAGTTTGACTTTAGCTTTGAAGGCGAAGAGTATCAAGGTGTTTTAAAGATGAAAGGTGGAGAAGTGAGATTAGATCGATTGAATAGAGAGATTTCTCCTTTGCCAATTCATCATGATATGGGCTGGATTAGCCAACCTTATCAGATGATCGTTTCGATGCCAATTAAGATGGTAGTTACAGTTGAAGCGGTTCAAGAAATAGAAACAGAACAAGATATTGATGTAATGACTTTTTAAAGTTAAAGGACAAGTTGGAATTTAAATTCCAACTTGTCCTTTATTACTTTGTTGTAAACTTAAAAGCTACACTAAATGGCACTTTTGTGCCACATAGCGAACGGTTTTTGTTACGGAGAGTTCTTGGAATTTTAGAACTCGTAGGGTCAGCGGTCAGTCCTCAGCTATCAGTTAAGAGCATTTAAAACCAATAAAAATTAAAGTATCTAGAAACCATTATATTACCTGGGTTCAGATGGTTTACTTGTTAGAGTTTAATAGGTTTTGATTGGGCTGACGACTCATGGCTGATAGTTGACGGCTGTGTCACGAGGTGACACATTGTATCAATTGAAGGAATAAATTTTAGACACCCCTTGAATAAAAATACATAACAATGTATAATTATTTAACAAGGAGATTAAAAAATGAATAAATTTAGATGAATTATTATTTGTAAGGGGAGTTGATTAGTTATGAAAAAAGCTATTTTAGCCTTGGAGGATGGGCGATGTTTTGAGGGCCAATCCTTTGGGGCAAGGGGTGAAGTGGCTGGTGAAGTTGTTTTTAATACTAGTATGACTGGCTATCAGGAAGTATTAACCGATCCCTCTTATAAGGGCCAACTAGTGACGATGACTTATCCATTGATAGGAAATTATGGGGTTAATGATGATGATCCAGAATCAGTTGAGGCTCAAGTTTCTGGTTTTATAGTTAAAGAGGATTGTGATATGCCGAGCAACTGGAAGTCGGAAGGGGAAAGTAGTCAGTATTTATCTCAGCATAATATTATCGGGATTAAAGGGATAGATACTAGAGCGTTAACTAAGTATATCCGCCAAAAAGGAATGATGCAAGGGATTATATCTACTGAAGAGAGTGATCCTCAAATCTTAATTGAGAAGGCTAAAGCAAGTCAGTTTCCAAGTGATGTAGTTGAGCAGGTTACTACCGGTGAAATCTATACTTTAGGTTCAGATTCTGCTCAACATAATTTAGTCGTGGTAGATTTAGGAGTTAAGGGTAGTATTTTGGATTCTTTAGTGCAGTTAGATTGTCAGATAACCGTTGTTCCTGCTAGTACTAGTGCTAAAGAAATTAAAAGACTAAATCCTACTGGAGTCTTATTATCGAATGGGCCAGGTGATCCTAAAGATATTCCTGAAGTTGTAGAGATGGTTAAGGAGTTAATTGGTATCTTACCATTGAGTGGAATCTGTTTAGGTCATCATATATTGGGGCTTGCTTTAGGTGGGAAGACTTATAAGATGAAGTTTGGCCATCATGGTGGAAATCAGCCGGTTAAAGATCTATCCAATGGTCGAGTCTTAATTACTTCTCAAAATCACAGCTATGCGTTAGATGAAGATAGTTTACCAGCCGAGGTAGAAATAACATATCGCAATCTAAATGATGGGACGGTAGAGGGAATTAAACACAAGCAGTTACCTATTTTTTCAGTCCAATATCATCCTGAAGCAGCACCAGGACCAGAAGATTCCCACTATTTATTTAATTATTTTATAGAACTTATGGAAAAGCATTGAATATTGAATAATTAGCAAACCATTTAAAAATTTTATCTTTTCAGTTAGATTTTGAATTGTAATTATTAAACATTAATTATTAAATGTTAAATATTAATTGATTTACCGAGGGGGTTGATTATGTCAAAGTATGAGGATATATCGAAAGTGTTAGTGATTGGTTCTGGGCCAATTGTGATTGGGCAGGCTGCTGAGTTTGATTATTCAGGTAGTCAGGCTTGTCGAGCTTTAGCAGAAGAGGGGCTTGAAGTTGTCTTGATTAATAGTAATCCAGCGACGATTATGACCGACCAGGATATTGCAGATCGGGTTTATATAGAACCATTGACCTTGAATTTTGTTAAGAAGGTAATTGAGCAAGAGCAGCCTGATGGGATCTTACCGACTTTGGGAGGACAAACAGGATTGAACTTGGCAATGGAGTTGGCCCGGTCAGGCTTTTTAGAGGATAAAGAGATTAAGATGTTAGGAACATCATTAGAAACGATTGATCAGGCAGAGGATAGGGATCAATTTAAGAGATTGATGGAAGAGATAGATGAGCCAATTGCTCAAAGTGAGATAATTGAGAGTATAGAAGAAGCAGTTCAGTTTGCTGATCAGATTGGTTATCCATTAATCATTCGACCAGCCTTTACTATGGGTGGAGCTGGTGGTGGTATTGCTAACAATAAGCAGGATTTGCTTGATATAGTAGGTAGAGGTCTAAAAAATAGTCCGGTTAATCAAGTCTTATTAGAGCGGAGTATTGCTGGTTGGAAAGAGATTGAGTATGAAGTGTTGCGTGATAGTAATAATAACTGTATTATCGTCTGTAATATGGAGAACTTTGATCCAGTGGGGATTCATACTGGGGATAGTATTGTAGTGGCTCCAAGTCAGACCTTACGTGATAAGGAATATCAAATGTTACGTTCTGCTTCCTTAAAGATCATTCGAGCGTTAGGGATTGAGGGAGGTTGTAATATTCAGTTTGCTCTAAATCCTAATAGTATGGAATACTCAGTAATTGAGGTTAACCCACGTGTTAGTCGTTCTAGTGCTTTAGCTTCTAAGGCGACAGGATATCCAATTGCTCGGGTAGCAGCTAAGATAGCAATAGGCCTTCAACTTGATGAGATTAAAAACTCTGTTACTGATAAGACGACGGCCTGTTTTGAACCGGCCTTAGACTATGTAGTCAGTAAGATTCCACGTTGGCCGTTTGATAAGTTTTCTTTTGCAAACCGGGATTTAACGACTCAAATGAAGGCGACAGGAGAAGTGATGGCTATTGGTCGTAATTTTGAGGAGTCATTGTTGAAGGCGATTGATTCATTGGATGCAGATATTGATCTGACTTCAGCAGATTTCAGCCACTTATCAACAGCTGAATTGAAAGAAGCGATAGTAAATCCAACTGATGAGAGACTTTTTTTACTGATTGAGGCATTGAAAAGAGATGTTACAGTAGATGAGATAGTTGAATTGACAGGAATTGACCTATTTTTTATTCATAAGCTGGATAAGTTAATTGATTTAAAGGATAAAATAACTAAGCAAGGTCAATTGACTACTGAGTTACTAACTAAAGCTAAAGAAAAAGGAATGAGTGATGGTTATTTAGCTAAATTGATTGGAAGTATTGAGGAAGAAGTGGTTAAACAGCGAGAGGAGCTAGAGTTGGCCCCAGTTTATAAGACGGTTGATACTTGTGCAGCTGAATTTCCAGCACAGACTCCTTATTATTACTCCACTTATGAAGAGGAGAATGAAAGCCAGGCAACTGATGAAGAAAAGATTTTAGTTATAGGTTCAGGGCCAATTCGAATCGGTCAAGGAATAGAGTTTGACTATTGTAGTGTCCACTGTGTTGAGGCTTTAAAAGAGATAGGAGTAGAGTCGATTATTATTAACAATAACCCTGAGACGGTCAGTACCGATTCTGATACAGCAGATAAGTTGTACTTTGAGCCGATCAATTTAGAATATATCAATCATATCATTAATAATGAGAATCCAGCAGGGGTTATTTTGCAGTTTGGTGGCCAGACATCGATCAATCTAGCAGATGATTTGGTTAAGCAGGGAGTTAAAGTTTTAGGCACTAGTGTAGAGAATATGGATTTAGCTGAGGATCGGGATAAATTCTTACAGTTATTAGATAGATTAGAGATTCCATCTCCTGCTGGCGATACAGCAACTACTAAAAAGGAAGCAGTAGAGATTGCTAATAGGCTAGATTATCCAGTCTTGGTTCGTCCCTCTTATGTGTTAGGTGGTCAGGCGATGGAAGTAGTTTATAAGGAAGATGAATTGTTGAAGTATATGGATTTAGCCGTTCAGGTTTCACCTAAACATCCGATCTTGGTTGATAAGTATATTACTGGTAAAGAAGTTGAAGTTGATGCGATTGCTGATGGGGAAACAGTTGTAATTCCTGGAATTATGGAGCATATAGAGCGAGCAGGTATTCACTCAGGAGATAGTATGGCTGTCTATCCGACTCAGACCTTAGAAGATAAAGTTAAGCAACAGATTGAAGATTATTCAATTAAGGTAATCAAGGAACTAGGGATTAAAGGGTTAGTTAATATTCAATATGTAGTTGATCAAGGTGGAAAGCCTTATGTTTTAGAGGTTAATCCTCGGGCCAGCAGAACTGTACCGATCTTAAGTAAGGTAACAGGGGTACCAATGGTCAATCTAGCAACTAAGGTGATGTTAGAGCAAAAATTAATTGACTTAGGCTATCAGACAGGAGTAATTCCTGAATCTGATTATGTAACTGTTAAAGCACCGGTCTTTTCCTTTGAGAAATTGCCTGGTGTAGATATCTTCTTAGGGCCAGAGATGAAATCAACTGGTGAGGTAATGGGTACCGATCAAACTTATCCTAAAGCATTGTATAAGGCGATGCTAGCTGCTGGATTTGAAATTCCAGAGCAAGGCAAGGTCTTATTGTCGATTAGTGATAGGGATAAAGAGCAGGTAGTTGAGATTGCTAAGCGGTTATTGGAATTAGATTTTAAGTTGGTAGGAACCACTAATACAGCTCAGTATTTACAACAAGAAGGAATAGAAATTGAAGCAGTGGTTAAAGAAGCTAAGACAGATCTGGATATATTCGACTTGATTATAGAAGGTGAAATTGATTTAGTAATCAATACTCCAACAAGAGGTAAATTACCGAATAGATTTGGGTTTAAGTTGCGTCAAAAGACTGTTAGCTATAATATTCCTTGCTTAACTTCATTAAGTACTGTCAGGGCATTATTACAGATTTTAGGACAGGATATTGAAGAAGTTGAGATGTTTAGTCTAGATCAATATAATAAAATATCTAATAAAAGATAAAGGAAAATATCTATTATTGTTAAAAGTTTACAAAAAAATATATTTAATATGAAGGATTATTTTCTTCTTATGTGTAAATATATATAGATAAGAAAAAGAAAGGATATGATGATTTAACCCCAAAAGGGTAGAGGTATTAACTTATAAGGGAGATTAAAATGGATATTAATGGGGGTTTAACGAGAAGTGAAGAGATCACGAATGCTATTTTGCATGGGGTTGGTTTGGGATTAGCGATTGCTGCCTTGGTTGTTTTAGTTGTATTGGCCAATGTTTATGGAGATATCTGGTATCAGGCTAGTTTTGCTATTTATGGTACTACATTAGTAATTCTTTATTTATCATCGACTCTGTATCACAGCTTTTCTGAAGGTAAAGTAAAGGATATCTTTCAAATTTTTGATCATGCAGCTATTTATTTATTGATTGCAGGAACCTATACTCCAATTACTTTAATTCCGCTGAGAGGTTTTTTAGGTTGGTTGATTTTTGGAATAGTATGGGGTATAGCTGTGGTGGGAATTATCTTTAAAGTTTTTTGGGTTAAAAGATTTATGATATTTTCAACAGTATTATATTTGATTATGGGTTGGTTGATCATAGTTGCTATTAGACCATTAGTGCAAGCAATAAATAGAACCAGTTTGATTTTTTTGGTTACAGGAGGAGTATTATATACTATGGGTACAATATTTTATGTGTGGAGAAATCTCAAATACCACCATGCTATCTGGCATCTTTTTGTTTTAGCAGGAAGTATATGTCATTTTGTCACTATATTATATTTACTCTTATAATAAAGGGCTGTTGGTTATTTACCAACAGCCAAAATCTTTTACTGGAGAGGTTGATCTTGATGTGGATTGTCAAATGAAGGAGAAGTGGGGTTAGGATCAGCAAAATATCTACCAGGAGTAGATAGATCAAAGTATAATTTTGAATCTTCAGTAACTCCAAAGTCATGATTAGAGGATCTCTCTTCATTTTGAACCTTATTTAAGGCTTCTCTAAATAAAGCATTGTGTGCTTCTTCACGGTTTAATAAAAAATCAATTGTTTCTCGAACTCCTTCATCATCAATTTGGCGATAAAGATATTCATAGACCACTTTAGCTCTCTGTTCAGCAGCAATATTAGAGAGGATATCAGCAGCAATATCCCCAGTAACATTAATGAAGTTGCCAGTGAAAGGAGAACCAGAAGCGTTAGCTAGCATAGGTGATAGACCACCCAACACTTGAGATTGAATTTGGCCTACAGTATCATCAGTATTGGCTACATCATGTCCATTTAATAGATTGATAGTAGTAGCTACCATTTCAGCATGACTAAATTCTTCGGCAGCAATATCTAAGAATAGATCTTTAATCTCTGGATCTTGAATTCTAAAACTTTGGCTAAAATATTGGAGGCCAGCTTTTAATTCACCGTTGGCCCCGCCTAATTGTTCTTGTAACATAGTAGCATAGTTAGGGTTTGGTTGGTCTACTTTAACTTCATGTAATAATTCTTTATTATGCTTAAACATCTCTTCAGCTCCTTTTTAACTTCTATTATTTATTATTTGTAACTAGCTTAGGCATAATACTGAAAACAATTAACTGTTATAGGATAAAAAATACATAATTAGCCTTTTTTATGTTTAATTATTTAAAACTTTAGACTTTAGTTGAAAATTAAGATGAATTCTGATATGATTTAACTAGAAAATAAAATAGTGGAAAGACCAATAGGGGCGCTCTAGGTGGGCTGAGAAAGAGGTAAGACTCTAGTCTCTTAAACCTGATCTGGATAATACCAGCGTAGGGAATTGGTGCTTGGTTTAGAATACATAAATTAGAGCACATCCTATCTGGATGTGTTTTTTTGTTGGAATTAGTGATTATTAATTTGTAACTATTAATTGGTACCTAGATTTAAAAGGAGGAGCTGAGATGAAGCAGGTATTGACGATTGCAGGTTCTGATTCAGGAGGGGGAGCAGGAATTCAGGCTGACTTAAAGACGATGACTAATTGGGGGGTTTATGGTGCTTGTGTAATTACAGCTGTGACTGCTCAAAACACCTTGGGAGTACAAGGGGTTGAAGAGATTAGTGGTCAGTTTGTTAAAGAGCAGTTAGATTCTGTTTGTAGTGATTTAAATTTTAAAGCATTAAAAACAGGAATGTTAGCTAATGCTGAGATTATTACAGCAGTAGTTAGTAAGATAAAGGAATATAACTTACCTAATCTAGTGGTTGATCCAGTAATGGTAGCTACTAGTGGTGATTTATTGTTGGCTGAAGAAGCTGTAGAGGTTTTACGTGATCAATTAATTCCACTAGCCAAAGTAATTACTCCTAATTTAAATGAAGCTAAGGTGTTATTAGGAGAAGAGTTGGATAGTGGGTTGGAGTTAGAGCAATTAGCTAAAAGATTACATCAATTGGGTTCTGACTATGTATTGGTTAAAGGGGGGCATCAGAAAGGAGAGATGGCTAGAGATTTATTGTATAATGGTCAAGAGTTTATTGATTTTACAGTAGCTAGGGTTGATACTAGCGATACCCATGGGACTGGCTGTACTTTATCTGCAGCGATTGCTAGTAATTTAGGGTTAGGTTATTCGGTTGTAGAGGCTGTTGAGAGGAGTAAAGAGTTTGTAACGAAAGCAATAAAAGAAGGTTGTCCAGTTGGAGCAGGTAATAATCCTGTTAACCACCTAGTTAAAGTATAAGTTGACAGTTGATAATTGATAGTTGAAGATCAAAATCTTAAAAGGTTAAGATCTTTGAAAAAATCTATATCTTTATGCTAGATTGTGTTAGATTGGTTTTGACTTTAGGCTTCTAATTAGGTTTTAGGAAAATTTTGTCTGAGCTAAGTATAGATTTTGCAATTTAGAGGAAATTGTAAATTATAAAAGAGGAGTGAATAAAAAAATGACACAAGTAACAGAAGCAAAAAATGGAGTGATTACTCCAGCAATGAAGAGGGTAGCTGAAAAAGAAGGGGTAGATCCAGAAGTAATCAGGACAGGGTTGGCAGATGGAACCATTGTAATTCCAGCTAATAAGAATCATGAAAATTTAGATCCTAATGGTTTTGGAGAGGGATTAACGACAAAGGTTAATGCTAACTTTGGAACATCAGAGGATTATCCTGAGATTGAAAAGGAATTAAAGAAGTTAGAAGTAGCTGTAAGAGCAGGGGCAGATGCAGTAATGGATCTATCAACAGGTGAGAAGATTTCTGAGACAAGAGAGGCAATTTTAGCTGCAGCTGAAGTTCCTTTAGGAACGGTACCGATCTATCAGGCTACTGTAGAAACTTTACAAGCAGAGCAGGCAATTGTTGATATGACAGTTGAAGATATTTTTACAGTGGTTGAAGAGCATGCTGAAGATGGAGTCGATTTTATCACAGTTCACTGTGGTTTGACATTAGAGACGATTCGCCACTTGAGAGATGAGGGAAGAATTACAGATATAGTCAGTCGAGGCGGTTCATTTATGACAGGCTGGATGCTACATAATAATCAAGAAAATCCTTTATATGAGTACTATGATCGATTGTTAGAGATCTGTTATGAGTATGATGTGACATTAAGCTTGGGTGATGGCTTACGTCCAGGATCATTAGCAGATGCTACTGATAGGGCTCAAATTCATGAATTGCTAATCTTAGGGGAGTTAGTAGATAGAGCTAGGGAGGCTGATGTTCAAGTAATGGTTGAAGGGCCAGGTCATGTACCATATGATCAGATTGAAACCAATATTAAACTCCAAAAAGAGTTATGTAAGGGAGCACCTTTTTATGTTTTAGGGCCAATCGTAACTGATATTGCACTAGGTTATGATCATATTACAGCAGCAATCGGTGGAACAGCAGCAGCTAGTGCTGGGGCTGATTTTTTATGCTATGTAACTCCAGCAGAACATATTGGCTTACCTAGTGTTGAAGATGTTAAAGATGGTGTCGTTGCTACTAAGATAGCTGCTCATGCTGGGGATATAGCTAAAGGAATAGCTCAAGCTAAGCAGAGAGATTTGGAAATGGCTAAAGCAAGAAAGAAGCTTGACTGGGATAGGCAGATTGAATTATCTATTGACCCTGAAAAGGCTAGACAAGAAAGAACAGATCATAATCAGATCTTAAAAGATGAGGATGCTTGTACGATGTGTGGTTCTTATTGTGCTATGAAGGTTGTTGATGAAGCACTATAAAAGCATTGAATAATGAATAATGAATAATGAAAAGACCTTAAAAATAATTAGTTAGAGATAAAAATTAAAATCAACTTTTTATGTTTTAAAGCTTTGAATTTTAACTATTAATTATTAAATGTTAGTTATTAAATGCTTTACCGGAGGGGTGTTGCTTGATGAAGATAACTGTTAATGGAAAAGAAGAGGAAATAAAAGCAGGGTTGAGCATAGTTGATTACTTAGAGAATAAAGATTTAGAAGTTGGTAGGGTTGTAGTAGAGTATAATGGCCAAGTTATTAAGCAGGATAAATGGGAGCAGATTGAACTAGCAGAAGATGATAAATTAGAGATACTTAACTTTGTAGGAGGAGGAGAATAATCATGGCTGATCGATTAGTTATTGGAGATAAAGAACTTGATAGTAGATTATTTACTGGGACAGGTAAGTTTTCTAATCAAAATTTAATTCCTGAAACTATTAAAGCTGCCCGTTCACAGGTAGTAACGATGGCTTTACGGAGGGTTGATTTTGATTCGCCACAGCATAATGTTATTAATTATATTCCTGAAAACTGTGTATTACTACCTAATACTTCGGGAGCAAGAACAGCTGAAGAAGCAGTTAGAATTGCTAGGATAGCTAAAGCAGCCGGTTGTGGTAATTGGGTCAAAATTGAGGTTATTTCAGATAATAAATATCTACTTCCTGACAATCAAGAAACAATTAAAGCAACAGAGATCTTGGCTAAGGAAGGATTTGTAGTCTTACCTTATGTTAGTCCTGATTTGATGGTAGCTAAGCGATTAGAAGAGGCAGGAGCAGCAGCAGTAATGCCGTTAGGTGCACCGATCGGTTCTAATCGTGGTTTGAAGACGAAAGAGTTGGTTAGGATCTTGATTGAGGAGATAGAGTTACCGATAGTAGTTGATGCTGGGATTGGGAAGCCATCTCAGGCAGCAGAAGCAATGGAAATGGGAGCTGATGCAGTCTTAGTCAATACGGCAATAGCTACTGCTAAAGATCCTGTTGTAATGGGAGATGCGTTCGCGGCTGCTGTAGAAGCAGGAAGAAAGGCTTATCTTGCTGGTACAGGGGCTGTTAAGAAGTATGCTTCTGCATCATCACCACTGACTGGATTTTTAAAGGAAGATCAAGAATGAGTTTTTACCAAGAATATAATCAATTAAATCAACTAGATTTTAATTCTTTTTTTGAAGAAGTAAATACAGCAGATGTAGAGCGAGTATTGGGTAAAGAACGATTGACTAAGGAAGACTTTTTAACCTTGTTATCTCCTGCAGCCAGCAATTATTTAGAGGAGATGGCTCAAAAGGCTTCACAATTGACTTTGCAGCATTTTGGACGGACGATGCTTCTATATTTACCATTATATTTAGCAGATTATTGTGTTAATCAATGTCTGTATTGTGGCTTTAGTGTCAATAATAAATTTAAAAGAAGCAAGCTTGATTTAGCAGAGATAGAAGAAGAAGCTAAGATAATTGCTGAGAAGGGGATTAAACATTTATTGCTCTTAACTGGTGAATCTCGTAAGCATAGTCCAGTCTCTTATTTGAAGGAGTCGGTACTTTTACTTAAAGAGCATTTTCCTTGTTTGAGTATTGAAGTCTATCCATTAGAGGTGGCTGAGTACAAAGAATTAATTGCAGCGGGAGTAGAAGGGTTGACTATTTATCAAGAGGTTTATGACCAAGAAATTTATGAAGAAGTTCATCCTCAAGGGCCAAAGAGTGATTATCTTTATCGTTTAGACGCTCCTGAGAGAGGTTGCCAAGCAGGGATGAGACAGGTTAATATCGGAGCATTATTAGGGCTTGGACAGTGGAGAAAAGAGGCATTTTTTGCAGGGTTACATGCTAAGTATCTACAAGATAATTACTTAGAAACAGAGGTCAATCTTTCTGTGCCTCGTTTGAGACCCCATTTAGGAAGTTTTCAACCTAATTCTATTGTTGGGGATAGTCAGTTGGTTCAAATTTTATTAGCCTATCGATTATTTTTACCTCGAGCAGGCCTTAATCTTTCTACTAGGGAGCGAGCAGAGTTGAGGAATAATTTATTGCCGTTAGGAATTACTAAGATTTCTGCTGAGTCATCTACTGAAGTAGGAGGTTATGCGGAGTCACAGGAAGGAACGAATCAATTTGATATTTCTGATGATCGTGATGTAGATGAGATTACTAAGTTGCTTGGTAATAAAGGTTATCAAACTGTATTTAAGAATTGGCATCGAATTTAGAATCGGTTGAGGAGGAAAAATATGAGCAAGAAAGTATTGGATACTGATATTTATTGTCTTACAGGAGAAAAATTTTCTAAAGGACGGAGTAATATAGAGGTTGTTAAAGAGATGATTGCTGCTGGAGTTGAGGTTATTCAGTATCGTGAGAAAGAAAAGGATATGCTTGATAAATATCAAGAAGCAAAAAAGTTACGCCAGTTGACTAAAGAGGCAGGGGTAACATTTATTATTAATGATGACATTGATTTAGCTTTGGTTGTAAATGCTGATGGGGTTCATATTGGACAAGATGATTTGCCAGTAGATGTAGTTAGAGATTTAATCGGTGAGGATAAGATAATCGGGTTATCGACCCATTCACCACAGCAAGCTAGAGAAGCAGTGGTTGAGGGTGTTGACTATATTGGTGTTGGCCCGATCTTTGCCACTGATACTAAAGAGGATGTCTGTGCCCCAGTGGGTTTAGAGTATTTAGAGTATGTAGTCGATAATATAGATCTTCCTTTTGTAGCAATAGGCGGGATTAAAGAGGATAATGTGGAGTTGGTAGTAGAAAAGGGAGCTAGCTGTGTAGCAATGATTACTGAAATCGTTGAGGCAGAGGATATTCACAAGAAGATAAAAAAAATTAGGCAAAAGATGAAGTAATGCTTTATTACAATATTGTGGCACTTTCAAAAAAACAGGGAACCACGAATGAACGCAAATTAACACTAATTTAAAATAATAATTTGTTAAAAATCTAGATATTACTGCGAAATGTCCTTAATGATTAAATTTTAGATTGCAGGGTTTTGATTTTATTGGAAGAATTATGTGACTGAGATAAGGGTAGATAATTTTATAGATTGATCTTAATGTTTTAAGTAAGAGAGACTTGATTTTAATAGTTGCACAAATTCAAATTCTTCTTGATTTTTTGGCTACTTTTTTATCAAGAAAAAAGGTAGCACGGAAGAAAGTTTGATTTTTAATTTCTTTGTAAACATGGTTTTGAGTGTGATTTTTATAAAGGAAAAGTGACACAATATATCAATAAAAAGTAAGTCAGTTAGGAAATTATACATTAACTGAATATAGATAACTTAAATATCAAGAAAAGAGTAGGTCTTCCCTACTCTTTTCTTGTTTTAGGAATTTATCGATTTAAGTAGCTGGCAGTTTTTCTCCACCCCAGCTGGTGATTAAGTAAGATACGGTAATTCCAAAGATAATATTACCAATAAAGATAGTAATATTTGTTGGAATATCAAAGGGGATTATAGTAGCTGCTCCTAAAGTGTACAAAAATCCATAAATTATTACAAACATAAAGAAATTAGAAATAGCTAAACCTTTTAACCACCAAAAATCCTTTCCGCTGGATCTGAGTAAATAAACTGTTATTACTCCCAAGATTATCGACATAATAGCCCATAACAGGCCGCCGAAAATTAATCCGAGCGGTCTTTGTGTCAATGGTTCATATAAATAAATACTGCTTGAAATTTGAAAAGCATAATGTTTTGAGTAATTTAACTGAACAGAAATAAAATCGAAGATTACTTGAGGTATCATAGCTACTAGGCCGGCTAATGCTCCTAAAGCAAATTCATCATTAATTGTCATTTCAAATCCCTACTTTCGTTATTAGTTCAGTTATATAATTCCTTTGTTTTGATAATTTATTCAGGTGGAGCAAGAGAGGTCAAAGAGATGAATGTATAATAAAGAATATATTTAAGAAGGGAAGGTGATACTTATGAAAAAAGTAATTATAAATGCGGATGACTTTGGGTTACATAGTAGTTGTAATCAAGGGATTATTAAAGCATTGACAGAAGGGGTAGTTAGCAGTACAACATTGATGATTAATCTGCTAGGAGCTGAGGAGGCTATAAAGCTAGCCCAACAGAAAGGGATTAGGCAGATGGGCCTTCATTTGAATTTGACCTATGGTCGACCTATTTCTCTTGCGAAGGAGATTCCTTCTTTAGTTACGGAAGAAGGAGAGTTTTATAATCAATTAGCTGAGTTATTGGAGAATGAGAAGGTTGAAGAAGTAAAGTGTGAATTGAGAAGGCAGATTGAGAAGTTTCTAGAAACTGATCTTGAGTTGACCCATTTAGATAGCCACCATCATATTCATTTAAATCCAGGATTTAAGGAGGTAGTGGCAGAGTTGGCCCGAGAGTATGAGTTGCCTGTTAGACATCCTAATAAGGAGGTTAAGGAATATTTTAAGCAGGTAGGGGTGGTAACGACTGATTGTTTTTTTGGTGATTTTTATGGGGCTGGTGCAACGTTGAAGAATCTAAAGCAACAGATTGAAAGTTTTTCAGCAGGAACGATAGAGATTATGTGCCATCCTGGTTTAGCTGATGATAAGTTAAAAGAAACAAGTAGCTATAATGATTCTCGGGTTAGAGAGTTAAAGATATTGACAAGTAATGAGCTTACAGAGTGGTTTAAGAATAAAGGAGTTGAGATAATCAGTTTTGCAGAGCTTGGGAGTTAATGTGGCTCTAGATTTAATTTAGCTGATAGCTAGAAAATGATAGTAGCTATCAGCTAGTTTGAATTTAAAAGTTGGTTTTAAGTCCAAGAAAGATTCCACCTGAATTATTACCTAACTGTTCTTGAAACTCACCATTCACTTCTTCTATCTCTTCTAAATTATCTGGTGAGTTTAGATAGTTAATAAAATTATACCCAATCTGTCCACTTAGATTTTCAGCTAATTTGAACCTTCCACCGACTCTACCTGAATACTTTCTAATTTTTTGGTTACTAGTAGTAGTTTCATCTTCAGTTACTAACTCTCCTCGCAGTGATGAATAAGGAGCATAGTTTAGTTGTCCAAACAAAGAAAGCTCTTCATCTAGCTCTACCTCACCTGTTACTGCTAGGATTGGCCCGGTTTCTTTTGTCGTCAGATCTAACTCTGGAAAATAATCGGTTGAGAGTTTTGTTGAATTATAATTATAGCCAATTCCTAACTGTGAAGTTAAAATATCGGTAGTAATAACCTTCTTTTTAAGAATTAGATTTGCCTTATCCAATTTTAAGCTAAGGTTATAGGGATTAATTCTACTGTACGCATAATCTCCAGCTAATGATAGATTATCTGTCAATTCAATTTCAGTACTAAATCTTTGATAAGAGGTATCTAATTCCATAAATTCAACTGAAAATGAATTATTAGCCAATGCTAAAAATTGAAAATTTACTATGATCATTAAGGTCAAGATTGCTATGAATAACTGCTTCATTTAATTTCTCCTTTCTTTTTTACAAAATAGCTTTAAGTTTAAGTCAATCGTTAAAAACATAAGGGCATTTAGTTTTTACTTAAACTTAAGTTATATATCAATTAAGAGTTTAGATACCTGTGTATTTAAAATTCCAAATTAAAAACTAAAAACCTTTTGTTAGTTTTTAGTTGTAGAGGTTAAAAACGATAATCCTGAGTAAACAACTAAAAAATATCAGAAAACACTTGACAATGAGAACGGTTTTCATTATAATTATAAATATCAGTTAGTTGAGATTGGTTTTCAATAACAGTAATAAATCTAGGAGGAAAAGAAATGTTTAGGAAAAAAGGTTTAATAGTTTTAGCATTAGTTTTAGTTACACTTTTAACAGTAGTTTCTGGTTGCTCTAGCGAAAGCGAGACAGAAGAATTAACGGTTTATTCTGGAAGATCTGAAAACTTGATTGGCCCAGTTTTTGAAAACTTTAGCGAAGAGACAGGAATTGATGTAAATGTACGTTATGGAGATACAGCAGAATTGGCTGCTACTATTTTAGAAGAAGGTGAAAATAGTCCTGCTGATATCTATTTTGCTCAAGACGCTGGTGCATTAGGAGCAGTGGCTAGAGAAGGTATGTTACAAGATTTACCTGAAGAGTACTTAGAACAAGTTGATTCTAGATTAAGAGATCCAAATGGTCAATGGATGGGTATATCTGGTCGAGCTAGAGTTGTAGCTTATAATCCTAATTATGTTGATGAGGATGAATTACCTGATACTATCTGGGGCTTTACAGAGCCTGAATGGGAAGGACGTATTGGTTGGGCTCCAACAAATGGATCTTTCCAAGCTTTTGTGACTGCATTACGTGTTACTGAAGGTGAAGAGCGAGCAGAAGAGTGGTTACGCGGAATCCAAGCTAATAATCCACGTACATATCATAATAATACAAGCACTGTAGAAGGGGTTAGTAGAGGAGAAGCAAATATTGGTTTTGTAAACCATTATTACTTATTCAGATTTTTAGCTGAAGAGGGTGAAGACTTCCCGGTTAGACATTTATATACTACAAATGATGCTGGTTCTATGATTAATATAGCTGGTATGGGAGCTTTGAATGGAACAGATAGTGAACTTGTTGAGCAATTTGTAGAATTCTTGTTAACAACAGAGACTCAGTACCACTTTATGCAAGGAAATAATGAATATCCAGTTATTGAAGGTATGGGTGTAACTAACCACTTATTAAAGCCTTTAGAAGAGATTGATGCTCCTGATATGGATTTAGGTGATATTGAAGATTTACAAGGAACTTTAGAATTATTATCAAAGGTAGGAGCATTATAAGATAGTTTAAGTATTAAGCTAAAAAATTAATTGAAGCAGAGAAAGTCAGTTTGAACTGACTTTTTCTGCTTTTATAGATTGGCTTGACAATGATAATTATTTTCAATACAATAAAAGATAAGTTTTTGTAAATAAAAGTCGAAATTAATATGTATAAGTTGGAGGGGAATAAATGGGTAATCAAAAATGTTTAACTAATACTGAGTACTTAACAATAAGAGTTGAATTATCATCAAAGGTAGGGGATTATAATGCAATCTAAAATTTCAATAGTTAAAAATAAGATTGCTTTGATCAAGAAGGGCCAACTGACTTGGCCTTTTGTCGCTCCTCCATTTATATTGATTCCTGTAATTGCTATAGCTCTTGCTATGTCTTTACCCTTGTTATATCTAGTTGTTCGAGTCTGGGAGGCTGAAGAACTTTTATCTTTATTGCTGCACGAACAGACATTGGTTGTCTTGTTGAATACTCTGGCTTTAGCTGGATCAGTAACATTAGCTACCATTGTGATTGCTCTTCCTTTGGCTTGGCTTACGGTAAGAACTGATCTCCCTGGGCGGAAGATATGGTCTATCTTAACTATGGTGCCACTTGTGATCCCATCATTGGTTGGTGGATTTGCTTTTGTAAGTGCTTTTGGATATGGTGGAATAGTTCATAACTTTATTACTGATATCTTTAATATTTCCTATACTCCAAGGATTTATGGTTTTTTTGGGGCTTGGGCATTATTGACTTTATTATGTTATCCTTATCTCTTATTATCAGTACGAAGTGCCTTAGTAGGAATGGATCCATCTCAAGAGGAGGCTGCTCGGACAATGGGCCAAAACTCTTGGCAGATATTTTGGAAAGTAACTTTTCCTAAACTTCGGCCTGCTATTGCAGGAGGAGGTTTGTTAGTAGCGCTTTATACTTTAAGTGATTTTGCTGCGGTGTCTTTATTACAATTTGATTCCTTTACTAGAGTAATCTTTTTACAATATCGAGGTTCTTTTGATCGTACTTATGCTGCAGTTTTAGCACTTATCTTGGTTGTTTTAACTATGTTGATCGTTACTTGTGAGATGTGGACTAGAGGTAAAGCTCGTTATCATAGTGTTGGTAGAGGAACCAAGAGGAAATTAAGGAAGGTCAAGTTGGGCAAGTGGAAGTGGCCTGCACTTATCTTCTGTTTTATAATAGTATCACTTGCGTTAGTTTTACCGGTAGGTGTCACAGCTTTTTGGTTAATTCGAGGTCTAATTCATGGAGAGGCATTTATATTACGCTGGGAAGCAGCATTTAACTCTTTTTATGCTGCCAGCATAACTGCTGTAGTTGGAGTTTTGGTAACACTGCCAGTAGCTATAATATCTGTAAAATATAAGAGTAAATTCAGTAATCTATTGGAAAAGGTAGCTTATGCAGGTTATGCTCTGCCAGGTATAGTAGTGGCATTGTCCTTGGTCTTTTTCGGAGCCAATTATGCAACATCTTTCTATCAGACTTTACCACTGTTGATCTTTGCTTATGTGATATTATTTCTTCCGCAAGCAATGGGTGCTTTAAGGAGTTCATTATTGCAGGTTGGCCCTAATATTGAAGATGCTGGTCTGGTTATGGGCTGTTCTAGATTTAAGGTGTTGCGAACAATTACAATCCCTCTGATTCGACCGGGGATTTTTACAGGAGCAGCTCTTATCTTTTTAACAACGATGAAGGAGTTGCCAGCAACTATGTTGTTGAGTCCAATAGGATTTCGTTCATTAACGACTGAGATTTGGAATGCTACTACGGAAGCTTTTTATACTCGTGCTGCTGTTCCAGCGCTACTTTTAGTTTTAATATCATCTTTTTCTTTATGGATTCTATTTTCTCAAGAAGATAAAAATTAATTATTAGCAGTCAGCTCTTTATACAAGTTTAGATTTATCAGTTAGTTTTAGTTTTAAAGTTTTGATTTGATTGAGGATTGACAGAGTCCCCGTATAGTTATAAAAGGTAAACACTTATGCATATGATTTATTAATATAAAGGAGATGGATTTATGATTATAGAATTATCCGATATTATAAAAACTTATCCAGGAAATGAAGTTCCTGCACTTAAAGATGTATCCTTTAAGGTTGGTGCTGGTCAGATTGTAACCCTTTTAGGGCCAAGTGGTTGTGGAAAAACGACTTTGTTACGTTTGATTGCAGGACTTGAACGTCCTGATTCAGGAGTAATAAATATTAGAGGAGAGGAAGTAGCTGGTAAAAACTCTTGGATACCTCCAGAAAAAAGGGGTGTTGGGATGGTCTTTCAAGATTATGCTCTATTTCCTCACCTAAGTGTAGAAGATAATTTAGCTTTTGGTCTTAAAGGTAGGGATCAAGCTAAGATTATAGAGACTTTAGAGTTAGTAGGGTTGGCAGGTTATGCTACCAAAAATCCTGCAGAATTATCGGGAGGTCAACAACAGCGAGTAGCGTTGGCCCGTGCTTTAGTAAGAGATCCAGTAGTAGTGCTTCTTGATGAACCATTCAGTAATTTAGATATGAGTTTACGTGAGCAGATGAGACGGGATGTGACTCGTATTATTCGAGAAAGTGAGGCGACAGCTATCTTTGTTACTCATGATCAAAAAGAAGCCTTATCTATCTCTGATAAGATTATTTTGATGAATCACGGTGTGGTTGAGCAGAAAGGAAGCCCTAGAGAAGTCTATGAATTGCCAGAGACTACCTTTGTAGCTTCTTTTGTTGGGCAATCAAATCTATTAGAAGGCACCATAGGTTCTGATGTTGAGAGTGTAATAACAGACATAGGAATATTTCCTTATTATCATACTCATGGTAAGCAACCTGGGGAAAAAGTTACTCTATCTGTTCGACCTGAAAGCTTTGAGTTAGATCCTAAGGGTTCAATTCAGGGTGTAATTGAGGAGATTGTATATAAAGGTAATACTATTGATGCTGTTATTAATGTTAACGATACATCTCATAATATATTAATTCATATTCATCCAGAAATCAAATTAAAAGTAGGGGATCAAGTCTCTGTTAAAGTATTACCAGATTTTGTAGCTGTGATAGAAAAATAGAATTTAATTGCAAGTATGTGGTGTTTTGAGCTACAGTTATCAGCTTAAAATCAAGAATTGACTACTTACAAGGCCTGTAATATAAGGCTTTTATTTTTAATGTAAACTATCTAAAGTTGAGCTAAAATTATGATATTTTACGAAATATTATCTAGGTAAAAATTGGATGAAAGTTTTTTGTGTTTTATGCAGGGAATTTGAAAAAAGTATAGAAAATTTAGTATTGGAGATGGAGAAAGAATTAAAAAGGAAGAATAATTAAAGAGGAGGAGAGAAATGAGTAAAGAGAAAAAGAATGGAATTATTGATCGGAGTTTAAACATAGTAGAAAAAGTAGGTAATAAATTACCACATCCGATCACGCTATTTTTTATTTTAGCAGGGTTGACATTAGTACTCTCTTGGGTGGTAAGTCTGCTTGGGTTATCAGTAGAGCATCCAGGAACAGGCGAAACAATTGAAGCAGTGAATCTACTTTCGAGGTATGGAATTAGAAGGGTCTTTTCTGATGCGGTGGATAATTTTACAGGTTTTGCTCCATTAGGAACTGTGTTAGTAGCTATGCTGGGTGTTGGTGTAGCTGATAAGTCAGGTTTGATTAAGGCGGCTTTGAAGAAGATAGTATTAGGAGCTCCTGATCAGTTAATTACGGCAGCCGTTGTATTTGCAGGGATTATGTCTAATGTAGCTTCAGATGCTGGATATGTTGTCTTAGTTCCTTTAGGGGCGATTATCTTTGCAGCTAAGGGGAGACATCCATTAGCAGGTTTGGCAGCAGCTTTTGCAGGGGTATCAGGTGGTTTCAGTGCAAATTTATTAGTATCAACACTTGATCCATTATTGGCAGGAATTACTGAAGAGGCAGCTCAGTTAATGGATTCGACGTATACAGTAGCGCCTACTGTTAACTGGTACTTTATGATCTTTTCTACTTTCCTAGTTACTGTTGTAGGTACTTTAGTGACAGAGAGGATTGTAGCACCGAGACTTGGTAAATATGAAGGTGAATATACAGAAAATTTAGAAGAGCTAACAGATCTTGAAGCTAAAGGGTTGAAGTCAGCATTTATTTGGCTATTGGTTGCTATTGCAGCAGTAGCAGCATTGGTTGTACCTGCAAATGGTATCTTAAGAAATGATGCTGGTGGAATTATTACAGGAGGAAGTCCTTTTGTTGCTGGTATGGTACCAATGATTGCATTATTCTTCTTTGTACCAGGTTTAGCTTATGGGCTTAAGACTGGTACAATTAAAGATGATTCAGATGTGGCTGATGGATTTTCTGAAGCTATGTCAGATATGGGTATGTATATTGCGTTAGCTTTTGCAGCTGGACAGTTTGTTGCTTATTTTGGTTGGTCAAATATTGGTACAATCTTAGCAATAAATGGAGCTGAATTCTTACAGGCAATTAACTTTACTGGATTACCAATGATTATTGCATTTATTATAGTGGCTGGCTTTATAAATATCTTTATTGGTAGTGCATCAGCTAAATGGGCTATTATGGCACCTGTTTTCGTTCCTATGTTGATGGAGTTGGGTTATAGTCCTGAGTTTACTCAGTTAGCGTATAGAATAGGAGATTCTGTTACTAATATAATTAGTCCGTTGATGTCTTATTTTGCAATTATTATAGCTTTTGCTAAAAAGTATGATGAAAAAATGGGAATTGGTACTTTAATTTCAACTATGATGCCTTATTCCTTTGCTTTTATGATCGCATGGACTATTATGTTAGTAATTTGGTTTGCTTTTGGGTTACCAATTGGCCCAGG
Organism: Natroniella sp. ANB-PHB2; assembly: GCF_046097105.1. GTDB lineage: Bacteria > Bacillota > Halanaerobiia > Halobacteroidales > Halobacteroidaceae > Natroniella. The sequence goes on along the minus strand of NZ_CP175562.1, from coordinate 1,355,848 downwards.
AGGAAGTTTATTTTATTAAGAAGTTAGAATTAATCTTAGTGCCTATCTAATATCAGATAGGTGCTAAGGTTTTTTATTTTTTTGGGAATACAGAGATATAAACAACTTTTCAGTGATGTCGATCAAGTTCTGATTATAAGTTTAGCTATTTTATTATTAATTGTTAGAAGTGTAACTACTTGAATAGGGTTTAAGGTAAGATAATTAGATTTTAATTGAGTTAGATATAGAAGCTAGTAGAGGTTTATGTAGATGATACTTTAGAAGTCAATTTAGCGACTTTGAATGCCGCTAGGTATTATGTATTGATTTGCATAAGTGGAGCTTAGAATATACTTGACAGATAAAAGAAGAATAAATAAAAAGACCTCCACTTGGAGGTCTTTTTATTTGAAGACAATTATTTATGTTTAAAAAGGGGATTAACCTAACATATTTTCAAGATCTTTTTTTGGATCGCTTGCTACTTGTAAATTGAAGTTATCTTGTAATACTTCAACTACATTTCCTGATAAGAATTCTGGTACAGACGGGCCAACATATATATCTTGGATACCTAAGTTAAATAGTCCTAACAAGATAGCAACAGCTTTTTGTTCGAACCAAGACAATACAATACTAACTGGTAATTCATTTACTTCACAGTCAAATGCTTCAGCTAAAGCTAGAGCAATTTTAACTGCAGAACCAGAGTTGTTACATTGGCCTAAATCGATATATCTAGGAATATTAGTGCCTGGAACAGTACCATAGTCAATATCATTGAATCTGAATTTACCACAAGATGTAGTTAAGATAACACAATCATCTGGTAAAGAAGTTGCTAACTCTCGATAATAGTCTCGACCCTTAGTAGGTGCGTCACAACCAGCAATTACAAAGAAATGCTGAATTTTACCTTCCTTAACTGCTTCTACAATTTCTGGTGCAATACCTAATACTGTTTCATGATGGAATCCAGTAGTTAATGTTTCATCAGATTCAATATTAGCTTCTGACAGTTCTAATGCTTTTTCAATTAATGGAGAAAAATCATTATCTTCAATTTTTTGGGCATCTTCTAAACCAGCAGTACCATAAGTGAAGAATCTATCGCCATAATCTCCTCTAATTGGCATTAAGCAGTTAGTAGTACCTAAGATAGCCCCAGGGAACTCTGCGAATAATTTTCGTTGATCATACCATGCTTTACCAACATTACCTTTTAGATGGTCATATTTATTTAATTCTGGATAACCATGAGCAGGTAACATTTCAGAGTGAGTATAAATATTAATTCCTTTCCCTTCAGTTTGCTTAAGTAATTCTTCTAATGCATAAAGGTTATGACCAGTAACTACGATACAATGTCCTTCTACCTTGTTTTGACTAACTTCCACTGGTGCTGGAGTGCCTAATCTATCTGTATGAGCCTTATCTAATAAATCCATTACTTTAGTTGTAGCTTCTCCAACTTTTAATGCAGTGCCAATATGTTCGTTTAAATTAAAGTTAGAGTTTGTCAGTGTAGTATAAAGAGCTTCTTGAGTAATTTCATTCACATCATCATCAGTATAACCAAGCTCACGAGCATGAGTTGCGTAAGCAGCAACACCTTTTAACCCAAAGATAATAGTATCTTGTAGACTAGCGATATCAGGGTTCTTACCACAAACACCTACTTTTGTACAACCACCAGATGGTGTTTGTTCACATTGATAACAGAACATTTCAGGTGTTGGAGCCACCTTAGTTTCATTTTTTTCATCATTTTTAAAAATTCCAAACATTGATAATTCCTCCTCTAAATAATTTTTTATCTTAATCTTTCTTAACTTTAAATAAATTATATAGGAATACTCGGATAACTTCTGTGAGTTAAGTCACGAATCCTGAGATATTTCAAAATAAAACTTAAAAAGAAATAAAAGGATATATAGTAATAATTCATAATCTGTTTATCAAAATTTAGATTAAATTGATATGTATGATTCAGATATAATAGTTTAAATCAATACATAAAGATTATAATAGTTGAAACTATTATTTGTGAATTAAGTAAGGGGGTAAACTGATGATTAAAAATTATTTTTCTAGTGGAAATACAAGTCAGGGTTTTTATTCTTTTTTTGAATATCTTCCTTATCAATGTGATAGAATTTTTATGATTAAAGGAGGCCCTGGCACAGGTAAATCGACATTTATGAAACGAATAGCAGAAAAAATGGTTGAAGAAGGCTACGATCTTGAAAAACATTGGTGTTCATCAGATAAAGAATCACTTGATGGAGTAGTAATTCCTGAATTAAAAGTAACATTATTGGATGCAACAGCTCCTCATTTAGTTGATCCTAAATATCCTGGAGCAGTAGGTGAGATAATAAATCTAGGCAGGTACTGGGATAGATCACCATTAAAAGAGAATAAAGATGAAATAGTAAGTTTGAGTAAAGGGGTCTGGAATTCTTTTCAGAAAGCTTATGCTTATCTTAAAGAAGCTAAATTGATTCATGATGAGTGGGAAGATTATTATTTAGAAGGAATGGATTTTCAGAAAGCTAATTGTAAAGCAGAAGAGTTAATCGAGCAGATTTTAGGAGATCAGAAGTTGGCAGAGCAGTTAGGAGCAGAAAGGCATCTATTCGGTAGTGCTTTTACAGCACAAGGAACGGTTAATTATTTTGACAATATAACTCAAGATATGGAGTATCGCTATATCATTAAAGGTAGAGCAGGTACAGGAAAATCAACCCTAGTTAAGAAGGTGGGGCAAGCAGCTAGAGAAAGAGGGTTTAATATTTGTTATTGCCACTGTTCTTTTGATCCTGATAGTATTGATTTACTTATGATTGATGAATTGAAAGTAGCTTTGCTTGATGGAACAGCACCTCATGTAGTTGATCCTGCTTACAAAGGTGATCAAATTGTTAATATGTTGGAATGTGTTGATCCAAGAATTATTAAAAATAATAAGCGTAGTATAGCTAATACTAAAAGAAGATATCAAATAGTAATTGATAAAGCTAGGGATATGATCAAGCAAGCTAAATTTTTGCATGATGAACTAGAGGAATATTATATTGAAGCGATGGACTTTGATGCTGTAGAAGAGCGGAGACAAAAAGTGGAGGAAGAGATCTTAAAAACAATGAACAGAGAATAATGAATAGAGAATAGAAGGAAGAGCAATGAATATTTAATATTTAATAGAGAATAGTTAAAGATCAAGAGCGTTAAATCATGAGTTACGAATTAAAATTTAACAGTTGTTGGCTACTGATTGGTGGTCAACGACTGATACATAAAAAGCAGTAAAGAGCTACTAGTAGGAAATTATAATTTTAAAGTGATAATTTATCAGTGGTTCAAGGAGATTTTTTGGGTTATAAAAACTCGGAAATAGAGAAGAGTTTCTAGTACTAAATTATAGTTTTAAAGCAGTAAATTACCAATCTCCTGTAATCTTTGTAGCTGATGATGAAGAGGAAGAAAAAGAGGTAATTGAAGAGATTAAAGCTAGATTATCTAGCGAAGAATTTATCTTTTGAGTATAGAACGAGTAGACTGGATAATAACTCCAGACTACTCGTTTTGATAATATTAAAATTGGTGAGCTTGTACCATATTGCGACATTCAGCAGCACAATCACGACAGATTTGAGCACAAGTTTGGCAATGAGCATCTTCGAACTGTTCACACTCAGCTGCACAAGCATCACAAATGTCAGCACATAATTCACAGATTTGACTAGCAAATCGACTATTACCTGCCATATATTTAGCAGAAATAGAACAGATCTCAATACAATCCTTTAATAACTCCATACACTCTACTCTTTTATCTACGTCAGGTGCATGCAAACAAGCATCCAAGCAGAATTCACACTCTGCCATACACTTGTTACAGATGTCGATACATTTTTGATATCTATCCATATGAGTCTCCATCATAGTTTCCATTATTGGAATCCTCCTTTAAATTTTAGTAGCCTATAAATAGTATTTGATAAGTTGTTACGATTTATTATTGTAATTAAAAGGAGGTTTTAAGGTTATGCCTATTCTTAGTTTTATCTACTTATCTTATTAAAAAATTGAATAAAAATATCATTCCAAACCCTTAAAATCAAAACCATTTTTACGAAAAAGTTAAAAAACAAACTTTCTTCCGTGCTACCTTTTTTCTTGATAAAAAAGTAGCCAAAAAATCAAGAAGAATTTGAATTTGTGCAGATATTGAAATTAAATCTCTCATGCGAAAAATTAAAGTTGATCTATTAATACTATCTTTTATTGAAATTCCATAAATCCTTCAAACAAACTAAAATTCTTAACAATATAAAAACTCATGAGATATTTTATTAGTATAAATTCGTGGTTGCTTTATTTTTTTAAGTGATATAATATTGTAATAAAGTTTCACTTCTAATCCCTATAATATCAAAAATTATCTTAAGTTAACGCCGATGATACCAAATTAATAACTTTCATTATTAAGCAGGAAAATTGAACTTTATCTTTAATTAATAATCGAATACTAGATCGTTTTTAATTAGTCCCAGAGGAATTATCCTCTGGTTTTTTGTTGACACTAATAATTAAGGAGTGAGATTGATGGAGCTTAGATTAGCAGGAATCACACCAGAGAGTGTAGTAGATGGGCCAGGAGTGAGATTTACTATCTTTGCCCAAGGTTGTAAGCACCAATGTTCAAAGTGCCATAATCCAGCCACACATTCTTTTACAGCAGGCAAATTATTTAAGGTAGAAGAGATAATTGAGCAGATTAAGGAGAAGTCTTTAATTACTGGGGTTACCTTTACGGGAGGAGATCCCTTCTTTCAAGCAACAAGGTTTGCTCAGTTAGGACAAAAAATTAAAAATTTAGATCAAGAGCTTGATATTATTACTTATACAGGTTTTTTATATGAAGAGTTGATTCAAGATCAAGAAAAACTATCTTTAGTAAAGTTGACTGATGTTTTGATCGATGGTCTGTTTGACGAAGATAAAGAGGATTTGAGTTTGAACTATCGTGGTTCTTATAATCAACGGGTGATTGATGTCAAGGAGTCATTAAGAACAGATAAAGTAGTCGAAGTAAAATTATAAAGGGGTGAACAATTTGAAAGAACTGCAAGAGTTAACAAGAGATTATTTTGCTAACTATAATGTTCCAGATGTAATTAATCAGGAATCGGTGATTACTTTTATCCTTGAATCGCCACATACTCAGGAGATGAAGCATGGCTATCCAGTAGCAGGTAGTTCGGGAGTAGAGATGACGAAGAATATTTATGGGAAGCAGTTTAAGGAGCCTTTTGGTAAATTGGTCAGCCACAAGGAAGATTATCAAAAGCAGTATCAAAATTTAAGTAAGTTTAGTATATTAAATGTAGCACCTGCTCCAATGCAAAAAGGAGGGTTAAAGGAGTATGACTTAAGTGTTGAGGATGAAAGAGTCGTTGCTATCTTAGAAAAATTGCGAACCAATTATAAGAGTAAAAGCCATCAGAAAGAAGAGTGGAATCAGGTTAAAGAGGTCTTGGTAGCTAATTTTAAGGAGCGGTTATTAAAAGCATTAGATAAGCTATCTAATAATAAATATTTAGTGCCGTGTGGTAAGCTAGCAGAGGCTTATTTAGGTTTGGCCAAGGAGGATTTGGAACTGATTCAAAGCCAACAGATTATTGCTGGAATTCCTCACCCTTCTTTTAATCAGTGGAGCTATGATGATGCGATTGATAAGTTAACTGAAACGATAAGGGCATTGAATAATGAATAATGAATATTGAATAACTAAAATGAATTGAAAGTTGATAATTGATAAAATTCGCAGTTAAATTCTTTAAATATTTTGATTTTAAGAGTTTGATTTTTAATTATCAGTTATCAATTGCAAACTATAAACTGTTCTTTAACCCTTCACATTCAATTACATACCTGACTGCAACATCTAATTTAACAAGGTTTTCTTCTGGATTATCTTCGATTCTGATCATTCCTAATAATCCTTGGTCATCTTTCCAATCAAGGTATTTTTGAGTTAGATGTTGTGCAGCTTCCTCGCTAAAAGGCTCATCATAATTATCCAATTTATCTAGGTATAGGTTGCGAGGAATCTGCAAGGTTTTATGTTTGACTTCAAAGCAAAGGCCTTCTGTGTTTGTCTCTTCTATCTGTTCGAGAAACTCCATTAGTTAATCCCCTCCTTATAAATAGAATGAGCAAATTTTTGGCTGATAATACAGAGGATAAAGTGGGAATTTTTAGGCTTTGGTGTTCTAATTTTTAGAAATTAATTTAAAGTGATTTCTTGCTTGACAAATAGAAAAGATTATAGTAGCATAAACAGTAGCATAAACAACTTAATAATACATATCTATATAACCGCCTAGTTCTAGTATTTAGAAACGGGGGACCCACTTTTTTGGGGCGAATCTGAATTTACTGACAGTAAGTTTGGTAAGGTGACCTTTTGACCTGAGCCCGACAGCTAACCTCGTAGGCGTTCAAAAGGGTAGAAAGTCTTTTAATCACTACCTAGAGATAGGTAACTTAAATTATAAAAAGACTACGGCTACCTGCCGTAGTCTTTTTTTGTTCTATGATATTAATTTATTATAATTTTTTGGAAAAAATTAATAAAATTGATTAACTGAAGGAACAATAACATGAAACCTTAAATTATTGATGAAATAAATGGAGGTTTGCTGGCTTATAGTAAAACTGTTAATTAATGGAGGAATAAATAATGGAGCAAAGATTTGATATACATAGCCTCTCTCCAGCTCAGATATTATCACTAGGTTATTTGATAATTATTGTAGTGGGAACAGGATTATTGAGTTTACCAATTGCAACTATTCAAGAAGGGGGTATGAATGTTTTAGATGCCTTATTTACTGCTACGTCTGCTACAGCAGTGACAGGTTTAGCTGTAGAAAATACAGCAGAGTTTTTTACAACCTTTGGGCAAGTGGTGATTATGTTTTTGATTCAGATTGGTGGTTTGGGCTTGATGACGATGTCTACTCTATTTGCGATGTTGGTGGGTAGAAAGATTACTTTAAAAGAGAGGTTGATTATTCAAGAGGATCTTGACCAATTTAAGTTAGCAGGGCTTGTTAAGTTAGTTAAGTATGTAGTGACAGTTGCTTTAAGTATTGAAGCGATTGGTGCATTCTTATTATTTCTTAGATTTGTCCAAGATATGCCTGTAGGGCGGGCACTCTATTTTGGGATCTTTCATTCAGTATCGGCTTTCAATAATGCTGGATTTGATATTTTTGGTAATAGTCTAGAAAATTTTACCGGGGATATAGTAGTTAATTTAGTGATTAGTGGTTTGTTTATTATTGGTGGAATTGGTTTTGCTGTCATTGCTCAGGTTTATAATAATAGAAATTTCAAGAGGTTTTCATTACATACTAAGATGGTTTTAAGTATATCTCTTATCTTAATTATTGCCGGAATGTTTGTTGCTTTTACTTTGGAATATAATAACCCTGCAACATTGGGTCAGTTGACCTTAGGCGAAAAAACATTAGCTTCTTATTTTTTAGCTGTTACACCAAGGACTGCTGGGTTTAATACTGTGCCGACTGGAGGATTGCGTAGTGCTACTTTGCTATTTATGATTATTTTGATGTTTATTGGAGCTTCACCTGGCTCAACTGGTGGTGGGATTAAGACGACTACCTTTGGTGTTTTAGGGGCAGTCTTATATGCTCGGGTAATTGGTAGAGATGAAATAGAAGTCTTTAAAAGAAGATTGGATAAAGATGATATCTATAATGCTATTTCGATCGTTTTGATTGCTATGTTGCTAGTGTTAGTAGTCACTATGATCTTAAATATTACTGAGCAAGCAGAATTCTTGGATCTATTATTTGAAGCAGTCTCTGCTTTTGGTACGGTTGGTCTATCGACAGGGATAACAGGTGGCTTATCGAGAATAGGAAGAGTTCTGATTATTATTACAATGTTTGCTGGTAGGGTTGGCCCGTTGACGATTATAGTAGCAATTGCACAAAGAAAAGTTAAAGCTAATTATAAATATGCTAAAGAGAGAATTTTAGTTGGTTAAAAGAGGAGGAATGAATTATGAAGCAATTTGCAGTAATAGGGGTAGGTCGTTTTGGTACAAGTGTAGCTAAAACCTTAACTGATAAAGGTTATGATGTACTAGCGATAGATTATGATGAAGAAAGGGTTCAGGATATAAGTAGTTATGTAACCCATGCTGTCCAAGCAGATGGCACAGATGAAAGGGCTTTGAAATCATTAGGATTGAGTGAGATTGATAGTGCTATTGTCAGTATTGGCGATAATTTAAATGCTAATATTTTAGCAACATTGATCTTAAAAGAGCTAGGGATAGAACGTGTTGTTGCTAAAGCCCAAGATAAATTACATGGTACCTTATTGACCAAGATAGGTGCTGATAAGGTTGTTTATCCTGAACGGGATATGGGCCAACGTCTTGCTAATAATTTGATATCTGCTAATTTATTGGATTATATAGAATTATCACCTTATTATCGAGTTGCTGAAATATTAGCAACAGGGGATTTAGTAGGGCATAGTTTAAAGGGGTTGGATTTGAGAAGAAGGTATGGAGTTAATGTGATAGCAGCAAAGACAGAAGATGGTTTAAATGTCTCACCAGGGCCAGATTATATAATAAGTCAAGGTGATTTATTAGTGGTGATGGGAGATAAAGATAAATTAGAAAAAGTAGTTAGTGAAATGTGTGATTAGATTTAAGTTTTGATGAATCAGAGAGATTATAAAAATAAAGGAGGAGATTAATAATGCATATTATTATTTTAGGTGGAGGAAGAACTGGAAAGAAGCTGTTAGAACTATTTAAGGGACACTCTCACCAGTATAAGATAACTGTGATTGAGAAGGATAAAAAGACTTGTGAATACATCTCTGAAGTTTATTCCTATGCTGAAATTGTTTATGGGGATGCTACATACCCTGAAGTTTTAGAAAAAGCTAGAAATAAAAATACGGGAGCACTTATAGCTGCCACTGGAGAAGATAAAACTAACCTTTTAGCTGGTAAAGCAGCTAAAAAAATGGGGATACCAGAGATTATTTTAATTATAAGAACTTATCAATATAAAGAGTTGGCTAAGGTTATGGATTTGGATAATACAATTTATCCAGCTGATTCTATTTCAGCTGAAATAGTTACTCGTTTAAATGGAGCTGACTTTGCGGAATTAATTCATGATCTTCATCTTGAGATTGAACTAAAGAAGATAGTTGTTAGTCAGCAACCAGATTTAAGAGGCTTGCCGATTGCTAGATTTGAAGAAAAGGTTGCAGGGAATGCCTATCCTATTCTTATTTTAAGGGATAATAATTATCACTTACCATCAGATATTAAAGAATTTAATGAAGGTGATGAGGTTATTTACTGGTATAAAGAGATAAAGACAAGTATCTTTTAGAGAGGAGAATAGTTTATGAAGAATATAAATACTAAAAAAATAGTAGAAGATATTTCGTCATCCTTAATATATATATTAAAATGGTCGGTATTAGCTGTTTTAATAGGAATTATAGTAGGGTTTGCAGGTGTTATTTTTAAGAGTAGCTTGGATTTAGGAACTAGGTTATTGGCTGCATTGACTAAGACTAATTTGGTGTATATATTACCAATTATAGGGCTATTTATGAGTGGTGTAATTACGTCAACTTTTGCTCCTGAAGCTGCTGGCCCTGGTGCAGATGCAATTATTAAAGCCTACAATGAAAAGTGGGGAAAAATTGATATCATTGTTGTTCCAGTCAAGTTAATTTCTAGTGTTTTTACAATTGTATTTGGGGGTTCAGCTGGAATGGAGGATCCAGCAGTCCATATGGGGGGTGGAATTGCTTCATTTGTTGGTGAAAAGCTAAACTTAAAATTGAAAGATATTCAAAAGATTACCGTTTGTGGAATGGGTGCTGCTTTTGGTTCAATCTTTACTGTTCCTTTAGCTGGTGGAATTTTTGGTGCTGAAATTATTTATCGAGATGATTTAGATTATGATAATTTATTTATCAGTTTTATCTCTAGTATTACTGCTTATTTTGTTTATGCTGTTATGCTAGGACAGACTAGAATCTTTAATTTTCCTGTTCCTTTAGAGTATACCTTTATACCGACTAGAGATATTTTATTTTTTATAATATTTGGTGTAATTGTTGGGCTGATCAGCCTATTATTTATTAAGATCTTACATGGTTATGAACATTTTAGTGAAGAGTTAGAACTACCTCCTTATTTTAAGACAGCATTAGGAGGGGTTTTTGTAGGAATAACTGCTTTAGCTGTATCACCTCATATTCTTGGCCCAGGGTTATCTTTACTTGAAATTGTAACTATTGAAGGTAAATTTACGACAGGAATGCTCTTTTTAATGATTATAGGAAAAATATTAGCTACGTCTTTTACTCTTGGCTCAGGAGCAAGTGGAGGGGTTGTGGTGCCGAGTTTAGTAGTTGGTGGGTTGACAGGAGCATTTTTGGCTCAAATTTTTAATTTTCCTTATCCGATTGCTTTAATTTCGGCAGGGAGTGTAGGAGTATTAGGTAGTGCAGCCCATATTCCAATTTCAATGACTTTAATGGCAGCGGAAGTTTTTGGGATGGAGTTAATTAAACCAGCCACGATAGTCTGTTTTATTGGAACATGGATTGCTAGAAATGACACTATATATCAGGAATCTTATGTTAGTAAACTTAAATCATTAAAAGCACCACATTATTATGATAATTTTGAAGATGAATAATTTAGAAATTGATCTTTCTGTTGTTTGTGGATTTTGGTATAATATAATTAGTCATATGTTAGATTAAAGGTTAAGTTGTTACTAATTAAGGAGCTATTAATAATGTGAATTGGAGAGAAATATTCACTTCTAAAGTTGAAGAAGAATCTGTTAGTCAAATTGGTACAGATGTAAATGATGATTTAATACAAGAGAATAGATATAAAGTATTAACTCCAATAGCTAATCCAAATAATAAGACAGCAATGCTTAATATTTCTTCAGGATTACTTAAGGCCTCTTCTTTAGAGGGGGAAGTTACTATTTTAAATATTATAGAGCTTCCAGGTCAGACACCATTAGATTTAGCGGAATATAGAAAAGAAACATTATCTGAAAGAAATAGTGTACAACAAGAAATGTTAAAGTTAGCTATTGAGTTTGGTAAAAAAGAGGGGATTATTATTAATCCTAGAATTTTATATTCTCGTAATAGATTTAACACAATTAATAATATAGTTAAACAAGAAAAGATTAATTTTTTACTATTAGGTTGGCGTGGTTCTTTTAGTGTTGGCAATATTTATAATAGTTTAGTTAAAAATCTTGTCAGGCAAGCACCTTGTCCTGTGGGGGTTTTGAAGGATAATAATTTAGAACAGCCTCGACATATTTTAGTACCTTATCGGGGTAGCGAACATGCTCATTGGGGAGTTGAAGTTGCTCAACGTTTAGCAGCTAACTATCAAGGGCAAGTAACAGTCTTAAGAGTTGTTAAAGCTGGAGTTGATGCTCAAGCTGAAGAAGAGAGGGCATTAGCTGAAACTGAAGAAATCATAACTGGTGAGGTTGAGGTAAATATTAAGGTAGTCTATGCAGGAGAGGTAGTTGATGGTATCTTAAGTGAATCAGCCAATAATAATTATGATTTGATCGTTATGGGTGCTTCTAAAGAATGGCGTTTTAAGAATCTACTCTTTGGGTCTATTCCAGACATCATAGCTGATAAGGCTGATACTTCTGTTTTAATGGTTCGTTGTTATGATCAGGAGGTTGAAGTGATTGAAGAAGAGATTGCTCAAGAAGATACAGTAGAAGGTGAAGAGCCACCTAAGTTTTGATTAAAAATAAATTTAAGAAAAGAGGCTTGGGTTAATCCAGGCCTCTTTATAATTTTTGTTAGGTGATTTTGTCGGTTATTGTTGCACTACTACTAGATTATATGCTATAATAAGTCAGTGAAAATTGAATCAGACAGTTCGCAACCATCCTGTCTATAAACAAAACTACGGGCCAACAAATTTAGTGACTGGTGATTTGTAATTAAAATTTACTAATAACAAGTTACTATATAAGGGGCAGTGGTGCCTCTTTTTTTTATTGGATATTGAATAATGAAGATTGAATAATAAAAAACTAAAAGCAACCTTACTTAGATTTTTATCTGCGTTAAATTGAGACGATTTTTGGTGTTATAAGGGTTCAAAGTGATAAATTATATAATAAGTAAGGTGATTAGAAAATCATGTATTAAGTTGACTCACATAAATATTAATCATTAAATGTTTTTAACTTTGGAGGTGGAGCATGAGTAAAATAGGAATTACAACTACAGTACCAAGTGAAGTTTTATTTGCAGCAGGTTATCAAGTAATTGATCTTAACAATATTTTTGTGACTGCTGATAATTATTCTGATTACATAGATTTAGCTGAAAGGGATGGCTTTCCTAAAAGCTGCTGTGCTTGGACTAAGGGGCTTTATGGTGTTTGTGTAGCTCATGAAATTAAAGAAGTGGTGGGGGTAATTGCTGGTGATTGTTCTAATACTGAAGCTTTGGCTGCAGTGTTGGAGAAACGAGGGGTCAAAATTCATCCCTTCTCTTATCCTCAGGGGCGAAAATTAGCAGATATTAGAGCAGAGATTGAGCGATTTAGAGAATGTTTTGGAGTTAGTCAAGAAAGTATTGAAGAATATAGAGAGGATTTTAATCAAATTCGGGCTTTGGCTGAACAGATAGATAGATTGACTTACCAAAGTTATAAAGCAAGTGGTTTTGAAAATCATCTTTATCAGGTCAGTTGTAGTGACTTTAATGGAGAGCCTGAGTTGTTTAAAGAACAGTTAGCAGAGAAGATTATAGAAATTGAAGCAAGAGAAGCAAATGAGCCTAAGTTTAGATTGGGATTGATTGGAGTGCCACCGATGACAGTTGACCTCTATCAGCATGTAACAGAATTTGGAGCTCGAATTATCTATAATGAAGTCCAACGTGAATTTGCCTTCCCTCGTTGGCAAGAAGCTGATAATATTTATCAACTATATCATGACTATACATATCCATATGATCTAGAGTTTAGGCTACAAGAACTTAACAAGCAGATTCAAAAAAGAAAGCTAGATGGAATTATTCATTATACTCAAGCATTTTGCCATCGAAATATTGAGCAGATAGTGGTTAAAGATGAACTAGAATTACCAATTTTGAATATCAAAGGTGATAAGCTCAATCAGCTTGATTCTAGAACTAAGTTGAGGTTAGAGGCTTTTCTTGATATGCTAGGGGATTTAAAGGAGGGACAAGCTTGAAGTTACTAGGGATTGATCTAGGAAGTAGAGAGGTAAAGGTTGTAGTAATTGATAATCAAGAGATTAGCAAGCAGTTTAAGGTAAGTACCATGTCTTTTTATCGAGATTATTGTAATTTTACTGGTAAGATAGTAGTCGATCTCAAAAAATTAGGTGTAGAAGATGCTGATATTAAAATTTCTACGGGGTATGGTAAGAATAATACTGATTTAAAGGAGTTTGAAACGATCAATGAATTGAAAGCTCATGTCTATGGTGTCTTTTATCAAACTGAGTTAAAGGATTTTGTTCTATTGGATGTAGGTGGACAGGATGTTAAGGTAGTCAGGGTAGAAAAGGGATTGATTACCGATTTAGAACTTAATGAAAAGTGTGCTGCTTCTTGTGGTAGATACTTAGAGAATATGGCTGAAGTATTGGAGGTTCCACTGACGGAGTTGGCAGATTATAGCCACAATCCAGTAGAGCTTAACTCCACCTGTGCAGTCTTTTCCGAATCTGAATTAATTGGTAAGATTGCTGAAGGGGCCAAAATAGAACGGCTATGTGCAGGGGTCAATTATTCAATGTACAAAAGGTTAGATCCTTTATTGACTAAGTTTAAAGGAAAGAGGTTGGTCTTATCTGGTGGAGTTGCTCAAAATAAAGCGATTAAAGATTATCTAACACAGGACTATCAAGAAGTAATTTCTCTAGCTGAGCCACAGTTTAATGGAGCTATTGGGTGCTGTTATTACGGGATATTAAAGCAATGAATAATGAATATTGAACAATTAAAGGCATTGAATAACTAAAATAAATTGATAATTGATAGTTAATAAAGCTAATGGACAATTGACAATGAACAATGTACAATTAAAAAAGTGTTTAAAGTTCTTTAATTCTAAGGGTTTGATCTTCAACTATTAATTATTCAATATTAGATATTAATTAAATTCTAGGTGGGGTGATATTAATGAAAAAAGCAGTAGTTTTATTTTCAGGAGGTCTAGATTCGACGACAGCTTTGTACTTAGCAAAATCTAAAGGGTATGAGGTTTATGCCTTGTCATTTGCGTATGGTCAACGACATGATAAAGAATTAGAAGCTGCTCAGCGAGTGGCAGAGGAAGTAGGAGTAGCAGAGCATGTAGTCGTACAGACTGATTTTGGTAGCTTTGGAGGTTCAGCATTGACTGACGAAGAGATAGATATTCCGGCTGCTAAAGAGGATTCAGATGAGATTCCAGTGACTTATGTACCAGCCCGAAATATGATCTTTTTATCCTATGCTGCATCTTATGCTGAAGTGGTAGGTGCTCAAGATATATTTATTGGAGTTAGTGAAGTTGATTATTCTGGATATGTGGATTGTCGCCAAGATTTTATTACAGCGATGGAGAATGCAATTAATCAAGGTACTGTCTGTGCAGTGGAAGAAGGGGAAAAGATTCAGATTCAAGCTCCATTTATTGGCATGAATAAGGCTGAGGAGATAGAGTTAGGGATGGAGTTAGGGGTTGATTATGATCTGACTTGGTCTTGTTATCAAGGTGAAGAACTTGCGTGTGGAGAGTGTGATAGTTGTAAATTGAGGCTAGAGGCTTTCGCAGAGGCGGGATATCAGGATCCGGTAGAGTATCAAAGTAAGTAGTTTAAGGTTGAGTAATATTACAATATTGTGGCACTTTCAAAAAAAACAGGGAACCACGAATGAACGCAAATTAACACTAATTTAAAATAATAATTTGTTAAAAATATAGATATTACTGCAAAATGTCCTTAATGATTAAATTTTAGATTGCAGGGTTTTGATTTTATTTGAAGAATTATGCGACTGCGATAAGGGCAGATAATTTTACAGATTGATCTTAATGTTTTAAGTAAGAGAGATTTGATTTTAATAGTTGCACAAATTCAAATTCTTCTTGATTTTTTTGGCTACTTTTTTATCAAGAAAAAAGGTAGCACGGAAGAAAGTTTGATTTTTAATTTTTTCGTAAATATGGGTTTGAGTGTGATTTTTATAAAGGAAAAGTGACACAATATATCAATAAAGTTTAACTTTAATTTTGATTTTAAGGCTTTCAACTGTAAACTGTACATTGATTTTTATAAGGAGGGAAAAGAATGGGTAAGTTAAGCATAACTAAGGAATTTACGTGGGATATGGCTCATATGCTGGCAAGCCATCAAGGTCTATGTAAGAATTTACATGGACATACTTATAAATTACAGGTTGAGGTAACTAGAAACTCTGAACAATTAATCACTGAATCTGAAGCTGCTTCAGGGATGGTCTTGGACTTTAAAGATTTAAAGAAGGTGGTTAAAGAAGAGATAATTGATCCCTTTGATCATGCTTTTGTTTATTGGACAGGCTCTTCTGATGTTGTGGAGCATCAAATAGCTGAACTGTTACAAAAAGAAGGTAGAAAGGTAGTTAAGGTTGACTTTAGACCGACTGCTGAAGAGATGGCTGTTTATTTTTTAGAGGTTTTAAATGCTAAGCTTGAAGGAGAAGGAGTTAGAGTATCTAGAGTTAAAGTCTGGGAGACGCCGACCAGTTTTGCTGAGATTAGAGAGGATGAATAAGATGGAGATTGAGGAATTTAGAGAGACTAAAATACCAGTAGTTGAAATCTTTAATAGCATTTCGGGAGAGGGGATTTCTGCTGGAGAGGTAGTTACTTTTGTTAGAGTAGCTGGCTGTAATTTGAGGTGTAGTTATTGTGATACTGAATATAGCTATGAGCGAAATGGAGAAGATGTTAGTTGGATGCTACCAGAGGAGATAGTTGAGCAGGTGAGTGAATTTGGCTCACAAAAGGTTATCTGTACGGGAGGGGAACCATTGGAGGTTAAGTACCCTAAGAGGTATCTACCACTTTATCTAGCTGTTAAAGGTTTTGCGGTTAGAATTGAGACTAATGGAAGTTGTCCCCTTTATAATAATCAGGAATTTAGAAGCTTTTTAACTGATAGTCTGTTGGCCCAGATCAATTATACAGTTGATGTTAAGTGTCCAAGTTCTGGAATGTTTGAGTATGATCTATTAGGGGAAAATGTAGAAAGGTTAGATTCTAAAGATGAATTAAAGTTTGTAGTTGGAAGCCAAGAGGATATTGAGTATGCTGAAGATATCATTGATAATTACAAAGAGATCTTAGCAGCAGAAGGTGTAGTTGTTAATTTTTCTCCGGTGTCTGGAGAACTTCCTCCAGCCTATTTAGTCGATTATTTAACTGCTAAAGAAGAATATTTTAATAATAATGGCTTAAAGGTAAGATTAAGCCTTCAAATTCACAAAATTATTTGGCCAGAAGAGACACGGGGTGTTTAAATATGAAAAATAAAGAAACTAATCAACTAAAAGATATTCAAAATCAAGAAGGGGACTATGGATTTGCTATTAATAAGGTAGGAGTAGATGATCTAACTTATCCACTTAAGATCAAAGCTCGCAGTGGTGAAGTAATTTCGACGGTTGGGAAGTTTGCTCTGGCTGTTGATTTAGAAAGAAATTTAAAGGGGATTAATATGAGTCGTCTACCAATCTTATTAGCCGAGTTAAGAGCGGATAATTGGATCATTGAGCGGATGAAACCTGATTTAAAAGAGGTACTTAAATCTATGCAGCAGAGAATGGAAGCTAAGGATGCTTATTTAGATGTAGAGTTTGATTATTTTATAGATAAAGAAGCTCCGGTTTCTGATTTTAGAGGGTTAGTACCCTATAAGTGTAGAGTAGAGACTTCATTACAAGAGGTTGAATATGATCATATTTTACAGGTAGAGGTTCCGGTGACTACATTATGTCCTTGCTCAAAGGAGGTTAGTGATTATTCAGCTCATAACCAACGTGGTTATGTTCAAGTTGCTGTTAGGTATGAAGGGTCGATTTGGATTGAGGAGCTGATTGAACTGGTAGAGGAAGTAGCCAGTTGTGAGGTTTATTCGATCTTGAAAAGGGAAGATGAAAAGTATATCACAGAAAAAGCCTATCGCAATCCACGTTTTGTTGAGGATATAGTTCGTTTAGTAGCACAAAATTTGGCTGAAAAAAAGGGAGTTACTTGGTTTCGAGTCAGCAGTAAGCATCAAGAGTCAATCCATCCTCATGATGCTTATGCTACCTTAGAAAAGTGGAAGAGATAGTTTAAGTCAACTATTAATTAAGAAGCTTAATTTTGAATTATTAAATATTAAATGTTGTGGGGGAGTGTAAAATGAAATTAAAGTATGGAGTAGAAGAGTTGGAATTTGATTTTAATCGTTTGCCGGCAGCTGAAATATTAGAACCTAATGAACAAGAAGGATTGAAGAAGCCGTTGGATAGGGTTAGTGAAAGGTTAAAGAATCCACTAGGAACTAAGCCACTAGTAGAGCTAGCTAAGCAGAAAGAGCCTGAACAGGTTGTAATAGTAGTTAATGATGTCAGTCGCCCAACACCTTATCAGGATTTATTACCACCATTGTTAGCAGAGTTGGAGGAAGCAGGAGTTACAAAAAATGAGATTACTTTTGTGATTGCTACTGGAATCCATGACCCTAATACTGCTGAGGAAAATGAAGAGATTTTCGGCAAGTGGTTAGCACAAGGGTATCAATTTGTCTCTCATAATCCAGATCAAGACTTGGTTGATTTAGGAAAACTAAGTTCAGGTAATCAATTAAAGGTTAATCGAAAGGCTATAGAGGCTGATTTATTAATTACGATTGGGGTGATTGCTCCGCACTATTTTGCTGGTTTTTCTGGAGGAAGAAAGTCAATCTTACCAGGTATCGCAGGGCGAGATAGTATTCAATTCAACCATGCAAAAATGGTTCAGCTAATTGGGAATTTACCACCGGTAGAGGAGAATCCAGTCAATTTGGAGATGATTGAAGCAGCTAGAAAAGCTGAGGTCGATTTTATCTTAAATGTAGTGACTAATAGTAAAAAGGAGATTGTTGAGGTAGTAGCTGGAGATTTAGAGCAGGCTTGGTATACTGGAGTTGAGACTTCAGCTCAGATGTATCAGGTGCCGATCAGTCAAAAAGCAGACCTTACCTTAGTTAGTGCAGGAGGTTATCCAAAGGATATCAATGTTTATCAAGCTCAAAAAGCCCTCGATAATGCTAATGCTGCAACAAAAGCAGGAGGGACAGTTATTTTAGTAGCAGAATGTAAAGATGGCTTAGGTGAAGAAATTTTTGCTGAATGGATCAATGACTCTCAAGCCCCAGAAGATAATATTGATAGAATAAAAGAAAGGTTTGTTTTAGGAGGGCATAAAGCCTTTGCAATCAGTAAAGTTGTGTTAGATAAAGAGTTTTTACTTATCTCTGGACTTAGTCAAGAGCTATCTGAAGCTTTGTTTGCTAAGAAGGTTGGAGCAATTGATGAAGCCTTAACTTATGTTGAAGAAAAATATGGTGCAGATTATCAAACGGTTATTATGCCTCAAGGTGGACTAACAGTTCCTGTGATCAGGTAGCTTAAAATAGCTTTTGAACTGTTGATGATTAACTCTTTATAACAAAAGAGGTTTGCTGATAGCTGTATCACGTGGTGACACAATATATCAAACACCCGTCAATTTATGAGAAAAAAATTGTTAACTATCGCTTATTAAATATAATATCCAATAATTGATAATAATTACCTTTGACTATTTTTGACTATTAGTGCTTTGTTTTTTATAATTATAATTGCAAAAAATAATTAACAAGGAGGGGTGCTTGATGTTTGGTTTAGTGCCATTCCGCAAGGGTCGTAAGCGTGGAGAAATTGCTGATTGGAATGACGACTTCTTTGAGACTGTTGGTTCAAATTTCTTTGATGACTTTAAAGACTTAGGTAATGTTGGTTTTAGAACTGATATTAAAGAGACAGAAGATGAATATGTGATTCAGTCTGAGTTGCCGGGGTTGAATAAGGAGGATATAGACTTAGAATTAACAGATGATCTGTTGACAATTTCTGTTGATAATCAAGAGGAGATTAAGGAAGAAAGGGAAGATTATATTAGGCGAGAAAGAAGAACTGGTAAGTATCAACGTAGCTTTGGAATAGGAAATATAAAGGAAGATGAAATTAGAGCAGAGTATGAAAATGGAATTTTAGAAGTAAGATTACCTAAAGAAGAGAGTGGAAAAACAAAAAAGAGAGTAATTGAGATTAATTAAATATAAAAATAAAGGTCAGAGGGGTAACTTCTCTGACCTTTATTTTTATTAGTTAGAAATTTTTTAGGTATGGAGCACTCAAGCCCAATAAAATTTAATCTAAATCTTATCTTTACTAATAAATTTATTATTAGCTGGCAAAGATAGAATTAATTAGGAGCTAATATAACAAAAAAGGTGAGGGTCATGAAAAAGGAATTTAGCAATTTTCAACAACAACGGATGGAGATCTTTCAGGAGTTAGTAAAACGAATCTGGGCTGATGGCTTGAGTAGTGAGGAGTTAACAGAATTATTAACTTGGCTACAGGAGCGATATAATTATCCTGATCAAGATTTAAGCTTTATCAAGAATCAAATTAGGATTAATATGGGGCTTGCACCCAATAAGGAAGAAGGGTTTAGCACTGAGTTAGATGAACTTAAAGATCTGACCAAAGTTGAGAAACCGGTTGTCAATAAAATAGATGGAATCTGTCAGTATTGTGAAGAGGACTCTGCTGAATGTTATCATCAAATGTGTAAGTATGAAACTTTACAGTATCGGCGTAATCACGGGCCAACGATAACTAATGACAGATGTTTGGATTGTGGAAAATCTGTTACTAGCTGTCCCTTTGGAGCTTTGGCTGATAAGATTGAATTTATTCCTTTGATTAATTTATTAAAGAAGCAAGATACTAAAGTTTATGCAGCGGTTGCTCCTTCGATAGTTGGTCAGTTTGGGGCTGATGTATCTTTGGGCCAATTAAGAACAGCATTTAGGCTATTAGGTTTTGAGGATTTGGTTGAGGTGGCATTATTTGCTGATATTTTGACAATTAAAGAAGCAATTGAGTTTGATCAATTGGTTTTAAAGCAGGATGATTTCTTTTTGACCAGTTGTTGTTGTCCAGTCTGGATCAGATTGGTCAGAAATAATTATCCTGAGCTATTTAAGCATATGTCTCCTTCTGTTTCTCCAATGATTGCTTCGGGTAGGGTCTTAAAGAAATTATATCCAGGTGCTAAGGTAGTCTTTGTTGGCCCGTGTATCGCAAAAAAATCTGAAGCTAAGGATGAAGATTTAGCAGGAGCAATCGATTTTGTGTTAACTTTTAGGGAGTTAGCAGAGATATTTAAGGCAATAGAAATTGATCTTAAACAACTTCCTGCTGATAAGAAGGATCAAGCTTCCTTTGCAGGTCGTGTTTATGCTAGGACAGGAGGGGTCAGTTTTTCAGTTAAGACAGTAGTTAATCGGATTGCTCCTAAAAGGTTGATTAAATTTAAGCCTGAAAAAGTGGAAGGTGTCAGGGAATGTCAGCAGGTTTTAGATAGGTTAACTACAAGTGAAAATTTTGATGCGAATTTTATTGAAGGGATGGGCTGTGTTGGTGGCTGTGTAGGAGGGCCAAGAACCAACCTTGAGGTTGAAGAAGCAACTAAGTTGGTTAATCAATTTGGAGAAGATTCATTGATTATGACTCCATTCGATAATTTAAATGTGATGAAGATACTTAAGCAGTTAGGAGTGCAAGAAGTTGAAGAAATAGTTGCAGATGAGGAAGTCTTAGCCTTATTGGAGCGGGAGCAGATTAATTAATAAGGATAGTCAAGCCACTGTCTTTGTAGATGGTGGTTTTTGTTTTTTAAGTTTGAGCTTAAACTTATTTCAGAATATTTAAAGGGAAAAGATCTGAAAAATAGAAATAGATTAAAAAGCTTGGAGGAGATAAAGATGCTGTTAGGGATTGACATAGGAGGTACCCATACTGATGGTGTTTTATTAGAGGGGAGCAAAGTGGTAAAGAAAATAAAACTACCTACTGATAAAAATAATTTAGCGAAGACAATTTTGACTAGTTGTCGTCGATTAATTGCTGATCTAGATATAGAGCAAGTGGAAAGGGTCGTTTTAAGTACAACATTAGTTACAAATTTAATTATACAAGAGGAGTTTGAGGAGGTAGGATTAGTACTCTTACCAGGAGCTGGATTAAATCCTGCTTGGTATAGTTATAGTCCTGTTACTAAAATAATTAGTGGGACAGTTGATCATCGAGGACGAGAGGTAGAAAGTATTGATCAACAAGAGCTAAAAGAAAAAGTTGCTTGTTTAGTTGCGGAAGGGATTGACAAGCTCAGTATCTGTGGTAAATTTTCTACTCGTAATCCGCAACAAGAATTGAAAGCAAAAGAGATAATTGAGCAAGAATTTCCTGAGGTAGAGAGTATGGTTTTAAGCCATCAAGTAGTAGGACAGTTGAATTATCCGCGGCGAATTGCTACTACTTACCTTAATTCTATCGTTCAGGGTAGATATGTTAACTTTATTGATGCTATCAAAGAAGGATTGGAGAAATTAAACTTGGCTGTGCCGCTTTATATCTTGAAGGCAGATGGTGGAACAATGCCACTAAAGGATGCTTATCAACTACCGATTGAGAGTATCAATTCCGGGCCAGCAGCCAGTATCATGGGAATGTTAGCTACTGTAGAGTTTGATGGAGTTACAGTTGGTCTTGATATTGGAGGTACGACAACAGATATTTCTTTATTCGTTGACGGAGAACCGTTATTTGAACCGGCCGGAATGGAGCTTGGTGGTTATCAGACCTTAGTGAAAGGTCTGTATAATCAATCGCTTGCTTGTGGTGGAGATAGTTTAATCAAGGTTGAAGATGGGGCTTTGAAGGTTGGCCCGGAGCGGAAGGGAGTTGCTGCTTGTTATGGAGGCCCGGGCCCTACTGTGACTGATGCTTTAACTATTTTAGGCTTAATTGAAGTTGGAGAGCAAAAGAAGTCTAAAGTTGCTTTAGAGCCGTTAGCTAACAGCTTAAACCTATCAATAAATAAATTAGCCAAGGAAGTTATTCAGTGTTACATAACTAAGGTTAAAGATAAATTAAAGGAGATATTGGCTGAACTAAATAATAGATCTGTTTATACGATTAATCAATTATTAACAGAAACTGAAATTAAGCCACAACAGCTAGTGGGGATTGGTGGGCCAGCTCAGGCTCTAACTCCTAAGCTAGCAGAGGCATTGGACTTGGAATTTGTAATGCCTAAGCAGGCTGAAGTAGCCAATGCTATTGGTGCAGGGTTGGCCAAGGTGACTAAAAGCTGTACTCTATATGCTGATACTGAACAAGGATACTATACTATTTCTGAGTTGGGAATTAAGAAGCAGGTGGGCCAAAGTTTTAATTTGAAAGATGCTAAGCGAGAGATTAAAGCGAGATTACAAGAAGAGCTTACTGGGCAAAACCCGAAGATTGAGATTACGAAAGCCGAGTCTTTTAATTTAGTACGAGGTTTTAGGACGGCAGGAAGGATTATTGAGGTGACAGCACAGAGGAAACCAGGCATAACGAAGAGCAATGAATAATGAACATTTAATAGTGAATAATTAAAAAGCATTGAAGAGTTAAGAGCAAGCAATTGACAGTTAAGAGTAAAATTTCAAGATCAAGATCTTAAGGGTTCTTATCTATAGGTTTTCAATTTTAAAGTAAGATTTATAAAGCTTTTAATTTTTTCTATCTACTGTTATCCAACTTGACTTTAATATATTTCAAATTACAGTTAGATGACAATAACCAGTATTGATGCTTTTGGTTTTATGCTAGTTTTATTGTTAAGTGGTTTTGAATTTCAACTATTAAATATTCAATATTAGATATTAAATAGCAGTGTATTGAGGGGGAAAAATGATGAAGGTTAAAGCTAAAAATAAATTAGGGTTGATCTTCTTTCCAGCGTTTGATTGGGCGATTTCACCAAGCCATCCTGAACGAGAGGAGAGATTATTATATACCAAAGATCAGGTCTTAGAGGAAGGTTTATTTGATATTGAAGGAATAGAGGAGTATAATCCAATTGTAGCTCGATTAAAAGATGTAGATCGAACCCATATCTGTATCCCTAGTACTGAAGAAATAGTCAGTGAACCACATTTGATTTCGGCAGGAGGAGCCATTAAAGCTGGAGAGTTAGTGATGGAGGGTGAAGTTGATTCTGCATTTGCGATTATTCGTCCACCAGGACACCATGCTTTTCAGATAGTCCATGGTGCCCGTGGTTTTTGTACCATCAACAATGAAGCAATTATGGTTGAACACCTACGCCAAAAGTATGGCTCTGATTTAAAGGTTGCATTTGTTGATACTGATGCTCATCATGCTGATGGAACCCAGAACATATACTATAATGATCCTAATGTCTTACATATTTCGATTCACCAAGATGGGCGTACTTTATTTCCTGGGACAGGTTTTGTAGATGATTTAGGTGGTCCTGGTGCTTTTGCTAAGACGATCAACCTACCTTTACCTCCTAATACTACAGATCAAGGGTTGCATTATGCTGTGGATAATTTAATTCTACCTATTCTGGATGACTTTGAACCTGATTTGGTAATTAATGCAGCGGGCCAAGATAATCATTATAGTGATCCTTTGACTCAGATGAGAATTACAGCTCAAGGATATGCTAAACTGAATGAAAAGTTGAATCCTGATATTGCGATTTTACAAGGGGGGTATTCGATTGAGTCGGCTCTACCTTATGTTAATGTAGGGATTATCTTAGCTATGGCAGGTTTGGATTATAGTTATATTAAGGAGCCAGATTATAATCCTCAAATTACTGAACAATCTGCTCAAATTAGCGAGGATATTAAGAAGAATGTTGATTATTTATTGGAAATTTGGCAGAAACGAGAGCAGATTGATTTGCAAGATAGATTTACTAAAGAGGGGTATTATACTACTCAACGCAGTGTCTTTTATGATACAGCCCAAATTAGCGAAGAGCAGCAACTAAAGATCAGGTTATGTTCAGATTGTTCAGGGGTAATGATGATTGATTCTCAAGCACTTCCTAGTTCTGTTGACCCGGTTAAGGTGATCATACTTCCTTATCGTTGTTGTGAGGAGTGTCGGAAGATAGGTTATCAAGAATATGAAGTTATAGAGGAAAGTTCTCGATTTACTAGTGTTTATTTGCAGGATAAAGATAATGATCAACTACTGTGCACAGAGAACTAAGAAGTTAGAAAGAGTTGGTTACATAAGCAGGAATTAAATTGATTATCTTAAAATAAAATTATAAAGGTAGTTTAATTTTAGCAGTATAAAATATAGTAGTAAATAAATTGGAGGGATTAAAGTGGCAAATATTAGAGTTGGGATTGTTTTTGGAGGGAAGTCTGCTGAACATGAAGTCTCTCTTCAATCGGCTAAAAATGTGATTGAAGCAATGGATCAAGAAAAATATGAAATTGTCTTAATTGGGATGGATAAACAAGGGCGCTTATATTTAAAAGAGAATTTAGATTTTCTATTAAATGATAGTGACCCTACAAAGGTTAAGTTGAATAAATTAGATAATGAAGTTTCCTTAATTTTAGGAGAGGGAGCAGAGCAATTAATTACTATTAATGATTGTAAAGTCTTAGAAGAGCTTGATGTAGTATTTCCTGTTCTACATGGCCCTTATGGAGAAGACGGTACAGTGCAAGGGTTGTTTAAGTTAGTCGATCTTCCTTTTGTTGGTGCAGATGTCTTAGGGTCAGCTGTAGGAATGGATAAAGATGTAATGAAAAGGTTGTTGCGAGATGCAGGAATTTCAATTGCAGATTTTTTAACATACCATCGTATTGAGCAAGAAAAAATTGATTTTGCAGAAGTTAAAGAGGAATTAGGAATGCCAGCTTTTATTAAGCCTGCAAACCTCGGTTCTTCAGTAGGGATCAGTAAAGCTACTAATCAAACTGAACTTGAGAAAGCTGTAAAATTAGCATTTCAATTTGATAATAAAATTATTATTGAAGAAGAGGTTAAAGGAAGGGAAATAGAATGTTCTGTTCTTGGTAATCAAGAACCGATTGCTTCAATACCAGGAGAAATACTTCCTCAAGAAGAATTTTACTCTTATGAAGCTAAATATATAGATGGAAATGGGGCAGTTTTAGAGATGCCAGCAAAGCTTAATAATGAAGTGGTAGAAGAGGTACAAAAATGTGCAATTGAGACATTTAAAGTGCTTTGTTGTCAAGGAATGGCTCGAGTTGATGTATTTGTTAAAGAAGATCAGCAAATAGTTGTTAATGAGATCAATACTATTCCTGGTTTCACTAAGATTAGTATGTATCCTAAACTGTGGGAGATTAGTGGAATTTCTTATTCAGAATTGATTGATCGATTAATTGATTTAGCTATTGAGCGCTATAATAATAAAAAGAAATTAAAGACGTCTTTTGATTTTTAAGAATAAAATTATTCTTAAATTTGCTTCCGATATATCCCCTTTCATTTGATATATCATATCTAATGATAGATGATATATCGGTTTTTTATATCTCTGTTATTGTTAATTTATGTTCTTTTTATTCAATTACAAAGGTTGTTGTTGAAACTTGTTTTTTAGCTATTTTGATAAATTAAGTTAATACTTAAATTTTAAATATAAAGGAGCTTAAATTATGAAAACAGAAATTTCTACTACTACTGAGAGTAATCCACATATTAAATTTTTATTTTCTTTATCAACAGTTTACATAGCAGTTAATGTTAACATACAAGGATTTCTCTCCTTAATGCCTCTAATTAGAGAGGATTTTTTGCTCAATCGTAGTCAAGTTGGTCTTTATTCTAGCTTTTTATTTTTGACAGCTACTGCCATGGCTTTACTAAGTGGGCGGATTGTTGATCAAATCGGTTCTAAGCGTAGCTTAACTTATGCTCCAATTTTAATGGGCAGCTTTATTATTTTGCATAGTATTGTACCGCGATTTTCATTTCTTCTTCTTCTAGCTTTATTTGCTGGCTTTACTTTTAGTATTATTACCCCATCACTTAATAAGGCAGTTATTGATCGAGTTGAAGAGAAGAAGCGAGCATTTTCAATGGGAATTGTGCACTCAGGTGGTGGGGTTGGTGGTTTTATTGGAGCTAGTCTTTTACCGGTATTAGCTTTAAATTTAGGTTGGAGAAAGACGATATTTTTTGCTGGTTTTTTACTTGTTTTAATTGGATTTTATATGGCTAAAACTTATCAAGAGCAACAGATTGAAGGTGAAGATAGTAATTTAGAAAGTGAAGATATTTCTTTTAAAGATTCGTTGCTTACTTTATTTAAAATGAAAAAATTAATGGGCCTTGCTATATTAGGGGTTGCTTTTGGTACTGCATTAGGAACCATTCCAGCTCATTATACTCTTTATTTGACTCAAGATCTTACTTTGGATATCACTAAAGCTGGTGTAGCGTTAGGGATAGTGCAGATTGGTGGTATTGTTGGTCTCTCTTTTTGGGGTTGGATAAATGATAAGCTAATGGATGGTGAACGAAAAAAAGGGATGATTTTGTTAGGGGTTGTTCTAGCAGGGATGATCTTTTTATTTAATTTTTATTTAAATTATACTCAGCCTTCATTCTTACTGATCTTAGTCACTTCTTTTTTATTAGGAACTACTAGTTTAGGTTGGATGGGAATTCATTTTACAACCATAGCTGAACTGGTTAGCAGTGAATTTATAGGGATTGCTACTGGATTAGGGCTTGTTTTTACTCGATTAGGAATGTTATTAAGTCCGCCACTTTTTGGTTATTTGGCAGATTTGACAGATAGTTATTATTATAGCTGGTTAGCAATGGGAATGGTAATTTTAATTTCTACTTTTATTTTTGCATGGTATGAGAGATAATTTAGAGTGGATAGAATGGAGTTATGAGTTGGTTTTTTCAATTTATAAAGGTTTAAAACAAGTTGACAGTGATATATATTTTTTTTATAATACAAAATATAAATCTAATATTCTAAAAATGTTGTAAGTAAGGTTGCATTTGTTTGAATTTAGGAAGGATGGTACTGAATGGGTGAAGAAGTTCAGGAAAGGGATATATATAGTCTAATTGAAAATTATAGCTTAGCTACTAATGTTGGGTGCAAAGCTTTTGATAGTGAAGGTAATATGATTACCGAAATTTCAATTGGTAATGAATCTTCTTTTTGTAAATTAATTTGTGATTGTGAAGAAGGGAAAAAAGACTGTAAGCAGTCATATATTAACGGTGGTTTACAAGCAGAAAAGTTAGGAGAAGCTTATATATATTCTTGCCCTTATGGATTGGTTAATTGGGCCGTTCCAATTTTGGAAAATAATAAATTGAAATACTTTTTAACGGGAGGGCCAGTCTTAATTTATCAAGTAAATGATCTATTATTGAAGAAAATAGTTAAGCAAAATTCATTATTAGAAGCTAAAATTGATGAAATCGAGGTAAACCTGAGCAGCTTAAATAAGATAGATACTGTAAGAGTTAGGCACTTAGCTGAAATGTTGATGCGATTGGCTAAAGGATTAATGGCTGATAATATTGATGAATTGCGAAAAAGAAGAGAACTTAATGAAATTAATGCTAGAATTGCTGAGACTGTCCATAGTTTAAAGCAAGATAATGAAGGGAATGAAGTATTATATCCTTTTGAAAAAGAAAATGAGCTGATCTCTAAAGTTAAGTTAGGTGATAAAGAAGGGGCTAGAGAAATTTTAAATGAGATTTTAGGATTTATTTATTTTCAAACCGGCAGTAAGTTTGAAATGGTTAAATCAAAAGCAATAGAGTTAATGGTTATTTTAGCTAGAGCATCGATTGAGATTGGAGCGGATCTAGAGGTTATTTTTGGATTAGAGTATATTTATTTAGAAGAGATAAATCAAGTTGAAAATATTAACCAACTTTCTGGATCTTTAGCTAAAGTTTTGGATAGATTTATAGAAGCAACTTTTGTCTTAAAGAATGTTAAAAATAAAGATATTATTCGGCGAGCAATGAAATATATTAGAAAAAATTATGATAGAAATATCAAGTTAGATCAAGTAGCATCAGAAGTTGGTCTTAGTGCTTCTTATTTTAGTAAGTTATTTAAAGAAGAATTAAATATTAGTTATATAGATTATTTAAATAGAGTTAGAATCGAAGAAGGAAAGAAATTATTAGAAAAGGAGTATCCTTTAGCTGATATTGCTCAAATGAGTGGGTTTAATGATCAGAGTTATTTTTCTAAAGTGTTTAAGAAGCTTGAGGGAGTTTCACCTGGTAGGTGGAGGTGTGAGGGAAATAAAGGAAGAATCAAAGCAGAAGAAAGATAAAATAGGATAATATTAAGAAAGTTCATAAGGGAGTAAGGATGTATTTTATCATCTTTACTCCTCTGGTTTTATAATTTAAAGGTGTTTTTGTAAGTGATTACTAACTTTAATCTTTATTAAAGAAAAGAGGGGGCTGTTAAATGGAGCATCAAGTTATTGTTTGGCAAAATAATGAAAGAAAGGTTTTAACAGCTGATAAGGGCCAAAATCTTTTAGAAGTATTATATCAAAATGATACTCTTTTAGATACTCCTTGTGGTGGCCAAGGTCATTGTGGCAAATGTAAAGTTAAGGTGTTATCTACTCTTTTTCCAGTCAGTTCTAAAGAAGAAGAGCTGTTATCAGAGAAGGAAGTAGAAAATGGGTTCAGACTAGCCTGTTTAACCACAATAACAGCAGATATGGAAGTAAAAGTAGAGGACGATGTTGAACTGGATATTTTGACTGAAGGAATAAATCAAGAGATTGATTTGGATTCAGAAATAAAAAAGGTTATTTTTGAAATTGAAGAACCTAATTTAGATGATCAACGTGACTTTTTAACCAGAGTACAAGAAAAGACTAATACAAAAAGAATAACCTTAAAGGCATTGCAGCAATTAGATCAAGTCGATAAAAGGGGAAGTTTAACGGCTGTAATTAATACTGCCAGGCAAGAGGTTGTTGGAATTAAGACAGGTAAGAATAATCAACTCTATGGGATTGCTGCTGATATAGGTACTACTACTGTTGTTTTATATTTAATTGATTTAAATACAGGAGCGGAAGTGGATACTTATTCATTCAATAATCCCCAAAAGATATTTGGAGCAGATGTGATCTCAAGGGTTAACTATACTTTAGGTTCTCAGAGAAAGGTTGAAGAGTTGCAGGAGGTATTGATCAGGGAGTTTAATGATGGGATATTAAGTTTGGCTGATAAAAATGAAATTGAAACTGATGATCTTTTAACAGTGATTTTTGTAGGTAATACAATTATGCTACATACACTAATAGGGTTAAGTGCTGAATCGATTGCTAAAGCACCATATACTCCTATCTTTACTGAAGAGATTGAGTTAAAGCCAAATCAACTGGGGGTTAATATTAATTCGACAGGGTTAATCAAGCTTCTACCTTCGATATCTGGCTACATAGGATCGGATATAGTAGGAGATATGTTAGCTGTTAACTTTAATTCTTTTGTTGATAGTTGGAACTTGATAATAGATATTGGGACCAATGGAGAGATGGTCTTAGCTAATCAAGATAATATCTATACATGTGCTACTGCTGCTGGTCCTGCTTTTGAAGGGGCTAAGATTACTTTCGGTGTAGCTGGAATATCCGGGGCAATTGCAGAGTATAAGATTATAGAGCAAGGTAAAATTGAATACCAGACCATTAATAATCAACCAGCTAAGGGCATTTGTGGTTCAGGTTTATTGGATATTGTAGCAGAATTGCTCACAGCAGGTTTTTTGAATAATAAAGGGGCTTTTTATAAAGATGAAGAACTAGAACCTTGGCAGCAAGAGAGAATGACAGAGTATAGAGGGTTCAGATCTTATATAGTTTTAACAGCAGATGAAGCAGGGATTGAAGAGGATATCTTAGTAACTCAAAAGGATATTAGAGAGGTTCAACTGGCTAAAGGAGCAATTGCAGCAGGGATAGAAGTACTATTAAAGAAAGCAAATATTGATTATGAAATACTTGATAATTTATATTTGGCTGGAGGATTTGGAAATTATTTAGATCCACATAGTGCTTGTGTTATTAATTTATTACCAGAAGAAGTAGAAGAGAAAATTATTCAGATTGGGAATGGTGCTGGAGTAGGTGCTAAGATGTATCTGATGGATCAAAGGATTGCTTCTTATGTTGATCAATTACGGGAGCAGGTTGATTATATAGAATTATCTTCTAGTTCAGATTTTCAAAAAGAGTTTATGAATTTAATGGAGTTTTAGGTATGGAAGAAGGGGGTAAGATGAAAAAAGTAGTTATTTCTTGTAGTGTATTTTATAAGGAGTTGTTAGATTTGACTGGTGATGAACAGATTACTATTGAATTCTTACCACAAGGTCTACATGATATTCCTGACTGCTCAAAGATGAAAGATCAAATTCAAGCAAAGATTGATCAAGTTGAAGCTCAAAAAGATTATGACTATATTATTTTAGCTTATGGTTTTTGTAGTGGCGGAGTTGAGGGTTTACAGACAGAGAAGGCAAGTCTAGTAGTACCGATAGTACATGACTGTATTCCATTATTATTGGGTCAAAAAGATATTAAAGATGATTTAGATAGTAATAGAACTTTTTATTTGAGTCGAGGTTGGATTGATTGTAGTGGAGATACCTATAAGCATTATCTAGCAATGACAGATCAAATTGAACAGTGGATAGATAGGTTTGAGCAATATCAAAAAGAAGATGAAGATGCACTGGTAGAATGGCCTGATTTAGATCAATATAATATAATAAGAAGTTATGATCAAGATACAGCAGAGTATATTAGCTATCAATGTCTGAAAGGTTATCAGATGATTGCTTTGATTGATAATGATAAATTGGCCCCAATCCATTATCAATATGCTCAACAGATGCATAATTTTATCGAAGATATCTTAATTAGGAATGGTGGGCAGAAGCTAGATT
This sequence comes from Natroniella sp. ANB-PHB2, assembly GCF_046097105.1. GTDB lineage: Bacteria > Bacillota > Halanaerobiia > Halobacteroidales > Halobacteroidaceae > Natroniella. The sequence goes on along the minus strand of NZ_CP175562.1, from coordinate 1,324,575 downwards.
ATAAAGAGGTTGAAGGTAGTCTGGAATTTTTAAAGAAGTTACTCTACTTTGATCAGTTAGACAAAACTGAAAGAGAAGAGTTATTTTTAATTACCCCCTCTAAAAAACCATTACAATTAGAGAAATATATTATTTAAAATCAATAAAAATTAAAACAACCAGAAATCATTATATCTCCTGGGTTTAGATTTTTTTACTTATTGGGGTTTAATAGGTTTTGATTGGGCTGATGACTGATAGTTGATGGTTGTGTCACGAAGAGATATATTATATCAATAATAATTAAGGGATTGGATATACTATGTTTAGAAAGAGGGGAAGTGTTATTAGTATTATTGAATAAGTTTTTTATCAATCAATAATTGACAAATTAGTTTTAATGTAGTAAGATAAATTTGAGTTAGATTAGACGTCTGACGAGTGATGTTTTATTGGTACAGGTTGAGATTATTTTAATTACATATTAAGGAGGAGATTTAAAATGCCAATTCATATTGAAGCAGAGCAAGGAGAGGTAGCTGATATTGTTTTATTACCAGGAAATCCACAACGGGCCAAGTATATGGCGGAAAAGTTTCTAGATGATCCAAAATTATATACTGACTATAGAGAGATGTATGGGTATACAGGGACTTTTAATGGTGTAGAGGTCTCAATACAAACGACAGGAATGGGAGTTCCTTCGACTGGGATTATGCTTGAGGAGTTAAAGATGTTAGGTGCTAAAACATTAATTAGAGTAGGGACTTGTGGTGCTTTAACTGAAGAGTTAGATCAGGCAGATGTGATTATTGCTCAATCTTCTGCTACGATTGGTACTACAGTTAATCAGATGCAACAGGATATTACGTTGGCCCCGCCAGCTGATTTTGAACTGATTAAAAATTTATATGATAGTGCGGTTGAGTTGGAAATGCCTGTTCATGTAGGTCAAATTGCTACTTCTGATTATTTTTATGGAACTCCAGAAGAGCATGTTAGACAATTAGCTGATTATGGTGTTTTAGCAGTAGAAATGGAGACAGCAATGATTTATCATACTGCCGCTAAGTATGGATTAAGAGCTGCTACTGTTCTAACTGTTTCTGATCATGTCTTTAGTCAGATTAGAGCTGACAAAGAAAAGATCCAACAAGGTGTCGATCGGATGACAGAGATGGTTTTAGATACTGTGACTAAAGTTTATGGTTAATAATAAGAAATAAATAAATTTAATAAGATTATTTTAAAAATTAGGTCTAGTTAATAACTAGACCTAATTTTTTACATTAAATCAAAATATTACTTGATATTGAATTGGTTTTGTTATTTAATAATAGATAGGTGGTATATAATTAGCAAATTAAGTTTTTTACGTTAGTAACTAATTACAAAGATAAGGAGTGATAGAATGAAATTTTTTATTGATACTGCTAATTTAGAAGAGATTAAAGAAGCAGCCAGTTTAGGAGTGATTGATGGGGTAACTACCAATCCTAGCTTAGTAGCTAAAGAGGGTGATATTGACTTTCTTACGAGAATCAAAGAAATCTGTGAGCTTGTAGATGGTCCAGTCAGCGCTGAGGTAATCAGCCTTGAGACAGAAGGTATGGTTGAAGAAGCTAGGGAGCTAGCAGAGTTGGCCCGGAATGTAGTAGTTAAAATTCCAATGACAGTTGAAGGATTAAAAGCAGTTAAGACTTTGAGTGAAGAAGGGATTAAGACCAATGTGACATTAGTATTTTCAGCTAATCAAGCTTTATTAGCTGCTAAGGCAGGTGCTACATACATCAGTCCATTTGTAGGAAGATTAGATGATATTGCTCATGAAGGATTAGAACTAATTGAAGATATTGCAATTATTTTAGACAATTATGGTTTAGAGAGTGAGATTATTACTGCTAGTATTAGACATCCACAGCATGTTAAACAAGCTGCCTTAATTGGAGCAGATATTGCTACGATTCCATTCGATGTAATTGGAAAGTTATCTAGCCATCCGTTGACTGATATTGGAATTGAGAGATTCTTAAATGATTGGGAGCAAGGAAAAAAGTAAATATTTGATTAAAAAGACCCTCTTGATTAAGGGGGTCTTTTTTTGGGGGCAATTAAAAATAGATCTTAATTATATTTTAGGAGGTTATACAGGAATGGGAAGTACTAATAAATTAATTGAACCTTTTTCACATTTTATGGGTTAGAAGTTGATAACTAAGCTGTTTAATGTTATCATTGAAGGAGAAAAAAGGCGAACAATTAATAAGGGGGAATAAAATTGTTGAAAGAAGTAGCAAATGTAGTTAGAGGTCTATCGGCTGATGCTATCGAGGAAGCTAATTCAGGTCATCCTGGATTACCTTTAGGCTGTGCAGAGTTGGGTTCAGTATTATATGGTGAGGTGATGAAGTATAATCCAGCTGATCCTGATTGGTTAAATCGAGATCGATTTGTTTTATCAGCAGGACATGGTTCAATGCTATTATATTCTTTACTTCATTTAACAGGATATAATTTATCTTTAGAAGATTTAAAGCAGTTTAGACAATTAGGTTCTAATACTCCAGGACATCCTGAATATATGGATACTCCAGGTGTTGAGACTACAACCGGGCCACTAGGACAAGGTTTTGCTAATGCAGTAGGAATGGCTATTGCTGAGCAGATGTTAGCAGAAAAATATAATACAGAGGAATTTGAAATAATCGATCATAATACATATACATTACTTGGTGATGGCTGTATGATGGAGGGAATTACTGCTGAAGCAGCTTCTTTAGCAGGACATTTAGGCTTGAACAAGTTGATTGCAATTTATGATGATAATCAGATCTCAATTGCTGGAGATACAGATTTAACATTTACTGAATCAGTAGCTGATAGATTTAAGGCTTATGATTGGTATGTAATTGAGGAAGTAGATGGTCATGACTTAGAACAAGTTAGGGCAGCAATTGAAGCTGCTAAAAAGATCGAAGATAAGCCAGTATTAATTATAGCTAAAACGGATATTGGTTATGGAGCACCGACTAAGCAAGGTAGTAGTGCGGCACATGGTGCACCATTAGGTACAGAGGAGATTAAAGGAATGAAAGAAGAGATTGGCTTGCCAACTGATGAGAAGTTTTATGTTTCAGAAGAGGTAAGAGAGTTCTTTGAGCAACGAAAAGAGGAGTTGACTGAAGAATACCAAGCTTGGCAAGAGAAGTTTGTAAGATGGGCCAACGCTAATCCAGACCTACAAGAGGACTTAGAGCGAGCTCTTAACTTAGAGTTGCCTGAAAAATTAAGGGAGATTATTACTGAGCTTGAAATAGATACTCCAATTGCAACGAGAAAGGCTTCGGGAGCTGCTTTAAGGGAGATAGCTGACCAAGTTCCTTATTTGGTAGGAGGATCTGCTGATTTGGCTCCATCTAATAAGACCTATTTGGACAAGCATGACGAAGTTCAAGCAGGTAATTTTACTGGACGTAACTTCCGCTTTGGAGTTAGAGAACATGCGATGGGTGCTATTGTTAATGGGATTTCATTGCATGAAGGTTTAAGACCATTCTGTTCGACTTTCCTTGTCTTTTCTGATTACATGCGTCACACTATTAGGATGGCTGCTTTAATGAAACAACCAGTAGTTTATGTTTTTACTCATGATTCAATCTATATCGGAGAAGACGGGCCAACTCATCAGCCAGTTGAGCATGTAGAATCATTACGTTTGATTCCTAATTTGAAGGTATTAAGACCAGCTGATGAAGAAGAGACCAAAGAAGCTTGGCTACAAGCAATGGAGAGAGTTGATGGGCCAACAGTATTGATCTTAACTAGACAGAACCTTCCTCATTTAGACAAAGCTAATGGATTAGCTGATATTGAGCGTGGGGGATATGTAGTAACTGAGGAAGCTGGTGAGCTTGATCTAGTTTTAATGGCCAGTGGTAGTGAAGTTTCTCTAGCGGTAGAGGTTGCTCAGTTACTAGAGAAAGAAGGAAAGAACGCTCGAGTTGTCTCGGTACTTGAAAAAGAGCTCTTTGCTAAGCAGGAAGAAGATTATTTAACAGAGGTGCTTGGAGATAATAATACATTCAGAGTAGCAATTGAAGCAGGAGTTGGAACAGGTTGGTATCAATTCCTAGGAAATAATCACCACTTAGTTAGTATGGAACGATTCGGTGCTAGTGGTCCAGGTATAGAGGTAGCACATAAATTTGGATTTGATGCTGAAAAGATTGCTGGGGATATTTTAGAGAAATTATAATTATTAATATAGATAGCTAATTGATAAGGATGAATCGATTTCAATCGATTCATCCTTATTTTATTTAATAGTTAAAATTCAATTGATATTTAGTGGCACTTTTCGTTCGTAAAAGAATGTGTTTTTGTAGGGGCGACTCTCCGTGGTCGCCCGTGATTTAACATGGGCAGGCACAGAGACCTGCCCCTATAAATATCATTTCTACCCCCAAATCAAAAGTGCCATACTATTGTAATTAAGTTATACTTTAGAGATCAATAATTAAATTTTAATATTATTAAAAGGGAATAAAAAAGAACAAAAGAGAAAAACTAGGAATAAGATATTGTTTATCTAATAATCTAAATTGTCAAAAATAAATAATTGTTAAGTTGACAAATGAAAAATAATGTAGTAAAATTATAATGTAAGACGTCAGACGTATTAAGAGTGTTAAAGTTCTTTAATTCTTTTTTATATTGTGACTTTATTTAAGCTAGGGTCAAAATTCATTTTATTTATGCTTATCTTAAATAGATAAGCGGGTGGGCGAGGGAATACAGCAAACAAGGAGGAAAAGGAATGAATCAAGTATTAATTTCTACTCTATCTGGAGCAGTAGTTGGAGCATTATTCTCTTTTTTGAGCTTGCCTGTACCAGCACCACCGAATATAGCGGGTGTTATGGGTGTTTTTGGTATTTATTTAGGGTTTATTATCATGAATAGTTTTGTTTAAATGATTAACTATACTTAAAGAAAACAGTGGAGGGATAAAATGGACGTCAATAAGATAGCAAGTATGATTGATCATACTATATTAAGTGCTGAAGCAACTAAAAAAGAGGTTATAACCAAATGTCAAGAGGCAAAAGAACATAATTTTGCTTCTGTCTGTATTAACCCTGCTTTTGTAGCTTTGATAAATAAAGAGTTAGAAGATAGTCCAGTAAAAGTCTGTACAGTGATTGGTTTTCCATTAGGGGCCAACACAGCAGAGACTAAAGCTTTTGAAACAAATAAGGCAATTAAAGAAGGTGCCGATGAGATTGATATGGTCCTTAATATTGGAGCTTTAAAGTCTGGGGAATGGGAGATTGTTAAAGAGGATATCAAAACAGTTGTTGATGCTGCTCAAAACAAAGCCTTAGTTAAAGTGATTATTGAAACCTGTTATTTAACACAAGAAGAAAAGAAGAAGGCTTGTCAGGTTGCTAAAGAGGTAGGAGCAGATTTTGTTAAGACATCTACTGGTTTTGGAACAGCTGGAGCAACTGTAGAAGATATAAAATTGATGAGAGAGGTTGTTGGAGAAGCGTTAGGAGTTAAAGCTTCAGGTGGTGTTAGAAGTCTAGAAGATGCTAAAAATATGATTGAAGCAGGTGCCACAAGAATTGGAGCTAGTTCTGGAGTTAAAATTGTAGCTGGAGAAGAAGTTGCAGCAGACTATTAAGATTAGTATCAGTTAGGAATTATTATAAGTACAAGTATTCTTTTATAAACAAGTTAGATATCCAAGAAGATAATAGCTATTGTATCTAATAGTAAATTCAATAAGTCGATATCTAATAATCAATAGCTATTAATAACCCTCAAACTAATTATATTAAATTAAACAAGGGGGATTATTAATATGACAAGATTAATTGGAATTATAGGATTATTAGTATTTTTAGGAATTGCTTATGCTTTATCTGAAGATAGAAAAGCGGTTAATCATCGAACTGTGATTGGTGGGATTGTATTACAGTTAGTCTTTGCTTTCCTTATTTTGGCGTTTCCACCAGGACGAGCTGCTTTTCAATGGTTGAGTGAATTTGCAGCAACTGTTTTAGATTTTGCTCTTGATGGTGCAGCTTTTGTATTTGGTGATCACTTAATGGCTGATTTTAGTTTTGCATTGATGGTATTGCCTACAATTATTTTCTTTTCTTCTTTAATGTCTGTATTATATTATTTAGGGATTATCCAAAAGGTTGTTGAATTTATGGCAGGGGTCATGATGAAGGCAATGAGGTTGAGTGGTGCTGAATCTTTAGCTGCTGCTGCCAATGTCTTTATTGGTCAGACTGAGGCACCTTTGGTTGTTAAAAGATATATTCCGAAGATGACTCGTTCTGAGGTTATGGCGATGATGACTGGAGGATTTGCTACAGTAGCTGGTGGAGTATTAGCTGGATTTATTGGTTTAGGAATTGATCCGGGTTATTTATTAGCAGCAAGTGTAATGTCTGCTCCAGCAGCATTGGTAATGGCTAAGATTATTATTCCAGAGACTGAAGAGTCTGTAACTGCTGGAGAGGTAGACATTGATGTTAAAATTGAAAATGAGAATATTTTAGGAGCTGCTGCCGAAGGAGCAAGTGAAGGTTTAACTCTTGCTTTAAATGTAGCTGCAATGTTGATTGCATTCTTAGGGTTGATTGCTTTAATCAATTATCCACTAGGATTATTAGGGACAAGTTTAGAACAGATTCTAGGATATGTTTTCTCTCCATTTGCTTTCTTGATGGGAGTTCCGGCAGCAGAAATTACAGAGGTTGGAACTTTATTAGGCCAAAAGATGGCTATTAATGAGTTTGTAGCTTATTTGACACTAGCTGAGTTTATTGGGGCAGAAACTTTAAGTGCTAAATCTGAAATGATTGCTACTTTTGCTTTATGTGGATTTGCTAACTTTGCTTCAATTGCAATTCAGATTGGTGGGATTGGCCCGTTAGATCCAGAAAGAAAAGGTTTAATTGCTAGTTTAGGTATTAAGGCATTAATTGCTGGAACATTAGCAACGTATACTACAGCTACTATTGCTGGACTTTTTATTTAAATAATTATATTATAAAGCCTAGATTTTTAAAATCTAGGCTTTATTCATCTATTTATCATTAGTTAAATTCAATTTTTTTAAATAATAATTTTTCTAAATTTAACCAATAATAAAATTAATAATTTTGAATGCTTTAATTTTACTGGTTTGGATTTAATTTCAAATTGTGCATTGTAAATTATCAATTAAATTGGGAGGTGATTAGATGGATCAAAGAATAAAAGAAAAGTTAATTACAAAAGCTAAGCAAGCACGAGAAAAAGCTCATGTTCCTTACTCAAACTTTAAGGTTGGTGCTGCCTTATTAACTACAGATGGGGAGATCTATACAGGATGTAATGTTGAGAATTCTTCCTATGGATTAACTAATTGTGCTGAAAGAACGGCTATTTATAAGGCTGTTTCTGAAGGAGATAAAGAGTTTGAAGCAATCGCTATCATAGCAGATACAGAGAGGGCTTGTAGTCCTTGTGGTGCCTGTCGACAGGTTATTTTAGAGTTTGGTTCAGAGATTGATGTAATTATGACCAATTTAGATGGAGAGACAATTACTAAAAAAGCTAGTGAATTACTGTGGGGTGCATTCTCTGAAGAAGATTTAACTTGAAATTTTTATAAATAACTATCTTTATTAGTTTCTAGAACTTGTTGGATGATTAATTTTCTGTATCTACTTTCAATAACCTTCTAATAATTGAAGATATGATTTATCAGTACATAATATGATAGTAGAACTATGAGACATTTTTCATCTTGTTCAAAAATTTTAATTATCCGACAAGTTTATAATATACAACCAAAAATAAATTTTATACAAACAAAGGGATTTGTCGAATTATGTAGAATAAGTGTTATAAAATAAGATTAATTAAATTAGAAACTCTTTTTTTAAACGGGCTTGTCTGACGTCTTACGTCTAGTAGCTGGGTTTTAAATTTGTGATTAATATTTAAAATTTTTTAAATATTATAAATATGAGTTTATTAAGGGGGGTGTTAGATGAAAGTTAATGTTAATGGAGAAGAGATAAGAATTTTCGAAAGAGCTAGGGTTGAGGATGCAGTTAGAAAATATTCCCTCGCAGATTATAAGAAGGTAATAGATGGGAAGAAAATAGTTCAAGATCAATATGGAAATCAAGCTATGTTAACTGGAGAATTAGCTGGAAATGAAGAACTTACAATTAAAACTAAAAAATAAAAATTAGGAGGCTATTTATGTTTTCAACATTAGATAACAAAAGACTTATATTACTAACTTTAATGCTAGTTACTGCTTTGATGGTAGTAGGTTGCTTGGATGATGATATAGTATTAGAGCCATATGAAATTTCTGGACAGGTTATTGAAGCTGAGACTGGAGAAGCTGTAGAGGGTGTTACAATAGGTTTTGATAATATTGATGGCTCTGTTACGACTGATGAAGAGGGAAGATGGAGTAAGACGGTAGAAGATGAAGTTACTATTACTCCAGTTAAAGAAGGGTTCGTATTTACACCTAATGACTTTACACTTAATAGTGAGAATGTAGCTAGTGTTCAAGAAGATATAGTATTTGAAATGAGAGATGAGAATGATACTTTTACAGTTGCATTTTTACACACTAATGATGAGCATGGTGTCATTGAAAACTTCGGTAAAATAGCTTGGCAAAAGCAACAACTTGAAGAAGAATATGATGATGTTTTTCTAGTTAATGCTGGAGATATGTTTAGTGGTACGCCGATTATAGATGAGTATGTGATAGATGGTGAGAATTTAAGAGGAAAACCAATGGCTAAGCTTATGGATATGGTTAATTATGATGCAGCAGTAATAGGAAACCATGAATTTGATTATGGTCAAGAGAGGTTACAGGATTCTATAGACTCTACCGAACATCCATGGTTGTTAGCTAATATGGATGTTGATCAAAATGTAGCAACTATGGAACAGCCTGAGCCATATGTAACTTTAGAAACTAGTTTTGGAGCAGAGGTTGCATTTTTAGGCTTAGTCCAGGTTGGAAGCAGAGGCATTCCAGCTACTTTGCCTGATAATTTATATGGTTTAGAATTCCATGATCCTATCGATACAGCTCTTGACTATACTCATTTAGAAGATGAGAGTGATATCTTTGTAGGTTTGACTCATATGGGGCATGGTTGGGAACAAGAGTTGGCTGAAGAGATGGGAGAGCTTGATCTGATTATCGGTGGTCACAGCCATACTGCTGTTAATCCACCTGCTGAAATTAATGATACTTTAGTTGCTCAGGCTGGTGCTGATACAAAATATTTAGGTAAAGTAACTGTAACTTTAGATGCATCTAATCAAGTTATTGACCGTCAAGGTGAGTTGATTGATATTGATAATATTGAAGGTACAATTGATGAAATAGAAGAGAAGATTGCTTATTTTGAAGGGCAAGGTGACGATATATTTGCTAGAGAGATCAACTATCTTGAAAATTCTATTGATGGTAATGAAGACTTAGGAAGCTTAATGACTGATGCTATTACTGAATCTGCAATTGTAGAAGATGCATATGGTGCTAATATTGACTTTGCATTCCAAAATAGTGGCGGAGTTAGAATTCGTTCTTTAGATGTAGGGTCTCTAACAGTTGGTGAAATTTTTGAGTTAGAACCATTTGGTAATGACACAATCGTTTATGAAATGACAGCTGATGATGTAAGATCATTAGTTGAAAACTCTTTTAGAGGAGAAGATAGGATAGATTTAAGAGTTTCGGGATTACATTATAGATATATAGTAAATGATAGTGGAGAAGTAGCAGGAGTCAATTTATATGATTATGAAGGTAATGAATTAGATGAAGATAGGGTTTATAATGTTGCTTTAAACAATTATATCGCTAGTGTCTATGAATTTGATGCTCAAAATGATGGAGAAAATACATTGATTAGATATAATGATGCTTTAATCAATTTTGTTGAAAATGATATTAGTCAAGAAGAGTTAAATACAAGATATCAAGATCTAGAGCGTACTGGAATTGTACAGAAGTAGATAAGCTTAACGTCTACTTTGATGGTAGATAGGTTGTAGTGTTGAAATAAGATAAGCAGTCGATTTTTTTCGGCTGCTTATTCTTTTGATAGAAAACTTTAGCCTAAAGATCAAGAGTGAAAATATAATGTAAGGAGGAAGAATGTGCTTTCTAAAACCATAAAACCAGTAGCTTTAATTACTATTATAATCCTACTAGCATGGGTAATACCAAGTTTCATTCCAGATGTCCAACATGCCTCTTATTATGAAGATCATGAATATTTTAGAGGTGAAGTTTTGGAGGTTGAAAATCGCACTACCAATCGAGCAATTAACCAGCAGGTTAAAGTAGAGGTAACAAATGGACCTTATCAAGGGGATAAGGTAAATGTAACAAACTATTACAGAGAAAATAGCAGACATTCTGATGTAGAATTGGATGAAGGAATTGAAGTTTTAATGTATTCTTTTTATCAAAATGGGAATAGGTCTATTGAGTTACATGATGTAGCTCGAGATAGAGGACTACTTCGAGCGATAATTTTTCTGGGGATAGCTTTACTAGTAATTGGTAAGATCAAAGGTTTGAAAACAATTGTTACTTTAGCTATAACAGGGTATATAATAGTTAGAGTAATGTTGCCAATGATTTTGGCTGGGTGGTCACCTATACCAGTAGCTACTGGTAGTGCTTTAATAATTATTGCCTTAACTTTACTAATTATAGATGGTTTAAGTCCAAAGACTATAGCTGCCTTTGTTGGTACAGGAGTCGGTGTTTTAGTTGCTGGTTTGATGGCTTATTATATAGGAGAGGTTACTCATATAACCGGTCTTACTGACGAATTACAAATGTTGACAATGGCAAGAGGAGCATTTGGTGCAGGAGAAGGAACTGTTGATATAAGAGGTCTGTTTTATACTGGAATTATTATCGGTTCTTTAGGAGCAATAATTGATGTAGGTATGTCAATTGCATCCAGTGCTACTCAGGTTAAAGAAGCTAATCCTGATATTAGCTTTCAAGAGCTAATGTTTCATTCATTAGAGGTAGGAAGAGATATAATGGGTACTATGTCAAATGCTCTGATTTTGGCCTATGTTGGGGGTTCCTTACCTATGTTACTGCTATTTTTATACCAGAATTTTAGTTGGGTTAGAATAATTAATATGGACTATGTAGCTGCAGAAATTTTAAATGGAGTTGCTGGTTCATTGGGGTTAGTGGTAGCAATACCTGTGACTTCAGTTATAGCTAGTTTATTATTGCAAGGTCAACAGAATGACGCTAGTTAAAATAAAGGTTAACTAAAAAAATGGGGCTAAATACAAGAAGATAACCTAAATTTTGGTTATTTAAAAAAGCAACATATATTTTTATGAATATTAATTAATTTTAAAAATTTTTAAAAACTGCTTGAAGATAGTAATTAAACATGATAAAATTTATATATAACAAGGATTAATAAGTATAAGAACATAAGGGATATAAGAGCTTATTACCATTGGAGGAAGTAGTAGGCTTTTTTTTAATGACAATCGTTAGACGTCTAACTGGAAACAAGTACTAAGATTACTAAAGGTTAAGTTGATTTTATTATTTTAAAGCAGTAATAATGATAGCTGAAATCAAAAAAGGAGGAAGATGATGAAAACAACAAGTGGATGGAAAGCAAGTTTTAGTAAACTGGGTGTTCTTACTCTAGCTTTTATGATGGTATTTTCTATAGTAGTATTACCACAGGTGAATGCAGGAGAAGTTGACCCTCATGAGTTAGTAATTATGACAACGACAGATCTTCACTCTTATATGATGGATTATGATTATATGAATGATGAACCGGTTGATGATTATGGAATGGTTAGAACAGCAACATTGATTGATCAGATAAGGGCCAATCATGAAAATACACTTTTATTTGATGTAGGAGATACAATTCAAGGAAGCCTTCTTGGAGAATTAGAAGCTATGGTTGAGCCTATTCAAGCTGGAGAAACACAAGCAATTATTCAAGCAATGAATGCTTTAGATTATGATGCAGCAGCTATAGGAAACCATGAGTTTAACTTTGGATTAGAGTTTATGGAAAATACAGTAGCAACTTCAGATTTCCCATGGTTAAGTGCTAACGTATATAAGGCAGGAACTAATTTAGAAGAGCATTACTTTGAACCTTATACTATTATGGAGCATGAGATTGATGGAGAATCAATCAATATTGGTCTAATCGGTTTTGTACCACCGCAAATTATGAATTGGGATAGATTACACTTAGAAGGTGAAGTAGAGGTAAGAGGTATTGCAGAAGCTGCTGAAAGATATGTTCCAGAAGTAAAAGCAGCAGGAGCAGACTTAGTAATTGCCTTGTCACATACAGGTATCAATACAAGTGATAGAGCTAGTGAGCATGCAGCATTAGATTTAAGTAAGGTAGAAGGAATTGACGCAATTGGATTGGGTCATGCTCATACAACATTCCCAGGAAGTTCTAGGTTTGATGGAATGGAAGGAATAGACAATGTAAAAGGAACTCTTAATGGTGTACCAGCAGTAATGGCAGGTTCTTGGGGAAGCCACTTAGGAACTATTACTTTAGATCTTGTACAAGAAGACGATAGCTGGGCAGTAGTAGATGGCAGAGCAGAAGTAACAGGCGTAACTGAAACTAAGCCAAACCAAGAGATAGCTGAGTTGATACAAGAGCAAGATGAAGAAACAATTGACTATGCAAATAGCCCGGTTGGTAAAATGGCTACTAGTTTAAATACTCATTTCTCTAGAGTAATGGACAATGAGGTAGTTCAGTTTGTTAATGATGCACAACTATGGTATACAAACAACTACTTTGCAGGAACTGAGTATGAAGATATGCCAATCTTATCAGCTGCTGCACCATTTAGAGCAGGATATCGTGGTGGATATACAGAGGTTGACGCTGGTGGAATTTCAGTTAGAGATATGACTGATATTTATATCTATCCAAATACACTACAAGTTGTTAAGGTAGATGGAGATGAATTGGTTAAGTGGTTAGAAAGGTCAGCAGAGAACTTCAATCAAATCGATCCTAATGAAACAGCAGACCAAGATTTAATTGCTAGCTTTAGTGCCTTTAATTTTGATGTAATTGAGGGTGTAGAGTATGAGATTGATGTAACAAAACCAGCTGGAGAAAGAATTGTTGATTTAACTTATGATGGACAAGAAGTTACTTCAGATATGGAATTTTTAGTTGCAACAAATAACTATCGTGCAGGTGGCGGTGGGGACCACTTAGATGATGCAGAAATAGTATTATCGTCAACAAGTGAAAATAGAGGAGTTCTTATTGACTATATAGGACAATTAGATGAGTATGTTCCGCATACAACAAATAACTGGTCTCTTGCTCCAGTAGAGACTGAAGGTAGAGTTGTATTTACAAGTTCACCTGAAGCTACAGAGCAGATCGAAGAGCAAGGATTAAAGCAAGTAAGTCCAGCAGAAGATGATGAAATTCTTTATGAATATAACCTAGACTATCAAGAATCACCTAGTTTCTGGGATAGAATTAAAGGGTTTTGGACTGGATTATGGAATTAAATTTTAATAAGTAAAAGATGATTTTTAAAGGTCACATGAGAAAGATTATATTTCTAGATAACTCTACGGTATTAATTAATGCTGTAGAGTTATTTAAATTTATAAAGAATCCTCCTTAAAGTTAGTTTGTATATTTTTACTTCAAGGAGGGGATTAGATTGGTTATTAATATTTTAATTTATTATAGATCATTAGTTTGATCAGTTCTGTTTGTTTTTGAAAAATCTACTTGGTTATAAAGTAAACCGGCTACGATAGCTGTAATTGGTATGGCATAGATTAAGCCGATACTTCCAGCTAAAACTCTAACAATCTCTGTTGCCATAGAATCCATATTAGTAATTCTAGATAAAGGAATCTCATTGGCTATTATGACTAATAATAGTGACATAGAAGCACCTGTATAAGCTAAGATTAAGGTGTTTGACATGGTACCCATGATATCTCTTCCTACATTTAGTCCAGACTTAATTAAATCTTTAGTGCTGATAGAAGGGTTGGCCCGTTTGACTTCATCTATCGTAGAGGATATCGACATTCCTATGTCAAGTACAGCCCCCATAGCTCCGATGATCATTCCTGCAAACAAGAGACCTCTAAAATCAAAGTTAGTTCCTTGAGGAATATACATCAACATTTGAGATTCTTCGCCGCTCAACCCAGTCAATCTAGTTGCATTAGACATCCACCAGGCAAGTATTCCTGCGACTGCAACACCACCCATTGTACCGATAATGGCTGCTAAGGTCTTTCTGGTGAAGCCACTAGTGACAATCAAACTGATAGATACAATAATAGAGGTTATAATGATTGTAGTCAAAATAGGTGGGTACCCTTCTAAAATGAGAGGTAACAACACCCTGAGAACAAGAAAACCTGTAATACTTAGGGTAAGCACTGTCTTTAAGCCCTGAAGGCCTCCTACTAAAATAAGTGAAAAGATGAAAAAAAGAGCCATATAACCAAGATAATGATCTCGAACTACCTCTCGAACTAAGCTTCTTGTAATTACTCCATTTTGAGATTCAAGCCACAGTAGTACTCGATCCCCTTCGTTAAAGTAAAAATCCCTAGCAGGATTACCAGATAAAGTATGGTTAGTTGTTATCTTTTCTCCTCTAAATTCTCCTTGAGTTATTTCCACTTTAATTTGTTGGATATCAGCTACATAACTTTGCTCTTTTTCTTCAGCAGTTGGCCCTTGGACAATATCGATAATTCTTCCTCGTACTGTTTGAGAACTGACTTGTTCTCGAGCAAGAATAGACGATGGTGTCAGAAAAAATAAAAGTAACAAAGATAATATAATAGTCTTTTTCATAGTAGATAATTTCCTCCTTCTGATTTAAAAATATTTAGTTTGCTTACTGGTGGATTGCTTGAATTAGTATAAGCTCGAGCAAACAAGTCTATAAGCTATTTTATCATAAACCTTAATGAATATCTAGGTCAACAGAAGAAGTAGAAATTTCATTTTTATTTTTGAAGATCTGTTATTAATAATTACAATTGACTTTTGTTAATTAATTTGTTATAATTTGCAACATGGTAGTTTTGTAGGTAAGATCTTTGTAGTAATAGTAGTTGTGATAGTAAGTAAAAAGTGTAGTTATGTTTTTGCGGTAGGAGATAACTTATATATGCTATTTACATTAATTTTAGGATCAAGGGAGATTTATTAGATAGTATATATGTGTAGATGCTGATGAATAATTAAGGCTCTCCTATTGGAGGTGTCTTTTTTTATTTTAATTTAAAAAGAGGAGTGAGTATTAGAGAATGAGTTTAACAAAAAAGAATTTAGTTGTAGGATTGGTAGGCTTAGTTTTAGTTTTAATGGTTGTAGGGTGTAGTCAAGAAGTTACTAATGATATTGATGGCGAGTTAGAGGTTGGAATTATTCAAATTGTAGAACATCCAGCATTGGACGCATCAAGGGAAGGGTTTATTGAGTACTTAAATGAGAATGGTTACAGAGAAGGAGAGGAGATAGTATACGATTACCAGAATGCCCAAGGGGATATGTCTAATGCACAAACGATAGCTAATCAGTTTGTAAATAATCAAGTAGATATGATTTTAGCAATTGCTACGCCAACTTCACAAGCAGTAGCTAATGCTACTACTGAGATTCCAACCTTAATTACAGCCGTAACAGATCCGCAAGAGGCAGGTTTAGTTAAAGATTTAGAACAACCAGGTACTAATGTAACAGGAACCAGTGATTTAACTCCTGTACAGGATCAACTAGAATTATTAAAAGAGATTAGTCCTGAAGTTAAAGATGTAGGAATTTTATATAATGCAGGAGAGACCAATTCAGTAGTTCAGGCTGAGATTGCTAGAGAAGTAACAAAGGAGTTAGGCTTGAATTTAGTAGAAGCTACTGTCAGTGAAAGTAGTGATGTTTTACAGGCTACGGAGTCATTAATCGGAAGAGTAGATGCTTTATATGCACCGACAGATAATACGGTTGCTTCGGCTGTTCAAGCTATAGTTAGAGTAGCTAATCAAGAAAATTTACCTTTTATTGTTGGAGAAAAAGGAATGGTTGAAGGAGGAGCATTGGCTACTACTGGAATTGATTATTATAAATTAGGAAGACAGACAGGAGAGATGGCTATTGAAGTAATTGAAGGTGCAGATCCTGCTCAAATGCCAATTGAATATTTAGAAGAAACAGAACTAATTATCAATCAAGAAGCAGTTGAAAATATAAATATAGATATACCACAAGAAATAATCAATCAAGCGGTTGAAATTTTAAATGAAGAATAGATTTTTGAGTAGAGAATGGAGTGTTAAATATGGCTTTTGATATAATATTTAATTCAATAGAACAGGGTTTAGTTTATGGAATTATGGTCTTAGGTGTTTACTTAACATTTAGGATTTTAGATTTTCCTGATTTGACTGTAGATGGTAGTTTTCCTTTGGGAGCAGCAGTTACAGGTAGGTTGATTATTGGTGGTGTAGATCCTATTTTATCTACTGTAGTTGCTATTTTCATAGGAGCTATATCGGGGATGATTACTGGTTTTTTGAATACTAAATTAAAGATTAGTGGTCTTTTATCAGGGATTTTAACTATGACTGCTCTTTATTCTATCAATTTGCGGATTATGGGGCGGGCCAACATTCCCTTGTTAAACCAAGAGACTATATTTACTAAAATAGAAGCTATAAATTTTGGTGGTAAATGGCAAGATGGTATCTTTTTTTTAGTGCTAATAGTATTATTGAAATTTTTAATTGATAGATTTTTGTATACACAATTAGGATTAGCCTTACGAGCTACTGGTGATAATAAAGAAATGATTAGAAGTTTAGGCGTTAATACTGATCTTACGATTATTTTGGGATTGGCTTTATCTAATGCATTAGTAGCTTTATCAGGTTCGTTAGTAGCTCAATATCAGGGGTTTGCTGATGTTGGTATGGGGGTTGGTATGATTATTATTGGATTAGCTTCGGTGATTATTGGTGAAGTAGTCTTTAGTAATCGAACCATACCTTTGGCTACTTTAAGTGTGATCGGTGGTTCCTTAGTCTATCGTTTAGCAATTACTTTTGCTTTAAGATCTGGTTTTGCTCCAACAGATTTAAAGATTGTTACAGCAATTTTAGTAGTAATTGCTTTAGCAGCACCAACCCTAAAGAAAGATTTTAATTTAAACTTTTCATCATAAAGCGATTAGTAATTTTTGGGAGTGAAAAATGATGTTAAAATTAAAAGGAGTGCGTAAGGTTTTTAATCAGGGAACGATTAATGAAAATGTAGCATTAAAAGATGTAGATCTAAAATTAGAAGCTGGTGATTTTGTAACTGTTATTGGAAGTAATGGTGCTGGTAAATCTACACTTCTTAATTCAACTGCTGGTAGTTTTGGTATAGATGCTGGTAAAATTGAAATAGATGGCGTAGATGTAACAGAGCAACCGGATTATAAAAGAGCTAGGTTAATTGGTCGTGTCTTCCAAGACCCTTTACAAGGGACTGCTGCTTCAATGTCTATTGAAGAAAACTTAGCTATGGCTGCAACAAGAGGTAAAAGACGTGGTTTAAAGATTGGTGTTAATAAAGAGCGGAGGATTGAGTTTAAAGAATATCTTCAATTATTAGGTTTAGGCTTAGAGGATAGATTAACAGATAAAGTAGGTTTATTATCTGGCGGGCAGCGTCAGTCTTTAACCTTGCTAATGGCGACGATAGTGAAGCCGAAAGTTTTATTGTTAGATGAACATACAGCTGCTTTAGATCCTAAAACAGCTGAACAGGTAATTCAATTAACTCAAAAAATAGTCAATAAGAATAGCTTAACAGCATTGATGGTAACTCATGATCTAAACCAAGCTTTAAATATGGGCAATCGAACGATCATGATGGATAATGGGAAGATAATACTAGATGTTAAGAACCCAGAAAGGAAAGGTTTAACTATAGATGATCTATTAGAGAAATTTGCCCAAAAACAAGGAAAAGAGTTAATGAATGATCGAATTTTATTAGCACAATAATTTATATTTAAACAAAAAAACCTGTGTCTTTAGTTAACAATTAAGGCATAGGTTTTTTGTTCTGTTTTCGAAATCATTATGAGAAGAATAGAAGTTTGACAACTTTATCAATATGTGTTAATATGATCAAAACTAAATAGAGATTCTTATCGAGAGTGGTGGAGGGATTGGCCCAATGAAACCCGGCAACCTCTTTTTAATTAAAGAAGGTGCTAAATCCAGCAATATCTAGTAGCTATTGGAAGATAAGAAGAGTTAATATAAATCTCTTCTTATAAGGAGAGATTTTTTTTAGTTCATATAAAACGAGGAGTGAGTAGTTATGCCAATCAACATTCCGGATAATTTACCAGCAACAAAGATTCTTGAAGAAGAGAATATCTTTGTAATGAAAGAATCAAGAGCGTATAGTCAGGATATTAGAGCTCTTAAGATCTTAATTTTGAATTTGATGCCGCTAAAGGAGGTTACTGAAACTCAGCTACTTCGCTTGTTAGGAAATACACCTTTGCAGGTGGACATAGTTTTTTTACAGTCAGCAACCCATAATTCTCAAAATACTTCTCAACAGCATTTGAGTACATTTTATAAAACATTTGATCAAATTAAAGATCAGAAGTTTGATGGGATGATTATTACAGGGGCACCAATTGAACATCTTGCTTTTGAAGAAGTTGATTATTGGGAAGAATTGCAACAGATAATGGACTGGAAATTAAATAATGTTACTTCAACTTTACATATCTGTTGGGGTGCTCAAGCAGGTCTTTATCATCATTTTGGAATCCCTAAGTACCCTCTAGAAGAAAAGATGTTTGGAGTATTTAATCACCAAATTAATGTGGATAAAGTTAAGCTTTTAAGGGGGTTTGATGAGCAATTTAAGGCACCTCATTCACGCCATACTGAAGTAAGAAGAGAGGATATAGATCAGATATCGGAGCTTCAAATCTTAGCTGAATCAGAAGAAGCAGGGACTTATATTGTAGCTACTAAAGATGGAAGACAGATATTTGTAACAGGTCATTCTGAATACGATAGATTTACTTTAAAAAGGGAGTATGAACGAGATTTAGCTCAAGGGTGTGATATTCAAATACCTAAAAACTACTTTCCTGATGATGATTTGACTCAAGAGCCGATTGTAGAGTGGCGAGCACATGCCAACTTATTATTTTCTAATTGGCTTAATTATTATGTCTATCAGTGTACCCCTTATGATCTCAATCAAATTAAATAATAATTTCCACTGCAATTTAAAAAAACTAGTGTTATAATAGTAAATGCAAGGTTAAGCTTAAGTAAAACTAACCTTGCAAACTATTTTATGTAGAAGGGGAAGAGTTAGATGAAGTTAAAAATAGCAATTTTATTAGCAGTATTAATGTTAGTTCTTGTTGGTTGTAATGAGCGTTTGCTCGAGGCAGGAGATGTAATTTATGAATCATCTGAAGAGCTAACAGGTGAGTGGCAGCAGGATGAATATCCTGAGGGAAGTCAATTTTTATTGATTGACGATCAAGAAGTTGAATATTTGGTTGATGAATTAAGAGGATTTAAAGGCTTTGAGTCTGATTACGGGCCAACAGTCTATGTAAGCTTAGGAGAGCGACCAACTGGAGGTTATGGTATTCAGATTAATCAGATTAGACGGGCAGATGATGCTTTAATCGTGGTTGTGAAGGCAAGAGGGCCAGCTTCTTCAGATATGGTGACTCAAGCGATTACTTATCCACATGATATTGTGCAATTAGAAGAGGAAGAAGTAGCTGGATTAGATCAGGTAATCTTTATTGACCAAACTGGAGAAAAGATTGAACTTCAGGAATTATAAAATTTTATATGATTGATTAAAAAGATCTCTGCTTAAGCAGAGATCTTTTTAAGTTGAGGATTATTACAATAATGTAGCACTTTTGATTTGGCGGGTAGAAATGATATTTGTAGGGGCAGGTCTCTGTGCCTGCCCATGTTAAATCACGGGCGACCACGGAGAGTCGCCCCTACAAAAACACATTCTTTTACGAACGAAAAGTGCCACTGTATATCAATAAAGTTTAACTTTAATTTTGATTTTAGTGTTTTAATGCTCTTAATTGTCAACTGTAAATTGAATAGAGGAATATAAAGATAGGTATTGAATAATAATACTGAGAAACGTGGCTTGTTATATGGGAAAATTTAGTTAGTATTAGGTGGGATAATAATGGAAAAGTATGTTAAAGTAGCAGTTGATCTACCGGTTAAGCAGGTTAATAAACCTTTTACTTATCATCTATCTGAAAAATTAAGAGAAGAGGTAAAGGTTGGTCATAAAGTAAAGGTTTCATTTGGGAATCGGAAGTTAGAAGGTTATGTGTTAGGGGAAGTTGATGAAGTTGATTTTGAGACGAAACCGATACTAGCTTTAGCTAGTCCTTATAGATTATTCAATCAAGAACTATTAATGGTGGCTCGCTGGATGGCTAATTATTATCAATGTTATTTGATCTCTGCTTTAAAAGCAATTGTTCCTAGTGGGGAACAAAAGGTTAAAAAAAAGCGGGTTGTGAAGTTGGCCCAGTCAATAGAGAAGACAGAACAGATAATCAAACAGATACAAAATAGAGCCCCTAAGCAAGCAGCAGTTTTATCTTATTTAATTGAATATCCTGATGCTAACTTAATTATGACTGAGTTGGCTAAAAAAGTTGATACAACTTCTGGGACTGTTAGAAGGTTGAAAGAAAAAGGATTACTCTTTTATCAATGGCTGGAAGTGAAAAGAAATCCTTATAGAGCTAATGATTTTGCACAGACAGAGCCGTTAGATCCGACTGCTGAACAGAGTTTAGCAATTAAGAGAATCTGTTCAGCATTAAATGAAGTTAATTCTAGAACTTTTTTATTGAAAGGGGTTACGGGAAGTGGTAAGACAGAAGTTTATTTACAGGCGATTGCTCAAGTTTTAGCTAAGGGCCAAGAAGCAATTGTTTTAGTTCCTGAGATATCTTTGACCCCTCAAACGATTGCTCGATTTAAAGGGAGATTTGGGGAGCAAGTAGCAGTTTTACATAGTCAATTATCGATTGGTGAGAGATTTGATGAGTGGAGAAAGATTAAGGAGGGAGAGGTTAAGATAGTAGTAGGAGCTCGCTCAGCTATCTTTGCTCCTTTTGAAAACTTAGGGATAATAATTATTGATGAAGAGCATGAGACAAGTTATAAACAAGCAGATCATCCTAAATACCATGCCCGTGAAGTAGCAGTCAAGAGAGCAGAGTTGAATGGAGCAGTAACGCTCTTAGGAACTGCCACTCCTTCTTTAGAAGCATATTATCGAGCGCAAATTGGTGATTATCAAATGTTGGAGTTGCCAACTAGAATCGATAATCGACCTTTACCACCAGTAGAGGTAGTTGATCTAAGAGAAGAGTTAAAAGATGGTAATAGGAGTATGTTCAGTAGTCTATTACAAGAGAAATTGACTCAAACATTAGAGCGGGGTGAACAAAGCATCATCTTTCTGAATCGGCGAGGGTTTTCTACTTTTGTTCAATGTAGAGAATGTGGACATGTCATGGAGTGTGAGGCTTGTGATGTATCTTTGACTTATCATGCCCATTCTAATTTATTGCAGTGTCACTATTGTGATCATAAAGAGACAAACCCTGATATTTGTCCTGAGTGTGAAAGTAGGTATATCAAGTACTTTGGTTTAGGAACGCAAAAGGTAGAAGAGCAGTTACAGGAGTTACTTCCAGAAGCTGATATCTTAAGAATGGATGTGGATACAACTCGGCGAAAAGGTTCTTATCAACAAATTTTATCAGATTTTAAGACAGGAAAAGCTGATATTTTACTAGGAACACAGATGGTGGCTAAAGGTCATGATTTCTCAAATGTGACTTTAGTAGGTGTGATTACTGCCGATACTTCTTTGAATTTTCCTGATTTTAGAGCTGGTGAGCGGACTTTTCAACTATTGACTCAGGTTGCAGGGAGGACAGGCCGTGGTGAGAAATCGGGGGAAGTGATAGTTCAAAGCTACACTCCTGAACATTATAGTATTCAGTTAGCTAAGGAGCATGATTATGAAAGCTTTTATCAATACGAAATAGAACAGAGACAAGGGTGTCTGTATCCTCCTTATAGTCACTTGATTAACATTATTGTAGCTGGTGAAGAAGAAGAGCGGGTAATTAAACTTGCTAACCAATTAGGGGTAATTATTAATTCATATTTGCATAACCTAAATAGTGAGGAGATAATGCTACTTGGGCCAGTTCCGGCACCATTAAGTAAACTGAAAGGTGAATTCAGATGGCAGTTGATTTTAAAAGGAACTGATTTAGAAAAATTAAGACAGGTTAATGTGGAGAGTTTAGAGCAGTTAAGGGAGGAAGAAAGTATTGAAACTGTAAGAGTAAGTATTGATGTTGACCCGATAGGGATGTTATAATATAAGTTAAGGCTGATAATAAATGCAGTGAATATTGAATAGTGAATAGTTAAAGTTCAAAGCCTTAAAAGCTAAAGACTATGTAACGCTCTATACTCAATGGTTCAGATTGGTTTTAATTGTTAATTATTCAATCAATATTAAATCTTAAATATTAATTGGTTTACTGAGGGGGATAAGAATGGCAATTTTAAATATTAGAGAGTTAGGAGATCCAGTTTTACGAACTAAAGCTAAGAAGGTAGAAGAGATTACAGATAAAACAACTAAATTACTTGATGATATGGTTGAAACAATGTATGATGCACAAGGGGTAGGTTTAGCTGCTCCACAGATAGGTATTTCTAAGCAGATTGTTGTAATTGATATAGGTCAAGATGTAATTGAGTTAATCAATCCTGAAATTGTAGAAAGTTCAGATAGGACTTATATTGATCAAGAGGGATGTTTGAGTATTCCAGAGCAGAATGGTGATGTAGAACGAGCTTATCAAGTTAAAGTTAAGGCTTTAAATCGTGAGGGAGAAGAGATAGAGCTTGAAGGTAATGGTTTATTGGCTCGGGTTTTACAACATGAAATTGACCATTTAGCTGGTAGATTGTTTATTGATTATTAATTGTAGTTTTGTTAATTTGGAGGGGATATAATGGATATTGTATTTATGGGGACACCTGATTTTGCTGTTCCGTCATTGGAGGCATTATTAGAAATAGAAGTTATCAAGGTGAAAGGGGTAATTAGCCAGCCAGATAGAAAGAGAGGCCGAGGTCAAAAGTTACAACCGACACCTGTTAAAAAGAAGGCTTTAGAATATGATTTAGAGGTTTTCCAACCAGAAGATATTTCAGAAGGGATAGATAAATTGAAAGAGTGGGCTCCCGAAGTAATTGCTGTTGTTGCTTATGGACAGATATTACCAGAGGAGGTTTTAAACTTACCTCACTATGGCTGTATCAATTTACACTCCTCTTTATTGCCTAAGTATCGAGGGGCTGCTCCAATTCATCGAGCAATCATTAATGGAGATCAGGTTACAGGCGTGACAACAATGAAGTTAGAGTTAGGTATGGATACGGGAGATATGATCTTACAGCAGGAGGTAGAAATTACTGCTGAAGATACTGTTGGAAGTTTACATGATAGGCTGGCTTTAGTTGGAGGAGAGCTGTTGGTTCAAACACTGACAGCAATTGCAGATGGTTCAGTCTCTTATCAAAAACAAGATGATACAGTAGCAACTTATGCTGATAAAGTAGACAAGAAAGAAGGAGAGATTGATTGGGGTCAAAGTGCGGAGGATATTTGGAATTTGATTAGAGGATTTAATCCATGGCCTGGTTCTTATACTTATTATCAGGGCCAACGATTAAAGTTATGGGCATCTCAGGTAGTTGATCAAAAAAAGGTGAATGATAAAATAGAAGCAGGAACTATCGTTGAATTAGATAATGATTTAGGAATTGTTGTTCAAACAGGGAAGGGCCAAATAGCATTAACAGAACTACAACCAGCTAGTAAGCAGAAGATGTCAGCTACAGATTATCTGTTAGGGTATGATATTAAAGTAGGAAGTAAGTTAGGAGATTAGTAATGACAGAATCTAAAGGGCTATTTATTGGATTATTATTATTATCATTGGTTGTAGTAGGAATCTTAGTAAGTGGGATCTGGTATTTAAATTTCTTTGGTTTTAATCTATTAAGTTATGGAGTACTATTAGTTATAAGCCTTGTCTTGTCAGTAATTTCTTTAATCTTAATTTTAGGAATTATAGGTATTTTAGTCACGATTAAATTACAACGGCCGATAAAGTGGTTATTTATACCGATTAAATTGGTGATTGCTTATTTTTTACCGGTCATTATTCAATTAGGTGCTTTTTTAGGGTTTGATAAAAAAGAGGTTCAATCTTCATTTATCAAGATGAGCAATCAATTAATTAATCCTGATGATATTGAAGTTAATGCTCAGGATATACTAATTTTATTACCCCATTGTATTCAACTTGCAGATTGTAATTTTAGAGTAACAAGTGATCTAGATAACTGTCAAAGGTGTGGTCGCTGTCAAGTAGATGATTTGATTGGATTAGAGGAGAAGTATGGCTTGAATTTAGCAATTGCAACAGGAGGAACTTTGGCCCGCAAGATTATCAAGGAAACAAGGCCGAAAGCTATTATAGCTGTTGCTTGTGAACGTGATTTAAGTACTGGGATTCAAGATGTCTATCCAATGCCAGTGGTAGGCGTAGTTAACTTAAGGCCAAATGGTCCCTGTTTTAATACGGGGGTAGAAGTAGATAAGATAGAAAAAGCAGTTGACAGGTTAATCTATAAGGAGCCGATGAGGGAAAAAGCAATGAATAGTTAAATTCAAAATCGTAAGACTAATTAACCACGAATGAACAACAAGTAACACTAATAAAGAACTAACAATTTATAAAAGAATATAGGTATGTTTAATGAAAAGCCACACTAAATTACAATTATGTGTCAGTGTCAGTAAAAAATTAAGTTCAAAACTTTTATATTTGCAATGGTTAAAGGGTTTGATTTTTAAGTTGTTAACTATTAAATATTCATTATTAAATGTCAAATAGCTAAAGGGGTGATTTAAATGCCATTTTTCTTTTTTGATCCGACGATGATTATTGTACTTCCTGCCATTTTAATTGCGATATATGCTCAATTTAAGGTTAAATCTACCTTTAATAAATATTTGAATGTTAGGGCCAAGACCAATAAGACCGGCGGAGAGGTTGCTCGAGAAATATTGCAACGAGAAGGTATTCATGGTGTAAGTGTCCAGCAGACTAGAGGGAAGTTATCAGATCATTATGACCCTCGTTCTAAGACTGTTAGGTTATCGCCTGATGTTTATAGTGGCAGTTCCTTAGCATCTTTGGGGGTAGCAGCTCATGAAGTAGGTCATGCAATTCAGCATGCTGTTAATTATGCACCTTTAAATATTAGACATTCTCTATTTCCAGCAGCTAATTTTGGTTCGCGAGTTGGTCCAATGTTAGCAGTTTTTGGGTTTATATTCTTCAGATCTGAGTTTATAGTTACATTGGGGATTATTTTTTTTGCGGCAGCAGTTTTATTTCAGATTGTAACATTACCTGTTGAATTTAATGCAAGTAGTCGAGCAATGAAGTTATTACAGCGAAATCAATATTTAGGTCGAAATGAAGTTAGGGGGACTAAGAAGGTCTTAAATGCAGCCGCTTTAACTTATGTAGCAGCTACGCTGGTTTCAATAGGTCATTTAATTAGGTTGGTAGTGATGCGTGGTATGTTAAATAATGATTAATGATCTTGGTTAAAGGACTGATTAAAGATGTTTTATTATCTATTATTCTTTTTGTTATTTCCTATTCTTTCTCTTATCTTTTTGGCGGTTATTTTCATACCATATAAATTTACTATTGATTCGGTTATTACATTATTATTGGCACCTAAACAGATTATTAAGATAGCTACTAATTCGAGATTAAGGCAGAACCATGCTTTAGAACATGCCACGATTAATGTTTTAGAAGAGAAGTTTGGTTGTCAATCTTTATCAGGTTTAGCTAAAGAAGATGGTTTTTATATTAATGGAGTGGTCAACCCCCGATTTATAGAGCAGGCAGCTCAGGAAGGGTTGGCCCGTCTCCAACAAGGAGAGGTTGGCTTGGTTGTCCACAGAAGGTGTGGAACCAGTATAGCGGTAGCTAACATTTTAGCATCAGTTATTTTTTTGTTTTTATTAATACAAACGGGATACTTTAACATACTATATGTTCTATTAGCAATAGTTGTAGCTAATCTTGTTGGTCCAGTATTAGGTGTTATGGTACAAAAAAGACTGACTACATCTACAAAGGTTGACGAAGTAATAATAGATGAGACCCAACTGGTAAATCATTACAAAAAATCATTTTTTGGATTAAATATCTTCAGAAGGCAAAAGTTATTTATAAGAACTAAAGAATTAAAAATCTATCATGATTATTAATGGAGGCTAAAGATGAATAATGCACGTCAGTTAGCTCTAAAAGCAATTTATCGTATTAATGAAGAAGAAGGTTATTCTAACTTAGTTGTCAATAATCTATTAAATCAATCTCAATTGGATAAACGAGATCGAAGTTTGGCTACTCAGTTAATTTATGGGACGATCAGAATGAGAAATAGTCTTGATTGGATCATTAATCAGGTTGCTAATCGAAAAGTTAAAGAGATGACATCTTGGGTACGAAATGCTTTGCGATTAGGAGTTTATCAAATTAAATTTTTAGATCGAATTCCTGCTCCAGCTGCTTGTAATGAAACAGTTGAAGTGGCAAAAGGTCACTGTAATCGAGGAGCAGTTAAGTTTATTAATGGTGTTTTAAGAAATATTATCCGTAATTTAGATGAGATAGATTATCCTAGCCTTCAACAGCAGCCAGTACAACACATTAGATATAAGTATTCTCAACCACAGTGGTTGGTTGAACGGTGGGTCAAAAGATTTGGCCAGGAGAAGACAATTGAGATCTGTAAGAGCTTAAATCAAGTTCCACCAACAGTGATCAGAACTAATACATTACAGGTAACAACAGGTGAATTATTAGCTGACTTAGTTACAGAAGGGGCTCAGGCAGAAGAGATTAAGATGTTGCCTGAAGCAGTTGAATTGACTGATTATTCAGCAGTAGAGAGGTTAATCACTTTCCAAGAAGGTAAGTTTCAGGTGCAAGGGTTTAGTTCTATGTTAGTAGGTCATGTTTTAGCACCGACTGAAGATAGTTTAGTAGTTGATCTCTGTGGAGCACCAGGGGGGAAAGCTACTCATTTGGCCCAATTGATGAATAATCAAGGTAAAGTTTATGCGGTTGATATTCATGATCATAAATTAGATTTAATTAAAGAAAATTGTGAACGATTAGGTATTAATAATATTGAAACTATCAGAGAAGATGGTCGAGAGGTCAGCTTTGAGGAGGAAGTAGATCAGGTATTGATTGATGCTCCTTGCTCAGGGTTAGGAATTATAGCAAAAAAGCCGGAGATCAGATGGCAAAAGAAGCCACAGGATCTAAAAGAGTTACAGCAGCTACAGTTAGAGTTACTAGCTAATGCAGCTGAATTTCTTAAATCTGGAGGAGAGCTAGTTTATAGTACATGTACTTTTACTAAACAAGAAAATCAAGAAGTGATTACTAAATTCTTAGAAGAGTTCACTTCTTTTTCAATAGTTGACTTAACAGAGCAGATGGTAGAGTTGGGATTAGAAGGTTATTTAAGTGATGGTTGTTTACAGTTGTTGCCTGATCAAAAATTATTAGAAGGTTTCTTTATAGCTAAGCTAGTGAAAAATTAATTTTGCCTATAATAGAGAATTAATATTAAATGAGGGGAAATAAGTGATGACAGATAGAGTAGCACTAGTTGGAAAGACATTGGAAGAGTTAGAGGAGTTGATGGTAGATTTAAAACAGCCTACTTTTAGAGCTAAACAGGTATTTAATTGGATTTATAATCAAAAAGTAGATACAATTACTCAAATGAAGAATTTGCCTAAGGATTTAAGAAGTGAGTTGCAACAAGTTGCTATGTTAGAAGATTTTACAGTACTTAACCGCCAACTTTCTAAAGATGGGACGGAAAAGTATCTTTTTCAATTAACAGATGGGGAGAAGGTTGAGACTGTTTATCTGCCTAATCAGGGTGGCAGGAAGAGTCTTTGCATTTCCAGTCAGGTTGGTTGTGCGATGGGGTGTAATTTCTGTGCTACAGGCCTACAAGGGTTAAGCCGCAATTTAACAGCAGGGGAGATTATTAATCAGATTTTGATGGTAGAGAGATTGAAAAAAGAGCGGATTAGTAATGTTGTTTTGATGGGAATGGGTGAGCCATTAGCTAATTATGAGCAGGTCTTAAAAGCTATTAACTTAATTAATCATGAGGCAGGGCTGAATATTGGCAGTAGAAGGATTACATTATCTACTTGTGGTTTGGTTCCTGAGATTAAAAAGTTGGCAGAGGAAAAGTTTCAATTGACATTAGCCATTTCATTACATGCACCTACTGATCAGTTACGTAGTCAGATGATGCCGATTAATCAACGTTATCCGTTAGAAGATTTATTAGGAGCATGTGATTATTATATCAATCAGACTGGGCGACGAGTCAGTTTTGAGTATGCTTTGGTAGAGGGAGTTAATGATTCTCAAAACTTAGCCCGCAAGTTAGCCTCTTTATTATCAAATATGTTGGCCCATGTTAATTTGATTCCAATTAATCCGGTACAAGAGTTTGAATATAATAAGCCTCACAAAAAATCAATTCAACTTTTTAAAGAGCAGTTAGAAATGAAGAATATTCCTGTAACAGTAAGAGTAGAGCGTGGAGCTGATATTGATGCTGCTTGTGGACAATTAAAGGCTAAGGAGGCTTAAATGAATATGGGTTTGCGAACTAAGTTAAGAAAAAAGATAAAATCAGTTTTTTCTGAACAACTAATAAAAGATGAAAATAATACTGGCATTCAAGATACTAAAGATGATGGAACCAAAATATTTAACTCTAGTGAACAATTTAAGGTTGATTCTTGTCAGAAAGTTAGTTCTACTCGTAAAATAACTCCTGTCTCTCGCCAAAAATGTTGCCTTAAACTACTTACGGGAAAGGAGCAACAACAAGAATTTATTCTTGATTCGATAGAAACTAATATTGGTCGCCAAGAAACGAATGAGATTGTTTTATCTGATATTAGTGTTTCTAGAGTACATGCTCAAATAGTTACTAAAAAATACTGTTATTTAATTAAAGACTTAAATAGTACTAATGGATTGAAGGTTAATGGTAGATTAGTTAAAGAGAAAAAACTTTCTGATCAAGATATAATCAGTTTAGGTGATATTAAGCTGAGGTTTTCTTTGAATTTGGAGTAAAGAGGTGATAAGTTTGAATTATGGAGCAATTTCAGATTGCGGTAAAGTTAGAGCTGAAAATGAGGATAATTATTTAGTTTTAGCTAAAGATAATTTTACCGTATTGGTTGTAGCAGATGGAATGGGAGGTCACAATTCTGGTGACCTGGCCAGTTCTTTAGCTATTGAGGTGATTAAGAATTATCAATTTAATAGTGATGATTTAATACAAGATATAAAAACTTTAATTTCGCAAGCAAACCAGTATGTTTATCAGAAAAGTAAGGAAAAAGAAGAATATCATGGAATGGGGACTACCTTGACTTTAGGGGTTATCAAAGATAGAATATTAACAATTGGTCATATTGGTGATACGAGAGCTTATTTATTTAGAGATGATGACTTATGCCAAATTAGCCAGGATCATTCTATGGTTCAAGAATTGGTTAAGAAGAATATTATCACTCCAGAAGAAGCTGAAGATCATCCACAAAAGAATATATTGACTAATGCGTTAGGAATAGAAAAAAAAGTAGATAAAGATTTGTTTGAGGTAGATTTAAAAGAACAAGATTTAATCTTGTTCTGTTCTGATGGGTTGACTAATATGACATCTGATGAGGAATTAGCAGATATATTAGCTAAACCGATTAATTTACAGCAAAAAGCTGAAAGCTTAGTTGAACTGGCTAACCAACGAGGCGGTCGTGATAATATTACTGTAATTATTTATTCAGTATAATTAAGTTAAAGATTTTGGGGTGACATTATGATTGGGAAAGTGCTTAATAATAGGTATGAATTAATTGAAAAAATTGGCACAGGTGGAATGGCTATTGTTTATTTGGCCCAAGATGAATTATTAGGTAGAGAAGTAGCAGTTAAAGTTTTACAGCCTCAATTTACTGATGATATAGCTGCTGTAAAAAGGTTTAGACATGAAGCTCAAGCGGTTGCTAGTTTTTCTCATCAAAATATTGTTAATATCTACGATATAGCTAAAGATGGTGATTTTCAGTATATAATTATGGAGCATATAGAAGGGGATAATTTAAAAGAAAAACTTAAAAGAGCTGGTAAATTAGAGGTTGCAGAAGCGGTTAAAATAGTACAAGAAGTTTGTCAAGCTTTGATTACAGCACATCGAAATAATATTGTTCATTGTGATATTAAACCGCACAACATTTTACTAACGTCTGCTGGCAAGGTTAAAGTAACTGATTTTGGAATTGCTCAAGCAATAACTGCAGCAACGATGGTTCATACTGAATCCATTGTAGGTTCAGCTCATTATCTTTCTCCAGAGCAAGCTAAGGGTAGTAAGATTACTATGCGGTCTGATATCTACTCATTAGGAATTGTTTTATATGAACTAGTTACTGGAGAACTGCCTTTTAAAGGGGATACTTCTGTATCGGTAGCATTGAAGCATATTGAGCAGGAAGTTACTCCTCCCCAAGAACTTAATCCTGATTTGCCTCCGCAGCTAGTTAATATTATTTTGAAGTCTATTGCTAAAGATCCTGCTGAAAGATATAATTCAGCTGTTGAAATGTTAAAGGATTTAAGGGAGGTTAGTCGTCAGCTTGATTTACAACAGGGGACTGCTAATCAAAAGACAATGGTTATTTCTAAGCAAGAAGAACAGCAAACTAAGGTTATTTCTAAAGTTAACCAGGAGCTTAATGAAGAAGATATAACTAAAATAGATTCTGGAGGATTAAAGGATATGAATGCAGAAAAAGATAAAGAATCTAATAAAAAGCCAAAAAAATCTAGCAAAAAGAAACTGGCTCTTGGATTAGGGGTTATACTAATATCAGTTCTAATTGTGATTGGTTTAGGCTATTATTTGTTAGGTCAGTATATGGCTGTTGATGATGTTAAAGTACCAAATTTGAGAGGGGAACATGTAGATGTAGCTCGAGAACAGTTAGAGGAGTTAGGGTTGAACTTAGAAGTTTATTACGAAAGTCATAACAATGAGATTGCTGAAGATCATGTTATTTCACAAAGTCCTGAACCTAACAGGATAGTTAAAGAAAATCGAGTAATTAGTGTGGTAACTAGTAAAGGAGCACAAATGGTTGAAGTTCCAGAGTTGGTCGGAGGCACTTTAAGAGAAGCCAGGATTAAATTAAATAGGAGTAATTTAGAAGTAGGAGAGCTGGAGCATCAATATAGTGATCAATTTCCTAAAGATGAGATTATTTCTCAAGAGCCTGGGGTTGAAGAAGAGGCAAAGATGAATACTGAGGTTGATTTAGTGATCAGTCAAGGTCGAGAACCTGAGCAAGTAGTTATATCGGAAGTAGTAGGTTTGCGTCAAGAAGAAGCAGAACAAAGATTACAAGAGCAAAATTTGATTATTGGGCGGATAATTGAAAAAGAGAGTTTGAATTATCGTAAAGGTAGGGTTATAGCTCAAGATCCTGAGCCTGGAGAGGAATTGACAGAAGGCTCAACGATAGATTTGATTGTAAGTTCAGGAATTAGAAATGTAGAAGGAGCTGAGATAAATACTTCACAGGTTAGAACCTTTATCCCACCTGGTCCTGAGAGAGAAGTAAGAATTACTGTTGAAGATAACAATGGAAAGCGGGTTGTTTATCAAGAGGTTCATCAAGCCAATGACCGAATTGATGAGGAAGTGATTACGGTTGGTTCAGCTGTAATTAGGATTTATTTTGATGGACAATTAAATTATGAAAAGCGGTTGTAATTGTCCAGCTAAAAAGTTAAACTTTATTACAATAATGTGGCACTTTTGTGCCACATAGCGAACGGTTTTTGTTACGGAGAGTTCTTGGAATTTTAGAACTCGTAGGGTCAGTGGTCAGCCCTCAGCTATCAGTTAAGAGAATTTAAAATCAATAAAAATTAAAACATCTAGAAACCATTATATTTCCTGGATTGAGATGGTTTTACTTGTTGGGGTTTAATAGGTTTTGATTGGGCTGACGACTCATGGCTGATAGCTGAGGGCTGTGTCACGAAGTTACACATTATATCAAATAAGATATATGCTATTTAAATAAAAAAAGGGAGAGTGATTATGAGAGAAGGAAGAGTTTTAAAAGCATTGGGGGGTTATTTCTTTGTTCATGATTTTGAAAGCAAGGAAGTATATCGCTGTAAGATTAGAGGTAAGTTAAAAAATAATGGTTTTGATGTAATTACCGGTGATTTAGTTAAATTTGATTTATTGGAAGATGGGAGCGGGGTTGTAGAAGAAAGGCTGGAGAGAAAGAATTCTTTATTTCGTCCTGTGATTGCCAATATTGACCAAGTAATTATTACTTTTGCTATTTTAGAGCCAGATTTAGATTTGAAACTATTAGATCGTTTATTAGTATTAGCAGAGATAGCTGATTTAGAAGTGGTTATTTGTATTAATAAAGTTGAGTTATCATCTTTAGAAATGGCTAAAAAGCAACTTTTTTCTTATCAAAAAATTGGCTATAAAGTAATTTATACTAGTGTTAAGGAAGAAATAGGTTTAGATGATTTAGAAGAAGTTTTAAAGGATAATGTATCTGTCTTTGCGGGTCCTTCTGGAGTTGGTAAATCAAGTTTGTTAAATTCTATTCAATCAGATTTAGAATTGAAAGTTGGAGAGGTAAGTCAACGAATTAAAAGAGGTAGACATACAACTAGACATGTTGAATTGTTGAGTCTGGATAATGGAGGTTGGGTAGCAGATACCCCAGGTTTTAGCTCACTTGATTTAAGTTTTATTAATGCTGAAGAATTGCAGTATTTCTTTCCTGAATTAATGGATTATTTAGGTCAATGTAAGTTCAGTACTTGTTCACATAGCCATGAACCTCACTGTGCAGTCAAAGAAGCAGTAACTAAAGAAGGGATTGCAGAAGAACGTTATCAAAACTATTTGAAGTTTTTAGAAGAAATTGAAAACAAAAAGAGGAGTTGGTGATTTTAATATGATCAAAGTGGCACCATCAATTTTATCAGCAGATTTCAGTAAATTAGAAGAGGAAATAAAGACTGTAGATGAAGCAGAGTATTTACATATTGATGTAATGGATGGGCATTTTGTACCTAATATTACGATTGGCCCGTTAGTTTTAGATGCAATTCAAGATAAGACTGACCAGGTATTAGATGTTCATTTAATGATTGAAAATCCAGATTACTATATCTCTGATTTTATTAAAGTAGGAGCAGACATAATCACTGTTCATGCTGAAACTTGTCCACATTTACATCGGACGATTCAAAATATAAAACAAGAAGGGGTTAAAGCGGCAGTTGCCTTAAATCCAGCTACACCTTTGGCTGTTATAGAATATGTACTTGATGAATTAGATATGGTATTATTGATGACAGTTAATCCTGGTTTTGGTGGGCAATCCTTTATTCCTGAAGTATTGCCTAAAATTGAGAAGTTAAGAAATCAGATTGAAGAGCGAGGATTAGAGGTTGATATTCAAGTAGACGGGGGAATCAAGCCTAATACAACGGCAGTAGATGCTGTTAAAGCTGGGGCCAATGTTTTGGTAGCAGGTTCAGCAGTTTTTGGAGTTGAAAAAAGAGGACAAGCAATTGCTCAACTTAAAATGAGTACTGAATAAATGTATATAATTGATAGCTGATAGTTATATTATTTATATTTTGATAAATTATTTTCATTTAGCCAAATTTTTATTTGATTTATTTTTTCATTTGTAATATAATAAGTAATGGAAAAACAGAATATTTTCTTCGGGAACAGGTGAAATTCCTAACCGGCGGTGATAGTCCGCGAGCTCAAATGAGTTGACTTGGTGAAATTCCAAAACCGACAGTTATAGTCTGGATGAGAGAGGAAGAATCAGAAATTAGTATTTTACTAATGGATATGTAAAGTTCTCGGAGTTTAATTCTGAGAACTTTTTGTTATTAAGAAAACGGTACTTTTTTACATTGTAAATGAATTTTTATTTCCAAGATTTTTAAATAGTTTACTTAGATTTAGGCTTAACCTTATATAAGAGAGGACATTTTGTTCTGATTGATGATTAGTAAAATACAGTTAAAAGTTGTTAAATGATTGTAAATTAGAATGGAAGGTGAAAGTAGTGGGCAAAAGAGATTATATGAGTTTAGCATTAGACTTAGCTAAAAAAGCATTGGGGAGAACAAGTCCTAATCCTTTAGTTGGAGCAGTCGTTGTTAAAGAGGGGGAAGTAATAGGAACAGGTTATCATCATTATGCAGGTGGTTTTCATGCTGAAGCTAATGTATTAAGCAGTATTGGTGAGGCAGCTAAAGGGGCTACAATGTATGTTACATTGGAACCATGTTCCCATTATGGAAAAACACCACCTTGTGCTAAATTTATTATTGAATCTGGAATAAAAAAGGTAGTTATAGCTATGAAAGATCCAAACCCTAAAGTAGCAGGTAAGGGGATTAAGATGTTAGAATCTGCTGGTATAAAGACTGAAGTGGGTTTATTAAAAGAGGAAGCAGTTAAACTAAATGAAGATTATATTAAATATATGAAGACTAATACTCCATTTGTTATTTTAAAGAATGCTATGACTTTAGATGGGAAGATTGCTACTAAAAAAGGAGATTCTAAATGGATTACAGGAGAAGGGTCTAGAGAATTCGTTCATCGCTTGAGAGATCGAGTTGATGGGATTCTAGTAGGAATAGGTACAGTTTTAGCAGATGACCCTAGATTAACAACTAGGTTACCTGAAGGTGGAGAAGATGCTACTAGAATTGTATTGGATGATGAACTAAAAATTCCACTAGATGCAAAGTTAGTTACGCAAAAATCTTCTGCACCTACAATAATTGCAACTACTGAACAGGCTGATCAAGCAAAAAAGAAAAAGTTAAAAGAGGCTGGAGTAGAGGTAGTTGAAGCAGGAATAAAAAATAAAGTTGATTTAAAGATATTATTAGAAGAGTTAGGGAAAAGAGAGTTAATAAGCTTATTAGTTGAGGGAGGAAGTCAGATAAATGCTTCTTTCTTAGAAACTAAGCTTGTGGATAAATTATATTATTTTATTGCTCCTAAAATTATTGGCGGAAGAGAAGCAATACCGGTGGTAGCTGGTAGAGGAGTAAATAAAATTGAAGCTGGAGTTGTTATTGAACAATTAGAGGTCACAAAAGTTGATAATGATCTTTTGATAATAGGTTATCCTAAATATAAGTAAGGAACCTAGGTTTTAAGAGGAGGTTAAAGATGTTTACTGGAATTGTTGAGGAAATTGGAAAGATAAAAAAAATTGAGCGAGGAAGTAATTCAATTGCTTTAACTATTCAAGCTAATAAGGTATTAGATGATGTAAAATTGGGAGATAGTATTGCTACGAATGGTGTTTGTTTGACTGTGACAGATTTTACGGAGGCTGAATTTACAGTTGATGTGATGCCTGAAACATTAAGAAATTCCAGTTTGGTAGATTTAAAAATAGGCCAGGAAGTCAATTTAGAGCGTGCGTTGCGAGTTGGAGATCGCTTAGGTGGGCATCTAGTTTCAGGTCATATAGATGGAGTAGGGATTATCAAGGCCAAAAAGAGGGAAGATAATGCTGTCGTAGTAACGATAAAACCTTCACCGGAAATATTGAAGTATATTATTTCTAAAGGTTCTATTACCATAGATGGAGTCAGTTTGACTGTAGCTAAACTGGAGACTAATAGCTTTAATATTTCTTTGATTCCACATACAGCTCAAATTACGATTTTAGGTAAGAAAGGCATAGGCGATAAGGTTAATTTAGAGGTGGATTTAATAGGTAAGTATGTGGAGAGAATGATGGAATTTGCTGAAGAAGATGAAGTAGAATCTGATTCTAATATAGATATTAAGATGTTGAAGGATAAAGGTTTTTTATTTGCTTAATTAGTGGTAAATGCTTAATAAATATAAATATTAAATAATTTAAGGAGTGAACGAAATGGATTTTCATTCAATTGAAGCAGCGATTGAAGATATTAAACAAGGAAAGATGATAATAGTTGTTGATGATGAAGATCGAGAAAATGAAGGCGATTTATTGATGGCTGCTGGGAAAGCAACTCCAGAAAGCATCAATTTTATGGCAACTTATGGTAAAGGATTGATCTGTTTACCTCTTACAGAAAAACGTGTTAAAGAGTTAGACCTTGAACAAATGGTGCAACAAAATACTGATAGTCATGAGACTGCTTTTACAGTTTCTATTGATCATAAAGATACTTCAACAGGAATTTCTGCTTTTGAAAGGGCCAAAACTATTAAAGAAGTTGTCAACCCTGAAGCAAAAGCAACTGATTTTGCTCGACCTGGTCATATTTTTCCTTTAAAGGCTAAAGAAGGTGGAGTTTTGAGAAGGGCTGGTCATACAGAGGCAGCAGTCGATTTAGCTAAGTTGGCCGGTTTGTATCCAGCAGGTGTTATCTGTGAGATTATGGCTGATGATGGAACGATGGCTCGTGTCCCAGAGTTAAAGGAATTTGCTAAAGAGCATAATCTTAAGATGATTACTATCAAAGATTTAATTGAATATAAGGTTAAAAAAGATAATTTGATTCATCGTGTAGCAGAGGTTGAATTACCGACTAAATTTGGTGATTTTAAAGCAGTTGGTTATGAGACTGATGTGGATAATAAATGCCATGTAGCTATTATTAAAGGGGATATTGAAGAAGAGGAAGAAGTTTTGGTTAGAGTCCATTCAGAATGTTTAACTGGGGATGTACTGGGTTCTTTGCGGTGTGATTGCCGTGAGCAGCTAGGAGTAGCTTTAGAGAGGCTTGAAGAAGAAGGGGTAGGAGTTGTGCTCTATATGAGGCAAGAAGGTAGAGGGATTGGTTTAGCTAATAAATTGAAAGCATATCAATTACAAGATGAGGGTAAAGATACAGTTGAAGCAAACCAAGAACTTGGTTTTGATGATGATATGAGGGATTATGGAATTGGAGCACAAATTTTATCAGATTTAGGTTTGAATAAGATTCAGCTGATGACAAATAACCCACGAAAAATAGTAGGTTTAGAAGGATATGGTTTAGAAGTGACTGAGAGGGTACCTCATCAAATTGAACCAAATGTAGTAAACAAGCAGTATTTAAAGACTAAGAAAGAAAAATTAGGACATATATTAGAAAATAATTTTTAAAGTAAAATTTATAAATTAGAGGAGGCTATAAAATGCAAAAAATAGGAAAAGTATATGAAGGAAAACTGTTAGGAGAAGGGTTAAAATTTGGGGTTGTGCTAGGAAGATTTAATGAATTTATTTCTACTAAATTATTAAGTGGTGCTTTAGATGCATTGAAGCGACATGGTGTTAAAGAGGTTGATATTGAGGTAGCATGGGTACCAGGAGCTTTTGAGATTCCACTAGTTGCTAAAAAGATGGCTAAAAGTGATAAGTATGATGCAGTTATCTGTTTAGGTGCTGTAATTAGAGGAGCTACACCTCATTTTGATTTTGTTTGCTCTGAAGTTTCTAAAGGGGTTGCTAAGGTCAGTTTAGAAGGTGAACTACCAGTTATGTTTGGAGTAATTACTACTGATACAATTGAACAAGCTATTGAGCGAGCAGGTACTAAAGCAGGAAATAAAGGTTGGGAAGCAGCTGTTGGAGCTTTAGAAATGGCTAATTTGGTTGAAGAGTTTTAAAGAATAAAAAAATAGTAGACCTTAAGAAGGTTATCCTAGGATAGCCTTCTTTATGATTTTTGGAAGGAGATAAGATGAAAGAATTAAAAAGTATTGAAGAAACTTGTGAGATATTTAAAATATTAGAAGAAAAATATCCAGCACCCGAAACTGAATTAAATTATAATAACCCATTTGAACTATTAATTGCAGTTATTTTATCTGCTCAAACAACTGATAAACAGGTCAATAAGGTTACAAAGAGATTGTTTGAAAACTATAAAAAACCAGAAGATTTTGTTGATTTAACGGTAGAAGAGTTGGCAACTGAAATTAGAGGAGTTGGACTTTATCGTAATAAGGGTAAGTATATTATTAAGTCTTGCCAGATGCTACTTGATAATTATCAAGGGCAGGTGCCTCAGACTAGAGTAGAGTTAATGAAGTTATCAGGAGTAGGGCGTAAGACAGCTAATGTGGTGGTAAGTGCAGTATTTGGGGTAGATGCAATTGCAGTTGATACTCATGTTTTTCGAGTATCTAAGAGGATTGGTTTAGCTGCTAGTGATAAAGTGGATCAAGTAGAGCAGGACTTAATGGAAGTTATTCCTAAAGATTTATGGTCTGATGCTCATCATTGGCTAATATTTCATGGGCGTAACATATGTAAAGCTAGAAATCCTAACTGTTCAGATTGTCCAATAATCCAATATTGTGATTATGCTAAATCTTCTAAATCATAAATAAAACTGAGAATTTCAGCAACTACTTGGTAGAGTTCTTCAGGAACTTCTTCTCCTAAATTCAGTTGTAACAAGATTTTAACAAGGTCTTGATCTTCTTTAATTGTGATGCCAGATTCTTTAGCCTGTTTAATTATCTGCTGGGCCAACTCTTTTCTCCCTTTAGCGATTACAGTTGGAGCTGAATCTTGATGTGGATCATACTTTAACGCTACTGCTTCTTTTTCTTCTGAGCTATTTTTTTGATTAGAGTTCATTATTTAACCTCCTAAATTATTAAATCAATAGTTGTTAATTTTAGCTGTTGGGTTGGGGCTGACTTATCAGTGGCTAATTTAGAAGTTAGTGACTTTACTGTATAATTAGTGTTTTTTAGCTTAGATTTAAATTTGTCTAAATGTTTATTAATTAAATTTACAGTTTCAGTTTGATTACTTCTAAATTGGCCCCAGATTTTTTTATCTTTAATTTTAATAGTTGTCTCAATTAAACCTAGTTTTTCGGTTTCAAAGTGAATAGAGAAAGTTAAAGGATTATTAGTATTATTGGGATCTTGTTTATCTTCTTTTGTAGCTTCTTTATTGACTTTAATGTGAGCTAAGGTTAGATCATTTTGAAATAATATTGGTAAAAAGATTGAAAAATTATCATTTGAGTGATTAATAGCTTGTAAGCTGGTTAGTTGTTTAAGTAGTTTTTCTGCTTCAGTTACTTTTTCAGAAGAAGATTGAGTAAAATGAAATAGAAATTTTAATAAATTAGTTGTTTGATCATTATTTAAGTGTATATTATTGATTGCTGTTGAGATCTTGTTAGAGTTTAGATTATCAGTAGTAATAACCGTTTCTTTTAACAATTCTTTTGTTTGTTTGGTTAAAATATCAATTTCTTCCGTCGAAGAGAGATTGCTGTCTTCTTTTAAATTATTATAAAGCTCTTGAGTTAGATTTTCTTTTAATATTATTAGTAATTCTGGTTTTTCTTTGATTATTTTTTTTAAGTAAGGGGATATTATATCTGGAAAACCTACGTTTTTTTGACCAGCAACTAACAGGTTAATCAATTTTTCAAAACCAGTAACCAGGTTATCATTAGGAGACCAATCTATTTGTTTGATTAGATCTGTTAATCTATTAGTTGAATTTAAATCTAATTTTTCAGTAAAGATGATCGATTTTAATAGTTGTTTTGTAGATTTCTCTTTGGTTGGTATATCTTCAAAAGTATTTAAATTTTTTTCAGTTAACTCTAAGTTAAGGTTATTCATTTTTGAAAGTAATTTTTCTTTTGTAATAGATTTTAAATTCAATTTTTCAATTTCTCTTTCATTACTTTCTTCTAAGAGGTTAGAGTTTGAATCAGTAGGATTAAATTTTTTTAATAATTTTATAAAGCTATCTTTTAAATTGTTTGTTAAATTAGCTTGATCTTTGAATAAACTATAAAATTTATTATTAATAGGAAGTTCAAGCTCTTTTAATAATAGAATAGTTTTGATTTTAGTTGTTAAATCTTGATCTTCTAGTTTTTCAAACTGAGCTAAAGATTGATTTAAGTCTGCAATTAAGTCTTGCTTTAGGGGTAAATTTAATCTTAGTAGTTCTTGAATAATAGTCTTATTTTCATTGCTTTTTTCTAAAGATAATTTATTTATTATTTCTGAAATTGTTAAGTTTTTCATTGGTTTTTTTGTAGTTTTTTTGTCAATTAAATTTGACTTTTTGCTGTAATTTGAGTTATACTGTTTTAGTGTTGATGTTTTTTTAATTTTAGTCATAGAATTCACTCCATTTTTTAGACTATTTAATTAATAAGTTTCGTTTTTTATAAGGATAAACCTGCTTGTTTTTTGAAATAATTAAGGTTTCTGTTTAGAGATGTTTGGAGTGTTGGTCTTAAATTTTAGTGAGTTGTATCGTTTAAGGAGTTTTATAATTAATAGTTATTTTCTTGTATTAAAGGTGTCATAATAACTATCAATAAATTTTTCGATAAAACCCTTGGGCTTTTAATAAAGGAGTTGATATAATGTCTGTAGTAGGTAAATATAAGGAATTTAAAATTAGTGATTGTAATATAAAAAATTTATTTTTAACACTAGGCTGTATAGTAATTAGAAATTATTCTAAATTGATCTTAAAATATGATGATCAGTTAACTCCTGAGATTAAAAAGACTATGACCTTAGTGATTAATAATTTGCAAATTTGTACTCAATTACAGAATAGAATCTCTGCTTTAAGGGAAAGAATTAATGAAGTAAACTTAGAATTAGAACAAATACCCCAATGTCAAGTTGACTTGAAGGATGAGCTACTGGGGCAAGAAAAAAGATTTAGTAAGTCATTAAGTAAAAAGGAAGAAAAACTATCGCAATTAAATCGAGAAAATATTAATTCGTTATTGAAAATGGGAAAGCTATTTTATCAGTGTAAACTGTTAAATGAAAAAGAAGAGTTTATTAAATTATATAATGAGCTGGATTTTTTGTTAGATGGAGAGGAAGTATTAGTTGAAGGAGCTGGATTATTAAGTGAAAATTTAGATAAAAAACAGGCTGAACTTTATAATTTATTACAACCTTATCCCAGCTTTTTGGCTTAATTGATTCTTTTATGAAATTCAGGAGGAACTTAAATGTTATTTGATTCTCAAAAACTATTAACGGTATTTACTAATCAGGCAGAACAGAAATTTGATTCAATACAAGAAATAAAAGATATAGCACTTAATTGCCAAAGATGTGGCTTGAGAAAAAATTGTAAGAAGGTTGTCTTTGGGGCTGGCAATCAACAAGCAGATTTAATGTTTGTAGGAGAAGGTCCAGGTGCTGCTGAAGATCGACAAGGGATTCCTTTTGTAGGTAGAGCAGGTCAGTTATTAAATAGGATTTTGGCTGCCGCAGAGATAGATAGGGATGATGTATATATCAGTAATATAGTCAAGTGTAGACCTCCTGAAAATAGAATACCAACTCAAGTAGGGATCAAGAGCTGTTTGTGGATTTTAACTCAAGAAATAAGGTTTGTTGGCCCTAAAATTATAGTTCCTTTAGGAGCTACTGCTGCTAAGGCATTACTAGATCCTGAAGCTAAGATTACTAGAATCAGAGGAAAATGGGTTAAGCGAAAAAACTACTACTTTTTACCAACTTTTCATCCAGCTGCTTTATTAAGAGATGAAAATAAGAAGCCAGCAGTTTGGAAAGATTTTTTAAAGATTAAAAAGGCTTATGAGAAGTATTTAAAGCTTAAAGCAGAGGGTAAAGATGTATGAGATAAATAGAGGTGTAGAGATAACATAAAATTTTGATATGTTTTTTTATTTGTCTGAAAATTAAAAATAATAATATAGATATAGTGTGGTAAGAAAGCTATTTTTATTTTAGATTAAATTATCTGATTTTTGCAAATATTGACTAAAAATATAACTGAATGATTGATTGGTATAATCAGATAGCCAGATGTTATAAGTATAATGTTACTTTGAATAGTTGATTTGATCTTAACTCTAGATTAAATCTAAAGTTGTCGTCTGCTAACTTTATTTTTTTGTATGTTAAACTTGATTTTGGGATAGATTAATATTAGTAAGGGGGAAGATTAATGGGAGAAGATTCTTCTAAGAATTTAATCCAAGCAGTTAAAGATGAAGAAGAAGTAAATGAGCGAACTGTCGATAAATTAGAAAGGTTGATTGAGAAATTTATTATGAATGCAGAAAAGATGCAGATGGCTGAATATATAGAATTATTTAATTCGCCTAAGCGATTAATTTATCTTAATTTTGTAGCTGGCTTGGCCCGAGGACTTGGAATTGCAATTGGGTTAACTTTATTAGGAGCAATCTTTCTTTCAATTTTATATAGACTGGCTGAGTTGAACCTTCCCTTGATTGGAGAGTATATAGCACAGTTGGTCAGGATAGTACAACAACATTTGTAAAGGAGGATTTAAGATGGCTAAAGATGTGATTGAAACAATTAGAGAACGGGCGAGTATTAGAGAATATAAGTCACAAGAGATTCCAGAAGAAACTTTGCATAAGATATTAGAAGCAGCTCATCTTGCACCGAGTGCAGGAAATATTCAGCCTTGGGAATTTTTTGTAATTAAAAATCAGGCTAAGATTGAAGAGTTAGCAAAGGTTGCCTATGGACAGGAGTGGATGGCTGAAGCACCGGTAGTAGTTGTAGTCTGTACTAATCCAGAACTATCAGCGGCTAAATATGGTCAAAGAGGAGAGGAGTTATATGCTCTTCAAGATGCTTCAGCTGCCATTGAAAACATGTTATTAGCGGCTGAAGGTTATGATTTAGGGAGTTGTTGGGTAGGGGCTTTTGATGAAGAAAAAGTAAAAGAGGTATTAGATTTATCAGCAAAGTTAATTCCACTTGCTTTTGTAACGATTGGTTATTCACAAGGTGATAAAGAAGAGGTTAGGCCGCAAAAAGAATTAGATGAAGTTATCACTATTATTAATTAGGGCGGGGAATATATGAAAAATTTAAAATATTACAAGCAGAAATTAATGGAGGAAAAAGAAGAATTAATAGATGAAGTAGATGGTTTTGATAATAGAGGTTATGAAGGATTAGATCATAGTATGCGGGAGTCGACTGGAGAGTTATCAAATTATGATAATCACCCGGCAGATGGAGGAACAGATACTTTTGATCGGAGTAAGGATTTGGGGTTGAAGGATAATGATCGAATAATAATTAAGATGATTGATGATGCTTTAAAGAAGATAGAAAGCGGGAATTATGGTTTATGTGATGCTTGTCAGAAAGAGATTGATTCTGAACGTTTAGAAGTCATACCTTATAGTACTTTTTGCTATGAATGTAAAGAAAAGGTTGAAATGATACCTGATAATGTAGATCGACCTATGGAAGAAGATTTGTTAGGAGAGTTACATGGTAGGATGCAGATGAATTTAGATTATGAGGATAGTGTGATCCATGATGGTGAGGATACTTGGCAGAAGTTGGCCCAGTATGGAACTTCTAATACTCCATCAGATATGCTTGGGGCACACAATGATGATGATAGCTATCTTAATGCTGATGAAGAAGTAGGTTTGGTAGGTTGGGGAGAAGGTATTATTGATCAAGAAGCAAGTAATTTCACTGAGCAGTTTGAGGATGAAGAGTCCCATCTGACAGGACAAAGAAGGAAAGATGATAGAGAGTAGGCATTTGCTTACTCTCTTGTTTTTTTATATAATGTATGCTAAAATATAATAGGTTTAGATAGGAAATAATAATTTTAAGGGTTGGAGTGAATGGAATGGAAGTATTGATTAGTTTATTAATGGTAGTAATTTTAGATCAAGGAACGAAGTACTTAATTATCGAAAATTTGAGATTACACCAATCAATTCCAATAATTGAGGATATATTTCATTTAACTTATATTCGTAATCAAGGGGCTGCTTTTGGGATTTTACAAGGAAGGTTGACTTTTTTAATTGTAGTTACTATGTTAGCTATAATTTTGTTGGCTCTTTTTTATAATGAGTTACCTATAGATAATAGATTTAGTCGAATTATTTTAGGGTTAGGAATTGGTGGTGCATTAGGAAATTTAATTGATCGGGTTAGATTAGGCTATGTAGTTGATTTTTTTGATTTTAGGGTTTGGCCTGTTTTTAATGTTGCAGATATAGCGATTGTTGTGACAGTTGCTATTTTTAGTTATTGGCTCTTAGTAATTGAAGGCAAATAATATTTAACTAGATGGAGTGGTATTATGTCTAAAAAGAAGAACTTTAAGGTGACAGCTAATGAGATTGATTTGCGGGTTGATAAATTTTTAGCCGCTAGAAATGAAGATTTATCAAGAAGTTATATTCAAGATTTAATAGCGGGTAATCAAGTTATTGTTAATGGTAAACAGGTTAAGAAGAGTTATCAAGTACAATTAGAAGATGAAATAGAATTATCTTTTCCTCAAGCTAAAGAGGTTGAATTACAGGCTGAAAATATTCCGTTAGAAATTATTTATGAA
The DNA here is from genome assembly GCF_046097105.1 of Natroniella sp. ANB-PHB2. GTDB lineage: Bacteria > Bacillota > Halanaerobiia > Halobacteroidales > Halobacteroidaceae > Natroniella. The sequence goes on along the minus strand of NZ_CP175562.1, from coordinate 1,279,738 downwards.
GATCAAGATTTAATAGTTATTAATAAACAGCCTAATTTGGTAGTTCACCCGACACCCCATTATAAAACTGGCACCTTAGTACATGCTTTATTATATCATTGTGATAATTTATCTGGAATTAATGGAGAGATTAGACCTGGAATAGTACATCGCTTGGATAAAGATACCTCAGGTGCAATTGTAGCTGCTAAGAATGATACTACTCATGTTAATTTAGTACAACAGTTTGAAAGAAGAGAGACTAAGAAGGTATATCAAGTCTTGGTGGAAGGTAAGGTTAAATATAATCAAGGGAAGATAGATGCAGCAGTTGGACGTGATCCTAAAGATAGAAAGAAGATGGCTGTGACTAGTAAAAATAGTAAGAAGGCCGTTTCAACCTTTAAAGTGCTGACTAGATACGAAGGTTATACTTTATTAGAAGTAGAGATTAAGACCGGTCGAACTCATCAGATTAGGCTACATATGGATTATATGGGTCATCCAGTAGTAGGAGATCAACTATATGGCTCTCTTCAAAATGAGTTAGGGGCCAAGCGTCAACTGCTACATTCAACTAGATTAGGATTTTATCATCCTCGTACAGAGGAATGGAGAGAATTTGTGGCACCCATATGGAATGATATGGAAACAATAATGTCTAAATTAGAGGGAAGAGATTAATTAGGAAAGTTTCTTGACAAGTTAAGAATTATCTGATAGGATTTTAGTGACAATTGAATCTAAAGACCTTTAAATTAGTCCAGCGAGACTAGGAAGGGCAACTTAGTCATTAGGTAGGGGTTAGTCTATCTACTGACTTCTAAATAAACTGAGTTAAACTCCTTGCTGGTAAAGGGGTTTTTTGTTTATCTATAAATATAAAGTTTGTTAAGTAAGTCTTCTATAAGAACTTGAGCAAGGAGAGGAGAGGAACTAGTGGAGTTAAAGTTGAAAAAAGAGTTAATCGATCAAGATGGAATTAGGCGAGCTTTAACGAGGATTTCTCATGAGATTATTGAGAAGAATGAAGGGCTTGATGATATAGTAGTAATTGGTGTTAGAACTCGAGGAGTACCACTGGCTAATAGAATTGCCAATAAACTTAGAGAGATTGAGGGCCAGGAAGTAAAGACAGGTATTTTGGATATTACACTCTATCGAGATGACTTAACGACTATAGCCAATCAACCAATTGTTCACCAGACTGAGATTCCATTTGATATTACAGATAAAAAGATTATCTTAGTAGATGATGTTTTATATACTGGTCGGACAGTTCGTTCTGCTTTAGATGCTTTAATGGACTTAGGACGTCCGCAAAATATTCAGTTGGCTATCCTAATTGACCGAGGGCACCGTGAACTTCCAATTAGAGCTGATTATGTTGGCAAGAACTTACCAACTTCTAAGCAAGAGGTTATCAGTGTTGACTTAGAAGAAGTTGATGGAGAAGATGTTGTAACCTTAAAAGAGTATGTCTAGTAAAAAAATAAATAATAAAAATCCCTTTTAAGTTAGTCCTGTGAGGCTAATAAAGGGAGTTGGTGGATCTACATAGATATTTTTCTGTGGGTTTATTGACCTCCTTTATGCCTAATTGGGCTAAGGGAGGTTTTTATTATTTACAAATATATAAATTTAGTAACTAAGGGGGAATAATAATGATTGAAAGAGTTGAAGAAAATAATCTAAGTTTAAGTAGAATGTTAATCTTATCTATCCAGCACTTATTTGCTATGTTTGGAGCTACAGTCTTAGTTCCTAGCTTGACAGGTTTAAATCCAGCAGTTGCTTTATTTACCTCCGGTTGTGGAACATTAATCTTCCACTTGATAACAAAGGGCAAGGTTCCGGCTTATTTAGGTTCTTCTTTTGCCTTCATTGGGCCAATCATCGCTGCTAAGGAAGGTTATGGTTTACAAGCAGCTTTATTAGGGTGTTTAGTAGCAGGAATAATATATATTGTAATGGCAGGTGTAATTAAGAAAATAGGGGTAGGATTTATTGATGACTACCTACCGCCAGTTGTAGTTGGGCCGGTAATTATGACGATTGGTTTAGGGTTGGCCCCAGTGGCTAAGGATATGGCTACTTATCATTTGCCAGTAGCTATCTTTACTTTAGCAGTGACAATAGCAGTCAGTGTTTTAGGAAAGGGAATGTTAAAAGTTATTCCGATCTTGATAGGGATTATTAGTGGATATTTATTAGGTTTAGTAATTGGAATTGTCGATCTTACTCCAGTTGTTGAAGCAGAATGGTTAGCTTTACCTCAGTTTACTTCTGCCTTGAAAGTTGAGTCTTTGGGAGCAGGTATTTCCGCTATTGCTTTAATTGCACCGGTAGCGGTAGTGACAATGGTTGAGCATTTGGGTGATGTTCTAGCTTTGGCTAAAACTACCGATGAAGATTTTCTAATAGAGCCTGGTCTACATCGAACATTGTTAGGGGACGGTGTAGCTACTTTGTTTGCTTCACTAACAGGGGGCCCTCCTAATACAACGTATGGTGAAAATATAGGGGTGTTGGCAATTACTGGTGTTCATAACCCAGTAATCGTTCAACTAGCTGCGATAATTGTTATAGCAGTCAGTTTTGTGCAGAAGGTAGGAGCAATAATTCAGACAATCCCTGTGGCTGTAATGGGTGGAATTGTAATCTTATTATTTGGAATGATTGCATCAATTGGATTAAGAACTTTAATAGAAAACGAAGTAGATTTAAGTAATAATCGCAACTTAGTAATTGTATCTACTATTTTAGTGATTGGAATTAGTGGTATTTCATTTACAATTAATTTTGTAGAAGTAGTAAACTTTTTACGACTTGATGAGATAGCAGTAATTAATAGAGTGGCTAATGTGATTAAAGTATTAGAGCTACAAGGAATGGGTTTGGCTGCAATTGTAGGCATATTCTTAAACCGTTTATTGCCAGATAGAGTACTGGAAGAATAATTTAATAATCGTCCATTGTAAATTGCAAATTAAAATGGAGGTGCTAAAGGTGGTCTTGGATAGAAGAAGTTTATTGGGTTTAGAGAAGTTAAGTAAAGATGAGATTAAATCAATTTTAAAAACAGCTAAATCGATGAAAGATGTTTTGGCAAGGCCGATTAAGAAGGTTCCTACTTTACGGGGTAAGTTAGTGGTTAATTTATTTTATGAGCCAAGTACTAGGACAAGTTCTTCTTTCAGTTTAGCTGCTAAGAGATTGAGTGCTGACAGTATGGGGTTATCTGTCAAGAAAAGTAGTGTAGTTAAGGGAGAGAGTTTACTTGATACTGCTAAGACTTTACAAGCATTAGGTGCAGATGCGGTAGTAATTAGACATGGAATTCCAGGAGCAGCTAAGTTATTGGCAGAAGAGGTTAATATTCCTGTTTTAAATGCTGGTGATGGTGTTCATGAGCATCCGACTCAAGCTTTGTTGGATATGTATACTATTCAAGAAGAAAGAGGTAAAATTGCGGGCCAAAAGGTTGCAATTGTAGGGGATATTAAGCATAGTCGGGTCGCCCGTTCTAATATTTGGGGTTTGAATAAGTTAGGTGCTGAGGTAAGGATTATAGCACCTAAGACTTTATTACCTGTTGAGATTGAAAAATTAGGAGTAGAAGTCTATACAGATTTGGAAGAGGGAATTAAAGGTGTAGATGTGATTAATTTATTAAGAATTCAAAAAGAAAGACAAGGGAAAGGGTTCTTTCCTACAATCAGAGAGTATGTGAAATTTTATGGACTGCGTAAAGAGCATTTAGAGTTGGCCAGTGATGATGTAACACTAATGCATCCTGGGCCAATCAATCGTGGGGTTGAGATTTCAGCAGAGTTGGCTGATAGTAATCAAGCAGTAATTGAAGAACAGGTAACAAATGGAGTAGCTGTCAGAATGGCTTTGTTATACCTTTTAATTAGGGGAGGAAACAAAGATGAAAAAGCTATTACTTAAAGGTGGAGAAGTTGTCAAGCCGACAGAAAATAAGAGAGAGAAAGCAGATGTTTTGATTGTAGATGAGAAGATAGCAGAAATTGGAACTGATTTAGAAGTAGTTGATGCTGAGGTAGTTGATCTTGCAGGGAAGGTAATCAGTCCGGGCTTAATAGATATTCATGTGCATTTACGAGAGCCGGGGTTTGAACATAAAGAAACGATTAAAACTGGAACTGAAGCTGCGGCTAAAGGAGGTTTTACTGCAGTTGCTGCGATGCCTAATACTGATCCTATAATAGATAATCAATCACTGGTTAAATCTGTTTTAGCTAAGGCGGAACAAGAAGCAGTAGTTGAAGTTTATCAAATTGGAGCGATTACTAAAAGAAGCCAAGGAGAAGAGTTAGCTGAGATTGGTTTAATGCAAGAGGAAGGAATCGTAGCTATTTCTGATGATGGTAATTCGGTAATGAATGCGGAAATAATGAGGTTGGCCCTAAAGTATGCTCAAGATTTTGATTTGCCAGTGATTTCTCATTGTGAAGATGAGAATCTGGCAGGAGAAGGGGTTGTTAATGAAGGTTATTATTCAACTATAACTGGATTAACCCCAATTCCTTCTAGTTCAGAAGAAGTAATGGTAGCTAGGGATATAATATTAGCAGAGGAGTTAGGGACTAAAGTACATATTGCCCATATTAGTACTGCAGGATCGGTTGAGTTAGTTCGGCAAGCTAAAATCAGGGGAGTCGATGTAAGTTGTGAAGTGGCCCCACATCATTTTGCTTTGACAGATGAATTGATCACTTCATTTGATACAAATACTAAGGTTAATCCTCCATTAAGAAGGGCAGCAGATGTAGCAGCAATTAAAGAGGGGTTAGTTGATGGAACAATTGATATTATAGCTACTGACCATGCACCCCATACTATCGAAGAAAAGAGAGTAGAATATGATTATGCTCCTTTTGGAATTTCTGGGATTGAAACAGCTTTGGCAGTAGTATTAACAGAGCTAGTAGAGCCTGGTCTTTTGAGTTTGGAGGAAGCATTAGCTAAGTTAACTATCAATCCTGCTCAGCGCTTGAGTTTAGCAGGAGGAAGTTTAAAAGTAGGAAATAAAGCTAATTTAACTGTTATTGATTTAGAGCAAGAGTGGGTAGTAAGACCTGAAGAGTTTCTTTCTAAGGGAAGGAATACACCATTTGCTCAGTCTGACTTGAAGGGTAAAGCAGTAATGACAATTGTTGGTGGTAAGATAGTTTATCGGGATTAATAACCAGCAACAACCTATAAAATTTATTAAAAGGAGCCTAGGTATAATGAATTTTGCAGATAGATTAATGGAAAAGATTGATCAAAAACAGAGCCATGTTTGTGTGGGGCTTGATCCTAGATTGGATAGAATTCCTGAACAGATTAAACAAAAAGCACTAGAGAGATGTGGTAAGACGATAGAGGCTGCTGCTTGGTCATTATTTGAATTTAATTGTGGAATTATCGATGCGATTAAAGAACATGCTCCTGTTGTTAAGCCACAGTTAGCTTTTTATGAACTCTATGGTTCAGCAGGGGTTGAGGCATTTGAGAAGACTGTCGATTATGCTAAAAAGCAGGATTTATTGGTCTTGACAGATGGAAAGAGAAATGATATTGGTTCTACTGCTCAAGCTTATGCTGATGCTTATTTAGGCCAACAAGAGATCTGGAAAGGTAAGAAATTAAAGGCAAGATCTGATGCTTTGACAGTGACCCCTTATTTAGGTCACGATGGAATTGCTCCCTTTTTAAAAAATTGTGAAGAGTATGTAAAGGGAATCTTTATTTTAGTTAAGACTTCTAATCTTTCTGCAGGAGATTTACAAGATTTAGAATTGTCTACCGAAGATAAACTTTATCAAAGACTGGCTAAGCTGGTAGTTGAGTGGGGTCAAGATTCAATTGGACAACGAGGTTATAGTTCAGTAGGAACAGTAGTGGGAGCTACTTATCCACAAGAAGCTGAGAGGTTAAGAGAAATAATGCCTCAAAACTACTTTTTAGTGCCTGGCTATGGTGCTCAGGGTGGAGGAGCAGAGGATGTTTTACCTGCTTTTAATGATGATGGCTATGGAGCTGTGGTTAATTCCTCACGAGGAATAATCTTTGCCTATCAAGAAGAACAATATAGTGATGATTATCAGCAAGCTGCTGAAGAAGCAGTAATTAAGATGAAAGAAACGATTAACCAAGCATTAGCTGGAGTAGATAAATTAGTTTGGAGTTAACTAATTAACAATGTACAGTTTACAATTAAGTGTCAGTGTTAGGAATCAATCAGTGTCAATGAAAAACATAGAGACTATATCCACAGACACAGACTATTGACACTGTATATCAGTTAAACCGAAGGGGGTTATTAGTAAATGCGAGAAGCAAAGTTAGTTTTAGAAGATGGAACTGTTTTTAAAGGGCAAGCTTTTGGGGCTGAGGATAAAGCCGAAGGTGAGATTGTCTTTAATACTGGAATGACTGGTTATGAGGAGGTTTTGACTGATGCTTCTTATAAAGGCCAAATTGTGACGATGACTTATCCGTTGATTGGGAATTATGGGATTGTCAATGAAGATGTTGAGTCTTATAATTCTTATGTTAATGGTTTTGTGGTCAGAGAATTTTGTAATCAACCTAGTAACTGGCGGAGCAAGGAGAAGATAGATCAATGTTTTAAAAGAATTGGAATTGTAGGAATAGCAGGAATTGATACTAGAGCTTTAACTAAAAGGTTAAGAACTAAAGGAACAATGAAGGGGATCATTACTACTGTTGATAAAACAGAAGGAGAATTGGTTGCAGAGGCAAAAGCAGTTTCTAGTTTATCAGATCGAGACTTAGTAAGTCAGGTTACTTCTGATAAAATTTACAAAGTAGGAGATGGTCAATATCAGGTAGCCTTGATTGATTGCGGAGTGAAGAATAATATTATCCGTTCCTTAACAGAAAGTAATTGTGGAGTAACAGTAGTACCTGCTGATACTTCAGCAGAGGATATTTTAAACTTAAATCCTGATGGAATTATGGTTTCTGATGGGCCAGGGGATCCTAAGAATGTACCTTATGTGGCAGAAACAGTTAAAGAGTTGATGGGTCAAGTTCCAATCTTTGGAATCTGCTTAGGGCATCAGGTAATAGGTTTGGCCTGTGGAGCAGATACTTATAAACTGAAGTTTGGTCATCGAGGTGCTAATTATCCAGTCAAGGATTTAAGTACAAATCGAGTCTATATCACTTCTCAAAATCATGGTTTTGCTTTAAAAAATGAGTCATTAGAGGGATTGAATTTAGAGGTAACTCATATTAATGTTAATGATCAGACGGTAGAAGGATTGAAGCATAAAGAACTACCTGTTTTTTCTGTGCAATATCATCCAGAAATTGCACCAGGACTTGAAGATTCTTATTATTTATTTAAGCAATTTATAGAACTAATAGAAAAGCATTGAATACTGAATAATGAATAGATAAAAGCATTTAATATTGAATAGTGAATATTGAATAATTAGCAAACCATTTAAAAATTTTATCTTTTCATTTATGTTTTGAATTGTAACTATTAATTATTAAATGTTAAATATTAATTGACTTACCGAGGGGGTTAATTATGCCAAAGAGAGAAGATTTAAAGAAAGTAATGGTTATTGGATCTGGGCCAATTATTATTGGACAAGCAGCAGAGTTTGATTACTCAGGAAGCCAGGCTTGTCGTGCTTTAAAAGAAGAAGGTTTAGAAGTAGTCTTAATTAATAGTAACCCTGCTACAATTATGACCGATCGGAATATGGCCGATAGAGTATATATTGAGCCTTTAACTGTTAAGTATATTAGAGAGATTTTAAAGAAAGAGAGACCAGATGGTTTATTACCGACTTTAGGTGGCCAGACAGGATTGAATTTAGCGATTGATTTATCTAAGGACGGTATTTTAGATGAGTTAGGAATTGAACTGTTAGGAACACCTTTAGATACTATTCAACGTGCTGAAGATCGAGATACATTTAAGGCCTTGATGGATGACATAGGGGAGCCGATTTTAACCAGTCGGACTGCTACTACAATTGGTGAGGCTAAAAAGATTGCTAACAAGATAGGTTATCCAGTGATTGTAAGACCTGGTTATACGATGGGAGGAACTGGAGGTGGAGTTGCTAATAATCCAGATCAGTTAGATGAAATTGCAGCACGTGGTTTTAAGCATAGTTTGATTGGACAGATTCTGATTGAAAAGAGTATCAAAGGCTGGAAAGAGATTGAATATGAAGTAATGAGAGATGGCAATGATACCTGTATTACTATTTGTAATATGGAGAACTTTGATCCAGTTGGGATTCATACAGGCGATAGTATCGTCTTTGCTCCTAGTCAGACCTTATCTAATAAGGAAGCTCAGATGTTACGTTCTTCTTCACTAAAAATTATTAGAGCTTTAGGGATTGAAGGTGGTTGTAATGTTCAATTTGCTTTAGATCCAGATAGCTTTAAGTACAATATTATTGAAGTTAATCCACGGGTTAGTCGTTCTAGTGCTTTGGCTTCTAAGGCGACAGGTTATCCAATTGCTAAGGTGTCAGCCAAGATTGCTTTAGGATATACTTTAGATGAAATTGAAAATGCAATTACTAAGAAGACAACAGCTTGTTTTGAACCTACTCTTGATTATGTAGTGGCTAAGGTTCCACGTTGGCCCTTTGATAAATTTCATTATGCAGAGCGAGAATTAGGAACTCAGATGAAGGCAACTGGAGAGGTAATGGCGATTGAACGGACGATAGAAGCTTCTTTATTGAAAGCAGTTCGTTCTTTAGAGGTAGGAGCTTCTGGATTGAAGCATGAGGAAGTAGAAAGCTGGAGTGATGAACAATTAATAGAGAAATTAAAGATAGCAGATGATCGACGGATCTTTGTAATTGCTGAAGCACTCGGTCGAGATTGGAGTATTGAAAAGATTCATCAATTGACAGAGATTAATACTTTCTTCTTAGTTAAAATGAAGAATATTATTGACCTGGAAAGAAGGTTAGAAGAGGAAGGTTTAACTTCAGAGTTGATTAGAGAGGTTAAGCGGTTTGGTTTTTCTGATAAAGAGATTGGAATTTTGACCGATAAATCAGAGCAGGAGGTTAATCAATTCCGTAAAGAGCAGGAAATAGAAACTGCTTATAAGATGGTAGATACCTGTGCAGCTGAGTTCGAAGCAGAGACGCCTTATTATTACTCAACGTATGAGCGGACTAATGAATCAGAGGTTACAGATAAAAAGAAGGTGTTAGTCCTTGGTTCAGGGCCAATTCGAATTGGGCAGGGGATAGAATTTGATTATTGTAGTGTTCATTCTGCTTGGGCTTTACACGAAAAGGGATATGAATCAATTATTGTTAATAATAACCCTGAAACGGTAAGTACAGACTTTGATACTTCAGATAGGTTATACTTTGAGCCATTGACTAAAGAAGATGTGATGAATATTGTTGAGCTAGAGCAGCCAGAAGGGGTTGTGGTTCAGTTTGGAGGACAGACTTCTGTTAATTTAGCTAAGCCATTAGCAGAAGAAGGGGTCAATATCTTAGGAACATCAGTTAAAGCGATTGATTTAGCTGAAGATAGAGATAAGTTTATTAATTTATTAAATGAGTTAGAAATTCCAACTCCAATTGGTGATGTGGCTACTTCAATGGATGAAGCAGCTAAGATAGCTAATGAGATAGGTTACCCAGCTTTAGTACGTCCTTCTTATGTTTTAGGTGGTAGGGCAATGGAAGTTGTCTATGATGACCAAGAATTAGCAGAATATATGGAGAATGCCGTCAAGGTTTCACCAGATCATCCTATTTTAGTAGATAAGTATATGATCGGAAAAGAGATTGAAGTTGATGCTATTTCTGATGGTGAAGAAGTAATTATTCCAGGGATTATGGAGCATATTGAGCGGGCAGGGGTCCACTCAGGTGATAGTATTGCTGTCTACCCTGCTCAGACATTGACAGATGAGCAAGAAGTTAAGTTAGAGCAGTATACAAGAAAGTTGGCCCAGGCGCTAGATGTCAAAGGGTTGGTTAATATTCAATATGTCCTTCATGATGGAGAAATTTATGTTATTGAGGTCAACCCACGTTCAAGTAGAACTATTCCTTATTTGAGTAAGGTGACAGGGATACCGATGGTCAATTTAGCGACTAAAGCGATGTTAGGGGAGAAATTAAAAGGTTTGGGTTACCCAACGGGTTTATTGCCAAAGCAGGATCATGTAGCAGTTAAGGTGCCTGTCTTCTCATTCTCTAAATTAAGAAAGGTCGATACTAATCTAGGGCCAGAGATGAAATCAACAGGTGAGGTTTTAGGTTTAGATCAAGACTATAACAAGGCATTATATAAAGGGTTTGTAGCAGCAGATATAGATATTCCTAAAGAAGGTAGGGTTTTAGCTACTATTGCTGATAAGGATAAAGAAGAAGCGATATCTTATATTAAAGAGTTTGCTGAACTTGGTTTTGAAATTGTAGCTACTGCTGGAACTGCTGAAGTATTACAGGAGGTAGGAGTAGAAGTGGAGGAAGTTAAAAAAGTGTCTGAAGGTTCTCCACATGTCATTGATATGATAGAAGCAGATGAAGTTGATTTAGTGGTTAATACACTGACTAAAGGTAAAGTGCCTGCAAGGGATGGATTCCAGATCAGAAGAAATGCAGTAGAGATGGGAATTCCTTGTTTGACTTCGCTTGATACAACAAAGGCAATTTTGCGGGTGTTACAGAAGAATAAAAAAACAGGTGCTGAGGTAACTGTTCAAGCATTACAAGATTATGTATAAAATAAGTTGATAATTGATAATTGATAGTTGAGAGTTGATAGTTTTTGGCTTATATACCTGTGGTTAAAAATTGTAATTTAATGAGATTTAGTTTAAGTTTGAGTTTAAGGCTAAGTAAAAGCTAAATTCATTTGATTTCTTTAAATTCAACTTTAGCCTTAAACTTAAGCTACATATATTGAAAGGTTATATATTTATAAGCTTTTTAACTGTCAACTGCAAACTAAAAAAAGGGGGGAGTTCAATGGCACAAAGGGTGATCAGAGAAGTTGTCAAACAACAAAAGGTTGGCCCAGATTATTTTAAAATGGTAATTAAGGCACCAGAGATAGTAGCTCAGGCTAAGATTGGACAATTTGTACATATTAAATGGGTAGCTAAAAAGAGTGGCTTTGACCCATTATTAAGAAGGCCGATCAGTCTTAACCGGATTAATTACGAAGAAGAGACGATAACGCTTGTATATAGAGTTGTAGGCCGTGGAACAGAGGTATTATCTAGATTAGTAGCAGGGGATCAATTAGATATTATGGGACCATTAGGAACTGGATTTAGTATTTCTGAAGAGATTAATAGAGTAGTAGTTGTTGGAGGAGGAGTGGGAATTGCTCCTTTGTATCCTTTAGTCAATGAACTAATAAAAAAGAATAAGGAAGTAGTTTTATTATTAGGAGCAGAGAGTGCAGAAGAAGTAATAGATTTGAATAGTTTTCAAGAGTTTGATCTTAAATTGAAGGTTGCTACAATGGATGGTAGTTTAGGTAAAGAAGGTTTTGTAACTGATTATTTAGATGGGTTAGGGCAGGAGATAGATTATATTTATACCTGCGGGCCAACTTTGATGATGAAGGTTGTCAAAGATTGGGCAGTTAACTTTGATGTTGCCGGCCAAGCCTCCTTAGAAGAGCGAATGGGCTGTGGTACAGGTGCTTGTCTATCTTGTGTCTGCCAAGTTAAGATAGATGGCAAAGATGGTTGGACTTATAAAAAGGCCTGTACAGCAGGGCCAATTTTTCCACTGCGGGAGGTGATCTTTGATGAGTAACGTGAATTTAACAGTTGATTTGAATGGATTGGAATTAAAAAATCCAGTTACTACTGCCTCTGGTACTTTTGGCTTTGGTTTGGAATATAAGAATTATGTTGATTTAGATAAGTTAGGTGGAGTAATGGTCAAAGGAACTACTCTACAGCCTAAAAAAGGTAATCCTACGCCTAGAATTGCAGAGACACCTGCTGGAATGTTGAATGCTATTGGTCTGCAAAATCCTGGAGTTGATCATTTTATAAATCAGATCTTACCTGGGATTAAGGATAAGGAGTTTAAGACGATTGTTAATATTTCGGGAAATACTGTTGAGGATTATGCTAAGCTAGCTACTAAGTTGGCTGAGACAGAGATCGATGCAATCGAGATCAATATCTCTTGTCCTAATGTTAAAAAAGGTGGTCTAGCTTTTGGTACTGAGGCTGATATGGCAGCTTCAGTGGTCCAAGCAGTTCGAGCAGAGACATCATTGCCGTTGATTACTAAATTATCTCCAAATGTTGTTGATATAGCTGAGATTGCTCAAGCTGTAGAGGAAGCAGGAACGGATATTATTTCTTTAATCAATACATTATTAGGAATGAAGATTGATATTGAACGCCAAGAACCTATTTTGGCTAATAAGATAGGTGGTTTATCAGGGCCAGCAATTAAGCCAGTAGCAGTCAGAATGGTCTATCAAGTAGCACAAGCAGTTGATATTCCATTGATTGGAATGGGAGGTATTTCTACTGTTGAAGATGCAATTGAATTCTTTTTAGCAGGGGCCAATGCTATTTCGGTTGGAACTGCTAACTTTGTTAATCCAGAAGTTACAATGGAGATTTTAGAGGGGATAGAGAAGTATTTGCTGGAACATGATTACGAAGATATAAATGATATTGTAGGGAAAGCAATTGGGTAAAACATTGAATAATGAATATTTAATATTAAATAATTAAACCTCTCAAAAATAAATCTTAAAGGTTTTAAACTTCTAATTAGTAAATGTTCAATATTAAGTATTAAATATTAAATAGTATGCGGAGGGATTTTAAATGAAAGAGGAACAAGTAATTGAGATCTTTAAAGAGACTGGAGTTTTACAGGAAGGACATTTTAAATTAAGTTCAGGGTTGCACAGTGATCAATACTTACAGTGTGCTCAAGTGTTACAGCATCCGATTCATGCTCAGAAGTTAGCTGAGGGGTTAGCTGCTAAATTTGCTGATTTGGATATAGATCTAGTCGTTGGCCCTGCAATGGGAGGCGTTACTCTTGCTTATGCAGTAGGATTAGCTATGGAACAGAAAACTATGTTTACTGAACGGGAAAACGAAGAAATGACTCTACGAAGAGGGTTTAAAATTAATCCTGATGATAAAATTTTAGTGGTAGATGATGTTTTAACGACTGGTAAATCTGTGCGAGAAGTAATTGAGGTAATTGAACAGAATGGAGCTGAATTAGTAGCAGTGGGTACATTAGTAGACCGAAGTAATGGTCAGGTCGATTTTGGTGTTCTTACTGAGTCAATGTTAGCTGTGGATGTTAAGACGTATGATCCTGATGATTGTCCGATGTGTGAACAGGGATTAAAGATAGATAAACCAGGTAGTAGAGAGATTTAGGTTTGTTGGCCCCAGAAATGGGGCTTTTTTAAGTTTGAGGTTGGGTCTAAGTTTATGTAAAGGTATAAACTTAAGGTTTTAGCTCTTACTCACGCTTAAATTTAACCCTAACCTATGGCCGGAGGCCATTTTGTTTTTTTATACATAAATTTTAAGGGAAGTGTATATAATATATTTATAGATTGAATAATTTTCCTGAAAAAGAAGGTGAAAAGTAATTGGTCTAGAAAGAATATTAAAGGGAACTATTTTTTCTAGTAGTTAATTAAGCTTAGAATAGATATTAATTTAGTGAAAAGAGGTGAGCTGATGCAACAATATGTTTATGCCAATGAAGGGAGAGTATTGTTACGTGAAGCAACTGAGGATGATATATCTAAAATTTATGAGATGTATCAGGATACTACTCCTAAATTGTGGTGGAAAGATGAAGATTTAAGTAAGTTTCATGCTAACTTACTTAAAGAGGTTAATGGAAGGATGTTTGTAGCTGTATTAGATGATGCTGTGATTGGTTATGCTGAATTGATCTTGCCTGAATCTACCGAGGAACATGTTTATTTAGTTAGATTAGAGATACATGATGATTTTAGAAGAAGAAAATTTGGTATAGAATTAGTACGTTATACAGCTATTATTATGAAAGGCTTAGGTTATGAAGGTTATATTACTTGGCCTAATACTGATAAATCAAAAGGGCTTTATAAAAAGGTAGGATTAAAAGAGATTAAAGAAGAGCCTCAATTATCAGTTGAAATAGTTGCTCAAAGGGAGAATTTAGAAGTTGAAAAGATTGGAGAGTTGAATATTTCTGAGCGACCACAAGATTTAAATGTGATGGTTGGTTGTCCGTGGGCTAGGGATTATACTTGGTTAAAATCTTTTAAAGCCGGTCAAAAGAAATTATTAAATTATGTTGGCCCTTATGTTCACCAAGTGAAAGTTGATAATTTTGAAGCTGTTGTCTTGTTTAATGGGAGATCGGTATACATTTGTGCTCAAGAACAAGAGCTACCAGCTCAAATAATAGAGCAACTATTAGCATATGCTTCTAATTTGGCTTTAGACAATGATGTTGAGCAGTTACATATTAATATTGAGGAAGCAATTTGGTCTGAGATTGATTTATCTGATATTTGGGAGATTGAAAAGGAAGAAGAGCGTTTAGAAATGAAGATGGATTTTAACAGGTAGGCTTCTAAGCCTACCTGTTATTTTTTTATTATTAAGGAAATTATGCTTTTTAGAGGTTGTGAATAACTTTTAATAGTTTGTATTTGTTGGTTTTACTTAAACTCAATCTTAGACTTAAATTGAGTTGCCGGAGGCAACTTTTTTAATTAGTTACCTCCAAACTCTCAACTAATTTTTGGTCAGGGGTAACATATAAAGTAGTTTGATTTTCATAATAAACCATGCCTGGCTTGGCTCCTTTTGGTTTATTAACATGTTTAACTTGAGTATAATCGACTGGGACATTACTTGATTTTCTTCCTTTACTATAAAAAGCTGCAATTTGAGCTGCTTCCAATATTGTATCTTCAGGTATTTCATCTCTAGTATGATTTCTAATAATCACATGAGAACCTGGAATTTTTTTGACATGAAACCATAGATCTTGATTGTTGGCTATTTTTTTGGTTAATTTATCATTTTGTCGGTTATTTCTACCAACTAAAATATCATAACCCTCTGTTGATTTGAATTTTAATGGAGGTAGCTTCTTATCCCTTTTACTTTGATTCGATTTTTGTTCTTTAATATAACCTTCCTCGATTAATTCCTGATAAATTTCTTTTAACTCTGTAAGTGTTTCTGTTTGCTTAATATTAGTTTCTAACTGTTTCAAATAATTAATTTCATTTTTGGCTTTTCTGACTTCATTCTTAAGATATTTAATACTTCTTTTTGCTTTTTCATATTTTTTAAAATAATATTGGGCATTCTCAGCAGGGCTTAGTTTAGGATCTAGTTGAATTGTCAGTTCTTCATTGTTTTCTGAATAATAGTTTTGTAATTTGACTTTCTTCATTCCTTTTTCTAGTTGATAAATATTAGCAGTAATTAATTCTCCTTTTAACTGGTGTTTATCTGCATTATAAGCTCCTTTTAGCTGACCTTTAACTCGTCTATGCTTTTTATAAGCATTTTCTTTATTCTTTTCAATTGTGTTTTCCATCTTTCTTGTTAAGTTATTGATCTTTTTTCGAGTTATTCTATTTACGAAATAAAAGTTGAGTAAATGATTGATGGAATTGAATTTTTTCTTAGATATCTTATCAAATTGCTGTAGATCTAAAGCAGCATAAGCTTCAAAGTTACCTGATTTATCTAAGATAATTGTAGGGTCAAATTTTTCAGTGCTGACCTGTTCAAAAACTTCATTAAAGCTAGGCCAAAGCTGTTCAATTTGAGCATAGCTAGTTAAATCATCGTATTCGTTTACTGGACTACGATGAGCAATTTCGGTAGCCATCGTTGGCCCGATGCCGCGATAGCTTTTCATGATTGTTTTATAAAGGGGTTGGCCCGTTTTTTCTTCTAAGCTAGACTTAAATTCTTTTTGATCTGTGATTAATGGGTTTTTTTTGTCTTGCTTAGGAGGTGGTAAATATTTTTTGCCCGGTAATATTTCACGATAACGACTCATCTTTGATGTTATTCTCTTAATACTGTCTAGAATTTGACGGTCTTCTTTTAATAATATAATATTACTATGTCTTCCCATTAACTCTATAACTAAGGTTTTATCTTCTAAATCTCCTTGGTTATTTTTGTATTGGATTGTAATCTCTAGAATTCGTTCAAAATCAGGCTGTTTGATCTCTTTGATCCTGCCAGACTGTATATGTTTTCTAAGCAACATACAAAAAGCCGGTGGTTGTAAAGGGTTATCAAATTCTTGATCAGTAATATGAATGCGTGGTTCTTGTGGATTAGCAGATATTAGAAGTGTAATATTTTCTCCTGGTTGCCTAAGTTTAATGGTTAGTAAGTGTTTTTGTGGTTGATATATTTTATCAATTCTACCTTTAAGTAATTTTTTATTTAATTCAGATTTGATTGCTGCTAAGGTAACACCATCTAAAGCCATATTAACAACTCCTTCCTAAATTTCTTATCCTTATATTAACATGACAGTTAGTTTTTTTCAATCATATTTATAGGATTATCTTGTTAATAAGTAATTATAATTTTAAGTATTGAATCCTTTTATTATTTATCAGGTTATTTTTTGAAAAAGGACTGAATAATGATAATTATAGTAGAATAGTTAAATTCAAAATAATTAGGAGGGGGAGAAATGACTACAAAAAAAATATATAATTTAACCATTAAAGAAATTATGAAAAAGTTTGGAATAAATTATTTAGATAGTGGTTTGGATCCTAATCAGGTAGAGGAAAGATTGAAAACAATTGGTTTGAATAAAATTCCAGATAATAGTGGCTATTCTGTTTTGGGGTTGTTTTTTGAACAATTCAAAGATTTTATGGTTTTGGTTTTAATTGGGGCAATTATTATTTCAGGTTTCTTAGGGGAATTTGATGATGCAATTGCTATCTTAGCAATTGTTATTTTAAATGCAATTATGGGATTTGTACAAGAAATTAGAGCTGAAAGATCGCTACAAGCTTTAAAGGAGTTATCAGCACCCCAAGCAAAAGTTTTACGTGATGGTTCAATTGAAAAGATTCCATCTCAAGAATTAGTTCCAGGAGATATAATTCTAGTAGAAATGGGAGATAAAATCCCTGCTGATGCACGAATTATTAAGGAAAGTAATTTGAAAATTAATGAAGCATCACTTACTGGAGAGTCAATGGCAGTAAAAAAAGAAAATACAACTTTAGAAGGAAAAGTAGCAGTAGGAGATAGAAAAAATATGATTCATATGGGAACTGTAGTTACTAAAGGAAGAACTGAAGCTGTTGTTACAGCAACTGGTATTGATACTGAAATGGGAAAGATAGCAGATTTATTAAAGGAGTCTGAGGATAGTAAAACTCCACTGCAAGAGAGGTTAAATGATCTAGGGCAGTGGTTGGTATTAATCTGTTTTATTGCTTGTGTAGCAGTTGTAGGCTTAGGGGTTATTAAAGGTGAATCAACTTATAAAATGTTTTTAGCGGGAGTAAGTTTGGCGGTGGCAGCTATTCCTGAAGGTTTACCAGCAATTGTAACCTTGTCTTTAGCAATAGGTGTTCAAAGAATGATCAAAAGAAATGCCATAATTAGGAAGTTGCCGGCAGTCGAGACCTTAGGTTGTGCAACTGTAATCTGTTCTGATAAGACAGGAACATTAACTAAAAATGAAATGACTGTTCAACAGATATATACTCCTGATCAATTATATAATTGTCAATCAGAAGGGTTTGAACGAGTAGAATTAAGTAAGATATTAGAAATTGGTGCTATTTGTAACAACGCAAGGTTAAAAAGAGGGGATTCTGTATCAGGAAAAATTAATGAAGTTAAAGATTATTTTTTGGGAGAAGAATCTAAAAAAGAAGTAGTTGGTGATCCTACAGAAGCTGCTTTACTCTTAGCAGCTAATAAAGCAGGTTTAAAAAAAGAAGATTTAAGGAGCGAATTTTCTAAGATATTAGAGGTTCCATTCAGTTCTAATCGTAAAAGAATGTCTATTATTGGTAAGAAGGGAAGAGAATACGAACTATTCATTAAAGGAGCCCCTGATGTTTTATTAAAACGATGTACTAATTACATAGAAAACGGTCAAATTAAGAGATTGACTCCGACAGTTAAGAATAAAATCATTAAACAAAATGAGAAGTTAGCTAATCAAGCACTTAGAGTATTAGCAGTTGGTTATCGTAAATTAGGTAGTAATATAGATAAAAATAACTTAAAGAAATATGAAAATAATATTGTTTTTGCAGGGTTAGTAGGAATGATTGATCCTCCCAGATCACAAGTGAAGAGTGCAATCATGAATTGTAAAAAAGCTGGAATTACTCCTAAGATGGTAACTGGTGATCATAAGAATACAGCAGTGGCTATAGCAAAAGAATTAGAGTTATTAAACAAGGGAGGTCAAGTAGTAACTGGTAAAGAACTTTCTCAAATGAGTGATCAAAAGTTAAAAGAGCAGATAGATAAGATTGCTGTTTTTGCTCGTGTTGCCCCAGAGGATAAGTTAAGGATTGTAAGGATATTGCAGGAAAAGGGGCATGTAGTTGCAATGACTGGAGATGGTGTTAATGATGCTCCAGCAGTTAAGAAAGCAGACATTGGGATTGCAATGGGGGAGAATGGAACTGATGTTACTAAAGAGGCTTCTGCATTGATCTTAGCTGATGATAATTTTGCTACAATTGTAGCAGCAATAGAGGAAGGAAGAGCAATTTATGATAATATTCGTAAGTTTATTCGCTATTTGCTATCCTGTAACATTGGAGAGATATTGGCCATGTTTTTAACTTCATTATTAGGTTTGCCTTTACCATTGATTCCAATCCAAATCTTATGGGTTAATCTAGTAACAGATGGTTTACCAGCCTTAGCATTAGGGGTGGATCCTGCTGATGATGATATTATGGAGAGGCAGCCAAGAAGTAAAGAGGAAAGTATCTTTGCTCATGGCTTGAAGTGGAAGATAATTGGTCGAGGAATACTGATTGCCTTAGGAACAGTATTAGTTTTTCTATTTGGCATTAGATTTACCAATTCATTGGTGAAAGCTAGGACCTTAGCTTTTACGAACTTAGTAATAGCTCAATTATTCTTTGTATTTAGTTGTCGTTCAGAAGAGCATAGTTTATTAAGAATCAATCCCTTAAGCAATATATACCTACTAGGAGCAGTCGCTTTCTCTTTTGGGATGCATTATTTAGTATTACATCTTCCATTTCTTCAAGAAATCTTTAACACTACTGTATTAACTCGAGGAGAATGGGGGTTAATAATATTAGTTTCAGGAGGAAGTACATTAATGACTGAAATAGTTCAATTTATTATTAATTTATTCAAAAAGAATATTTCTCTGATTGACTTTGAAGAATCAGCAAGTAAAACTTGATGTTTTAACAATAGCTTTTAGATATTGGATTATGATTAAGCGTTTATTTTAATTTCTTAGCATTGAATTGCATATATAATTTTGTACAATTTATACTTTATAAAAACAGTCTTTTTTGTTATATCAACTGGTATGATTATGTTAGTCGCTCTTTCTGGGTATGTTATGCTCTCAGAAGTGGGCGACTTTTTATTTTATCTGGAAGTTTCAGTTATTTAGCTATATTGTGGATTAAAAATTACCATATAAAAAAGAGGGAATTTTACTTATTTTTTCCTTGACAATAGTCATAAAAGAAAGTATAATTACATACAAATAGAACTGACTGGTCAGTACTATGAAGAGGAGGGTATAATTTATGGAGTTAAATCTTGATTTAATCAAAAAAATTATTAAGAAGTATCCTAAAGTTATAATTATTTTTACAATCTTAGTAAGTGTATTTTTTGCTTACCATGCTTTGCAAGTCGAAATAAGTACAGATATTAAAGATATGTTTCCAGAGGATCATGCTACTTTAAATACATTTGAAGAGGTGGGAGATGATTATGGTGGTTCAGAATTTATAGTTTTAGTTTTAGAGGATGAAGATAATATAATAAACCTTGCTTCACTAAAAGATATTAATTATCTGACTCAAACCTTCGAAGAGTTAAGAGGGGTTAATGAAGTTAGAAGTATTACTAATATTGATGAGATTAGAGGAGTTGACTTTACTGTTGAAGTAGGAGAGTTTATCGAAGAGTTACCTCAAAGTGAAGTCGAGATAGAGAAGGTTAGAAGTAATTTAGTAGATAAAGATCGTTATTTAGGAATGTTAGTCTCTGAAGACTATGAAGCTGCTAATATTATATTACAGATTGCGCCTGATGCAGAGCAAGAGGAGGTTGTTGTTGCAGTTGAAGAGATTATAATGAATAGTGATTTGAGAAATAAAACCTATCTAACTGGAAGTCCTGTCTTAAGCCAACGAATGACTGAAAGAATGCGTGATGATATAAGTAAGTTATTCCCGTTTGTTGTGATTGTAGTTTTGCTACTTTTATATGGTAGTTTTAAGAGTAAACGTGGAGTCTTTATGCCACTTTTAGTTGTATTATTAAGTGTAGTTTGGACGATTGGATTGATCTCACTATCTGGGCGTGAACTTTCCATGGTTAGCAATGCATTGCCAGTTTTATTAGTAAGCGTTGGTAGTGCTTATTCAATTCATTTTTTACTTCATTTTTATGAGGATTTAGAAGAGGGGTTTGCTAAGTTAAAAGCAATTGCTTCGAGTATTAATTTAGTTGGAGTCGCAATTATTATGGCTGGTTCAACAACAATGATTGGTTTTTCATCTTTAATCTTTTCTGAATTAACAATTTTGAGAGAAGTAGGAGCATTTGCAGCATTTGGTGTATTTACTGCTTTATTATTATCAATTACTTTTTTACCAGCCTGTCTTTTAGTAATGAAAGCTCCTAGTCATTTTGCAGCAGTTGAAGAAAGGCCTTTAATTGATAGTTTCTTTTCTTGGATATATAAATTTGTAGATAGTCGTTATAAGGAAGTTTTGCTAGGTTCAATTATTTTAGTAGTAATAGCATTATTAGCAATTCCAAGAATAGTACCTGAAACAAATTATATTGCTTTTTTTGAAGAGGGAAGTGAGATGGTTGAAGCAGATAATTTGATTAATGACAAGTTTGGAGGAGCAACGCCTTTTGATATTGTAGTTGATACAGGGGAAACTGATGGAGTTGAAGAGGTTGAGTTTTTAAAAGAGATAGAAGAGTTTCAAGCAAAATTAGAAGAGCATGAGATGTTAAGTAACTCTATTTCAGTCGTTGACTTATTAGCTGAGACTAATCAGGCTTTAAATGAAGGGTTAGAGGAGTTTAATGTTTTACCGCAACATGGGATTGCTCAGTATTTAATGTTACTATCTTCTGGTGAGGGTAATATTTTAGAGAATGTGATCGATTTTGATCACCAAGAGACAAAAATATCAGTTATGGTTTCAGAAGCTGATAATAGCCAAAAGGTAGCAGAACTTGTAAGTTATGTTGAAGACTTAATTGAAGAGGAATTAAGCGGTTATGAAGTGACATTTACTGGGGTGCCAGTATTGAGCAATGAATTGACTAATATGGTAATTACAAGTCAGATTAGAAGTTTAATTGCTTCTGTATTCTTTGCATTTTTAATAACTAGTATTTTGTTAAAGTCACTTATTAAAGGTTTAGCTTGTAGTTTGCCAGTAGCTTTGACTGTTATCTTTAACTTTGGGATTATGGGTTGGACAGATGTTTCACTTAATGTAGCTACTAGTATGATTGCTAGTGTGGCAGTAGGTATTGGTGTTGATTATAGTATTCATTTTTATACTCGTTACTTAGATGAGAGAAGAAAAGGGTTTTCTTTAGAAGAGGCTTTAAAGGATGCTATTTTTACTATTGGCCGGGCCAATTATTTTAATGCAATTGCAGTAATTGCAGGGTTTTTAGTATTATTGTTTTCATCAATTCCACCACTTAGAAGCTTTGGTCTGTTAACTTCGATTACGATGGTTTTCTCTTTCTTTGGGGCGATGGTCTTTTTACCAGCATTGATTTTGTTTAGAGAGAGAGTTGTTTTAGGTAATAATGAGAGTGCAACAGTTATAAATAAAGATTAAAAAATGGAGGGATAATTTATGAAGAAGGATCTGTTAAGTTTTTTGTTAATTTCTTTATTGGTGTTTAGTCTATCAGGTGTAGTATCAGCAGAGTTAACTGGAAATGATATTTTAGATAAGGTAGAAGAATCGATTAGTGCTACTACTTCACAAATTGAGATGCAGATGGAACTTCATAGTGGTGGAAGAGTAAGAGAAAGAAGACTTAAGATTGAAAGAATGGAAGGGGCAAATAAGGATAAGTCTTTAATTCGTTTTTCTGAGCCTGCTAGTGTAGAAGGAACTGCCTTTTTATCGTTAGATGAAAAAGATAGTGATGATGACGACATGTACTTATTCATGCCGGCTCTTGGTAATGTAAGAAGAATTGCTGGTAGTCAAAGAAATGGTAGCTTTGTAGGAACAGACTTTACTTATAATGATCTTTCATTACTTGGAGGTGGTAGCTATGAAGATGATTATGATGCTACTATCTTAGAAGAGAAAGAGGATGAATATATCTTAAAGATAGTTCCAACTGATGATGATATAGACTATTCTTATGGTAAAATGTGGGTTACTAAAAGTAACTGGTTCCCAGAAAGAGTTGAGTTTTATGATCAAGATGAAGAATTAGAAAAAGTTTTAATTAATGAAGATATCAAACAGATTGATGGTTACTGGACAGCTGACCAAATAACGATGGAAGATGTTCAAAATGAAACAAAGACAGTTTTGTTCTTAGATGATATTATCTATGATGAAGATTTAGATTCAAGAACATTTACTACTAGGAACTTAAGAAGATACTAATAATAACAAAAAAACAGGAGGGGTAAAGATGAGAAAGGTTATTTTGTTAACTTTAGTTTTATTATTGACCTTTACAACGATGGGTTTTGCTGCTGAGGTTTCTGGTTCCTTAGATAGTCATCTTACAGTTGATATTGATGAAGAAGAATTAGATGGTAAGACAGAGTTTAATTTAATTA
Organism: Natroniella sp. ANB-PHB2; assembly: GCF_046097105.1. Taxonomy (GTDB): domain Bacteria; phylum Bacillota; class Halanaerobiia; order Halobacteroidales; family Halobacteroidaceae; genus Natroniella. The sequence continues at coordinate 1,256,651 of NZ_CP175562.1, read as the reverse complement.
TAGAAGATGACTTTGGTTTTGATGCTGATATGAAGGTTGATTTAGGTTTTTTATTACATGAGAATTATGAGAATGAAGTTAGAATTAACGAAGCATATCTAAATTATTATACGATGAATAGTGATTGGCGATTAGGTAAACAGGAGATTAACTGGGGTAGTGGCTATAAGTTAAATCCTACAAGTTATTTTAATCCTCAAAATTTAAAAGCATTCGATCTAATTGATGAAAACTTAGCTGTTAGGGCAGTTAAGAGTACTTATTATACAGCAGGTGGTTTAGAAATTAGTGGAGTAGTAGCTCCTTTCTTTAAAGGTAATGGGGATTTGGAAGAAACAGAGAAAATAGCAGACAAATTTGCTAAAGAATTATCAACTGAAAAACTATCTTTTGATGATTCAGCTAATGATATAGAAAATGAATTAAGTGATATTCAAGCAGGGGCTAAGCTTACTAATCGTGGATTTAAAGGTTATGATATCTCATTAAGTGCTTATCATGGTTATGATTTGTTACCGTCAATGATTGGAGCAGATAATGACGAAAATCTATTATTAGAGTATCCAGAGGTTAACAAGTTAGGATTTGACTTGATTGGGGATGTAAAAGATATTGGAATTTGGTCGGAAATTGTGTATAATATATATAGTGAAGACTATTATGATGATACACTAAATTTAGTTGTAGGTGCAGATTATAATTTTGATAATGATCTCTACCTAGTTGGCCAGTTTTATTATCGGGGCGAAAGAGTAGAACAAGAGCCAGAAATTCAAGCTTTAAATCTTTACTTTTCTAAGCCAGCCTTTGACTTTCATGAAGTCGAGTTTACAACACTTTATGACTTAGAGAGTGGTTCATATATGATTAAGCCACAATATAATCATTCTTTAGTTGATTCAATAGAGTTGCAACTTGGTGCTAAAATAGTTGATATTGATATTGATGATGAATTGGAAGGTTTCTCTTTTGGAGATAGTTTAGGTTCAAATAGTATCTATACTCGTTTAAATGTTAATTTTTAACTTAAAAGAAGTTCAAAGGGTTGGCTACTTTGCCAACCCTATTCAGATTAAAAGGAGTTGTTAGTTATGCATCCTAAAAAAGAAAGAATTATTAAGGCAGCAATTAAGAAGTTTTCTCATCAAGGAGTAAGTAATACAACTGTACAAGAGATTGCTAAGGAGGCAGGGGTTGGTAAGGGGACAATCTATCGTTATTTTGAGAATAAAGAAGATTTAAGCCATTCATTAGTTGAACTTGGGATTAAACGATTGACTGATAGAATAAAAGTCAGGATTGAAAATTTGGATAATCCTATAAATAAGCTAGAAGTAATTATTGAGACAAAATTAGAGTTTTATAGTCAATATTATGATTATGGTAAGTACTTAATTAGAGAGATATGGGGACATAAAGATAGCTTTGAAAAACATATTAAAAAGATTAGAGAACTACATACTGTAATAATTGAAGATATTATTAAAGAAGGTATTGATCAGGGTAAGTTTAAAGATTTAAATGTTGAAACTGCAGCAGTTTCATTAATTGGTGCGGTTAATATTAATGTTTTACATTGGGTTATGTTTAGCGAAGAATTTTTAATTGATGAGATTAAGGAAGATATTATGGAAATTTATTTTTCTGGGTTGTTAAAACCTTAGATTCTAAAGTGTTTTTTATTAAAAATGAATCCGATGAAGATATAAATTGGTAAGGGGAAGTAATGAAGAAGTTGATATTAAAAATGTGTGGAGTTAATAAAGGAGAGTAGTTGGAAGAGTAAATAATATATTTGATAGAATATCAGAGGTTGTTTAAGGTTAGTATATTAAATAAATAAAATGCTTGACATTATAATCTATAAATGTTATTCTATTAATTGTCGCTTGCAAGAGATATAGGAATTTAATCTCTTCTTGACAAGTTTGACCTAATATGTTAAATTATTAGTTATGCTAGTCAAGGGAGAAAAGTTTTAAATTTTTCTTGACAAGCTTGAAGTAGAGTGATATACTACTCGATGTTGTCGCAAAAAAAGATCAGCGACAAAAAAGATTTCAGAAAAGTTCTTGACAGACAAGAGTGAATTTGATATTATATTAATTGTCGCTTGAGAAAGTGACAGAAAAATTGAACAAGCAATTCGGTCTTTGAAAACTAAACAATGCAATGTTTCAACTAAGCAAGAAGAGCTAGTCAAACTCGTAATCAATGTGCTTTTGCACATGATATAAACTTTAATTGAGAGTTTGATCCTGGCTCAGGACGAACGCTGGCGGCGTGCTTAACACATGCAAGTCGAGCGAGAAAGCTACCTTCGGGTAGTGAGTAAAGCGGCGGACGGGTGAGTAACGCGTGGGAACATACCTTTAAGACTGGGATAACTTCTTGAAAAGGAAGCTAATACCGGATAAACTCCTTTCGGAGCAAAGATGGCTTTTATGCTATCACTTAAAGATTGGCCCGCGTCCCATTAGCTAGTTGGTGAGATAACAGCTCACCAAGGCAACAATGGGTAGCCGACCTGAGAGGGTGATCGGCCACACTGGGACTGAGACACGGCCCAGACTCCTACGGGAGGCTGCAGTGGGGAATCTTCCGCAATGGACGAAAGTCTGACGGAGCAACGCCGCGTGAGTGAAGAAGGTCTTCGGATCGTAAAGCTCTGTCTTTAGGGAAGAATACTTTAATTGTGAATAACAGTTAGGGTTGACGGTACCTTTAAAGGAAGCCCTGGCTAACTACGTGCCAGCAGCCGCGGTAATACGTAGAGGGCAAGCGTTGTCCGGAATCATTGGGCGTAAAGGGTACGCAGGCGGTCTAGTAAGTCAGAGGTGAAATCCACCGACTCAATCGGTGAACTGCCTTTGAAACTACTAGACTTGAGGATAAGGGAAGAAAGTGGAATTCCTAGTGTAGTGGTGAAATACGTAGATATTAGGAAGAACATCAATGGCGAAGGCAACTTTCTATCTTATACCTGACGCTGAGGTACGAAAGCTAGGGGAGCAAACGGGATTAGATACCCCGGTAGTCCTAGCCGTAAACGCTGGATACTAGGTGTTGGGGGTTCGACCCCCTCGGTGCCGGAGTTAACGCATTAAGTATCCCGCCTGGGGATTACGACCGCAAGGTTGAAACTCAAAGGAATTGACGGGGGCCCGCACAAGCGGCGGAGCATGTGGTTTAATTCGAAGCAACGCGAAGAACCTTACCAGAACTTGACATCCCGTGACTACCTGTGAAAGCAGGGTATAGTCCTTTGGACTACACGAAGACAGGTGGTGCATGGCTGTCGTCAGCTCGTGTCGTGAGATGTTGGGTTAAGTCCCGCAACGAGCGCAACCCCTGTCCTTAGTTGCCAGCACGTCAAGGTGGGGACTCTAAGGAGACTGCCGCGGAAAAACGCGGAGGAAGGTGGGGATGACGTCAAGTCATCATGCCCCTTATGTTCTGGGCTACACACGTGCTACAATGGTCTGTACAGAAGGAAGCGATACCGCAAGGTTTAGCAAATCCTGAAAAGCAGATCTCAGTTCGGATTGCAGGCTGCAACTCGCCTGCATGAAGCTGGAGTCGCTAGTAATCGTGGATCAGAATGCCACGGTGAATACGTTCCCGGGCCTTGTACACACCGCCCGTCACACCACCCGAGTTGGGGGCACCAGAAGTCGTCTAAGGACGCCGAAGGTGTGCCTGGTAAGGGGGGTGAAGTCGTAACAAGGTAGCCGTACCGGAAGGTGCAGCTGGATCACCTCCTTTCTAAGGAGTTATTTCAACTCTAGTCGTAGTTGGAACTTGCATTGTTTAGTTTTGAGAGACTGAAACTAAGTCTAAGTTCAAGTTTAAAGGCTAAGTAAGAACTTAGTTCTTGTCTTGACTAAAACTTAAACTCAGCCTCAGACTTAAAATTTGTACTTTGAAAACTGCACAATAGATAGTGCGTCTAGATTAAGTTAGTAAGGGCGCACGGTGGATGCCTAGGTGTCAGGAGCCGAAGACGGACGTGGCAAGCTGCGAAAAGCCTTGATGAGCTGCAAACAAGTGATGACTCAAGGATGTCCTAATAGGAGCACCAGGTATGGATAATCCCATATCATCTTAAGGTTAATAAATAGCCTTAAGAAGGGAACCGGGTGAATTGAAACATCTTAGTAACCCGAGGAAGAGAAAGCAAAAGCGATTCCCTAAGTAGCGGCGAGCGAAAGGGGAACAGCCCAAACTGTAATAGTGTCAAGCTTATGGGCATTGCTATTACAGGGTAGTAGGACTATCAGACCTTACCATAAAAAGGTCATAGGATAAGCTTCAGTTAATCGAAGTAGCTGGAAAGCTACGCCACAGAAGGTAATAGCCCTGTAGGTGAAAATTGGAGTTGACTAGATAGTATCCTGAGTACCATGAGACACGAGAAACCTCGTGGGAAGCAAGGAGGACCATCTCCTAAGGCTAAATACTTCCTGACAACCGATAGTGAACCAGTACCGTGAGGGAAAGATGAAAAGAACCCCGGGAGGGGAGTGAAATAGAATCTGAAACCGTGTGCCTACAAGCAGTCAGAGGACGTTAAAGTCTGATGGCGTGCTTTTTGCATAACGAACCGACGAGTTATGATCTGTAGCGAAAGGTTAAGCCAAAGAAGGTGAAGCCGTAGCGAAAGCGAGTCTTAAAAGGCGAAAGTTGCAGGTCATAGACCCGAAACCGAGTGATCTATCCATGACCAGGATGAAGCACGTGTAAGAACGTGTGGAGGTCCGAACTGCGTTGGCGTTGAAAAGCCATGGGATGAGTTGTGGATAGGGGTGAAAGGCCAATCGAACTCGGAGATAGCTGGTTCTCCTCGAAATAGCTTTAGGGCTAGCCTCAAGTGTTATAATTTGGCGGTAGAGCACTGATTGGACTAAGGGCTTTATAGAGTTACTGAATCCAGTCAAACTCCAAACGCCATCTTATTAAGCTTGGGAGTCAGACTATGTGGGATAAGCTTCATAGTCGAGAGGGAAACAACCCAGACCGTCAGTTAAGGTCCCAAAGTATGGACTAAGTGGTAAAGGATGTGAGATTGCATAGACAACCAGGATGTTGGCTTAGAAGCAGCCATTCATTTAAAGAGTGCGTAATAGCTCACTGGTCGAGTGATCTTGCGCTGAAAATGTACGGGGCTAAAGTCCATCACCGAAACTACGGATTGGTATAACCAATGGTAGAGGAGCATTCTATATAGGTTGAAGCAGTACCGGAAGGAGCTGTGGACAGTATAGAAGAGATAATGTCGGTATGAGTAACGATAAAATAGGTGAGAATCCTATTCGCTGTAAGTCTAAGGTTTCCTGAGGAAGGCTCGTCCGCTCAGGGTAAGCCGGATCCTAAGCCGAGGCCGAAAGGCGTAGGCGATGGAAAATTGGTTAAAATTCCAATGCTACCTCCTTATCACTATGAGTGATGGGATGACGCAGGAAGATAGGCTAGCCTGGCAACGGTATGTCAGGTTGAAACATTAAGAAGGATGACTTAGGTAAATCCGGGTCGTCATTAACTTTAAGGTGTGACCAGGAGTCTCTACGGAGGCGAAGTAGTTGACTTTACACTGCCAAGAAAAATCTCTAACCAGATAAGAGGTAACCGTACCGCAAATTGACACAGATAGACTAGAAGAGTATTCTAAGGCGCGCGAGAGAACCTTCGTTAAGGAACTCGGCAAAATAACCCCGTAACTTCGGGAGAAGGGGTACCTCATTAGGGTGTATGCTCGAAGAGGTTGCAATAACCAGGCCCAAGCGACTGTTTACCAAAAACACAGGTCTCTGCTAAGACGTAAGTCGATGTATAGGGGCTGACGCCTGCCCGGTGCTGGAAGGTCAAGGGGAAGTGTTAGGCATAAGCTGAAGCGCAGAACTTAAGCCCCAGTAAACGGCGGCCGTAACTATAACGGTCCTAAGGTAGCGAAATTCCTTGTCGGGTAAGTTCCGACCTGCACGAATGGCGCAACGACTTGGGCACTGTCTCAACGAAGGTCTCGGTGAAATTGTATTACCTGTGAAGATGCAGGTTACCCGCGACAGGACGGAAAGACCCCGTGGAGCTTTACTGTAGTCTGATATTGGATTTTGGTACATTATGTACAGCATAAGTGGGAGGCAATGAACTCGGCACGCTAGTGTCGAAGGAGCCTTAAGTGGGATACCACTCTTAATGTGCCGGAATTCTAACCATGCACTGTAATCCAGTGTTGGGACAGTTTCAGATGGGCAGTTTGACTGGGGCGGTCGACTCCTAAAGAGTAACGGAGTCGCCCCAAGGTTCCCTCAGTGCGGTCGGAAATCGCACGTAGAGTGTAAAGGCAGAAGGGAGCTTGACTGCAAGAGCTACAACTCGAGCAGGTACGAAAGTAGGGCTTAGTGATCCGACGGTAGAGCATGGAATTGCCGTCGCTCAACGGATAAAAGTTACCCCGGGGATAACAGGCTTATCTCCCCCAAGAGTTCACATCGACGGGGAGGTTTGGCACCTCGATGTCGGCTCGTCGCATCCTGGAGCTGAAGCAGGTTCCAAGGGTTTGGCTGTTCGCCAATTAAAGCGGTACGCGAGCTGGGTTCAGAACGTCGTGAGACAGTTCGGTCCCTATCCGTCGTGGGCGTAGGATATTTGAAGGGAGCTGTCCCTAGTACGAGAGGACCGGGATGGACGTACCTCTGGTGTACCAGTTGTCTACCAAAGGCATTGCTGGGTAGCTAAGTACGGATTTGATAAACGCTGAAAGCATCTAAGCGTGAAGCTGACCTTGAGATAAGATATCCCATAGAGTGAATCTAGTAAGATCCCTGATAGACTATCAGGTAGATAGGCCAGAGGTATAAGGGTGGCAACATCTTCAGCTGACTGGTACTAATAGATCGAGGGCTTAATCTAGAATATATCTATTGTGCAGTTTTGAATGTATAATAAAGCATTTAATACTGAATGCTGAATAGTTAAAGAACTTAGAAATTTATTTATTTAAAAAGTTCTTGACAAAGAAGAATGAAAATGTTAAGATATTAATTGTTGAATTGAGACAAGCTTAAAATAAGCATTGAATATTGAATAGTTAATAATTAAAGTCAAAAGCACTTGAAGAACTTAATTGTTCAATGTTAGATATTAATTATTAATTGAACAAGATTCTGGTGGTAATTGCGGAGGGGTAACACCTGTTTCCATTTCGAACACAGCAGTTAAGTCCTCCAGCGCCGATGGTACTGCAGGGGCAGCCTTGTGGGAGCGTAGGTCGCTGCCAGAATTAATATGAACTATTGGGATGTCGCCAAGCGGTAAGGCACAGGACTTTGACTCCTGTATTCGCTGGTTCGAATCCAGCCATCCCAGCCATTTATTTTAGCTATTAGCAATCAGTTGTCAGTTATCAGCCAAGGTCTTAACAATTTAAGGTTTTGGTTGATAGCTGAAAGCTAAAAGCTGACAGCTAGGTACGCCCCCATCGTCTAGTGGCCTAGGATACCAGGTTTTCATCCTGGCGACAGGGGTTCGAATCCCCTTGGGGGTGCCAATATAACCAAATTAAAGTTATTAAGCTAAAGCTAAGCAATTTATTTAATAAAAGAGATAGATTTGCTTCAGCTATGAAGAGGCATCAAAAAAACAATTGACAATTGAAGGTCATCAAATGAATTTAATTGTTCATTGTAAATTAGTAAGGGCGAATAGCTCAGTTGGGAGAGCACCTGCCTTACAAGCAGGGGGTCACAGGTTCGAGCCCTGTTTCGCCCACCATTTAACTTCATTGAATAATGAATGTTAAATATTTAATATTAAATGTTTTTTCTGTGGGGACGTGGTGTAATTGGTTAACACGCCGGCCTGTCACGCCGGAGAGTGCGAGTTCAAGTCTCGTCGTCCTCGCCATTGTGCTAGCGTAGCTCAGCTGGTAGAGCAGCTGACTTGTAATCAGCAGGTCACCGGTTCGACTCCGGTCGCTAGCTCCAGGGGATATAGCTCAGCTGGGAGAGCGCCGCCCTTGCAAGGCGGAGGTCGTCGGTTCGATCCCGACTATCTCCACCAAAATCTTCGATTAATAAAACGCAAGGTGGATTTTGGCATAGACCATCGAGGTCGTCGCAAAATAGTTAAATATTAAGCATTAAATGTTTTTAAGGGCCATTAGCTCAGCTGGTAGAGCACCTGACTTTTAATCAGGGTGTCGGAGGTTCGACTCCTCCATGGCTCACCATTTAAAAGCAATGAATACTGAATATTATTTATTAAGTGAACTTTTGTCGCGGGGTAGAGCAGCTGGTAGCTCGTCGGGCTCATAACCCGGAGGTCGTTGGTTCGAATCCATCCCCCGCAACCAAAATATTTTATAATTGTGGTACTTGCAGAAGTGCAACCAAAATGTTTTATGATAGTAGTGCTTGTATAAGTGCAAGCAATTAAAAGCAATGAATAGTTAATAATAATATGCGGGAGTAGCTCAGTTGGCTAGAGCACCAGCCTTCCAAGCTGGGTGTCGCCGGTTCGAGTCCGGTTTCCCGCTCCAATTATCGGAGCATGGCGCAGTTTGGTAGCGCACCTGGTTTGGGACCAGGGGGTCGCAGGTTCAAATCCTGCTGCTCCGACCATTTTATTTTTAGAAACTGTACTTTTTAATGTACAGCTTTTTTTATTTTAATAGTATAAAAGCCTCAATAAGAAATATAATAATATTATTATATTTCTTATGTTTAGCTGAGTTATTATAGGGGGCTGGAAAGTTTATGTTTACAGAATTAAAGGAAGAATTTAGCGATGAATTGGGGTTGATTAAATCACGATTAAATTCGAAAGGTTTAACTCTAGAAAATGAATTATTATTGGAAGTGTTAGAGCATTTAAAGCTAGCGGAAGGAAATTTCTTTATGGCATTATTATTGTTATTAACGGGCCAACTTGGGCCAAAGCAGTGTACTACTGATTTGATTAAGGTAGCTACAGGAGTTGAATCTTTATATTTAGCTAATTTATTTCATAATGAGATTATAGATAATAATCTATTAAGACGGAAGCAGAAAAGTACAAATTCTAAATGGAATGATAATATTTCAGTGATAATGGGTGATTTTTTTTTGCTAGTTGTTTAGAGGAAATAAGTGGGCAGAAGGAAAGCGTTTTATCTGAAATCACTATTACTATGTTTAAATTGGTGCAAGAAATATTAGAAGAGGAAGAAAAAAGAGATTATTTTGATTTAACAGAAGATGCTTACTTAAAGAAGATCGAATTAAAAACAGCAGCATTGAGTGCTTGTAGTTGTAAAGTTGGAGGAATTCTAAGTGGAGTTACTGAAGAAGGAATAGTTCATTTAGAAAACTATGGTAAATACTTGGGGATTATTTATCAAATAAATAATGATATTTTAGCTTTTACTAATAATACAGATAAAATGGATTATTCAGTTGAGAATAATCAACAGCAAGATACTTTAACGTTGCCTTTAATACATAGCTTAAACCAAAAGATTGATATGGAAGTAAGTGATATAACTTTAGGGCCAAGGGCGATTACTGAGATTATACAGGAACTTAATTATTGTACTGTGAATGATTCTTCTCTAGAATACGCTTACAGTATGATGGAGCATTTTGCCCTATTAGCCAAGGAAGAACTTGATTATTTTTCTAAGTCATCAACTACAAAGAGCCTTAATTATATAATTGATTTTTTATTAAATAATATAGAGCTTAATTCCTAAACCTACTAATTTTAGTAGGTTTTTCTATTTGACAACTGATTAAAAGCAAGTAAATTTTTCGTGGAATAAATTAACTAAAATTGGAATAACTAAATTAAATATTTAGGTTGAACGTTGAATATATATTCTATAAGGAGGTGTTTAATGTGAATTATTATATTTATGCTACTGATCATGCAATTGAAAGGTATCAAGAGCGACAAAAATCGATCAGTCGTCATAAAGCAATTCACAATATAGTTGAAGGAGTGAAAAGGAGTAGGTTAATTGGCTTTGCCAAAGGGGAGCGAGAAATTAGAGAACACCGTGGAGTTATATTCGTATGTCAACTGGAAGGGGATAAGATGAATGTAATTACAGTCTTAAATAGTAAAGCAGAGTTAAGGTTTATTGGTTAATCAGACCTATTAATTTAATTTAAGTTAAATATCTACTAAGTAGTTATGATAATAAGTTTTGATTTAGATAAACTAGTTAGAAGAGATCATAAATTTAATAGAGGCTAGTAAAAAACAAATAATAGTTGGGTAAAAAGCAGCCATTTGGCTGCTTTTTACTATAATAATTACTGATGATATTTTAAAAATCGGAAAAAGTGTGATAAAATATTTAAGTCATTAGTTTGATTCAAGAAATTTCTGTGAGGTGATAAAGTGTTAGATAAAAGGTGGCTATTTTTGATTTTTATAATCTTGTTAGGGCTAGTTATTGGGTATCAATTAGAATTGTTTGATTATCAAGACGTAACTAAATTAATAGCTTTTAATGAATGGATAACAGGATGGGGCTGGTTAGCACCTGCTTTTTTTATTGTTATGTATACTATGGCTATGATTATCTTTTTACCTAATCCTTTCTTTATGTTAGTGGGAGGTCTTGCTTTTGGTCCATTTTTTGGGGCAGTTTTTGTATTAATTGGTTTTGGGTTAGGAGCAAGTGCATCGTTTTTGATTGCTAGATACTTTGCTAGGGATTTTATTACGGATTGGCTAGAAAAGAAGGGGTTAGTTTCTAAAATGGAGTTATGGTTTGAGGACTATGGATATCGGTTATTATTAATAACACGTCTACTTCCTATAATTCCGATAAATTTACAGAATTATGCTTATGGTTTAACTGAAATTAAATTTTCTGTTTACAGTATATTATCTCTACTTGGAATCTTACCTAAAGTGGCATTTTTAACTGTGATCAGTGGTTTTATTGTTGAAGAGGGGTTGATTGTAAAAGAAAATTATGGACTCATTGTTGGGGGATTAATTTTTATACTGTTTTTTTATTTTTTAATTAGTAAGGTTTTTAAGGTAGAAGAATACTTATCAAAAGAAAAGAAGGGATCGAATTAGTTTATAAAGGAGGGAGAGCAAAGAATGAAAAGAGAAAACTTAAATATATATTTAGAAGATTAATGTTTAAAAACTTGTAAATAATAGAGTATAAAAAAGTATTAATAAAACTATAAAGTTGAAAAAGGGTGATTATGATTGAAATCTGTTTAAATCAGAAAAAATTAACAACGAATCAATTTATAAAAAAGATTATGCTGTTAGCAACTCCAGCAATGATTGAAATGTTTATGAATACTTTGGTTGGTCTAGCGGATACAATTATGGTAGGGCAGGGGATTGGAGCAGAAGGTCTAGCTGCTGTTAATTTAGCTAATCAAATTGTATTTCCGATTGTATTTATATTTTCAGCTTTTAATGTGGGAACAACTGCTGTTGTTTCCCGTTATATTGGTGCTGGTTCTAAAAATAAGGCCAACCGTGTTGCTAGTCAGTCTTATATGCTAAATATAATTATTGGATTTCTTTTAACTGGTTTTATGTATCTATTCTACAAAGAGATAATTTCTTTATTTCCAGTGGAGCAGAAGGTATTAGATATAACGTTTGATTATTTAGAGGTTATAATTTATAGTCAATTATTTATGTTACTTACGCTATCATTGAGTGGTTCTTTTCGAGGGGTTGGGGATACTACTACCCCAATGGTGGTCAATGGAGCAATTAATGTAGTTAATATTTTAGGTAATTGGTTATTGATTTTTGGAATTGGATTTTTTCCTGAGTTAGGAATTAGAGGAGCTGCTATTTCAACTACTTTATCACGGGTTGTAGGAGCTGCTATCTTTACTGCAATTGCTTTTAAAGGTGATAAGCAGATTAGATTAGTTCTGCGTTGGTTCAAGATCAAATTGAGCTTGATTAAGAAACTATGGAAGATAAGTTGGTCAGCAGCATTAGAACAGCTAGCAATGCAGAGTTCTTTTATTGCTTTACACTATCTGACTGTTATGCTAGGAACAATAGAGTATTCAGTCTATGCTATTATAGTTAGATTAGAGTCGATCTCTTTTATGCCCGTTTTCGGAATTTCTTTGGCGACGACTACTTTGGTTGGTCAATACTTAGGAGCAGAAGATGAAGATAATGCTGTTAGAAGTGGTAACTTATCTGTTTTATGTGGAGCAGCTTTGGCCTTATTTTTGGGAATCATATTTGTTATTGCTCCTTATCAGTTGGTTAGGATCTTTATCAGTGAACCTGAAGTAATTCAAACAGCTATCTTACCTTTACGATTAGCAGGAATTTTGCAAGTGCCGATTGCTGTATTAATTGTTTATTCAGGTGCTTTAAGAGGAGCAGGTGATACATGGATGGTGATGTTAATTACTGTATTTAGGATGTGGGGATTGCTTGTTCCAATGACTTATCTTGTGGTCAATCATACTGATTGGGGTTTAGTGGGCCTTTATATTGGTCAAAATATTGTTTTTACAATAATAGCAATAGTTTTTTATTTATATTTCAGAACTGAAAAGTGGATTGGGATTAAAATATAGTAACCAGCTTAATTATTTGAATCTAGGAGGAATAATAGTATGAATTTGTCAATGGACTTAAATACTAAACAACAAGAAGCAGTTACAACGACTGAAGGGCCAGTCTTAGTCTTAGCTGCTGCAGGTAGTGGCAAGACAAGAGCTTTAACTTATCGAGTTGCTTATTTAATTGATCAAGGGGTTAACCCAGCCAATATATTGACCTTGACCTTTACTAATAAGGCAGCTCAAGATATGAAAAGAAAGGTTAAAGAGTTATTAGGAGAGATGCCTGATCAGATGTGGATGGGTACTTTTCATAGTATTTGTGTGCGAATTTTGAGTCAGAATTTAAAAAAATTAGGGTACGAATCAGGGTTTGTGATTTATGATCAAGATGAGAGTAAGAGCTTGATTGCTGATATTATTTTGAGTTTTAATTTAGATCAGGAAAAGTATGACCCTAAGATTATTTTAAAACTAATTAATAAAGCTAAATTAAAGTTGTGGGCTAAAGATGAATTATTAACCAGATACCAAGAGGTAGGTAACGGGAGCGAGGAGTATTATCAAAACATTGTTGATATCTATCAAAAGTATAATGAAGTATTACAGGATAATAATGCTTTTGATTTTAATGATTTATTAACTAAAGTGATACAGTTATTTGAAGAGTATGAAGAAGTATTGGCAAAGTATCAGAACAAGTTTGAGTATTTGTTGATCGATGAGTATCAAGATACTTCGCCGATTCAGTATCGGTTGGCCCAATTGTTAGCTAAAAAGCAGAATAATATCTTTGTGGTTGGCGATGATTTTCAGAGTATTTATAAATTTCGTGGGGCTGATATGAATAATATTCTCAGTTTTGCAGATGATTTTGTTGAATGTAAGACAATTAAATTGGAGCAGAATTATCGCTCTAAAGCCAATATTATTAATGCATCTAATGCTTTAATTACTTGTAATAATCAGCAATTTAATAAAGAAGTTTGGACTTCTAATGCTGAAGGGGAGCCAGTTGTTATTTGTGAGGCAGCTAATGAGTATGCCGAAGCAGATTATATAACAGAGGAGATTGACAACTTAGTTAGATTTAGTGGGTATAAGTATAATGATATTGCTATTTTGTATCGTTCTAATCATCAATCTAGGGTGTTAGAAGAAGCATTTATTAGAAAGAGAATTCCTTATTATATTGTAGGAGGACTTGGGTTTTATGATCGTAAAGAGATTAAAGATGTTATAAGTTATTTAAAGGTGGCAGTTAATCCTCAAGATACAATTGCTATGAAACGAATTGTTAATGTTCCTAAACGGGGAATTGGAGCTAAAACTTTGGATAAACTAATTAAACACGCCCAAGAATATGTACCAGAATTTAATTTATTAAGTTTTAATCAAGAGGATGAGAGTTTAGGGTTATTCGATATAATGGAAGATCCAACGGATGTACCAGGAATAGGTAAAAAGACAGCAGCGAAGATAAGAGCATTTTATAAGGACTTAAAAGAGGTAATAGCCATCAAAGAGTCCAGTCTATCTATTCCTGAACAGGTTGATCAGATTTTAAAGACCAGTGGTTATCAGGCAATGTTGGAGTTAGATGGTTCAGAGACAGCTCTAAATAGGTTGGATAATTTAAATCAGTTTTTAGTTTTAGCAGAGAATTATCAACAAAAGAATCCAGCTCGGAAGTTAGATGATTTTGTTAGGGATTTGAAATTATTATCTGATCAAGATGATTTGGATCAATCAAATCAGGTTAAGATGATGACTGTACATGCTTCTAAAGGATTGGAGTTTTCTGCTGTCTTTATAGTTGGAATGGAAGAAGAGGTCTTTCCCCATCGACGTAGTATTAAGAGTGGGTTGATTGAAGATATAGAGGAGGAAAGACGGTTAGCTTATGTAGCAATGACTCGAGCTGAAAATAGATTATTTATCAGTCATACTCGACAGCGTCAGCAGTTTGGCGAGACTAAGAATATGATTTCTTCTCGCTTTTTAGATGAACTTCCAACTGATCTAATATTAGAAGTTATTCATAACCATCAATTATAATTTAAAAGGAGAAGAGTTATAGTTATGTTAGTTTTCAATTTATAAATAACTGAGAGAGAATGGAGGGATTAAGGATGGAACAATCATTAGTATTAATTAAGCCTGATGGAGTATTGAATCATAAGATTGGTAGGGTTATAGCTAGATTTGAAGCTAAAGGATTGGAGATACAAGCTATGAAGATGATGTGGATGGATGAAAAGTTAGCAACAACTCATTATCAAGAGCATCAAGGGAAATCTTTTTTTGATGATTTAATCTCATACATAACTGAAGCTCCAATAGTAGCAATGGTAATTGCAGGAGAAGAAGCTATTCAAATTATTAGAAATTTGAATGGAGCAACTGATCCCATTGAAGCTAAACCAGGTACTATTAGAGGAGATTTTGCTTTGAATTTAGATTCTGGTAACATTGTACATGCTTCAGATAGTAATGAAAGTGCTAAAAGGGAGATTGATTTATATTTTGATGCAGATGAAATTTATACTTATAGAGACTGAGCTTATTTTAAGCTCAGTTTTTTCTATTTCATAGGGGATTAAGATTAGGTTTAAATAAAAGCTAATGAGGTATGTTTTAATGGTTGGCTTAAACTCAACCTTAACCTTAACCTCAGACTTAATAGCAAGTTAGCAGAAAAGGAACGAAATCAATTGACAATAAAAGTAATTAATTGATATAATAGGATAAAAGCAAATTTTAGGAGGTAATAAGGTGAATGAAGCTGATTTAGTTGTAGAAGAAGTATATTCTCAAGAGAGTATTTATAAGAAGTTAAAAGTTAATACTAGTAGGGGGATTAAATATACTGGAACAGCAGAGAATCCAGGCTATATAGTTTTATTTTCAGATTTAAGTAACTGGAAAAAGACAAATCCTTATCATGATCGCTTAAAAGAAGATTTCTTTTATTATACAGCTGAAGGGTTAGAGGGTGAACAGGAATTGACTGGTGGTAATTTGGCTTTAAGTAATTACTTAATTAAGCCTTCTCCAATCTACACTTTTATTAAATTAGATACGGATGAGTATAAGTATCTAGGTAAGGCAGAGTTGAGTAGTATCAACAAAGAGTTACAGTATGACTGCAAAAAGAGGTTAAGAGAAGTTTTTGTCTATCAATTAGAATTATCTGAATACAACTTATATAAGAAATTAGAGGATAGGGAGGTAATGAATAAGGATATCTTAGACTTTAAAGAAGCAAGTGAATTATTAGGGGTCAGTACTAGAACCTTAACCGAGATACTTAAAAAGTATCAAGTACCAGGAAGAAAATTGGGTAGGCAGTGGCATTTTAGCCGTAAGCACTTGATTGATTGGATTGGGAAGGGTATTTCTAAGTCGGAATATTAACCTTAGTAAATTTACGTTCTTTAATTACATATGTTAATTTTAAGGTGGTTTTTGATCTTAAAGTTAAGTTTTATTACAATAATGTGGCACTTTTGATTTGGCGGGTAGAAATGATATTTGTAGGGGCAGGCACAGAGACCTGCCCCTACAAAAATACATTCTTTTACGAACGAAAAGTGACACATTATATCAATAAAAAGCAGGTCAATTAGAAAATTATATATTAAACTAATCTATCGATCCCCTTAATACTAGTTATTATTTGGTTTTATATAGAATATAATATAACAAACGAAATTCATTTAAAAAAAGGGGGGAACTAGTCTTTTTTACCTAGATAAACAAGTTATAATAAAGAGAATTTACAATTGATAATTAAAGATAATTCTTAAAACAAAGATGTTTTAAAGGTTTTAACTATCAATTGTAGATTAATGGTATTGTTTATCTATACATTTAAGACTGGGTTTAATGAAATCTATGATTGAAGTTGGTGATCTAGTTCAGATCAAGGATCAGTTGGAATGTTTGACTTATGAAGTGACTTATATTATTGAGCAAAGAGCAACTTTAGAAGCAATAGAACTACCTTTAATGACGATAGCTCCTTTATCTTGTTTAATTAAAGAAGATGAAGTAAAAAACCTGTCGTCATAGCGTGAGGGTAAGTGTGAGGCTAAGTACTGATTTAAAAAGAGTAAAATTAAAAAACATCTATAATTTCTAAAAAAGTATTTACTTAATAATTAAAAAGAAGGGCCAAGTTGGCCCTTCTTTTTTTAATATGCTCTTTCTACCTTTCCTGCTTTTAAACAAGAAGTACAGACCTTAATCCTTTTTGGAGAACCCTCAACAATAGCTTTAACTTTTTGTAAGTTAGGTTTTTGGGTTCTTCTAGAACGACCTGTTACATTACGACCTACTCCACCTTCTTTTTTAGCTTTACCTCTACGAGTAACTGCATTACTTTTATTAGAACCTTTGCCGCATACTTCACAGAACCTTGCCATTATTTGCACCTCCTTAATCTATATCAATTTATAATAAACACCAATATAACCACTTAAATATTTTAACATAAATAGCAGGTAACAAGCAAGTATAATCTGGTATTTTGTTATATTAAGAAGGTTTTTATTAAGATTTATTGAATAATAGTTAGAGTAGGAGGGAGAAAATGAAAATTACTAAACAGACTTCTATTTTAGAACTGGTACAGCACTATCCAGCAGCGAATGAAGTTTTGGCAATGTATAATTTGGATTGTGCTAGGTGTGTAGGAGCTAGTTCAGATAGCTTAGAGATAGTAGCAGAGATTAATCAAGTTAATTTAGAAGAATTACTAATTGAATTAAAGAAGTTAGAAGATAATAATTAAATATGTCAAAAGAAAGGAGGGATAGTAATGTCTACTAAGCAAAAATTATCAAATGAATTGGGAATGATCAATATTTCCAAAGATGTTATTTCAGTTATAGCTGTATTGGCTGCAATGGAATGTTATGGGTTAGTTGGTATGGCTAAACAAGGGATTCAAGATGGTTTAAGTCAATTGTTAGGTACTGAAAACCTTAGCCAGGGTGTTAATATAGAAATTATTGATGAAGGGGTTAAGGTCGATTTATTTATTATTGTAGAGTATGGAGTTAAGATATCAGAAGTAGCTAACAATATAATTGAGAGAGTTAAGTATACTTTAAAAGAGAAGACAGGAGTTAATGTGTTAGAAGTTAATATTAATGTTCAGGGAGTGAGAGTTGATAATGTTACCTAAATATTCAAAAAAATATATTGAACAATTAGATACAGTAGATTTTAAACAGATGTTAATAATAGCTGGGAATTATTTAAAAGAAGCAGAAGAAGAACTTAATAATTTAAATGTTTTTCCAGTTCCTGATGGTGATACTGGGACAAATATGAGTCTAACCTTATCAGATGCAATAGCATATGTAGAAAATAGTGAGGCTGAGACAGTAGGTGAGCTAGCAGATCAGTTGGCCAAAGGAGCTTTAATGGGGGCTAGAGGAAATTCAGGAGTAATTTTATCCCAGCTATTAAAAGGGTTTGCTGATGGAATTGGCAATGCTGAAGTATTAACTAATCAGATTTTAGCGGATGCTTTAGGGCAAGCAGCTGATAAAGCATATCAAGCTGTAATGAGACCTGTTGAGGGGACAATTTTGACAGTGGCTAAAGATGTAGGTAATAAAGCAGAGCAGATAGCTGAAGAAGCGAATATGGTTAAGTTCTTAAAAGAAGTAATTAAAGAAGCTGAAGAAAGCGTTAAGAGGACTCCAGAATTATTTGATACTTTAAAAGAAGCTGGTGTAGTAGATGCTGGAGGAAAAGGCTATCAAATATTTTTAACAGGATTATTATATGGGATTGTTGCTGAAGAGAAGGTTGAATATCAACAGCAAGATTTTGAAGATAAGCAACAAGAGGTTGTATTTACTGAGGGGGAAATAGAATTCGGTTATTGTACTGAATTCATTATTAAAGATGCTGCAATTGCAGTTAATGATTTTAGAGAGTTAATAGTTGATTATGGGGATTCATTATTGGTTGTAGAGGCAGATGGTATTCTAAAGGTTCATATTCATACTGAGCATCCAGGAAAAGTTTTAGAGATAGGCTTGAAGTATGGACAATTAACCAAAATAAAGATAGATAATATGGCTGATCAGCATCAGAAAAAGCAAGAAATTGAAGATGTTGAAGTAAATCAAAAAGTTGAAGAAAGAGAAGATGGTTTAGCAATTTTAGCTGTAGCTGCAGGTGATGGCTTAAAAGAGATTTTTGAAAGTCTTGGAGTAGGGTATGTATTAAAAGGTGGTCAAACTATGAACCCTAGTACTCAGGATTTATTAAAAGGAGTTGAAGAACTAACAGCTGAACAGATTATTATCTTGCCTAATAATAAAAATGTAATTTCAGCGGCTAAACAGGTTAAAGAGCTGACAGATAAGGAGGTTGAGGTAGTTTCGACAACTACTATTCCGCAAGGAATAAGTGCAATGATTTCTTTTGATCCAGAAGGCAAGCTAGAAGAGGTAAGTGCAGAGATGGAAGAGGAATTACAGTTTGTTAAGACTGCCGAAATAACTTATGCTACCAGGAATACTAAAATTAAAGAGACTGAAATTAATGAAGGAGATATTCTAGGTTTAGCTGAAGGTGAGATTGAGGTGGTTGGTTCAAACTTTAATCAAGTAGTACTTGATTTATTAGCAGAGATGATTATAGAGAGTGATTCATTAATTACTATTTATGCTGGTCAAGATGTGACTATGGAGGAGCAGGAAGGATTAATGGCAAGTTTAAAAGAGGAGTATAATGATTTTGATGTTGAGATTTATGATGGTAAGCAACCGATTTATTATTATATTCTTTCTATAGAATAGGAGTGAATGATGATGGGTAACACAGTAGTAGTTACTGATAGTACAGCAGATTTGACCATTGAAATCTTGGATAAATATGATATTACGATGGTCCCATTAGAGGTTAATTGGGCGGGAGAGTCTTATCAGGATAGAATTGATATTACATCAGAGCAGTTTTTAGATATAATTGAAGAAAGTGATAGTTTACCGACAACTTCTCAACCAGCTATTGGTAAATTTATAGAAGCATATGAAAGATTGGCTGAAGACTATGAAGAGATAATTTCTATCCACCTTTCAGAAAAGCTGAGTGGAACAATTGAAGCGGCGCGCTTGGCAGCTGAGATGGTGGATGGGGTTAAAGTTGAAGTAGTTGACTCGGAGGTTGCTACTTTTTCGCTGGGAGTTATGGTTATGGAAGTGGCTGATGCAGTAAAATCTGGAAGTAGTGTAGAAGAGTTAGTTGATGATTTGATTCCAAGGCTAAAAGAAGATATAGAGATTTATTTTACTGTTGATGATTTAAGTTATTTAGAAAAAGGTGGGAGAATTGGCAAGGCTAGTGCTTTTTTGGGTAATTTGTTAAATATAAGGCCAATCTTAACTTTAAAAGGAGGAGAGGTTGCTCCTTGTGGTAAGGTTAGAGGGCAACGTAGATTGTATAATGAATTAAAAAAATTAGTTGCAGATAAACTAGAAGGCCAGCAAGGAAGTAAGTTGATTCTTCTTCATGGAAAGAATAAAGATAAAGCAGAACAGTTAAAAGAGAGTTTGGTTGAGCAATTTGAGTGGGCAGAAGTAGATATGATGCAATTTGGCCCAGTGATTGCTACTCATGTTGGCCCGACACCTTTTGGAATTGTTTTTTTGAAATAAGGCTGAAATAATTTGATAATTGTTAAGGATAGTTGGTATAATATGTAGGGAAGGACAGTAAGCTGATGCTTGTGGGGTGGACTTGATGGATAATAAACTAGAAGATATACTTGAAAAGGTGATCAAACCGATACCAATTGAAATGAAATTGAGAGGTTTAAATACTTCAGTTTTTGGTGGTTTTGATTCTTATATCTTAGAGTGGACTAGTAAATTAATAAGTAAGGCTGATAGCAATGAGATAAAAGAGATCGCTGAAAATTTAAATTTTTTATTCAAGGATTATGATAAGGTAACCATTGATGATCGCCAACAAAAGTTAAAGGAGTCAATTAGGTTAGTTAATCAATTGTCTGAACGGATAAGAGGGATTGAAGCATTTAAATTAAAGCAGAATAAATTGGTTAAAATCAGATCCCAACATGCTAATTTAGTCTATAATAATTTAGCTAAGCAGAAACAGAGAGAACAAAAGCAAGATTTAAGGCTGAGTAATAATTCTAAAGTTGAAAAAAGAAAAACTAAGCTACCTGATTTTTGGCAACAGACTATTCAATATATTAAAGGAGTTGGAGAGTATTGGGCCAAAAGATTAAGGAAGTTAGGTATTGATAGTACTAAGGATTTATTATATTATTTTCCTCGTGACTATAATGATTGGAGTGATTGCAAAAAGATCAGTCGATTGAATAGTGGGTTGAAGGTTACTGTTCAAGGAAAAGTTGTCAAGATTGATCAGATTCAACCTAAACGAGGATTGACGATTATTAAGGTTGGAATCAGTGATGGGACTGGTATTTTATATGGGGTCTGGTTTAACCAAAAGTATATCAAAAAGGTTTTTAATAAGGGAGATCTTTATTTATTTAGTGGAGAGGTAAAGTATAATTATGGTCAATTTGAAATTAATAATCCTCACTATGAAAAATTAGACTCAACAGAACCTTTACATACTGGAAAGATTCTACCGGTTTACCCTGCTACTAAAGGAGTAAGCCAGAAGAGATTAAGGATGATTATTAATAATTGCTTAGATAAGTATCTAGCAGATGTTCCTGAATTTTTGCCTGAAGAGATTTTAAATAAATATGATTTTATAGGGATTAAGGAGGCATTGCACTTAATTCATTTTCCTGATTCTAAAGAAAAATTGAGACAAGCCCGCAAACGATTTGCTTATGAAGAGTTGTTTGTCTTGCAGTTAAGTTTAGCTTTGCGAAAAAAGGAAGCTAAAGCTGATAAATTAGGAATTCAGCATCTTACTAATAATAAATTAATTGAAAACTTTTTAGATCTATTGCCTTTTGAGTTGACTTCAGCTCAAAAGAAAGCATGGACTGAAATAGAGGCTGATATGGAAGAAAAAGAGCAGATGAATCGTTTGCTACAAGGGGATGTAGGAGCAGGAAAGACTGTAATAGCTACGTTGGCTTTGTTGAAGACGGTGCAGTCTGGATTTCAGGGTGGATTAATGGCCCCGACAGAGATTTTAGCTGAACAGCATTATTTAGGTTTGAAAGAAGAGTTAAAGCCTTTGGGAATAGAGATTGGCCTGTTGGTAGGGAGTTTGAGTAATAAAGAAAAGAAGGAGTTGTTGGCCCGAGTTGAAAAAGGAGAGATTGATATTATTATTGGAACTCATGCTTTGATTCAAGAGGGGGTTAATTTCTCTAACTTAGGATTGGCTATTATTGATGAACAACATCGCTTTGGGGTTAAACAACGGGCTTTATTACAGGAGAAGGGTACTAACCCTGATATTTTAGTAATGACAGCAACGCCGATTCCTCGTACTTTAGCTTTAACGGTCTATGGAGATTTGGATCTGTCAGTAATTGATGAGCTACCTCCAGGTCGCAAGCCAGTTGTAACTGAATGGCGAACTGCTAAGGCAAGGCAGCGAATCTATTCTTTTATTAGACAAGAGATTGAACAAGGCCGTCAAGCTTATATTGTCTGTCCGTTAGTAGAAGAGTCAGAAAAATTGGATATAAAGTCTGCTACTGAATTGGCTGTTTATTTAAAAGAAGAGGTCTTTCCAAATTTAGAAATTGGGTTGTTACATGGACAGGTAAAATCAAAGGTTAAAGAAGAGATGATGGAAAAGTTTAGATTAGGAAAGGTAGATATCTTGGTAGCTACGACTGTAATTGAGGTTGGGGTTAATGTGCCTAATGCTTCGATAATGGTAATTGAAGATGCACAGCGTTTTGGGTTGGCCCAGCTACATCAGCTGCGTGGTAGAGTAGGTAGAGGTAAGTATCAATCTTATTGTATTTTAATAGCTAATCCTTCAACTGAAGAAGGTCAAGAAAGAATGAAGATCATGACTAAATCAAATGATGGCTTTGTGATTGCTGAAGAAGATTTGCAATTGCGTGGGCCAGGGGAGTTTTTTGGGACGCGTCAACATGGGATGCCTGATTTGAAAGTTGCTGATATTTTACGGGATCATAAGTTGTTGGAGTTGGCTAGAGAAGATGCTTTTGCTTTGATTGAACGAGATCGGAATTTAGTCCAAAAGAAACATCAATTGCTTAAGCGAGTTTTAACTGAAGTTTTTGATTATGATTTCGATTTAATTGACATAAGTTAGCAATAGCTATCTGATTTTAAGAACTAAAGGGTTTAATTGTCAATTGTATACTGGAAACTTACTTATGGAGTGATAAAATGAGAATTATTGCTGGACAAGATAAAGGCAGGAATTTAAAATCATTGGATAGAAAAGATGTGAGACCAACTAGTGATAGAACAAAAGAAGCATTATTTAATATTTTGGGCCCTGAGATAATTGGGACAAGGTTTTTGGATTTATATGCCGGTTTTGGTGGAGTTGGCATTGAAGCAATGAGCCGAGGGGCAGATGAAGTTATTTATATTGAACAGAATAAACAAAATATAGAGGTTATTGAAGAGAATTTAGCAATGGTAGGTTATCAAGGTCAAAGCAAAGTAATTAGAGGGGATGTAACAAAATCTGTAGGACGATTGGAACCAAACTTTGATTTGATCTTTATGGATCCGCCTTACAAAAAGCAAAATTTATATTACAAAACGTTAGAGGAAATAAACAATTATAAATTATTACATCCGACAGGCTTTATAATAATTGAACATGATGCAGAAGTTGAGTTTGATTTATCAGCAGGATACAATATTTTTAAAAGAAAAGAATATGGTACAGCAGCAATTAGTTTTATACGAGAGGAGGACAAGTAAATATGGCTAAGGTAGTTGTTTATCCAGGTAGTTTTGATCCAGTAACTAAAGGACATTTAGATATTATTGAACGAGCTAATAATGTATTTGATAAAGTTATTGTATCAGTCTTCAATAATCCTAGAAAAAGACCTCTTTTTGATATGGAAGAAAGAGTAAAGATGCTTAAGCAGGTAGTTAAGGAGTATGACTCAGTAGAAGTAGATTGTTTTACCGGGTTATTGACAACTTATTTAAAACAAAAAGAGGCAAAGGTGATTGTTAGAGGGTTACGAGCGGTTTCTGATTTTGAATCGGAATTTCAAATGGCTTCTATGAATAAAAAATTGGATGCAGATATAGAAACAATATTTATGATGACCAGTACTGAATATGCTTATTTGAGTTCAAGCATGATTAAAGAAGTGGCTAGTTTTGAAGGTTGTGTTAGAGATTTAGTTCCTGAATTTATAGTTGATAGGTTATTTGAAAAGTTGAAAGAAAGAGATCACCTTTTTTAAGCTTCATAGATAAATTGACCTCCAGAATGGAGGTCTTTTTTAATTAAAATGATGAAAGGAGATTATCGTTATTCTTTTGATGATATGGATAATTAAAGAGAGTAGTATTAAACTACTGAGAAGTAAGATTAAGAAGAATGACATTTGAGAAAAACGCTCCCAGTAACCAAGGGTTAATGTGATTTCTCCATGAAGGTTAGTGACATCTGTAACTAAATTTTCAAGATTTAGATTCAATCTTTTCAGAAGCAGGAAAGTAGTTATACTGGCGAAGATACCATGTAAGATTCTAGAAAAGATATAAGGCTTTAGTCGAATATCAGTTCCTTCCACCATTGCAGCTACTTGTGCATGGACTGAAAAACCACTCCAGGCAATGATTCCACTAGTAATTATGATCTGTTGTCCTAAAGGAGCACTAGATTGACTAGCAAGATGAGAACCATTTGTAATTTCAAATAATCCACTGATAATAGGTAAGATTAAAGATTTTTCAAAGCCGAATGGCCTAAGAAAAAAAGCGATCAAACTAGTAAGTATATTAGTAATACCAATAGAAGTTAATATTTCAGTTAGAACAGAAAAAAGAATTATAAAGCCACCAATTAGCAATAAGGTGTTGACAGATTCTCTAATTGAGTCTCCAAGTAATTGACCAAAAGGACGATTGTCACTTCTTCTTGCTTTATATAATTCATTAAAAGCTTTTTTTAATATATTTGTTTCAGTAATTTGACTTTGAACTGCATCTTTATTATCAGTCTTAGGGTTATAAAAACGCAAGATAAAACCAACCATTAAACATGAAATATAATGGGCCAATGCTAAAATCAATCCCAGTTTTGGTTGACCAAACATACCAATAGCTACTGCACCAACCATAAAGAGCGGATCGGCAGTATTAGCAAAAGAGACTAGGCGTTCTCCTTCCACCTGAGTACATAGCTTTTCTCGTCTTAACTTTCCTGTGATTTTGGCCCCGATTGGATAGCCAGAGGCTAGGCCCATAGCTACGGCAAAAGCTCCAATCCCCGGAACCTTAAAAATTGGTCGCATTAGCGGTTCTAATAAGGCACCTATAAAATGAACTACACCTAACCCCATTAAGATTTCGGCGATGATAAAGAATGGTAATAAGGCAGGGAAGACGATCTCCCACCAAGTATGTAAGCCATTAACTGCTGCTTCGAATGCCTGCTCTGAGTAAATAACCAATGAAATAGTGACAAAGATTGCAATTAAGGCTTTGAGATTTATGATTTTTTTATTGAGCTCTGTTTCCAAAAGATTCCCTCCCTTGTAGTAAGTACTTACCTAATAATATTTTATCGTTATTAATAATATTACTTAAATAGTTTGATTGAAGCTGAGTAAATTCTTTTAAATAAAATTAGTTCAATTATTATTGCAATTTAGGAGAAGTTCCTATTACAATAGTTTTTTTCATAAATAACCTCCTCCTCCTGCAAAGCCTTGATTAAAGCAACAAACTTATTAAGCCTGGAATACTAATGGTGTTGGCCCTATTGTTACCCCATTTAATCTGTTCATCTTATGGAAAACTAAATTTAAAATCCCTCACAAGTATTCCTGTAATAATTATAATACCTATAATAGCAGCTATAGCTACGGTGATTATTAATTCTTCAGCTATAAAAATCCGTTTAACTACAACGCCTAATAAAGCCCAGACTATTACTAAATTATAATAAAGATCTCTTCTTTTAATATAAATATAACTTCCAACTATAACTGCAATGGCAATCATTCCAATAGTCCAAGGTACTGCTGGAATTATGGTATCATAAAAGTTGAGATCAACCAGTAATGTAGTTAAATTAGCTAATGTTGCTACTGTAATCCACCCTGTATAGATGCTAAAGGGAAGATGGACAAATAATTTTTCGGCTCTACTTACTCTTCTTAGTCCAATTTCTAACTGATTATAGATTAATATTAAAGAGATTAACAACACAAACATTATTAAAAAAGATAGACCAATTTTAAGATAATGCCAAGCAAAGATCCAACTTGCATTAGCTAAAGATGAAATAAAAAATAAGTAACCTATTTTATCTAAAAAGTCAACTTGAGGATCTGGTATAGAAAGTAAACCTCTGGCTTGATATAAAGTGAAGGATGCCAATAAAAGATAAATCAGCCCCCAGATAGAGAAAGTAATTGGTGCTGGAGTAAATAGGTTAGGGTATAACTGAGCTACTTCACCTGTTGTATAATCATTAAGAGGTAAAATATTTGCTAAAGCATTAATGAAAATCACTAAAACAAAGGAAAGAATATTTAATATTTGTAATGTTTTTCTATTAATATTAACAGACAATTTCTTCACCTCCTTCTTACATCCTTATTAAGATTTTTAATCTATTATCACTTGTTAGTTGATCTAAATATTCTGCAATAAGTCTAAATATGTAATAAAGATTAATAATTAAAATCATTTTTAATTAATTTTCACATATAATCACTATCTGGAAGGGGGTTCAATTATTAAGATTGTAAGATTGGAATCTAAGGGAGGACTACCAGTAGAGCTATTTCCCCTCGATCTAGACAAGGCTAGCCCTGTGGCTGATCAGAAGAAATTTATTAGCCATTATGAATATAATGTTTGGGGTAGGGTGGAGAGGTTAGAATTTGAGGATGTTATTCATGGTATATTTACTGATTCTGTTAATTCTTTTTCTGCATCAGTTCTATTATCTGCTGCTTTAAATGAGCCAGAACTATTTTAAAAGACTAAAAAAGAAATATGTTAGGAAATTCATGATACTAACTATAATTCAAATGACTTTAATTTTTATTCTTATCTTAGCCTACTATTACATATTTCCCTTTATGGTTACAACTATGCATTGGGTTATAGCTGCAATTGCTCTGTTTTTAGGAGGAAGCTGCTTCTTAATTAATCAGTATAGATCAAAAAAGATATTCTTGAAATAAACCATTATTATAGTAATTAAGGTTTCTACTACAGTCAGTACTGGATAGGGTCTCATAAAAGGTATAGTAGGTAAAATAGAATTTTGTGATTATCGTTTTATTGTTAGTATCTACATTATGTAAATTTTTTATATGTATAAGTAGTAAATAGATTAGAAGTTGTCTGGAGGATTAAAATGGAAAGGTATAAAGTTTTGATTGTAGAAGACGAAAGAAGATAGCTAGATTTTTAGAATTGTAATTACAATATGAAGGCTATGAAGTTGAGATAGCTTATGAATAGTCTTAGTTTGATTATCAGGTCAGATCTTGAAAAAGGTCTGGCTTTTAAATTGAGCAAAATTGATCTATGGCTTTTAAATTACTGAAGATAGAAGTGAGGTAGAACTTAGTTGTAAAAAGATTATTTTTGGTTTGTAATATATAGTATTTATAAATGTTACATATCATAAGCAAAGAAAGAAGTGGTTATTAGAAAAGAACGAGGAGGGTTGTATGCAAATAAAATCAATCAAAAATTTGACTAATAAAAAAATATTAATTACTTTATTAGCTCTTAGTTATCCAATCATAATCGGTGATGCTATGCATTTGATGTATAATTTAGCTGATACCTTTTGGGTAGGAAGGTTAGGAGCAGAGTATTTAGCAGCAATTTCTTTATCTTTTCCACTAATATTTTTTATTTTTTCTTTTGCTGGAGGTTTTTCTGTGGCTGGAATGACACTGATTTCGCAATATATTGGAGCAGAAAATCAGAAAATGGCTAATTTAGCAGCAGGGCAGGTTTTGGTTTTATCAGTTGTAATTTCAGTCTTTTTTTCTGGAGTAGGTTTGATTTCAGGAGAAGAATTATTACAAATAATGGGGCCTGAGGCAGAAGTATTAAAACCAGCTTGGGAATATTTTAGAATAATAATGTGGGGTATTCCTTTGGTTTTTGTTTATTTTGTATTTTCTTCAGCCCTTCAAGGAATTGGTGATACAAAAACTCCAATGAAGCTCAAATTAATAACTGTTTTAATAAATATAATTTTAGATCCGTTTTTAATTTTTGGTTGGTTTTTGTTTCCGGAGTTGGGTATTAAGGGTGCTGCTATAGCAACGATATTTTCTCGTTTTATCGGAGCAATTATAGGAATGTATCTACTCTTTACTGGTAAGAAAGGAATTAAGCTCAAGTTAGATTATCTTAAACCTGATAAAGAGATGGTTAAGCAAATAATTAAGGTTGGTTTTCCAGCTGCGATTGGGATGTCAGCTTTGTCTTTAGCAATGGCAGTTATGACTTCAATTGTAACTGCTTTTGGTACATATACTCTTGCTGCTTGGGGAATAGCTAATAGGATTACTTCAGTAATTAGAATGCCTGCTCAAGGTATGGGGCGGGCTACCGGAGTATTAATAGGTCAATTTTTGGGTGCTGACAAGCCTGATGAGGCTGGAGTTACTGCTTGGTTGGGTGCAGGGATTACATTTGGGTTTCAGATTTTAGTAGCTATACTTATATTGTTTGTTGCTCCTTGTTTGATAATGTTATTTACGGAGAACCAAAATGTAATAGAAATAGGTAGTTATTATTTGAAGATTGCTGGATTTGCTTTTGCATTTTTAGGGGTGCAGCAAGTATTATCAGAATCTTTAAAGGGGGCTGGAAATACAGTAGAGCAGATGTTATTTCGGATATTAACTCTGTGGATATTACAAATTCCGCTTTCACTTTTTATGGCTTATACGTTGGGGCTTGGTCAAAAAGGAGTTTGGTGGGCTATATTGTTGGCTAAGTTTTTAGGAGTTTTAGCAGTTATATTTTGGTTTATGAAAGGTACTTGGAAGACAAAAATAATTGATTAAAATTGATTTGTATGAGCCTTTAGTGAAGCATGGTGACTTTTTATATAATAACGTTCCCGGAGCTACTACATCTTTGTGATGGCAGGATTAAATCTGTGGTGTTATAAGTCTGAAAAGTGGTTAAATATTAAGGTTACAGGAGAAGAAAAGAAAAGGTAGCGGCATGAGGATTATAAGTAGGTAAAGAGTAGAAGGGAAGTTCTTAAAAGCATTTGATATTTCTAGAATTATTTAGTATTCTTTAGTTAAAATTAAGTAGATAATTAATTTTAAGAGGGAGGAATAAAGTATGAAGTTTAATTGGTGTACTATTACAGTGGGGGATATGGAAGAGTCTTTGGAGTTTTATCAGAAGATTGTAGGACTTGAAGTAAGTCAGGAGTTTACACTTGAAGAAGTTGAGATTGCTTTTTTAGGTAGTGGTGAAACTAAGGTTGAATTGATCTTTGACCCTAATAAAGATGCTGCTAACAATCCTGAGGGTATTTCTTTAGGTTTTGAGGTAGATTCTTTTGATGAACAGCTTGATTTTGTTAAGGAGGAGGGGTTGGAGGTAGTTGGCCCATTTCAACCTGTTCCCAATATTAGATTTTTCTTTGTGAAAGATCCTAATGGTGTTAGTATTCAGTTTGTAGAACAAAATTAAAGTTTTTAAATTTAGTGCTATTTAAGAGTTGAAGTAAATATATTTACTTCAACTTAATATTTAATCCTCAATAAAAGTAAAAAGTTCATTTACAGTAGTATTTAAAACTTTAGCTATATCCATAGCAAGCTTAAGCGAAGAGTTATACTTTCCATTTTCTAGATGAACAATCGTCTCCCGCCTAAGATTAACTAAACTTGCTAATTGTTGCTGTGTTAAATCTAACCTAGCTCGAAACTCTTTCATTTTTGTCTTTAATTTGGCCAAACTTATTTGCCCTATCATAATAAATAAATGAAAAGCAAAATACTAATATTAATAGTACAAAGTTTGCTACAAAAGTATAAATGAATATATCTGCTTTTAAAGTAAAATTGGCCCAGATATTAGCTATAACAAAGACAATTAAAGAAGCTATAAAAGCATTTCTAGTTGCTTTATTGATATTTAAATCTAAACGTTCATTATTTACTACATTTGAAAAAGCAAAGAATCTAAAAAACCCAAAGAAACCATAATAATCAGGATTAGCAGGAAATACCCCTAAAAGACCTATTAGACCCAACAGACCTAAATATTTCAGCCATTTTTTTAATACTTAATCCCTCCTTTTATTAGTTCACTCAGAGAAGTTAGATTTACACTTAAATATTGCTCAAGGTTCAACAGGTGATTTGGATGCTAATCCTAAACAGCCTAATTATATGGCCAGTGTTGGTAAGTTATTTACTTCAACTATAATTAGTATTTTATTT